>NZ_JARYTG010000006.1:0-333695 GCF_029911945.1 Winogradskyella sp. SYSU M77433 | reverse complement strand
ACTAAAGAACAGCATGCTGATAACAGACGTTCTGAATTTATTATCGTAAATACTCAGGAAAACGAGTAACGTTTGTTATTAAATCATAATAAAAAAACGCTCTGATTTTCTTCAGAGCGTTTTTGTTTTTAGCGCAAAGGAAATCCTTTGGCTGCCCACCACGGATGGACTTCTATAACTAATCTTCCTGCTTGTACCATTGGATCGGAACTCGCTAAACTATCTGCCATTTTCAATGTTGGCACATTATAAATAGTTATACCTCTTATATCTCCATCATCACCAAAAGGTCCGGAAATGTCTGCATAACCTAATTCATACATGTTTCCTAAATGAGCTAAATGTTCTTCTTGAAGTAATGCTGCCTCTTCTTCATTTTGAGTTCTAATTGGTCCTCTTTTTAGAAAAGCTATAAAATACTGTTGCATCAAAATGGTATCTTGTGTTTTTTCATCTACATAGTCAAAAATTTCGTAACCTTCACTTTTTAGTCTTTTCTTTAAAACCGAAACAGATTCCTTTTTTTCTTCTACTTTTTGAACTTCAGGTTGCTCTTCAATAGTTTCAGTTTCAACCTTTGGCAATATCACTTCTTCCTTTGTTTGAGGTTCATCTTTACAAGATGAGAAACTCAAAACCACAATAACGAATACGACGATGTGTTTTAGTTTTTCCATAGATTATAAGGTGTTTTACTTAATTGTGAATTATAATATCTTACATCACCCGTTACTTCTCGAGCTAACCATTTTGGGTTTGTAAATTCTTCATTTTCGGAATGTAATTCTACTTCGGCTAAAATTAAGCCTTCATTTTCTCCATGAAATTCATCGACTTCAAAAGTATGCTTGTCTACTCTAACTTCATATCGTGTTTTGTCAATAACACCTTCTTCACAAAGCATTAAAAGCGATTCGGCTTCTGATATAGAAATTTCTTTTTCCCATTCAAAACGCGACAAACCATCATTTGAAGATTTTCCTTTTACAGTTAAAAACCCTTTATCTTCAATTAGTCTTACGCGCACAGTTCGTTCTTTATGACTATTTAAAAATCCTTGTTTTATGACATAACTGTTAAAGGCTTCTTGCTTAAAAGCTAATGAATTTACTAAAAATTTACGTTCTATTTCTACAGCCATTTTAAGGTATATAATGTCTAAATTTACAGCATGCTTAGCGATTTACCAATAAGAAAGATAATTCATGTGGATATGGACGCATTTTACGCCTCCGTAGCTCAGATGGATAATCCTGAATTAAAAGGTAAAGCTATTGCTGTAGGTGGAGGTGGTGACAGAGGTGTAATAAGTGCCGCAAGTTATGAAGCTAGAAAGTTTGGTGTAAAAAGTGCTATGTCTGGTCGATTGGCCATAAAATTATGTCCTGATTTAATTTTTGTTCGTACAGATTTTGAACGCTACAAAGAAATTTCTAATCGAATACGAAAGATTTTTTTTGACTATACCGATTTGGTAGAACCGCTTTCCTTGGACGAAGCATATCTCGATGTTACCGAAAACAAAATTGGACTTCCTAGCGCTACTTTGATTGCAAAAAAGATACGACAACGAATTTTTGACGAAGTAGGCTTAACGGCTTCCGCAGGCATCTCTATTAACAAGTTTATTGCTAAAGTGGCGAGCGATTATAACAAACCTAACGGCCAAAAAACGGTTAATCCTGAAGATGTACTCCAGTTTTTAGAAGATTTAGACATAAGAAAATTCTATGGAGTTGGTAAGGTTACCGCTGAAAAGATGTATCAAAAAGGAATTTTCACCGGAAAAGATCTAAAATCTAAATCATTAGAATATTTAGAAACTCATTTTGGTAAATCCGGAAAATATTACTACTACGTGGTACGAGGCATTCATACCAGCGAAGTAAAACCAAACCGTATTAGAAAATCTTTGGCCGCTGAGCGTACCTTTAGCGAAAATCTTTCTTCTGAAATATTTATGCTAGAGAAACTAGATCATATTGCAGACGAAGTTGCTAAGCGTTTGGCTAAAAGTAAAGTTTCTGGAAAAACAGTAACGCTAAAGATAAAATACAGTGATTTTACATTACAAACCAGAAGCAAAACGCTACCCTATTTTGTAAGCGAAAAAGCCATAATTCTTGACACAGCAAAAGATTTGCTATATCAAGAAAAATTAAACAACTCTGTTAGACTATTAGGTATTTCTTTATCAAATTTAAATACCGATAAAAAAGCTTTAGCACAAAAAATAGCAGACAAAGACAAAAAAACGGTCAGTGTACAATTAAAGTTTGAGTTTTAAAAACTACAACTCTCAATTTCTGTGACACGAAGTGTGTTTACCATACCTTTATCTTGTATAGGCATAGCTGCTAAACTGATAAGCATATCTCCTACTTCAAGGTAGCCTTTTTTACATGCTATGGCATTAACATCTTCTATAGTTTCATCTGTACTTACAAACTTATCATAGTAAAATGCCGTTACACCCCAAAGTAAACTCAGTTGAGTTAGAATTCTTTTATTAGATGTAAATACAAGAATGTGAGCACTTGGTCTCCAAGCCGAAATCTGAAACGCTGTGTAACCACTATTGGTTAATGTGGAAATAGCTTTAGCGTTAATTTCATTAGCCATGTTAGCCGCATGAAAACATATAGACTTAGTTATATAACGCTTAGTACGAATGTGTGGTGGAGATTGTGGTACTTCGATTAAGTGAGAATCTTCAACACTACGAATGATATTAGACATTTGTCTTATAACTTGTACAGGATATTGACCAACAGAAGTTTCACCAGATAGCATTACTGCATCAGCTCCATCCATAACAGAGTTGGCAACGTCATTAACCTCAGCACGTGTTGGTGTAAGGCTTGTGATCATAGTTTCCATCATCTGTGTAGCAATAATCACTGGTATTCTTGCACGTTTAGCTCTAAGTACCAATTGCTTTTGGATTAACGGCACTTCTTCAGCAGGAATTTCTACACCCAAATCACCACGAGCTACCATAAGACCATCACAATAAGCCACAATTTTGTCAATGTTTTCTACCGCTTCTGGCTTTTCAATTTTAGCTATGATAGGAATTTTATGATCACTATGCTCATTAATCAGTTTTTCCAACTGCATTAAATCTTCGGCATGACGTACAAAGGATAATGCAATCCAATCTACTTTTTGTCCAATAGCATAAATAGCATCTTCAATATCCTTTTCAGTTAATGCTGGTTGAGAAATATTAGTGTTAGGTAAGTTTACACCTTTCTTAGATTTTAATGGACCACCTTGAATCACTTTTGCTTTTACTTCAGATTTTCCATCTGTAGAAACAACTTCAAAAATCAATTTTCCATCGTCTAACAAAATACGTTCACCTGGTTTAGCATCTTGTGGGAAATTATCATAAGTCATGTAAACACGCTCACGTGTACCTTCAAAACGTTCTCCCGTAGCAAAAATAATTTCATCACCTTCGTCAACAATAACCTCACCTTTCATAACTCCAACACGGAGTTTAGGGCCTTGTAAATCTCCTAAAATAGAAGCGTTGTAGCCATATTCTTCATTAAGCTCTCTTATCATTTTTATGCGCTCTGAAACAGCATCATAATCTGCATGCGAAAAATTGATTCTGAACACATTGGCTCCTTCATCAAGCATTGCTTTTAATACTTCTTTCTTACTTGTTGCTGGGCCTAAGGTGGCTACTATTTTTGTTTTCTTGTTTATTGCTGACATCAATTCAAAAAATTAAATGGTCTCTTGATTTTAATTTTAACGGATCTACCGTATAACTTGTTATTATTTCGGGTATAGCTTGTAACTTCTTTAAAACTAAATGTTCATTTACATTCTGAATTTCATTAGATATTTTAATAAAATAATCTACCTTTTTATATTCAGAGATTAAATAATACGTTTTTAGGGTTTTTTCATTGCTCGCAAAGAGTGTCCCTGTACTGTACAAACTATCTTCCTCCTTTTTGCATATATTGGAAATTAAATTCCAAGTGATATACTGTGCTTCATTATTCCACTCAAAAAAACTATACGAAGATTTTAAGTATTCAAAATCCAAGTCTTCGTCTTTTCGTTTCAGGTTTAAGTCTAGATTTTTGTTAAGCAGATAGGCCAAACGGTAATCTTCTAATCTGCAATGGATAGCAATGAGTTTGTACTCATCGTCATAGAAATCATCAACCAGAAGTTTGTGTAAAGCCATACCATTATAACTTTAGTGGGTAAATATACTATAATAAAAACTTAGTTTTATTAAGAATTGGTTAATCTTAACCTATAAAAAATACGAAAACGTTATCGTAAATCTTTTATCGAAGAAAAAATTAATTTTTCGATTAGATTAATTTGGTAATTTGTTTTTGAAAAGCAAAAAAGGCACGTTTTGATGCTTTTTCTTCAGCTTTCTTTTTTGAAGTTGCCCTCGCTTTAGCTACAACTTTATCATTAATGCTTAGTTTTACAGAAAAGTGTTTTAGTTCATCCTTGCCTGTATCTTCATAAACATCATAATCAAAAGTGTTTTTTTCCTTTTGGCACCATTCTATCAGTAAGCTTTTGTAGCTTATAACTTTGCCTTCAAGAGTTTCAATATCTACATGAGGATTTATAACACGCTTGTAAATGAATTTTTCGCACAGCTTATAACCTCTATCTAAATAAATAGCACCAACCAATGCTTCAAAAAGGTTACCATGAATATTGTTTCCAAAATTAGATTTTGGAATACGACTTTTTACCAAATCTATTAAACCTAGCTCTTTCCCAAGTTCATTTAGATGTTCTCTACTTACTACTTTAGATCGCATTTTAGTAAGGTAGCCTTCATCTCCTTGTGGCACTTGCTCAAATAAATAGGCGGCAATTACAGAACTAAGCATGGCATCGCCAACAAATTCTAGTCGTTCATAATTTATAGGATGACCTTTTTCGTCCTTAAGATTCATAGAACGATGTGTAAAAGCCTTAATATAAAGCTCTTTAGACTTAGGCTTAAACTCTAAAATAGCTTTGAGTTTTAAAAAAAAATTCCCGTCTTCATCAGAACGGGAATTATTTAATATGTTACGAATGAAACTCATTCGGGATTTAATCTAATTTTTTGAATAATACACAAGCGTTATGTCCGCCAAATCCAAATGTATTACTCATTGCGACTTTAATATCTCGTTTCTGAGCTTTATTAAGTGTTAAATTCAATTCTGAATCTATGTTTTCATCCACAGTTTCGTGGTTAATTGTTGGTGGTATAATACCATTTTCGAGCGCTAGAATAGAAGCGATAGCCTCAATTGCACCAGCAGCTCCCAACAAGTGACCTGTCATGGATTTAGTAGAATTGATATTAATATTTTTAGCGTGGCTTCCAAATACTTCAGATATAGCTTTAAGTTCGGCAACATCACCCAGTGGAGTTGATGTTCCGTGTGTATTAATATGGTCTACGTCTTCAGGATTTAAACCAGCGTTCTCTAAACAATTTTTCATTACTGCTACAACACCTATACCATCAGGATGTGGCGCTGTCATATGGTAAGCGTCAGAAGATAAACCTCCACCAACAACTTCGGCATATATTTTAGCTCCTCTTGCTTTAGCATGTTCGTACTCTTCTAATACAATAGCACCTGCTCCTTCTCCTAACACAAAACCATCGCGATTAGCATCAAATGGTCTTGAGGCTGTTTCAGGACTATCATTTCTAGTACTCATAGCATGCATAGCATTAAAACCGCCCATACCAGCAATAGTAACAGCTGCTTCACTTCCACCTGTAATTACTACATCACAATGTCCTAAACGAATAGTGTTTAAGGCATCGATCATAGAGTTTGCAGAAGATGCACAAGCTGAAACAGTAGTATAGTTAGGTCCCATAAATCCATATTTTATGGAAATATTACCTGGAGCTATATCAGCAATCATTTTTGGGATAAAGAAAGGGTTAAAACGAGGTGTACCGTCACCAGCAGCATAGTTTAACACTTCGTCTTGAAATGTCTCTAAGCCACCTATACCAGCGCCCCAAATTACTCCTACTCTATATTTGTTTAAAGTTTCTAGGTCTAGTTTTGAGTCTACTATAGCTTCATCAGAAGCCACCATAGCATACTGCGAAAACTTATCCATTCGCTTTGCTAACTTTCTATCAATAAAGTCAGTAACTTCGAAGTTTTTTATTTCACAAGCGAATTGCGTTTTGAACTTTTCAGCATCAAAATATGTAATAGGTGCAGCACCACTTTTTCCATTAACAAGACCATTCCAATATTCATCTTTGGTATTGCCAATTGGTGTTAGTGCACCAAGACCAGTAACTACGACTCGCTTTAATTCCATAAAAACTTATTATTTTGCTTCTTCTATGTAAGAGATAGCTTGACCAACTGTTGCAATGTTTTCAGCTTGATCGTCTGGGATTTGAATATCGAATTCTTTTTCAAACTCCATTATTAATTCTACAGTATCTAATGAATCTGCTCCTAAGTCGTTAGTGAAGCTTGCTTCAGTAACAACTTCGTTTTCATCAACACCTAATTTGTCTACGATAATCGCTTTTACTCTTGATGCAATGTCTGACATAATCTTTTAATTTTAAGTTTTAATTAGATGGCAAAAATAAAAAACTTTATTTTAAAAATCACCTTTACCGATAAAATGTGTATTTAATTACACAAATTAGGCATAAGTATTTTCATTTTGCACCTAATTGTTAATTATTATTCTTTCTTTTGTCTTGAACTAAAAGAAGATTGGAAGTATCTATGAAACGTATAGTAATTTTTGCGTCCGGAGGTGGAAGTAATGCTGAAAATTTAATTGATTTTTTTCAAAATAACAATCAAGCTTCTGTTGTTCAGTTGCTAACGAACAACCCTCATGCCAAAGTTATTGATAGATGCAAGAAATTTAAAATTAGCACCTTATCATTTAACAGAGTTGCTTTCTTAGAAACGGAAGATGTTTTAAATATCTTAAAAGCATCGAAACCTGATTTAATATTACTCGCTGGTTTTTTATGGAAAATGCCAGAAAATATTCTTAATGCATTCCCTAACAAAATAATCAACATACACCCTGCACTTTTACCAAAATATGGAGGAAAAGGTATGTATGGTATGCATGTGCATAATGCCATAGTTGAAAACAAAGAAACTGAAAGCGGCATTACAATTCATTATGTAAATGAAAACTACGATGAAGGTGCCACTATTTTTCAGGCAAAATGCGAAGTTTTACCACAGGATACCGCAGATGATGTTGCTAAAAAAATTCATTTATTAGAAATGGAGCATTTTCCAAAGGTTGTTAAAGATTTATTGAATAATTAAGTGATTGAAAATTTCATCCTCATATTAATATTTGTTTTAATCACCTATATTTCATATGCTTGGATAACGCACAGAACTGAATCTGAAAAAGAATATGATAAAAAGCTTAAAGAGAGTTTAAAAGATGAATTTATTATAGACCCTGAAACAGGAAAAAAACTCACTTTAGAAGAAGCTGAAAGTGGAAATTGGTCTATTGAAGACTATCCAGATGATGAGTTTAGAGTTATGCCTTTAGATGAATTAGAAAAAATTCCTGAAGAACAATCTAGAGTGGCTCAACATGCAATAAACTATTTAAAAAGCAGTAAATCCTTCAGAGAATGTGAATTGACTGAAGATGATATCGAAACACTTGATTCAACGAAAATTCTCAGTGGATATGATGATTGGTCATATTCTCATCCTTTTAAGTTTGACAAGGGTATACTTATTTTGCCTGTCGGAAAATTAAACACCTCTAATTACAGTGAGTCTTATATACTTATTTGGCTAAAAATTTCAAATATAAATGGACATTATCTTTTCAAAGAAAAAACTGCAGTAGAGAGGTTTTTCGATAGGATAAGAAAAGATAATGATATTATTTTTGATAATTACGAATGTGCTACTATTAAAAAGTCTTTCAACAAAGTACTTGTTAAGAACCTAGCAGAAAAAATAATCAGTCATCAAGGTCTTGAAATTGAAATACACAACGACAATTTATTTATTCAAACTTTACGCCTTGTAAATATTGAAGACATTAAGAAACTAGAAATTATAATTAGTAAATTATAATCTATGATTTCATTATTACAGAACTGTAAATGAGTAAAAAAAAGAAAAAATATTATACGGTTTGGAAAGGTCACAACACTGGTGTTTTTGAAACTTGGGACGACTGCAAAGCTCAAATCAAGGATTATAAAGGTGCTCAGTATAAATCATTCGCCTCTTTTGATGCTGCAAAAAAAGCTTACAAAGAAGGTCCAAAGGATTATATAGGAAAATCTAAAACGTTTAAAAGCGAACTTTCTGAGGCACAACTTAAAAAAATAGGTAAACCTAACTATAATTCTATTTCGGTTGATGCTGCATCTTCTGGTAATCCTGGTAAAATGGAATATCGTGGCGTAGATACCAAAACCCAAAAGCAACTCTTTATACAAGGACCTTTTGAAGAGGGCACAAATAATATTGGTGAATTTTTAGCTATTGTTCATGGATTAGCATTTTTAAAACAACATAATAGCGACAGAATCATTTATACAGACTCTAAAACAGCCATAAGTTGGGTTAAAAAGAAAAACTGCAACAGTAAATTAGAACGAAACGCTAAAAACAAACCTGTTTTTGATTTGGTAGATCGCGCTGTAAAATGGTTAAAAGAAAATACTTACACTACTACAATTGTAAAATGGGAAACCAAAGCTTGGGGCGAAATACCAGCAGATTTTGGCAGAAAATAACTTTCCTTTAAAATAAAGCTATACCCCAAACCTATTATTGCTTCACAATACGTTTTATCAATTTAGTTTCACCTGAATATATTTGCAATATATACACACCATCAGATAAAGAGTTTAGGGTTAATTCAAGATTAGTGCTTTCCATTACTTTCTTACCTAGTATATTATAAAGTTCTACTTTATCAATATCATAGCTAGTTTTAATCGTTAATTTGTTGGATGTTGGATTAGGATACACTAGCAGCTCATTGTTTATAGTTTGGTCTATAACAGATAATGTTTCTGAAGATTCTACAAGTATATTATCTAAATAAAGTGCTTGTCCATAACCACCAATATTTACAAAAGTTACAATAAGATTATCTGAACCATCATAAGCCGACAAATCTACCGTTTTAGTAGCCCATTGTGAAGCACTTGGCACAAAGAAATCCGATGCGTCTGGTGCAGTTGCTAAGGTAGAGCCGCTTTCAGAAAAAAGCGTGGTGTATGTAACTCCACAATCTGTAGAGACTCTTACCTCTAAACCGTCATAAAAAGTGTCATCAAATCTAGCATAGGCTACATCAAAAGAAAGATTAGAAGCTGTTTGAGCAGACAGATCAACGACTGTTTCTATGAAATTTTCATAATATCTAGTATCATTATTATAATTATCCATCATAATACTTGATCCAGAACTAGCATCTTGAAACGCGTTGACATTGGCATCATAAATCCAGTTAGTACCATAGGAAGGTTCTACGTAAACAACCATATTATCTGGTAAATTTCCAGCTTGAAAATCTTCGGAATAAGGAAGACTTACAACGGTTCTAGGTTGACTAGTAATTGTTAAAATGTCATTTTCTGCATATACATCTATACTACCGTTTGGCATTTCTGTAGACACTTGCAAGGTTAAAGGGCTATCTGCTGCTACTAAAACTTCTGGTAAGGTGACCATTTCTGATTGATTCTGATTAAGATTTCCTGACCAGTTATAGGTTTGAATAGCTTCTGAATTAACTTGATAATTGATAGTTAAGCTTGTTAATGGTATGCTACTTTTATTTAGTATACTAACTTCAGGGATTACAGAACTGCCACAAAAATAATTACCAGGTATAGCTATATTTGATAACTCTGAGTTGTTTTGACTACATGGCGAATACGCTCCATCTAAAGAAGTAATATTATAATTACTAGTGTTTAGCCAATCGTTTAATCTACTATCACTGCTACCTCCTTGATGCGCAATATTACCATAATAATCAGAGCCTGATGTATTTGAACAAGAAGAGTATCCTCCATATAACGTCCCTATAAGATGTCCATTATTATTAAATAAACCAGAGCCTGAAGAGCCACCTTCTGTAACACCATGACCATTTGTAGTAGCATCCCAAAATACTTCTCTGCAAGATTGTACTTCTGGTGTAGAAATAACAGATACCGTACTATTAAAAATGGATACTTTTTTAATATCTCCTGCTGGGTGATGAATACCAAATCCGCCAGTAAAATCGTTTTCTGACATATCCCAACCAGAATAAAACACATTATAAGAATCTGGAATATTGCTATTAAGCTCTAATAACGCCCAATCTGCACCATTATAATTTGCCAATAATGTAGCACCTGTTACCGTTTGGGTCGGAATTTCTGTTTCGATACCATTGCTACAATCAGTACTTTGGTAGTTAAAATAAAAAACCCACTGGGATATACTACCTGATAAACAATGAAGTGCTGTAAGTAAATATGGGGTACAGTCAAAATTTGCATTATTCATTACTGTACCAGAACACCATCCCGTAGAACCATCTTCTACAACTAAAATTCTTACAGACGCATCTCTTTGTTCTGTTTTACCATCGCCTTCTGGTGAGCAATTTACGTTAACTTCACAATCACCAGAACTGCCATAATCTGAAGTATCTTTAGGATTATTAACCATTCTGTAAGCATGATTAACACCAGAAATATGAAGTCTTCCTTGGTTTTTAACGGCTGCTGGCTCAAAATATTCAACTATAATATCTTCGCCATAAATAAGCGCTGTTGCAAAAATGTTTTTTTCTGAATTGTTATGCGTACCAAAACCTCCTAAAACTTCTGTTTTATCAGGGTTATAGACATGTAATGTTGCGCCATTAGGCATAAAAAAATCATCAAAATATAGGTTAGTTGCTTTGGCGTTTTGAGGGTTTATATGAACTCTCCATAATCTATCACCATTTGCTAGTGTCTCCCAAACACCTTTTTCAAAGCCTATATTTGTTTGGATAATAATTCCGAATCTAGTGGCTTTTTCGTTTTTTTCATCTTCAATAACATCTTCTGCAGTTACTTTTTTTAAATCAATATCTTCTAATTTGATTAACGGAACTTTTGTTTGTGCTAGCTTTGTATTTAAATCGCTTTGCAACGGATAAGAAGGGTTGCTTATTTGTCCCCAAGCGTTGAACGCAAATAACATACTAATTAATAATACAACTGAACTGGAATTGAGATGTTTTTTCATGATGAAGACTTTAGTTTATTTTTTAATTAACACTTTAGTCACTTTGAAGTTTTTGGAAGTAATAATTACCATGTATGTACTTTGGTTTATTTCTGATAAATCTACCGTATATGATTCTTGGTTTTCGCCAAAACGAATGGTTTTAATTAATCTTCCTGTAAGATCATAAAGCTCGAAGGTTTCTATTTTCTGACGGGTATCATTTTTTATGGTAATGATACTTTCAGCTGGATTTGGAAATACGGAAATGTTGGCGTTGCTGAAAAGATTGTCATCTAAGTTTAATGTACTGCCTTCAATTTCATAAGCACCTACATCAATAGCATTTCCTAAAAATCTATTATCGCCTTTAATATCCAAACCCAATGGATTAAAGTTTGAATTTCCAGCATCTATTAAAATAGCATCTGGTGTTTGAATAAGTCCATCGTCTTCAGTTTTCCATAAGCCGTCATAACCTATGGCATCACCAGAATCTACAAATGGATTAGCATTTAGAACCGTAAAACCAACACCTCCATAAGTAGCTGAAAAGTTATGAGAACTGTTACCGTTTACAGAGCCATTAAAGTTGGTAATATCTATACCATTATTATAAAAGACAGAATTATATATTAAAGGGGAAGCTGACGTAAAATTGAATATACCACCACCTCCACTTGGCGCCGAGTTACCAACAACAGTAAGATTTATAAGCGTTGGGCTAGATTGGGTATTATGCATTCCACCTCCAGAACTCGAAGTATTACCTGTAATAATTGCGTTGATAAATGTTGCCTGAGAGTTATTTTGATTATAAACACCACCACCTGCAAAAGATGATGCATTGTTAGAAACAACAATATTTTGATAGGTTGGGCTAGAGTTTATGTTATAAATACCTCCTCCATAATTTTTTAATAGCGGTACTGCATTTATAAAATTATTTCCTGTTACATTGGCATTGCCATCATTAATAATAAAGCCATCAATAACCGCATTTGCTGTTAGATTTTGGGTAATAAGCACATGGTGTGTGTTGTCGGAATTTGAGCTGGCACCTATATCACCACTTAAAATGGTAGGCGTATTGACGTCAAATATTTCGGTTACAGGATTATAACCTCCTTTAATAATGATATCTTGGTCTATTAAAAAATAGGTTTCTCTAGCTGTACTACAATTAGTACATGCTCTAGATGAATTTGGTGTGTAGGTTCCGCCAGCCACACGTATTTCTGAAACATTATTACAGCCTTTAGCCTCTATAAGCGCATCATCTAAAGAAATAAAAGCATCAGTCCAACTAGATCCATTATTAGCTCCCGAAGCGTTTACATCTACAAAAATCACACCTGATGCATATGTAAAGCAACTGTTGTATTCGTAAGCACCAATATCTATAATCCCTTCATTAATCCTATCATTTCCTGTAATATCTGTAGTTAATGTGTTGTATGTATTGTCACCAGCGTTTATTAATGGACTATTAAGACTTGGTAATAAGCCGTCATCCATAGTTCCAGGAATGAAATCATCTCCTATAAAATTGAAAGCATCTATAAACGGATTTACTGTAAGAGCAACAAAACCATTATCTGTATAATTTTCAGAATAATTATGAGAACTATTAGCACTTATAATGGTTAAGTAGTTTGTTATATCAGAACCATTATTATACAACACCGTGTTATATAATGTTGGAACAATACTTTCAGTAACATTATGGTCATTGTAAACACCACCACCTTGTATGGCTGTATTACCGTAAATGGTATTGTTTATAATAGTTGGACCAGAAAAATAATTATAAAGTCCGCCACCATTAGTATTAGAATGGTTATTAGCAAACACCATATTAATTAACTGTGGTGACTCATATAAATTAATCATCCCGCCACCACCATTATTGGCCGAGTTGTTATACAGAAAGACATTACTAAAAATGGCATTAGACATATCATTATAAATACCTCCACCATTGCCTTGATAAGGTGGGTTTGAAAAAGATGCCACAGTAATGTTGGTATTTCCGTTTGCGTTTCCGTTTTGAATTACAAAACCATCTATAATGGCTTGATCGCTTAATCCTTGTGTCATAAATACATGAAACGCATTATCTGTCATGTCTCCAATGACACCTAAATCACCATTTAAAATAGAAGGATTGTTGTAATCTTGCTCTCCTGTTGCAGGATTGTAGCTACCTCTTAATTCAAAATCGGTGTTCATTAAAAAGTAGTACTCGCGTTCTGACGAGCAGTTATCACAATCTCTACTTGTACTAGGGTAATAAGTCCCTGAAGCGACTTTTATTTCATCTATAACCCTACATTTTTGTATTTCTAAAGCTTCTTCTAAACTTCTAAAAGCCTCATTCCAAGAATAGCCATTACCTGTTTCGGTTGGTGAATTAGCATCTACGTAAAGCGTGGTTAAAAAAGATGAAAAAGGTTCTATAGTTACCACAACAGTAATACTGTCTGATTGGTTAGTAAGCGTATTTGTAACTGTTAAGGTAACCGCATTCTCACCGACATCTTGACAACTAAACGTTGTTTTATCAAGGCTGTATGTAAAGCAATCACTAAAAGTACCTGTGTCTATAACATCTTGTGGTGTTATGGTAACTTGCCCTGTGTTGTCTAACCATCTAGTAATATCATGTCCAAAAGCGGTTGGTGTGGCTGCAATGGTATAGTTGAGATAAAAAATACGCTCATTTCCTGAAGTATCAGAAGCTCTAACTTCTTTTATAATTGTTTGTCCTATGTCACTACAAGTTACGGTAAAAGAATCTGCTTGTTGAATACTTGGACTATAAACGGCGCAATTATCTACAAATGTAAGCGTAGGCGGATTGATAGTCATAGACGAACTATTTCCTAAGTCGATAAGCCCAAAAGTTGGGGAAGAAATTAAACTGTGTGACTCCCAAGTAAGTCCAGGCGCATGGTCATCAATAACTGTAACCGTTGCTGTACAAGTGTCTGTTAATCCCATAGGATCTGTAACAGTAAGTATAACCTCAGTATCTCCTAAGTCATCACAAGTAAATTCTAATTGAGAAGCAGAAATACTAGATATAGCCGTATTATCGGTTGAGCCACCGTCAATATCACTAATATTTATTGAAGACTGCCCATGAATACCTTGACCTAAGTTAATCTGCCCAGCTATTCCTGTATAATAATTTTCATAACCGAGTGTCACACTTGTGTCTTGGCAAACCGCATTAGGGTTCTGGTCATCATAAATGACCTGGTAAGACACATAACCATTTTCAGGCGAATCTGTTGTAGTACCACTAATAACAAAATCATTAAGCATATTTGGATGCGCATAGGATTGTCCACCTCCACCGCCAGAATGATTTCCACCGCCACCGCCACCGCCATAGCCTGCACCACCACCGCCACCTGCAAATCTATTAGTGCCGCCACAAACAGTACCTGTAGAAAGACCATCATACCAGACACCTCCTGCACCACCACCACTAAATCCGGCACCACCAGCACTAGCATCTGTACCTGTTATACTATTACAGCCATTTATAATAAATGGATTTGTCGATAAATAATCACAATTTTCACCCCTCATATAAGTATCAGTAATATTATAACCGCCAAAACCTCCTTCAGCAAAAGCCTTTCCTTGGGTACTCTCATAGTTTACATGAGTGTTATAATAAATTGTACCATAATTAGCATTTAAGCCACCTCCACCTCCATTTCCTATGTAATAGTGAGTTGTACTACCATCAGACATGGACATAACATCATCGATCGAAGTAAAACGACCATAACCAGATATATTTGTATAACCATTCCCACTAATACAGTAGAGTTCAATCCCCTCATTAGAAGACTCACCTGCACCTAATCCTGCAGATTGTACTAGTTCAGTAGCACACCCACCGCCACCGCCTGAGGCTACTGCTATAACATTATTACCAATCCTAACACCTGTAGAGCCTCCACCGCCACCACTAGCTAATAAGCCGTGTGAGTAGCTCTCTCCATGTTTGCCCTGATAAAAGGTAATTAGTTGCCCTTCATTTTCAGAAGTAATTGGTAACGTAAAATATAATGTTGCTCCTTGCCCACCATTTGCACCTAAATCTACAAATGCTCCATCCCAAGTAGCTGATCCTCCATCTCCTCCTTTTAAAGCAAAATGCACTTCTGTTGCGCCGCTACTTAATAAAGGAAGAAATCCTGAAGCCAGAGATCTTGTTCTTGGATTAGGGTCTGTAAAATTAATATAGGTAATATCATTACTCGTTAAATCCCCATTAGGTGTTAATGTTTCAGTTTGTGAAAAACCCAATAGGGTGAATAGAAAAAACGAAAAAATTAAAGTATTTTTTTTCATGGCTGATAGGTTAAGTTGAATCGCCACAAAAGTAGAGATGAAAAAGCCCTAATAAAATACGTAGTAAATGCAGATATTACGTAGGGTACGTACTACTTAAACTATAGAGATAACACTAATTCTTTATGAAATTGAACCCAATTTATTAATGTATTTGCAGAGGAATCTAGTTCTAACTTCGCTATGATATTAGATCTGTGTTTTTCAACGGTTCGTTTTGATATACTTAATACCTCACAGATTTCTATAGAGGTTCTTTCTTGTGCTATGAGCCTTAGTATTGTTCTTTCAGAAGGTGTTAATAATGCAATTTTTCTCAACTCTTCGCTAGCAGTTTTTTCAAAATCATCTGTAAAAGAACTACTGTAAAATGTATTGCCCTTTACAATTTCTTCAATACATTTTTCTATATCTTGAATACTGTCTTCTTTTAATAAATAGCCATTGACTCCTACCTTTTTGGCTTGCACAATAAAGCCTTTCTCTTTATGGTAAGACATAATGATATAACGCGTATTTAAATCTAACGCTTTTAAACGCTTTACAACTTCAAAACCATTAAGAAATGGCATTTCAATATCTAGGATAGCAATATCTGGGTGATTTGTTGTGATGACTTCTATAGCCGAAGCTCCGTTAGTTGCTGTTGCTAAAACCTGATAACCCACATGTTCTAGCTCCTGTTGAAGTCCTTTTAGCATCACAGGATGATCATCAACAATAACGATAGAAATATTGGCTTTAGTCATGTAAGTATATTTCAACAAAAATACTTAAAAGCTATAGTTTATGCTACTATTTTTGTTTCGGTTCCTTCATTAATAGCAGTGGTAATTTTAAGATTTGCACAAATGATTTTACATCGCTCTTGTATGGATTTGATACCTAGACTTTTACTTTTTTGAGATTTTTCATTAAAGTCAAAACCTTTACCATTGTCTTTTATTTTAAGCACAACTTTTTCTTGTTCATTTTTAAAAATTTCTACTGAAACAGCTTTAGCTTCTGAATGTTTTACAATGTTGTTTAGAGACTCTTGAATGATTCTATATAAATGCAATGCTTTATCTTCTGTTAGAGATTCATCTACAGGATCTATTTCTGTGGTGAAAAAAACATCAGATTCTTCATCTAAATTATTGACCATATCCTGAACGGCTGCCGAAAAACCTAGTCGTTTTAGTACAACAGGAAACAATCCATGGGAAATAGACCTGACATCTGCTAAGGTTTGTTTGGTGAGCTCTTTTAGAGCTTCATCATTTAAATTTTGTGCTTTTCTGCTTAATAAAATGAGCTGCTGACCTACGCTATCATGAAGCTCCATGGCAACTCTATTTCGTTCTTCTTCTTGAGATGCAATAATGTTTTGCGTTAACTCTTCTTGTAGTTTCTGTTCTTTTTTGGCAAAACTGCGAGATCTTAGTATAGATATAAAAGCAAATAAACCTACTAGACTTAGTCCGCCAAATAACAACCATTGTGTTTTTAGCTTGTTTTTTGTTGCTAGAAGATCAATATCACTTTGTTGTGCTTGTATTTTTAAATCGCGTTTTTCGGTTTCATATAATGTTTGATAATAACTTAGAATTCTAGCTCTCTGAACACCTAAGATAGAATCTTTTAAAGCTGTATAATTTTCAAAATGTTCTAAGGCCTTTTCAGAGTTTCCTGTCCTTTTATAGATTTTGGATAGAAATCTTTCCGCTTGTTGTATTTCTTCAAATTCTTGACTCTGTTTTTTGAGCAATAAATAGCGTTCGGCATAGTTTTTAGCTTCTAAGTATTCTTTTTTCATAAAAGCTAATCGCATTTTAGCATCTATATAGAACGATTCATTGTAACCAGAAATGTCATTAGAATTTTTCTCAATATCACCTAGAAGTTCTTCGGCTTTTGCCAAGCTATCATTATCGGCATATGCTGATACTAAACCGGCTTTTAAAATTGGTAAAAAAAACTCTTTGTAGTCAGAATCTTTATTAACCTCCAAAGCTTCTTTTAAATAATTTATCCTCAGTTTTTGATTCCCCTTCTTATTGGCACTAGCCGCCGCATTATAGTAAACGCTGGGTAAGCTAGGGTAGTTTTTATATTTTAATGCTAAATCTATAAGCTCTTTTCGCTCTGTTGTTTCATCATTATAAAATTCATTTTTTCCATATAAGATGGTCATAGAATTTTTGGCATTAATCCAATTTAAAGTATCCTTATCTGCTTGAAAATATGCTATAGCTTCTTGTAGAGCCAAAGATGCTTTTCCGAATTCACCTTTATCAACATACACAATACCTTTTCCAAATTTTGAAAGCCCTTGTAAAGACGTGCTTCTATTATTGGCATAATAAAAAGCGCTATCGTAATTCTCTAATGAAGCTTCAAATTCACCTAAATAGTAGTGCAAATCTGCAACTTCAAAGAAATATTTACCTACCAATTCCTTATCATTAACATAGGGTAATAAAGGTTTTGTTTCGGAAATTACTAATTTACCTTGGTGCTTTGTATTGGTTTCATAATTAAAAAAACGGATAAGATTAGCGCTTTGCTTAACAGCAATGTCGTACTTTTTTAATTGTTTAGCCAATGTTATTGTTTCCTTTAGCAGAGAATCGTTTTTTAACTGACTATCGCACAAGCTGTCTAGCTCTATCAATCGTTTGGTTGCATTACTTGTTATATTCTGTGACCTTGCCACAGAACTGTAACTAACTAGCAACAAAGACAATAAAAAAATAGAATAACTAAATCTCATAAAAGCTGTTGATAAAAGCTATAAAGATACGTCATCTTTACTTTTTGAAGAACTAGATTTACTCACAAAACCACGCCTAATCACAAAATTTAATTCGTTTTTTAGCAACTAAAAACTGTATATTTGCAACAAATTTTCAAAACGCTTTATGAGCAAATTAGTAATTGTGGGTACTGTAGCTTTTGATGCTATTGAAACTCCATTTGGTAAAACTGATAAAATCCTTGGAGGAGCAGGTACTTTTATAGGTCTTGCAGCCTCAAACTTTAATGTAGATTCGGCTGTAGTTTCTGTGGTTGGTGGTGATTTTCCTCAAGAATACTTGGATTTAATGACTGATAGAAACATCGATGTTTCTGGTGTTGAAATCGTAAAAGATGGTAAAACATTCTTTTGGAGTGGTAAATACCATAATGATATGAACTCTCGTGATACTTTAGCAACAGAATTAAATGTTTTAGCTGATTTTGAACCTGTAGTTCCTGAAAATTACAAAGATGCTGAAGTGGTAATGTTAGGAAACCTTCATCCTTTAACACAGATGAGTGTCCTAAATCAAATGACTGAAAAACCAAAACTGGTTATTTTAGATACTATGAATTTTTGGATGGACTGTGCGCTTGAAGACTTGCACAAAACCATTGCAAAAATTGATGTTATCACCATAAACGATGAAGAAGCTAGACAATTAACAGGAGAATACTCTTTAGTTGTTGCCGCTAGAAAAATTCATGAAATGGGACCTAAGTTTGTCGTTATTAAAAAAGGTGAGCATGGTGCATTATTATTTCATAATGGTAATGTATTCTTTGCTCCTGCTTTACCATTAGAAGAGGTTTTTGATCCAACTGGAGCTGGTGATACTTTTGCAGGCGGATTTGCAGGCTATTTAGCCAAGACAGGAGATTATTCTTTCGAGAATATGAAAACAGCAGTTATTTACGGATCTACGTTAGCCTCATTTTGTGTAGAAAAATTTGGCACAGAACGCATGCTGAATCTTAATGACGAAGAAATTTACAAACGATTAGACCAATTTAAGAGTCTAACACAATTTGAAATAGAATTAACATAAACAAACGCGCTCTAAACTGAGCGCGTTTTTTATTCTGCTTACACCAGTAAAGCAGATATTTATATATTAATAGCAGATTACATAGGTATGAGTGACGCTTTAAAACATGAGTGTGGTATAGCACTTATTAGACTTTTGAAACCTTTAGAATACTACAAGGAAAAATACGGTAGTGCTTTCTATGGTGTAAACAAAATGTATTTAATGATGGAAAAACAGCACAACCGTGGACAAGATGGTGCTGGTTTTGCAAGTATAAAATTAGATACACATCCAGGTGAACGCTATATCAGTAGAGTAAGATCTATCGCTCAGCAACCTATACAAGATATTTTTGCCCAAATTAACCAACGTATTAATTTAGAGCTCACAAAACATCCTGAATACCAAGACAATGTTGAGCTTCAAAAAAGATACATTCCTTACGTAGGTGAGCTTTTACTTGGACATGTTCGTTATGGAACTTTCGGGAAAAATAGTGTAGAAAGTGTACACCCTTTCCTAAGACAAAACAACTGGATGCATAGAAATTTAATTGTAGCTGGTAACTTTAACATGACCAACGTTAACGAGCTCTTTGATAATTTAGTTGATATTGGTCAGCATCCTAAAGAAAAAGCCGATACTATTACCGTTATGGAAAAAATAGGTCACTTTTTGGATGATGCTGTAAGTAAAGTATATAAAGACCTTAAAAAAGAAGGCTATAACAAAAGAGAATGTTCTCCACTTATTGCAGAACGCCTAAAAGTTGGAAAAATCCTGAAGCGTGCTGCTAAAAACTGGGATGGAGGTTATGCTATGGCAGGTCTTTTAGGTCATGGTGATTCTTTTGTACTTAGAGATCCTGCAGGAATTCGTCCAGCTTATTATTACAAAGATGATGAAGTTGTTGTGGTAGCATCAGAAAGACCAGTTATTCAAACCGTGTTTAATGTACCTTTTGAAGACGTTATAGAGTTAGATCCAGGACATGCTATCATCACTAAAAAGTCTGGTGAAATCCAAATCAAGAAAATACTTGAACCTTTAGAGCGAAAAGCTTGTTCTTTTGAACGTATTTATTTCTCTAGAGGAAGTGATGCCGAAATTTATGAAGAACGAAAAGAACTGGGTAGATTATTAATGCCAAAAGTTCTTGAAGCTATAGATAACGATACAGAAAATACTGTTTTTTCATTCATACCAAACACAGCAGAAACATCATTCTTTGGAATGATTGATACCGTTGAAGAACATCTTAATCAGAAAAAAACTCAATCTATTTTAGATGGTAATGGTAAGTTGTCCGCAGAGCGCGTCACAGAAATACTATCTGAACGTCCGAGAATTGAAAAAATAGCTATTAAAGATGCCAAACTAAGAACATTTATCACTGAAGACAGCAGTAGAGATGATTTAGTAGCTCACGTCTATGATGTAACCTATGGTGTTATAAAACCAACTGACAATTTAGTTATTATTGATGATAGTATTGTACGTGGTACAACGCTTAAAAAGAGTATCATCAAAATGATGGATAGACTAAACCCTAAAAAAATAGTTGTGGTTTCTTCGGCTCCACAAATTAGATATCCTGATTGTTATGGTATAGATATGGCCAATCTTGAAAGTTTAGTTGCCTTTAGAGCTGCATTAGAACTATTAAAGGAACGAGGACTTTATAGTATTGTTGACGACGTTTATAAAAAGTGTCTTTCTCAGGTTAACCTTAAGGATAAAAAAGTCATTAACTATGTGAAAGAAATCTATGACAAGTTCACCAACGAGGAGATTTCAGATAAAATCTCAGAATTGCTTAGTGATGATGAAGTAAAAGCAGAGGTTAAAATCATTTTTCAACCTGTTGAAAATCTTCATAAAGCCTGCCCTAAAAATTTAGGAGATTGGTATTTCACAGGAAATTATCCAACAGCTGGAGGTAACAGAGTTGTGAATAGAGCTTTTATTAATTTCTATGAAGGAAACAAAGAACGTGCTTATTAGTTATTAACAAAAAACAAGCTTTTTATCCGAAAAAAAGGTGTTTTGCCGAAGAAAAAGGTATTTCATCCAATATTTGCAACTTTTTATCAAATAAAATCTACATTGGTATCACCATAACATAAGTAGGTTAAGTTCATGGTAGATTTGGGGCAAAAAAAGGTGAACACTGTTCACCTTTTTTTATTCCTTGAATTTAAAGTATCACTTTAAGTAACCTTACTATTGAGTTTTGTTTCGACTCAAAGTATTGTAAAACATTACGCTTTCCACTCTTAGACTAATATATAGGTCGTTTGTCCAAAAAATTTAATAGTTAAATTAATGTCAACTTATATTTGACTCACCATAACATAAGTAGGTTAAGTTTATGGTAGATTTGGGGCAAAAAGGTGAACACTCTCGTTCACCTTTTTCATTTTAAAAACTTCGTAAGATCTTTATTTTCTTACATATACATATAAAAAAATCCAAAGCAAATGCTTTGGATTTTTTATTAAGATAATATAAAATTATCAAATATTATTTTGCTTCTGCATAACGACGCTCAACTTCATTCCAGTTGATTACATTAAAGAAAGCTTCAATATAATCTGGTCTTCTGTTTTGGTAGTTTAAGTAATAAGCATGCTCCCAAACGTCTAAACCTAATATAGGTGTTCCGCCACAACTTACGCCTGGCATTAATGGGTTATCTTGGTTTGGAGTAGAACAAACTTCTACTTTACCACCTTCGTGTACACATAACCAAGCCCATCCAGAACCAAATTGTGTAGCTGCCGCTTTAGAAAATGCATCTTTAAAAGCATCAAAAGAACCAAATTCAGCTTCAATAGCATCTTTTAATTCTCCTGATAAACGCCCTTTTCCTTCAGGGTTCATTACTTCCCAAAATAATGAGTGGTTATAAAATCCACCACCATTATTTCTAACAGCAGCATTATCCATATCTAAATTGATAAGGATATTTTCTATTGTTTTTCCTTCTAAATCTGTTCCTTCAATTGCAGCATTTAGTTTTGTTGTGTATCCGTTATGGTGCTTTGAATGATGTATCTCCATTGTACGAGCATCAATATTTGGTTCTAAAGCATCATATGCATATTTTAATTTTGGTAATTCAAAAGCCATAATATTTTTTGATTTTTTTGTTAATATTTCGATTCTTAACAAATTTACAACTTTGACATTAAGAAGTTCTAAATAAATTATTAAGATTCCCTATTTTGGTATAAAATTTATCTTTTGAAAGAGTCAACATATAAGATTTATAACGCTTCAGCTGGTAGTGGGAAAACATTTACACTAACCAAATCATATCTAAAAATATTGGTACAATCCAATAATTTAGATCGCTTTAAAACCATACTAGCCATTACGTTTACTAATAAAGCGGTTGGTGAAATGAAAGCGCGTATTATAGATATGCTAAAGCTGTTTTCATCTGAGAAAAGTTTAACCGAACCTCACCCAATGTTTGAGGCTATCTGTAATGAACTTTCTATTTCGCCAGAAAAACTTCACAACAAATCCAAACTAATCTTAAAACATATTGTTCATAATTATGGTGGTTTTGATGTTTCTACGATTGATGGCTTTACACACAGAATCATCCGGACATTTGCTTACGACCTTAATTTACCCATAAATTTTGAAGTTGAATTAGACCAAGATCAACTACTTAATGAAGCTGTAGATCGTTTAATTTCTAGAGCAGGAAGTGATGAGAACTTAACAAATCTGTTGGTGGATTTTGCTATTGAAAAAGCCGATGATGATAAAAGTTGGGATATTAGTTATGATTTTAATAAAATAGCAAAGCTACTTGTTAACGAAAATGACATAACCGCATTAAACACGCTAAAAAACAAATCACTAGAAGATTTTAAAGCCTTAAAAAAGCAGCTTGTTAGTCAGATAAAAACAATTGAAAATCTCATTGTAGAAACTGCTGAAGCCACATTGAATTTAATAAACGAATGTGGTTTACAATACGATGATTTTAACCGTAAATCATTACCAAATCATTTTGAAAAACTACAGCGAAAAGATTATAATGTAAGTTTCGACTCTAATTGGCAAACAGATTTAATCGAAGGGAATGTACTCTACCCAAAACGTGTTACTGAGTTTATCGCTTCAACTATTGAGAGTATTCAACCAAATTTATCCGATGCTTTTACAAAAACTAAAGCTCTGATTTACGAGGTAAAATTTAAGAAAGCTGTCTACAGAAATATTACACCGCTTTCAGTTTTAAATGCCATTCAAAAGGAATTAGACTCCTTAAAAGAAGAGCAAAATAAAATGCTTATTTCAGAATTTAATAAAATCATTAGCAATGAAATAAAAAACCAACCCACACCATTTATTTACGAACGCTTGGGAGAAAAGTTTAAGCACTATTTTATTGATGAGTTTCAAGATACTTCAACTTTACAATGGCAAAACTTGGTGCCTTTATTAGATAATGCATTATCTTCTGCAAACGGCACCACAATGCTGGTCGGCGACGCCAAACAAGCAATTTATAGATGGCGTGGCGGTGAAGCTGAGCAGTTTATTGATCTATATAACAAAACTGTAAACCCTTTTCATGTTGAACCTAATGTCTTAGCATTAGAGACCAACTATAGAAGCTCAAAAGAGATTATTGGTTTTAATAATTCGTTTTTTAAATTTTTGAGTGAACGCTATTTTAGCCTTGATGATTATGCGGACTTGTATCAAAATTCAAGTCAAAATCAGCATTCAGATTACGAAGGCTATGTTAATCTTCAATTTTTGGATATTCAAAAGGAAGATGATGCCGCTGAACTTTATGCTGTTAAAACTTTAGAAACTATACAACACTGTTTAGATAATGATTATGCATTAAGCGATATTTGTGTTTTGGTAAGAAAGAAAAAAGAAGGTGTTAAGATCGCCAATTATCTTACAGAAAAAGGAGTGAAAATTACCTCTTCTGAAACACTTTTGCTGAAAAATTCTGATAAGGTTGACTTCCTTTCAAATTTCCTGAAGCTATTAATTCAACCAAATAATGATGAACTTAAAATTGAGTTATTATCCTTTTTAGCTAAGCAACATCAGGTTGAAGATCAGCATCTCTTTTTTGAAAGTTATCTCAAAAGAGACTTATCAAACTTTTTTGAGGGTTTTAAAGATTTAAATATATTTTTAGATAAAGAAAAATTACTTCAACAGCCGTTGTACGAACTTATAGAAGACTTAGTGAGACGTTTTCAGCTTAACAAGGAATCTGATGCTTACGTTCAGTTTTATTTAGATATTGTTTTAGAATTTACGCAAAAGAGAAATTCTGATTTAGTTGATTTTGTTACTTATTTTGAAAATAAGAAAGACGCATTAAGTATAGTGTCGCCAAACAATACTAATGCTGTTGAAATCATGACTATTCATAAATCGAAAGGCCTAGAATTCCCTATTGTTATTTTTCCATTTGCTGAACTAGACATCTATAGAGAGCTAGAGCCAAAAATTTGGTTTCCAGTAAATAAAGATGATTATAATGGTTTTGAAACCTTGTTAATTAACTACAATAAGAATGTTGAACAATTCGGTGAAGCGGGAAGAGAAATTTATCAAAACAGACAATCAAAATTAGAATTAGATAACATTAATCTTCTTTATGTTGCCTTGACAAGGGCCGAAAAACAGCTTTATATTATTTCAAAAAAAGATATTTCAACTAAAGGTGTGGTGAAAGAAAACACCTTTTCTGGGATGTTTATTTCATATCTAAAAGAAGAACATCTGTGGAATGACAATCAACTCGTTTATACTTTTGGAAAGGCAGAAAAAAATTCACTTAAAACTGAAGCCAAAGACAGTTTAAATACCATTCCTTTGATATCTGTGCCAAAAGAAAATCATAATCTTAAAATAATCACCAAAGAAGGTCTATTGTGGGACACTAAACAAGAAAAAGCTATTGAGCGAGGTAATCTTGTGCATTTAATTTTGTCCAAAGTAAGAACCAACCAAGATATCGATTATGCCATGGAAGAGGTGTTGATGTCTGGTGATATTCAAAGTGAACAGCTAGAATCTTTAAAAGAACTTGTTTCTCAGGTTACTGACCACCCTAAATTAAGCACCTATTTTAATGATGACTACATCATTTACATGGAGCAAGATATTGTGACTAATTATGGTGAAATAATAAGACCAGACCGTTTGAATATTAACTCAAAAAAAGAGGTTGTCATTATAGATTATAAAACTGGTGCACATAAGCCTAGTTATGCAAAACAATTGGAGAGATATGAACTAATTCTTAATCAAATGAACCTCTCTGTAACCAAAAAAATATTGGTCTATATAAATGACACGATTGATGTCATTGAAGTCTAAAATACACTTAGTATCTTTGTGTAACTTAATATAAAAACTATGTACGGAGATATTAAAAATTACTTACAACAAGAAATTGAGTCTATTAAAGATGCTGGCCTTTTTAAGGAAGAGCGTATAATAACCTCACCTCAAGGAGCAGAAATCACTTTAAATACAGGCCAAAAAGTACTTAACTTTTGCGCTAACAATTACCTAGGATTATCATCTCATCCAGATGTAGTGCAAGCAGCTAAAGATACTTTAGATTCTCACGGTTTCGGAATGTCTTCAGTAAGATTTATTTGTGGTACTCAGGATATTCATAAAGAATTAGAACAGAAAATTGCTGATTTTTATGGTACAGAAGACACTATTCTGTACGCGGCAGCTTTTGATGCTAATGGTGGTGTTTTTGAACCTTTACTTTCAAAAGAAGATGCTATAATTTCAGATTCTTTAAATCATGCTTCAATTATTGATGGTGTTAGATTGTGTAAAGCTGCACGATATCGTTACCAAAATAATGATATGGCAGATTTAGAAAAACAACTCATTGCTGCAAACAAAAACGGAGCACGTTATAAAATCATTGTAACAGATGGTGTTTTCTCAATGGACGGTTTAGTGGCTCCATTAGATAAAATCTGTGATTTAGCAGATAAATATGATGCTATGGTTATGATAGATGAATGTCATGCGGCAGGATTTATTGGTGAAACAGGAATTGGTACACTTGAAGAAAAAGGTGTTTTAGGAAGAATTGATATTATCACTGGAACTTTAGGAAAAGCTCTTGGTGGTGCTATGGGAGGTTACACTACAGCAAAAAAAGAAATTATAGAGATTTTACGTCAAAGATCTAGACCCTATTTGTTTTCAAATTCTTTAGCTCCTGCTATTGTTGGTGCCTCTATTAAAGTTTTTGATATGCTTAAAAACGACACCGCCCTAAGGGACAAAGTCGAGTGGAATACAAAATATTTTAAAAGAGGAATGAAAGAAGCAGGTTTTGATATTGTTGATGGTGATTCTGCAATTGTTCCTGTAATGCTTTATGACGCCAAATTATCTCAAATTATGGCTAACATGCTTTTAGAAGAAGGAGTCTATGTCATTGGTTTCTTTTTTCCTGTCGTTCCGAGAGACAAAGCCAGAATTCGCGTACAATTATCTGCGGCACATACTCAGGAACAATTAGATAAAGCTATTTCTGCTTTTATTAAAGTTGGAAAGACATTAGAAATAATTTAAAATGGTTCAAACGGCTTTGTGTAAGGGTTTGTAACAATATTTTATTATATTTGTCTTTGTTAGTAAAATTTAACAACTTACTTTTGACAACAATTAACACTTAAAATTAAAATTAATTTGAATATGAAAAATCTTAGCAGATTATTATTTGTCGTAGTGCTTCTTATGAGTTTCAGCACTTCGAATGCTCAAGACAAAAACAATCCATGGGCTATAACAATTGGTGCTAACGCAGTTGATTTTTATCCTGTTGGAGAAGATGCACCACAAGGAGGTTATTTTGATGAATACTTTAACACAGGAGATCACTGGAATATACTTCCTTCTCTTTCAACCTTATCTGTTTCAAGATATTTAAGTGATGGATTTGTTTTCACCGCTACTGGTTCTTTGAATAAAATAGATAAGTTTGGTGATGACAGATTAGAAGATTTAACTTATTTCGGTTTGGATGGTAAAGTGTCTTACAGCTTTATGAATATCCTTGGATCAGAAGTCATTGACCCTTATCTTGGCGTTGGTGGTGGTTATACTTGGGTTGATGATATTGGAGCTGGTACTTTAAATGGTTCATTAGGTCTTAATTTTTGGTTAAGTGAAAAATTAGGGATAAATGTACAGTCTACTTACAAACATTCTTTCGAAGACTATTTATCAAAGCATTTCCAACATTCAGTAGGTCTAACTTTCAAGTTTGGAGGAACTGACACAGATGGTGATGGTATCTATGATCAGGACGATGCTTGTCCAGAAGAAGCTGGTTTAGAGATCTTCAACGGTTGTCCAGATTCTGATAACGATGGTATTCAGGATTCTAAAGACGACTGTCCAAACACTCCAGGTTTAGCTGAATTCAACGGTTGTCCTGATTCTGACGGTGACGGTGTTGTTGATAAAGATGATAAATGTCCAGATGTTGCTGGTTTAAAATCTTTAGCTGGTTGTCCAGATGCTGATGGTGACGGTGTTGCTGACGGTGATGATAACTGTCCTAACGAAGCTGGTCCTGCTGCTAACAACGGTTGTCCTTGGCCAGATACTGATGGTGATGGCATCTTAGATAAAGACGATAAGTGTCCTAACGAAGCTGGTACAGCTGCTAACAATGGTTGTCCTGAAATTAAGCCTACTCAAGAAGTAATGGAAACTTTAAATAGCTACGCTAGAACTATCTTATTCGATACAGGTAAAGCTTCTTTCCAAAAAGAAACTGACCAAGTATTACAAGCAATGGTAGCTATCTTTAAAGAATACCCTCAAGCAAATTTTGCTATCGAAGGTCATACTGATAGTGTAGGTGCTAAATCTACTAACCAAGCTTTATCTGATAGAAGAGCTAACGCTGTTAGAGATTACTTAATCGCTAATGGAATTAAAGCTGAAAGATTAACAGCTAAAGGTTACGGTGAAGAAAATCCTATCGCTACTAACAAAACTAGAGCTGGTAGAGCTGAAAACAGACGTGTAGAAGTTAAGTTAACAAACTAATAACTTTCTAAAATATATTTTGAAAAACGCTCCGAGTTTCGGAGCGTTTTTTATTTTTATATAATGGTAAGTTTTATACAATCAGTATTATTAGATCTTCAACGTAAAAATGAAAACGTTGAAGATTTTGTTTTTATACTTCCCAGTAAACGTGCTGGTGTATTTTTAAAACATCATCTATCCCAAATAATTCAACAGCATGTTTTTGCACCAAAAATTCTGAGTATAGAAGAATTTGTAGAGGAATTATCTGGATTAAAAAACATACCCAATACTGATCTACTTTTCATTTTATTCGATGTTTACAAAAAAACTACAAGTGAAAAAGATTTAGAACCATTTGACAGTTTTTCTAAATGGGGACAAATATTACTTCAAGACTTTAATGAAATAGATCGTTACTTAATCCCTCAAGAAAAGATTTTTGATTATTTAAGTGCTATAAAAGAGCTAGATCATTGGTCGGTAGAAAAAGAGCAAACTGATATCGTAAAACGTCATCTTATGTTCTGGAAGCGTTTAAAAGATTACTATTTAGCCTATACCGAGACCCTTCTTGAAAACAAACAAGGTTATCAAGGTTTAATTTACAGAGAAGCTGTAGATAACCTAGAAATCTACATTGAAAACAATAGCGAAGTACAACATATTTTTCTTGGTTTTAATGCACTCAATGAATCTGAATCACAAATTATCCAAGGATTACTACAAAGTGATTTAGCTAATATCTATTGGGATATTGACAGTACTTTTATAAATGATCCCATACATGATGCAGGGATTTTCACAAGAGTTCATAAAGCACAATGGAAATACTTTAAAAATCATTCTTTCAATTGGATAACATCGCATTACAAAGCACAAAAAAACATTGAGGTCATTGGTGTTCCTAAACTTGTTGGACAGGCAAAATATATTGGGCAGCTTTTAGAACATCTTAGCCAAACAAATGAAAATCTTACTAAAACAGCCGTCATATTAGGAGAAGAAAATCTTTTAGTACCTGTTCTTAACTCAATTCCGGAAAGTGTTAAGGCTTTAAATGTTACTATGGGTTTACCTTTAAAGTTTACACCAATTGCGTCATTATTTGAAAAGTTATTTTCGATTCATAAACACAACCCTAAAAACTTCTATTATAAAGATATTGTTGCCATACTTTCTCACCCATCTATTCATGGACTATTTCAGCATGAAAATCGTAACACAGCTGATGAAATTATTGCCCATATTCAAAAAAACAATATTGTTTATGCAGATTCAGAACAATTAAAAAAGTTAGCTAAATTTCACGTTGATTTGCTAGGTTTTTTATTCAATTCGTGGGTAGATAATGCACTTATTGCTTTAAAAAATTGCTCAAATCTTATTTATAAGATGAAGGCAAACTATACTGAAAATTCCAATAAACTTGAATTAGAATACCTTTACCGATTCAATCAATTATTTAATCAGTTAACTGAATTAAATAGTACGTACAAACATTTAAAAACTGTTGCAACCTTACATACCATTTTTAAAGAATTACTAAGTTCTGAAACTTTAGACTTTAAAGGAGAACCCTTAGAAGGTTTACAAATTATGGGAATGTTAGAATCTCGTGTTTTAGATTTTGAAACCATCATTATAAGTTCGGTTAATGAAGGCATTTTGCCATCTGGAAAAACAAATAATTCCTTTATTCCTTTTGATGTAAAGGTTGAAAACAACCTACCAACCTATAAAGAAAAAGACGCTGTATATACCTACCATTTTTATAGACTTTTACAGCGCGCAAAAAATGTTTACATACTCTACAATACCGAAATTGATGCACTAAAAGGAGGTGAAAAAAGTAGATTTATTACGCAATTAGATATTGAAGGCATTCATAACATAAAACATAAAATTGCCTCGCCATCGGTTCCTGTTGTAAACAATAGCTTAAAACAAATTGCAAAAAACAATGCTGTTATTGAGAAATTAAAAGCGCTGTCTGCAAAAGGCTTTTCTCCATCATCTCTTACCAATTACATTAGAAATCCTATAGCCTTTTATTATGAAAAGGTTTTAGGGATTAAAGAGTTTGAAGACGTAGAAGAGAACATTGCTGCAAACACATTAGGTTCTGTAATTCATAACACTCTTGAAGATTTTTATAAACCTCTTGAAGGAAAATTTTTAACAATTGAAGACCTCAACTCATTTAAAGAAAAAACAAAAGAAACGGTTACCAAACACTTCAAGTTAATTTATAATCAAGGAGATTTTTCAAAAGGAAAAAACCTTATCATATTCGAAATTGCACAGAGATACATTTCCAACTTTATTAATTTAGAAATTGAAATTCTTAAGGCTGGAAACCAAATTAAAATTCTAGTTATTGAAGCTGATGAAAATGTTCAAATTAAAATTGACGAATTAAATTTTCCGGTTAAATTAACAGGAAAAGTAGACCGAATAGACGAGTTTAATGGCATCACAAGAGTGATCGATTACAAATCTGGAAAAGTTGAGCAAAACAAAGTTGAAATTGTAGATTGGGAAGACCTTACAACAGATTACGACAAGTATAGCAAATCATTTCAAGTGTTATGCTATGCGTATATGATGCATCAAAATAATAAGATTCAATTACCGATTGAAGGTGGTATAATATCTTTTAAAAATCTTGGAGAAGGCTTTTTGAAATTTGGAAAAAAACCAACTCCTTTTAGTAGAACAAAAGATCAACTCATCTCTCAAGAAACGCTTCAAAATTTTGAAACAGAATTGAAAAATCTAATTATAGAAATCTGTAATCCAGATGTTGACTTCATAGAAAAAGAACTAGACCAATGATTATTGAGAAAAACATAGTTATGGAAAGAACTAACAAGAAACCCATTCTTTTAGACCTATTCCATAATCAGAAAAACACAAATCAGCCAATCGTTATTTTTTGCCATGGTTATAAAGGCTTTAAAGATTGGGGAGCTTGGGATTTAATGGCTAAAGCTATAACTGATAAGGGTTTTTGTTTTTTGAAATTCAATTTTTCGCATAACGGAGGCACTATGGAAAACCCAATAGATTTTCCAGATCTTGAGGCTTTTGGTCATAACAACTATACCAAAGAATTAGATGATTTAAATGATGTTCTAGATTGGATTCAAAAACATTTCAAAAATGACTCTAAAGTAAACATCAACGAGATTTCATTAATTGGACATAGTCGAGGTGGTGGCATTACCATTTTAAAAGCTTCTGAAGACCATAGAATATCAAAGTTGGTATCCTTAGCCAGCGTTAGTGACTATGCTTCACGTTTTGGTTCTGAAAGCGATATTGAAAAATGGCAGAAAGATGGTGTAAAATATGTGATCAATGGTAGAACTAAACAAGAAATGCCACACTTTTTTCAATTTTTTGAAGATTTTAAAGCCAATGAAGAACGACTAAATATTAGAAAAGCCACAAAGTCGATTAATATTCCTCATTTAGTGATTCATGGTTCTGATGACACCTCAGTAAAATTGGAAGAATCAGAAGCTCTACACAGATGGAATCCCAAAAGTCAATTAAAAATTATTGAAGGCGCCAATCATGTTTTTAATACTTCGCATCCATGGCAGAAGGATGAATTATCAATAGAATTACAAAAAGTTGTTGCCGAAATCATTACGTTTTTAAATTCCTAAAAATCATACTTAAGCGACACTAAGTTCGATATCGCAACAACGCTTTATTTTATTTAGAAGTGTTTCTTTTTTAACGGGTTTGGTCATGTAATCATTCATACCCAAATCCATAACGCGTTGTCTTGTTTCTTGCATGGCATCCGCTGTAACTGCAATAATTGGTATCTTTCCTATGGCTTGACCTAATTCGCCACTTCTAATTAGTTTCGTAGCTTCATAACCATCCATAATCGGCATCTGCAGATCCATTAAAACAACGTTATAAACTTCCTTTTTCAATGCATCGATAGCTTCTACTCCATTTTTAACAACGGTAAAGGATACATTGTCTAACCCTTTCAACAACTGGCGCATTACCATTTGGTTCAGTTTATTATCCTCAACAACTAAAATATGCATTTGCTTTTCGAAGACAACATGGTTTTCGATGTCTCTAGTTTTGTTATCAGCAACTTGAGTTAAAGGTATTTCTATAAAGACATCCGTACCATCGTCTACTTTACTTTCAATATTGATTTTACCGCCAAAAAGAGTAACCAAATGTTTTGCTATGGTTAAACCTAAACCAATACCACCAAATTGACGTTTGTGATTCAAACGCATCTGGTTAAAACTATTAAATACATCATCCTTATCTTCTTCATTCATTCCAACACCTGTATCAGATATTTGAAATGAAAATTCAGATACATTATCTGGTCGGTCTATACATTTCAGCTTCATTACTACCTGACCGCTATTAGTAAACTTTACAGCATTACTTAATACGTTATTGATAATCTGTACAAATCTATCAGCGTCACCAGAAACCTTGGCTGGTATATCGGTATCCATTTCAAAATTGTAAGCTAGACCTTTATTTTGCGCTTCCAACTTCCAGTTTTCACTAATCTGGTTTAGGATTAGTGATGGGTTGAAATCTTCATTTCGCAATTGCAATTCGTTCTTTTCTATTTTTTCAAAATCTAAGACATCGTTGACATTACTCAAAAGACTTATACTTGCATTTCTAATCGTTTGATATTTCTTTCGATCTTCAATACTATTATCACCATTTCCTAGCTCGGCTTCTACTATTCCCATAATGGCATTAATAGGTGTCCGTAGCTCGTGACTCATGTTAGACATGAAATACGTTTTCAGTTCACTAATCTCTTCTGATCTTTTTAAAGCTAATTTTTGTGCTTTCTCATTATCTTGTCTTAATCGCTTTATTAAATTGGTCATGGAAAGTGATAAGAACACTACCTCTAAACCAGATCCAAACTTAGAACTATTCAACGTGTAAAAATTACTTGGCAATAGTCCTAAATTATTCATTACAAAACCTAAAAGTCCAACCACCAAGAATAATATTCCAAGAGAAAAATAACGGTCAATCTTTATTTTTTTGAACCTCATGGTAAACACCGTAGTGAGAATAAGTAGCAAGCTTATAAGCCCATTAAGGTTACTTAAAGGGTAACTTAGTTCAAAAGTTTTTGGACTAATAAAGAGCATTACAAACGACACTACTATAATACCATAAACAACATTGTAAGCTTTCATAAAACCCTTAAGGTTGACTTTTATATTTAAAAAGTACTCACAATATTTTAGTAAGAAAAAATTAGAAAGTAGTGCTGCTATAAGCACCATTCTACTATTAATGTAACCACCTGAAGGAAAAACATATTGATATATAAAACCATCTAAAGCGGCTTGCATTAAAGCAATGGAAAACACATAAAAACTATAGTATAAAAATGACTTTCTCTTAAGACTACCGTAGAAAAAGAGATATACTAATCCTGCCAAAAACAAAACTCCATAAAACAGACCCAAAAACAATTGCTGTCTATAATTACTTAGAAAAAAGGAAACTCCATCATAGAGGTTTAAAGGGATATTTATGGTTTCACCATCACTAGATAATTCCATGTAAAACTGCTGTACAGTATTTGCAGGAAGAATAATCTTAAAAACCGTTTCCCTGTGACTCACATCTCTGTCACTAAAATTAATTTGATCACCACTTTTGTGTTCTAAAATTTTGTCACCTATCTGATAAAGATTTGCAACATCGGTAATAGCTCTTGCGGTTTGTAAGAAATAAAGCTTATCGTGATTTGAAGAATTTTCTAATTTAAATCTTACCCAATAGTTTTCTGAAGTAAAACCAAGGTCATGATTTGCAGATTCTAACTTTTTGTAATTGAGTGTATCACTAGCTAAAACTTCGTCAATTGACAGCACTTTGTCATAAGCTTCTACGTACTCAGCGTATTCAAATAACTCTTTTTCAGAGGTTTCAGGATCGAAAGATGTTTTTTGAGCGAATAGGGAGGTCGCCAAAAAATAGATAATTAGTAAGGGCTTGTTCATGTAAGGGGCATTAAACAGCTGCGAACATACTAAATAATAACTACATAAGGCATTTAACAATCATAATGTTTGTTAAGAAGATAAGTCATAAAAATAATGTTCCCTATTTATTTTGAACAATTTAATTCGGTGATAAATAAAAAAGCCTTAGACATAATAAGTCTAAAGCTTTAAAATAGTTGTGGAGCATATCGGAGTCGAACCGATGACCTCTACGCTGCCAGCGTAGCGCTCTAGCCAGCTGAGCTAATGCCCCAAATTTTATTTAAGTCCACTCAACACCAGAACAGGTAAGGTAGAACTGTGAAAATCTTTTTTCAAGATAGTATCATTTTCCCATAATTTGGTGAAAAATCCTCTTTTTCGTCTTACCACACATAATAAATCTGGCGAATTAGATTTGTAATGCTCTAACACTGCTTGAAAAGTTGAAGGACTCTCTGCAACAGTGGTATTAGTAATCATGCCTACCAAATCATCATTAAGTTTAAAATCAGCTTCAATATGATATGATGTTTTCACCAACAGAATATTAACGACTGCTTTAAACTGATTTTTTATAGACTGTAAAGGTTTTAATACTCCTTCTTTTCTAATGATAGCCGATTTTACAGCCAGTAATATCTTTACAATAGGCTTATATACATAACCTTCAGGAACAATTAAAGCTGGTATTTGTGTACGCTTTATAATCTTTCCAGACGTTTTTCCTAAATAAACCTCATCTTTTATAGAATTGGTTCTAGGTTCCAAAATAATTAAATCCACATCCAAAGCATTACAAACCTTCTCTAAAGTATCTATTAACTTCCCTTTGAAAGTTTTAGCAACAACCTCAACTCCTCTTGTATTAATTGAGGCAATATGCGCTTCTAAAAAAGCTTGAGATTCTCGTTCTAGTATATGGTCTACTTTTATCATTGTCCCAGCTTTAGTGTAAACATTATATATTTGAACAACGTAAACTTTAGCACCAAAAGCTTGAGCAAAATCAACGGCATATTGTAAATGTGATTTTGCATTTTTTGAAGATCCAACAGGAACAAGTATTGTTTTCATTACAGTGAAATTTAAACAAAAGTAAGCATAATTAATGATTCGAAAAGCAGTAAAAGAAGATATTGACGCCATCCTAAACATCACCAAAGCATGTGGAGCCTACATGATAGAACATGGTATTTTTCAATGGAATGAACACTACCCTAACCGATTGGCTTTTGAAAATGACGTAGCTAGAAACGAACTTTTTGTTTTAGAAGTTGATAATGAAATCAAAGGTTGCATTGTGATTTCAACTCTTATGGATGAAGAATACCAACCTATAAATTGGTTGACAAAAAACGAAAACAATGTTTACATCCACCGATTGGCAGTACACCCAAGACTTCAAGGTAAAGGTTACGCACAGCAACTTATGAGCTTTGCCGAAAATTATGCTATAGAAAACAATTATAGCTCTATAAGATTAGACACATTTTCACAGAACAAAAGAAACCAAAAGTTTTACGAAATTCGCGGCTACAAACGATTAGGAGATGTTTATTTTCCAAAACAAAGTGAATTTCCTTTTCATTGTTATGAGCTAATACTTTGAGTACAAAAATTACATTACAGCACATTAATAAACTTGCCATACCAGCTTTAATTTCTGGTGTGGCTGAACCTATTTTATCATTGACAGATGCTGCTATCATTGGTAATATGGATAAAAATGCTACTGTATCTTTAGCTGCTGTTGGTATTGTAGGCACGTTTTTTTCGATGCTTATTTGGGTTTTAGGACAGACACGTAGTGCTATTTCTTCTATTGTATCACAATATCTCGGAGCAGGAAAAATTGACGAGGTAAAAAACCTGCCTGCACAAGCCATTTTTATTATCACCTCTTTGAGCCTTATTATAATTGCGGTAACTTATCCTTTAGCTACTCAGATATTTAAGCTTTATAATGCTTCAGAAGATATTCTTAACTTTTGTGTAGACTATTATCGCATTCGTGTGTTTGGATTTCCTTTTACTTTATTTACCATTGCTGTCTTCGGAACGTTTAGAGGCTTACAAAACACCTTCTATCCTATGATAATTGCTATTGTAGGGGCTTTAGCCAACATCATTCTCGATGTTATTCTGGTGTATGGTATTGAAGGTCTTATTCCTGCTTACAATATTGAAGGTGCAGCTTATGCAAGTGTTTTAGCACAAATTATTATGGCTGTGCTTTCGGCTGTATATATTTTGAAGAAAACTGATATTCCGTTACTTGTAAAGTTTCCATTTAATCCAGAAATAAAACGTTTTCTATTAATGATTGCTAATTTGTTTATAAGAACATTAGCATTGAATTTAGCGTTATATCTGGCCACAAGTTTTGCTACCAAATATGGAGAAAACTATATTGCCGCTTATACCATCGCGATTAACCTTTGGTTTTTGGGTGCTTTTCTTATTGACGGTTATGCTAGTGCTGGTAATATTTTATCGGGAAAATTACTTGGTGCTAAAGACTACAAAAATCTTATTGACCTCAGTGATAAACTTATAAAATACGGCATTGTGGTCGGAATCATTATAGCCGTTATTGGTGGAATACTCTATTATCCTATTGGCAACATTTTTAGTAACGATCCTGAAGTGTTACACGAATTTTATAAGGTCTTTTGGATTGTTTTAGCCATGCAGCCCTTGTGTGCTTTAGCGTTTATATTTGATGGTGTTTTTAAAGGTCTTGGCGAAATGAAATATCTAAGAGACGTCTTATTGTTCTCATCACTTTTGGTTTTTACACCAGTAATACTTGCTTTAGATTATTTCGATTATAAACTTCATGGAGTATTTATTGCCTTTACACTATGGATAATTGCACGTGGCTTACCGCTTATCATAAAATTTAGAAAAACTTTTAAACCTCTTGCCGAAAACCTTTAAATTTGACGTTTAAAACAAATCTCATGCATTTGCTTATTACCTTACTTCAAGAAGTAGATATAGAACAAAAACTTAAAGATGCTCCAGATGACAGTTACAGTATTGGAGTGTTTATAGGGACTCTATTACCTTTTGTAGTACTTGTAATTATAGCATACGCCATTTACAGATATAACAAAAACAGAATAAAAGACTAACCCATGGATATACTTAGATTTTTAGGTGGAAACGGCTTGTTTTTAATTTTAGGTATAGTGCTTGTCGTAGCCTATTTCTACAATCGTAAACGTCGATAACTATCGTGTTTTTAGCCAACCTGTTATACTCAATCTTGGAGTGTTAACAGGTTTTACTTCATGCTCTAGAATTTGGCTTTCAAAAATGACAACTTTACCAGGAAAAGGATAAACAACTTCTTCTCCTTTTTCTAAATACAATACGAGTTCGCCACCATTTTCTGGTTTCCAGTTTTCTTCATTAAGGTAACAAACAAAAGAAAGTTTTCGTCTGTCATCATTTTGAAACGTATCTAAGTGTCGCTTGTAAAATGTCCCTTCAGGATAGATAGCATAATGGAATTCCTTTTGGTTAATACCCAAAAAGCAAGTTCTATTTAAATAATCCTTGAGGTCATTAATTTTATTGAAAAATAACTGTTCAGACAGATTGATGTTATTTTCATCAATCCAAAGAATAATATCACCACGAATAGCCTTTTTTATAACCTCATTGGTTCTATTACCAATTGCAGATTTTTTGAAAGCGTCCTCTTCGTATTTATCTAATAATGATTGACGCAAAGCCAAAACCTCTTCACTCGTAAAAAAGTTATCTATAATGCTAAATTGTTTAGATGTAAGATCTGTTATAATATTCTCGTACAGAGGGTTTTCTGAAAACGGAATAGATTCAAATAGACTTTCCAATTTAGTCTAAAAAAAGAAGTGTTTTTTCATTATAAATCTCTAAAAAAGTGCGCAAATGTAATCTAAAATCCCTTTCGTTTTACATTTATAATATCTTTGCAGTATTATTTTATTAGAATGAGTAAAATCCGAATTACAAAACAATTCTCTTTTGAAACTGGTCATGCACTTTATGGCTACGATGGTAAATGCAAAAATGTACATGGGCACAGTTACCGTTTGGACGTTACGGTTATTGGTACACCAATTTCAGACAACAGCAATGTAAAGTTTGGGATGGTCATCGATTTTGGTGATCTAAAGAAAATTGTAAAAGAGGAAATCGTAGATGTTTTTGACCACGCCACTGTCTTTAACAAAAACACACCTCATGTAGAATTGGCAAAAGAGTTACAAGACAGAGGTCACAATGTTTTACTGGTAGATTATCAGCCTACAAGTGAAATGATGGTGATTGACTTTGCTGAGAAAATAAAAGAACGTTTACCAGACAATATTAAATTACACTCCTTAAAACTTCAAGAGACAGCAACCAGCTTTGCAGAATGGTACGCTTCTGATAATGAGTAAAAATCATCACATAGAAATCCCGAAAGGCAAAAAAATATACTTTGCTTCAGATAATCATCTTGGCGCTCCTACGAGTGACAAGTCCAGACCTCGTGAAAAAAAGTTTGTGGCTTGGTTAGACGAAGTTAAAAAAGATGCTGCTGCCATTTTTTTGATGGGAGATTTATTTGATTTTTGGTTTGAATACAAAACCGTTATCCCAAAAGGTTTTACCAGAACTTTGGGTAAATTGGCAGAAATCACGGATTCAGGAATTCCAATTTATTTTTTTGTTGGTAATCACGATTTGTGGATGAATGGTTATTTTGAAGACGAATTGAATATTCCTGTTTTTCATAAACCACAAGAATTTACTTTCAATAACACCTCTTTTTTTATTGGTCATGGAGATGGTTTGGGTCCAGAAGATAAAGGCTATAAACGCATGAAGAAAGTTTTTACCAATCCTTTCTTTCAATGGTTGTTTAGATGGTTACATCCAGATATTGGTGTAAGAATCGCGCAATACTTTTCAGTAAAAAATAAGCTGATTTCTGGTGATGATGATGCTAAATTTCTAGGTGAAGACAAAGAATGGTTAGTCGTTTATTGCAAACGTAAACTCGAAGAAAAGCATCGCGACTATTTTATTTTCGGTCACAGACATTTGCCTTTAGATATTGAGCTCAATGACAGCTCAAAATACATTAATCTAGGAGATTGGATTCAATATTACACTTATGGCGTTTTTGATGGAGAAACTTTTGAGTTGAAGGAATACTAGTTTTTTACTTCATCGTAATGCTCCTCAACATCTTGTTGTAAATCGAGTTCGCGAAGTGGTTTATTTTTCAAGCTCATTATAGCTACAACTAGTAACGTTACCGAACCGCCAAGAACAACAGCCAAAGGAGCACCAAATATTCTTGCTGCAACACCGCTTTCAACCGCACCAAGTTCGTTAGAAGAACCCACAAACATAGAGTTTACAGCACCTACACGTCCTCGCATATGGTCTGGAGTTTTAAGTTGAAGAATGGTTTGGCGAACTACCATAGAAATACCATCAAACACACCAGAACAAAATAAAGCAATAACACTAAGCCACATTAGTTTTGAAGCCCCAAAAATGATCATAAACACACCAAATCCAAAAACGGCTGTCAACAGTTTTTTACCTGTATTCTTTGTAATTGGAATATAGGTTGTGGCTACCATGGTAATAATACTTCCAGATGATAATGCGGCATTCAAAATTCCGAAGCCTTTAGGTCCTGCATCTAAAACATCTTTTGCAAAGACAGCAAAAATAGCAACCGCTCCACCAAATAATACGGCAACCATGTCTAAAGTTAGTGCACCTAAAATCACTTTGTCATTAAACACAAACTTGATTCCAGATATTAAACTTTCTTTCATGGATTCGTTGGTAGCTTTGTTTAAAATCGGTTTTTTACCAATTTGAAAAACCAACACCAAAGCCAACATCACTAACCCAAAAATAATTCCTAGCGTGTAATGCACTCCTATCCATGCAATAAGAAAACCACCACATAATGCACCAAAAACAGCAGCTCCTTTCCATGTGCTACTACTCCAAGTTGCAGCATTTGGGTAAGCTGATTTCGGAACTATCAGAGCAATTAATGAAAAAATAGTTGGTCCAAAAAAGGCTCTTAAGACTCCTCCAAAAAAGACTAAACCGTAAATGCCTATTAAAATACTTTTGGTTTCCCAAGAGGCTTCAACATTTTCAGAAGTTAACCAAAACAAGCCAAAGCTTATTAAAGAAAATAAGGCGATACAAACTGTGAAAAGATTACGTTTCTCTTTTCTGTCCACAATATGACCTGCAAAAGGTGCTAGAAAGAATGCTGGAAGGAATTCGCAAAGCCCAATAATTCCAAGGCTTAGTTCGTCATTAGTTAAAGAATACACTTGCCATTCTATAACCACAAATTGCATAGACCAACCAAAAACCAAGGCAAATCTTACTAAAAGAAAGATGTTGAATTCTTTAAAGCGGAGTGCTGCGTACGGATCTGTTTTTGCCAAAATCTTATGCTTTAATATCCTTTAATTTTAACTGTAAGCTAACATTACCATTCCAATGATTTTCATCTATAGTGTACGCAGCATCAAATGGTTTTTTGTCTTTTATCAATTCTAATTTATCGCCAAGACCAAAACCAATGCACACTATAGAATTACTGTTGGCTTGCATTCCTGTAAAACGTAAATGTTTATCTCCTTCACCAACACATTTTCCCCAACCTGTATCTTGAATGCCTTGAGTCATAAAGACTGGTGTCATATTTCCTGGTCCAAATGGAGCAAACTGACGAATAATCCGCATTAATTTATCATCAATTTGGTTGAGATTAATTTCTAAATCGATTTTTAATTCTGGAGTTAGAAGTTTTGGATCAACCGTTTCCTTTACAACAGCTTCAAATTTAGCTTTGAACGCCTCATAGTTTTCTGGTAACAAGGTTAAACCAGCAGCATATTTATGACCTCCGAATTGTTCTATAAATTCACCACAAGCTTCTAATGCGTTATACACATCAAAACCTTTTACAGAACGTGCTGAAGCCGCTAACTTATCGCCACTTTTTGTAAATACCAGAGTTGGTCTGTAATAAGTTTCTGTTAAACGCGAAGCCACAATACCAATAACACCTTTGTGCCAGTTTTTGTCATAAACTACGGTTGTAAAACGCTCTTGTTCATTGTTTTTTTCAATTTGAACTAAAGCCTCTTCGGTAATTTGTTGGTCGGTTTCTCTGCGATCTGTATTGAATTGATCGATATCTACAGCATAACTTGCTGCAAGATTAAAATCTATTTCGGTTAATAAAGTTACGGCATGATTGCCATGTTTCATGCGACCTGCGGCATTTATACGAGGCGCAATGATAAACACCACATCAGTAATGGTAAGCTTGTCTTTTTTTACCTCGGCAATTATGGCTTTCATACCTGGTCTTGGATTGCTATTAATCACCTCTAAACCAAAGTAGGCTAGCGCTCTGTTTTCACCAACAATAGGTACAATATCAGCACCAATAGCTGTGGCAACCAAATCAAGATATTCGGTTAAATCTTCTACGGTTTGTCCTTGATTTGAAGCCAAAGCCGTTACCAACTTAAAGCCAACTCCACAACCACAAAGTTCTTTAAATGGATATTCGCAATCGTCTCGTTTTGGATCTAAAACAGCAACCGCATCCGGAATTTCATCACCTGGTCTATGGTGATCGCAAATGATAAAATCGATGCCTTTTTCTTTAGCATAAGCTACTTTTTCAATGGCTTTGATACCACAGTCTAAAGCAATGATTAAGCTAAAACCATTATCATCTGCAAAATCGATACCTTGGTAAGACACCCCATAACCTTCATCGTAGCGATCTGGAATATATGTGGCTACATTTGCCGTTCTGGTTTTTAAATAGGAAGACATTAAAGCCACCGAAGTAGTACCATCAACATCATAATCTCCGTAAACCAAAATGTTTTCACCTTCTGCTATAGCTTGCTCTATGCGTGTGACGGCCTTATCCATATCCTTCATGAGGTATGGATTGTGTAAATCCTCAAAACTTGGTCTGAAAAACGTTTTAGCCTCTTCAAAGGTTTCGATGCCACGTTGCAACAATAATGTTGCCACAACATCATCAACCTGAAGTGCATTTTTTAAAGTTTCAACTTTTGAAGTTTCTGGTTTTGGTTTTAGTGTCCAGCGCATAAAAATAGCCCCTTAAATTCCCCAAAAGGGAACTTTTATAAATTAATGAAAATGAATTTCTGTTTCAACTTTAGCAAACTGTCTAAACATTTCCATAACTCCACAGTATTTTTCAACAGAGAGATTTACTGCTTTTTCACATTTACTTTCGTTTAAATCTTTTCCGTAAAAATGATAATCTACTTTTACAGAATGATAATATTTAGGATGTTCATCGGTAAGTTCACCAGAAACTTCCATTTTAAAATCATCTATTTCAACTTTCATTTTATCTAAAATAGAAATAACATCTAATCCTGAGCAACCTGCCAATGAGGATAGCATCATAGCCTTTGGTGAAAGCCCATTTCGTTCTTGCCCTTCGACATCAGTGTCCATAATTACGGTTTTTCCGCTTGGGTTATCAGATTCAAAGGTCATTCCACCTTTCCATTGGGTTGTGATTTTATGAGACATATTTTTTAGTTTAAAAGTTAAAAGTATTTAAAGTTCTAAAGTTACTAAGTAAATATGGGATAAGGTAACCAAAAGTACGGTTTGTAATGCCGAATGAATTTAAGTTCTTAGATATTTATAACTTCTACCCGTTGTGCATTTTGATTTCAAAATCATAATTAAGCGTCAGTTCGAGTGATTTTGAGATTATCGAAAACAAAATATATTTTGTTTGAAGATACCTAAAATTGTATCGAGAACTTGTTTAAATTAAAAAATTCTATTCTCGATACTGATTTTACTCTTTATCAGTCGTAAAATCCACTCGAATTGACGAATTTTTTCAAAATGTACAACGGGTAACTTCTCTTTTTAAGTATGTCTATTTGGACAACTAAGCGTTATGGCGCAGAATGCTCCACTAGTACTAAGAAAAATACAATAAAAACCTCATCAGAAATGGTGAAGTTTTTTTTGCTTTATACACTTTACTCATTCGTTTGGGTACTTTACTCATTTCTTATTTATAACCAATGAAGTTGATTATACATTTGAAATCAACCAACACACACAATTATGAATAAAATTACATTCAAAATATTCGTATTGCTCATATTATTCCCAGTATTCTGTTTTGCTCAAGAAGGAACGGTAACAGGAACACTAACCACTTCATCAGACGGCTTGCCTTTGCCTGGAGCAAATATATTTGTTAAAGGAACAACCAATGGAGTACAAACCGATTTTGATGGAAATTACAGTATAAAATGTAATGTAGGTGATGTTTTAGTTATTAGCTATGTTGGTATGGATCCTAAAGAAATTACAGTGACAGCTGATATGTTCGGAGCCATACAAAAAACAGCGGTTAAGCGAGTAAAAGTGAAATCTATTGAAACTGACGCTTATAGTGAAGCTTTAAAAAACAAAAAAAAGGAGCGTTTTAAAATACCTTCCATAGCAGATTCAAAGCATAGCTATAACAAAAAAGACAACTACAATGCTTTGCATAGAATAAAAGATATTCATCTTGACCCAGAACATGTTAACCTAACCTATTTTAATCCAGATATTTATTTTCAGGTTGGAGTAAAATCTAACTTAAGCTTTCAGTTTGTTAAGGAAAGTAACTTACCAAAGTTACAATCTTCCTACAGCCAAGGAGCCACCGAAAATAGATCTATTGCTTTTTTAGGACCAGAAACAGGAAACATCTTTTCTTATGGACCAAACCTAAATACTTTGGAGTTTGATGGAAGTAATTATATATACGACAACAACGGCAGACTGGTTACGCAAGGCAATGGAAATGGCGTTAGCTCTAAGCAATACAACAATAGCGTGTTAAACACTGCCATTAGTAGGTTTACCAATGTGTATTTTGATATTGATACAGATGAATGGACTACAGGACTTGACTTTAGTCAGAAAAACACTGAAGATATTTTTGGTAGAGCACAAAAAATAAATAACGATCTCGCACTAAACTTTAAAACCCTTAATCCTAACAGTGAAGAACTAAGCTGGAAATCCTTTGTTAAGTATAGTAACTGGAAAAACAACCAACCTAATATTAATGGATTTAGAAATAACCTCCTTTTAAATTCATGGGTAACACCTGTGTCTTTTAATAATGGTCAAGGCAGCGTTTTACCAGACAATACACAACGCAGTTTTAGCCCAACCAACTATAACAATCCTGAATGGTTGTTTAACAATAAAAACTATGATGCCAACACCTTATTTGTAGCCAACCTAAAAAATGACTTAAATATTGGTGATGACTTTTCAATAGGAAGTCAACTAAGCTATAAAACAACAGAAAACGAGCAAAACTTTGGTTTGTTTACCAACACTGTAGGTTTTGAAAGTGGCTATCTAAGCAACAAAACCATAAAAAACAATAGCTTCAATGCGATGCTAGACTTACACTATGACAAATACTTGGGAGATTTTTCAATAGATGTACGTTCCGTTACTAGATTTAAAAATGAACGTCTAGATTATAGCTTTAAGGAATCTGAAGGGTTTGATGCCTTTACATTTTCAAATCCAAATAATACAACTGAAATTTCTAATCGCATTAATAGAAATGTGCTACGACCAAATCAGTCTGTTACTCTAGAATACAATAGACACTCTAAAATTGTATTTAGCAATACTGCCTATATCTCCTCTATTCAGAAAAACAAATTGCTTTTACCTTCATCTATTATAAAAGTTGATTTAGCAGATATTTTAGATATCTATGACTTTAATAGTTTAAGCTTAAGCGCAACAAGTGCTTTTGATGTAAATGAAATGCCTCTTTTTTACAACAATCAAAGTCACAACAGTCTTCAATTATTACCTTCAGAAAGTCTTGGTTACACTAGTAACATCGACTTATTTATAAACGAAGACTTAGATTTAGAAGAAATACATGACTATTCTTTTAATCTCAATTTAGGCTTTTATTTATGGGATGTTAATTGGGATTTTACTGCAAGCTATTTTGGCTCAAAAACCAAAGGAAGCGTATTCCCAGTTTTGGAAGGCAATCAATTTCAACTTCAAAATATTGCAGATATTACCAATAAAGGTCTAGAGCTACAATTAGATGTTTCTAAAAGGTTTGGCTCTGTGCGTTGGAATAGCAGACTAAGCTTTATGACAAACCAAAATAAGGTTACCAAACTATACAATAATGAAGAGCGTGTACCAATTGCAGGTTTTCAAAATGTGTCTAAAAATTTAATCGTTGGCCAACCTGCTGGTGTTATTATAGGAACGGCATTTGCAAGAGATACTCAAAACAATATCATTATAGACAGTAATGGCTACCCAACTGTAGATACAGAACAACAAATTATTGGTAATCCTGTACCAGATTTTACACTTGGCTTTTCTAACCATTTTACCTGGAAGAAATTAAAATTCCATTTCACGTTAGACTACCAAAAGGGTGGAGATACATGGAATGGCACCCAAAATGTACTTAACTATTTTGGCACATCACAACAATCTGCAGATCAAAGAAACATTACAAATTATATTTTTAATGGAGTAAATGCTCAAGGTAATACAAACACAATTCCTGTAGATTTTTATAATCCTGAAGAAGGTATTGAAAATAACCGCTTTGTACGCTACGGCTTTAGTGGTGTTGCTGAAGAAGCCATTGAGGATGCAAGCTATCTTAACCTAAAAACCATTGAGCTTTCTTATGATTTTGCTAAAAGTAATTATGATTTTTTCAGACAAGTTGAAATAGGGCTTTACGCTCATAACCTCATCACATTTACAAAATACAGAGGAGCATCTCCTTATTCATCACTTTTTGATACCAATTCTGGACATAATCTTAACTTTTTCAATACTCCATTAATGAGCGAAGTTGGGCTAAAATTCAACTTAAAAATATAAACACTATGAAAAAACTTATACAAAACACCAAACTGTTGGTAATTGCCGGACTTTGCTTCTTCACGTTGCTGTCTTATAAAGCTTTTGAAGCCTTTAATAATCCATTAGAGAAGATATACACACAAACGGACAGACCGTTCTATTTTCCTGGAGAAACCATTTGGTTTAAATCTTACATCGTAGGTACAGACAATACTATTTCTTCTATCAGTGATGTAATGCATGCGGAATTAATTTCGCCTAAAGGCGCTGTTGTAACATCCTTAAATCTTAATGTAAAACAAGGATATGCTTACGGAAATTTTGATATAAACTCTGATTGGGTTGGTGGCATTTACACTTTAAAATGCTACACCAATTGGATGCGTAATTATGGTGAAGATTCATTTTTTACGAAAAAAATTACTATTCAGAAAGTGGTAAAACCAAAGCTGTTACTTAATTTGAAATTCGAAAAAGAAGGCTACGGAAAATCCTCTGAGGTCATAGCAAATCTTGAAGTTAAGGATTTAAAAAATCAACCTTTATCGCATACTGAAGTTACGTATAAAGTGAGTGTAAAAGGCACAGACATTATAAATGATGTTGTGGTTACAGACAAAGACGGCAAAGCAAAACCTAGCTTTACATTACCAGAAGACTTGGAGTCCGTTGATGTTGTTTTAAACGCTTTGGTATACCACAAAGGCACAACAGAATCTATCTCAAGAGCTGTTCCAGTGGTTTTAAATACTATTGATCTTCAGTTTTTACCAGAGAGCGGGAAGATTGTAACTGGTACTTTAAATAAAGTTGCTTTTAAAGCTCTTAATGAATTTGGAAAACCTGTAGATCTCAAAGGCGTTATTGTTAATACACAAGGAGAAACCATTTCAAATTTTGAAAGTTTTCATGATGGCATGGGAAGTTTCAATTTTAATCCAATTAAAGACGAGGTTTACCATGCTAAGATTACAGAACCTTTTCGTTCTGAGGAATTAATTCAGCTACCAAAAGTGTACGAAAATGGTGTTCGATTTTCTGTTACAACCGATAGTCTATCCTCCAATTTAGATATTTTTTCAACCTATAGCACACCTTTATTTCTTGAGGTTTCTAATGCAAGTACATTGCTCTTAAAAAAGGAAATCGGTCTCAAAAAAAATATAAGCTTAAACACTTCAGAATATCCTATGGGCATTACCAAATTCAGTTTAAAAAATGAATATGGCAGTACATTCGCAGAGCGTTTGGTGTTTCTAAATCCTCATAAAAAACTTCATGTAGACCTCAGCCTAGATAAAGAGCTGTACAATACCAGAGAAAAGGTAAAACTTACTATAAAAACATACGATGAGAAGCAGAATCCTATTCCAGCAAACTTATCATTAGCCGTTGCAGATAATAAATTACTGTCCTTTGCTGACGACAAGCAAGACCATATTTTATCTTACTTATTGGTGTCTTCTGAATTGAAAGGAAAAATTCATAAACCAGATTTTTACTTGAATCCAAAAGAGCCAAAATCAAAAACAGCAATAGATTATGTGATGCTAACTCATGGCTGGCGAGACTATATCAATGCACCTACCGTTACTAAGGAAAATGCACAATATCTACCAGAACAGAGTGCTATACAAACAGGTGTTGTGCTCAACAAAAAAGGAAAACCAACACAAGCACATTTGCTGCTTTTTGATAGAGATGGTAATAAAGTTTTGGTTTTTGACACCGAAGAAGATGGCTCTTTCGCTTTTAAATTCAACAATAATTACAATCTTACTTTATTGGCTTACAAAGACAATGGAGAACGTGTTACTATTGAAGAAACATCCTTAGAAGAAGGAAGATACTACAGCCAAACACCAACTAAAAATGTAGAAAACAAAGAGAATATTAAGTCTTTTGACAAAAATGAAAAACCACTACAAAACACTATTAAACAAAAGGCAAAAATATCTGTTGGCTTACAAGAAAGTGAAAACGGTTTAGATGAAGTTGTTGTTGTGGGTTATGGCACCACACGTAAAGAAAGCCTTACGGGTTCTGTGACAGTGATTTCACAAGAAGAAATTGCATCAAACGGTAATTCTGTAATGAATGCTTTGGCTGGTGAAGTGGCTGGTGTTAACATAATAAATGGTAGCGGACAACCTGGTAGTGCTCCAAACGTTAGAATTAGAGGCTTTGGTAGTGTTTCTGGTAATAACGAACCTCTTGTTGTGGTAGATGGTGTGCCTTACGATAGATCTGCTTTGAGCGACATCAACCCTCAACAAATAAACAGCGTAACAGTCCTAAAAGATGCTGCTGCAACTGGCATTTATGGTAGCAGAGGCTCTAACGGAGTTATTATCATTACCACCAAAAACGATAGCTACCCTTATTATAAAGGAGCCACAAAACGATTAAATAACCGAGATTATAAAAACTATGCTGTAAAGCAATTTTACCACTATAATCAAAACCACATAGACACTCCAAGAAGTTTCTACATGCCAATCTATGAAGGAAAAAATCTACCAGAAGAGCGTACCGATTTTAGACAAACCATATACTGGAATCCTGTAATACAAACCAATGCTGATGGTATTGCCGAAATTGAATTTTATAATTCTGATGCTGTAACGTCGTTTAAAATTTCTGCTGAAGGCATTGGTTATAATGGCCTTGTAGGCAAAGCTGACAAATTATACGCTACAAAAAAGCTGTTGAACACAGACATTAAAACACCTAATTATATGGTGCTAAACGATACCATTTCATTACCAATTACCATTACAAATGAAACTGAAAAAGCCATGGAAACTAATTTAAAGTTTCTATTGCCTGAACATTTAAAATTGGTATCGTCTATTGATGAAAAACTAAACGTGGAAGCTAAAAACGCTGTCACCAAAACCTTAAAAGTTATACCTCTTGAAAAAGGTAAAGACTTAGACATTTCCATTCTGGCAGAATCTGAAGATTATAAAGATATCATTAAGAAAAAGGTAACAATTTTAAGCCCTTATTTTCCAACTTCTTTATCATTGTCTGGTTCAGAAACTCAAACGTTTGACTTTGAAATTAACCACGCTGTTAAAAATAGCGTTACTACAGAATTTAATATTTATACAGACATTGTAGGTGATGTTATGGATGGTATTGAGTCTTTAATCCGTCAGCCTTACGGGTGTTTTGAGCAAACATCATCTTCAACATATCCGAATATTATGGTCTTAAAATACCTAAAGGAATCTGGCAAAAGTAATCCTGAAATTGAAGCTAAAGCCCTAGATTTTATAAAACAAGGCTATAAAAGGCTTATTGGTTTTGAAACTTCTGAAGGTGGTTTTGAATGGTTTGGTCATACTCCGCCACACGAAACCTTAACCGCTTATGGTATTTTGGAATTTACCGAAATGAAAGAGGTATATGATGGTGTAAGCGACAAAATGATTTCCAGAACTGTAGATTGGCTTTTAAGCCGAAAAGACGGTAAAGGTGGTTTCAAAAAAAGTAAAAAAGGCTATGATAGTTTTGCTAGTTCACCAACAGATGTTGCCAATGCTTACATTGTCTATGCATTAAGCGAATCTGGTGTCAATGCAGATTATATGCTAGAGTATAACACAGCCTATGCAGATGCTATAAAAAGTAATGATACTTATAAAATGGCATTACTAGCCATGGCAAGTCATAACCTCAATAAAGAAGAGAACTTTAAAACACTTTTAGCCAAAATAAAAGCAAATATTGAGGAGTATGGTTTTGAGAAAATACCTGTAGAAAATACAATTACCAGATCTTACGGTAACTCAAAACAGATAGAAACCGTAGCGCTTACAGTATTAGCTTTAATGGACGAGAAAAACGAAAATACAGTGCTCGTAACAGAAGGTGTAGATTATCTCATTAAACAACGTAAACACAACCGTTTTGGCTCTACACAAGCAACTGCTATGGCTCTTAAAGCTCTGATTAATTACACAAAAAGTCAAAAGCAAAAAATACTTAAGGAAAACGATGACATTACTCTGATAGTAAATGGTAAATCGATAACTAAAAAATTAGAACTTTCAGACGATGGGAAAATTACCATTAACGGTTTTGAGAACTATCTACAACAAGGAAAACAGACCATTGCAGTTAAGTTTAATAACCCGAAGGCAACATTTCCTTATACTTTGAATGTGAATTGGGATAGCACGTTACCAGATAGTTCAAGGGCTTGTCCATTACAACTCGAAACAACAATTACTGGACAAAACCACACGGTTGGCGATAATGTGAGTTTTAATATCTCTGTGGCAAACACCAATGCAGAAGCCTTAGGCATGGTAACCACAATTGTTGGCATACCATCTGGAACAACAGCTCAACCTTGGCAACTAAAAAAGATTTTAGAAGAAAACAAGATTGCTTTTTATGAGATTTTTGATAATTATCTGGTGTTTTACTGGCGAGAATTTAAAGCCTCAGAAATCAAAAATATTAGACTCGACCTAAAAGCTGATATTGCTGGCCACTACCAAGCACCTGCAAGTACTGCTTACCTTTACTATGGAGATGAAAACAAAACCTGGATCTCAGGAAATACAGTTGAGATTAAAGATTAAAATAACTTAATTTCTCATATATTTTAATGTTAAAAAACCTCATCAGAAATGGTGAGGTTTTTTTGTGTCCTTTTAAAATATAGTTCTATTTATGATATTGGCAAAGCCATATCTCAGTAATTATAATTGCTTCATTTAAAATAGCAAGAAATTATTTAAGCTATGACAATTGTAAAAACTAATTAGTCTAATTAGCTTTGAATTGTAAACCTAAATAAACCATGTCACAGCTAGCTATAATTACTTGATTTAATTTGGCTTAAAATTTAAAGAGTAATGGAAATATTTAAATCTGTATCAGTAGTTATTGCACTAATTTTGGGAGGTTGTTTTATTATTTTTCTGGTGTGGATAATAGTCATGGTTCATCAGTTAAAAGGAATACCAAATCATAAAATTGAAGCCTTGGGTGATTTTTTTAATAAGCTTCCTATAAAGAAATTCTTTAGCTTATTTTCTAATAATAACTTAAACAAAAATGACAAATAAATAGAATCTTTGACCCTTTTTGTGGATCAGGTGGTTTATTTGAGAAATCACTATTTCTTCCCACCAACCACAATAACAATCTCGCCTTTTGGTGGTTTGTTGGTATAATGTTCTAAAACTTCCTTTGCTGTTCCTCTAACGGTTTCTTCATAAAGTTTGGTAAGTTCTCTCGATACAGAAACTGGTCTATCTTCACCAAAATACTCACAGAAATGTCCTAAGGTTTTTACTAACTTATGTGGACTTTCGTAAAAAATCATAGTTCGGGTTTCTTCTGCTAAAAGTAACAATCTGGTTTGGCGGCCTTTCTTTACAGGTAAAAACCCTTCGAACACAAACTTATCGTTAGGCAAACCACTATTTATCAATGCTGGCACAAAGGCTGTTGCTCCGGGTAAACATTCAACCTCAATATTGTTTTCTACACAGGCTCTAACTAATAAAAATCCAGGGTCGGAAATGGCTGGTGTTCCCGCGTCACTAATCACAGCAATTGTCATTCCCGATTTTAGTTTCTCGATTAAGTGATCCACCGTTTTATGTTCATTGTGCATGTGGTGACTTTGCATGTGTGTGGAAATTTCAAAATGCTTTAAAAGCTTTCCTGAAGTTCTGGTATCTTCTGCCAAAATTAAGTCGACTTCTTTTAAAACGTCAATTGCTCTAAAAGTGATATCCTTAAGATTTCCTATAGGTGTTGGTACCAGAAATAGCTTCATGTCTTTAAAATTGTTAACCAAAATTACAATCTTTATAATTATTATAGACGCAACTGTTGGGAGTATTTTGCATCTATAAAATAAATTCGATGGTTATAGTAGGAAAATTACTAACTTACCTGTTATATTAACGAGTTATTATTTTCTCTTTAAACTAGTTAAATCTATTTATGATTTCAAAACTTTTCCGCTTTCTTCTAATTTTTTTAATATGTTCTCAAGCATACAGCCAAACCACAGACTTATCTATTAATATTGAAGCCCAAGACCTAAGTGGTGCAGCTATATCTCAAATAAATATTTATCAAAATTTTCAGTATTTAGTCACCGTTTCAAACTCTGGAAACGCAGTTAATGACGCTAGTATCTCGGTAAGTTTTGATGCCGATTTAGATATAACTTCAACTAGTTCACAAAATAATACAGGAGGTGCATCAGACTTCTCAAACATAGGCATAAACTCAAATATACTAACAGCAACAATTGCCTCTATGCCCAATAATGGTAGCGTTGAGCTTTTAGTTGAGGTAATAGCACCAACTAATTTGGGTGGTATTGCTGCTAATGGAATTGTTAGTACTCCTGATGGCACAACAGACACAAATACAGACAACAACCAATCTATAATTTCTATAGATGTTTTAGATGTTGTTATTGATATTTCCGTGACCCATAGTCAAACTCAACCTACACCAGGAACATCAATTGATAACTGGGGAGATGAAGTTACTTATCAGTTTACCATAACAAATAATAGTACCATTGATTTTCCTGTAGGAATTACACAAGGCAAACTAATGCTATCTTCATCGCCCGATAATGGTATGCCATTTGCTAGTTTTATATCTTTGGAATGTATTGGAAGTACAAACGGTACATTATGTCCTGAACTATCTAGCTTAAACACTTCTTTTGCCACTGTATCTGGCTCAACCACTGATACTGCATCAAATATTTTCTCAATACTCAGTTCTTTTATGATAACCTCTGGAGGTAGTGTTTCTTTTGAGGTGGTATATCAATATTCAAATTATTCATGTGCGGAAAACCCCTCACCTATGAGTGTTAATAGTTTTATTGAAATTAATTTAAACCATAATAATGTTTCTTCAAACACCTCAAATTTAGTAGAAACTAACTTATTAAACCCAGAACAGTGTCCATTAACAGATGCCTGTATTGAAACTACAATTATTGACCCAGTTGATACAGTGAATATAGAATATGGTGAGCAAGTTACTTTTGAAACTACAGTTTGTAACAACGGACCTTCTGAAGTTCCTATGATGTTTTTCCTTCAAAACCTTTCTGCTAATGTAGACTGGGATATTATCTCAATAAATTGTTTGGGAACTACAGGACCAGTAGATTGTAACGACTTCTTCATATCAGATAATGGTCAACTATGGGTTACTAATGAGTTTACTCTTCAACCTAATACAACGATAACTATAGAAACTATTGTTGTATTTGTTGAGCCACCATGTAATCATTTGCCACATTTGGTTGATGCTTCAATAAAAAGTCAAATCGTAATTCTTCCAACTCAAGCCGTTGATATTAACCTTGATAATAATTATTTCTTTAATGATTTAGTATTACCTGCTGAAGAACCTTGCGACATTGATGATCAAGATCTTCAAGTCACAAAAACTCAAATAAGCCCACAACTACCAATTGGCGGATCTACCTCAAATACAACTGAATGGGGTGAAATTACCTATGAGATTACCGTAACTAATTCTGGTGAAACAGACGAATTAATACAAGTTTTAGACCACATGCCTGTACCATCTAGTAGTGATGTTTCCATTTCTGGAACTCTTATTAACGTTGAGTGCACTGGAACTACAGGAACAGCTTCTTGTTTTGATATTCAAAATGCCAATATTGGTGTAACTCACGATGGAATAACTGAAGATGGTAGTTTTGATGCCTTTTGGGAAATATTACCTGAGGACAATTGGGTACTTGCGGCTAATAGTTCTGTTACATTTACTGTAACTGTTAATTGGGAACCGCAATGTTCCTTCCAGCCAATTATAGGAACTAATATTGTTCGTGTTAATTATGTAAACGACAATATTGTAGATGCGTCTCAAGGAAATAATATTGCTTCAGTTAACACTTTTTTTGCACCTTGTGTAGATCTCGTGGTTCAAACTTATCCTGAATTTAGTATCGTGAACACAAATGATTCTTTCAACTGGATTGTAGATGTTACTAATAGTGTTACTAGCTCTGATGCCGTTGATGTACTTTTTGAAGATACATTAAATTCTGTTTTTACAATTACTGGCACACCAACATGTACCGTTACTTCAGGAAATGCTACTTGCTCATCAAGCTTTAGTGTTTCTGGAAATTTTATTTCAGGAATAATCCCAATTATGGAAGCTGGCTCTACAGTTACTATAAATATACCTGTTAGTGCCCCAAATTTTGGAGGTGCTTTCAATAATATTGCTGAAGCTATACCTAGTCCTGCAAATAATGAAGAACTTACACCTGAGACAAATATCTCTATTAACAGTGTTCAGGTTATTGGTCCTCGATTAGAGAAATCTTTTACCCCTGAGACAATTATTGAAGGTAGTGAGAGTGAATTAACATTTACTATTTACAATACAAATTCCAACCCTGCACAAAATAATGTTTCATTTACTGACAACTTACCTTTAGGAGTTATACTTTCTGGTTCACCTGACTGGATTTTATCTAATGGATGTACCGCAGATTTTATTGGAGGCATTGGAGACGACTTTGTTGGAGTTGAAAATCTTATATTTCCGGTTGGTGTAGAAAGTTGTACGTTCTCGGTAATGGTAACCTCTGACCAAATCGGGACATATTTAAACAACTCTCAGAATTTCTCTAATCAGAACAATATAGATACTACCCAAACCAGTGCTACATTAAATGTTATTGAAGATACTTCTAATGTCGATATTGGAATTTCGAAAACCGTAGAACCAGAAATGGTTTCTTTTGGTGAAGAGGTTAACTTTACAATAACTGCAACTAATTGGGGAACAACTGCTGCAACATTAATAGAAATCATTGATATGCTTCCTCAAGGTTATGAATTTGTTTCTGCAGATGTAAGTTTTGGGACATTTGATAACCTTAGTTACACATGGCATATTCCTTATCTAAATGCTAATAGTAGTGAAACATTAACATTAACAGCTGTAGTTATTTCTTCTTCAAACCTTACGAATGTTGCTATTTTAAATAGTATTAATGAGCCAGACAGAAACGACCTTAATGATGAAGATTCTGCATCAGTAGATATTTCAAATTGTTTAATTATACCTCAAGGGGTTTCTCCTAATATTGATGGTGATAATGATGTATTAGTAATTCCTTGTATTGAAGATTATCCAGACAATGTCCTTAAGATATACAACCGATACGGAGTTCAGATCTATGAAGCATCTGGTTATATAAATACTTGGGATGGTACCGCTAATATGGGTGTTCTTAAAACCTCTAAAATATTACCTGTAGGAACTTATTTCTACGTCTTAGAAATAGATGGTTTTGCAGAGCCAAAAGTCGGTTATGTGTACTTGAATTATTGAAAGTAAGTTTAATTAAATTTACTTTCAATAATTTCTATAAAACGCTCTTCGTACTCCTCTTTGCCATCCCAGTTATTATAATCTGGTTTTACCATTTCTAAGATCAACGTACGAGCCTCACCTAATGTATGTGTAGTATTAATTTGAGAAATTACACGGTCATAGTCTTCATTTTTGCCTTCAAACAAATGCTTAATAAAAGCAAGTTTGTCATTTAGACCTATTTGTAAGCTTTGACCTTTTAGTCTATCATTTAGTGATTTTTGCTTGTTTTCCTCTTCTCGTTTTTTGGCATCAGTCAAAGGCTCAAATTCTGGCATATTTGCAAAGTCTGAAGTGATGCTTTCAAACTCTATGGTATGACTTTCTTCTATTGGTTTTATATTTTCTAAAACCTCATCAACCTCCTCTACATGCTCTGGCATATGGGCAACCATATTTTTTATTTTGTCCATAACTGGTTCCATAATACCATCGTCTTCAACTTCATCTAGATTAATATAGGTTCTGTTTTCAACTTCAATATTGTCACTAATCTTGTTGTTAAAAGCAGTATCAAGCATATCAAAGAATGAAGAGTCATTACCTATGGTTGGTTTATCATCTTCAAAATTCTCGTGCGCAAATTTTAAAACGGTAAGTTTTTCGTATAGCTTAGAAACCTCTTCGTGCATTCTATCTACATCCTCTCTTCCTTTGAGTTTTAGAATCCTGTGCGCTATACTAACTAATTCTGATTCTAATTTCTTCTTCATGTGGTATTATTTTTTGATTAGTAAGTTCACATGAAACATCTTTAAAGCTATTCCTATTGCTGTGTAAAAATAAATAGCAGATGTTTCGTCCTAATTACTTTTGATTTTTAATATTTTTGATTGACCTTTATACAAACGAATATTCACTACGTTTTAGTGCTAAAATTACAAAATGTTTCTCGAAAATACGGTAAATCATAAAGAACAATTTGGCTGGATTGAGGTGATTTGTGGATCGATGTTCTCTGGTAAGACCGAAGAGCTCATTCGCAGATTAAAGCGCGCCAAATTTGCAAGACAAAAAGTTGAAATTTTTAAGCCTGCTGTAGATGTGCGCTACGATGACGAAATGGTTGTGTCTCATGATGCTAACGAAATACGTTCTACACCTGTGCCAGCAGCAGCCAACATACCTATTTTAGCCGATGGTTGTGATGTTATTGGTATTGATGAAGCTCAGTTTTTTGATGATGAAATTGTTAGAGTTTGTAATGATTTGGCCAACAAAGGTATTCGTGTTATTGTAGCTGGCTTAGATATGGATTTTAAAGGTAACCCTTTTGGTCCAATGCCTTACCTTATGGCAACGGCAGAGTATGTTACCAAAGTACACGCCATCTGTACTAAAACAGGTAATTTGGCACAATACAGCTATAGAAAATCTAAAAGTGACGATCTAGTTCTACTCGGTGAAGTTGAAGAATACGAACCTTTGAGTAGAGCTGCGTTTTATAAAAGTATGTTGAGAGACAAAGTAAGACAGATGAAAGTTAACGACCCTGAAGAAATCAACTCTAAAGACAAAAATTCTAATGCCGAAAGTTAGAGAAACTGTTCTTGAAATTGATTTACGAGCACTAACTCATAACTTCAATTACTTAAAATCGAAATTACAACCAGGAATCAAGTTTCTAGCTGTTGTAAAAGCTTTTGCTTACGGAAGTGACTCTGTTGAAATAGCCAAACATCTCCAAAAAATGGATGTAGATTATTTTGCCGTAGCCTATACTAAAGAAGGTGTTGTTTTAAGGGATGCTGGAATTACCAAACCTATTTTGGTGTTGCATCCTCAGCCCATAAACTTTAAAACTATAATAGAGCGATGTTTAGAACCTAGTTTATATAGCGCCAAAGTTTTAAATGAGTTTGTTGCTGTAACAGAAGAAAATGCTCAAACCGATTATCCTGTACATATAAAATTCAATACAGGTTTAAATCGCTTAGGATTTTGGGAAAGCGATGTAGATTTTATTGTTCCAAGATTAAAAGAAACTTCTGCGGTAAAGGTAAAATCCATTTTTTCACACTTAGCAGCCAGCGAAGATCTTAAAGAAGCCGATTTTACCAATCAACAAATACAAAGGTTCAACTCAATAATCGATAATTTTAAAACCCAAATAGGTTATAAACCTTGGGTTCATATGTGTAACACATCGGGTATAATCAATTATAAAAATGCCCATTTTGATATGGTAAGAAGCGGTATTGGGCTATACGGATTTGGAAATTCAGTAAAAGAAGACCAAAACCTAAAACCTATAGCGAGTTTAAAATCCGTGATTTCTCAAATTCATAACATAGAAAAAGGAGAATCTGTTGGCTATAATAGGGCTTATATCTCTAATGGATTTGAAAAAACTGCTACAATACCGATTGGTCATGCAGATGGTATTACAAGAGTTTATGGTAAGAAAAAAGGATTTGTTTATATCAATAATCAAAAAGCCTACATTATTGGTAACGTTTGTATGGACATGATTATGGTAAACGTCACTGACATTGATTGTAAAGAAGGTGATGAAGTTGTAATATTTGATGGCACACACAGAGCTAATGAAATCGCAGAATCTGCTGGTACTATTTCTTATGAAATTTTAACTGCTATATCTCAGCGTGTAAAACGTGAATTTATATATGAATAACTTTTTCTGTGCTTTGTGACTTTTTTATTTAACTTAGTGTCTCATTAACACTAACTATTAAACACTAAATTATGTTAAAAGAATTCAAGGAATTTGCAATGAAGGGCAACCTTGTAGACATTGCTGTAGGTTTTGTAATGGGTGCTGCTTTTAAAGAAGTGGTTTCTTCATTTACAGGCGGTATTGTTTCGCCATTAATCGGATTAATATTTAATTCTGACTTTAAAGACTTAAGACTTAAATTAGAAGATGGTACTATGAATGACGCTGGAGAAATGGTAGGAGAAGTATGGTTAGAATATGGTACATTTTTAACCAACGTTATTGATTTTATAATTGTAGCATTTGTAATGTTTATGGTTGTAAAAGGTGTTAACAAAATGAAGAAGAAAGAAGAGCCTGCTCCAGAAGCACCAAAAGGACCTTCTGAAATTGATTTACTTATCGAAATTAGAGACTCTCTAAAAAAATAAACACGTATAGCGACACCGCTACACTACATATTTTTAACCAAACCTAGATGAAAGTCTAGGTTTTTCTTTTCAATAGTTAAATAAATAACATTTTGTTATTTGTTGTTAAAAGACCTAAATTATTTAAAACTAAGGTCTTTTTTTTATGTAATTTTGACTTAGAATTTAACTTAAATCACAAAAATGAAAGTAGCAGTTGTAGGCGCAACAGGTTTAGTAGGAAATGTAATGCTTAAAGTATTAGAAGAGCGCAATTTCCCAATTGATGAATTATTATTAGTAGCTTCAGAACGTTCCGTAGGAAAAAAAATGTCTTACAAAGGTAACGATGTCGAAGTTATTAGCATTCCAACTGCTATTGAAAAGCGTCCAGATATAGCTCTATTTTCGGCTGGTGGTAGCACATCTTTAGAATGGGCTCCAAAATTTGCCGAAGTAGGTACAACAGTTATTGATAATTCTTCAGCTTGGAGAATGGATCTTTCAAAAAAACTGGTAGTTCCAGAAATTAATGCCAATCAGCTTACTAAAGAAGATAAAATTATCGCTAATCCTAACTGCTCAACCATACAAATGGTTATGGCTTTAGCTCCACTTCATAAAAAATATAAAATAAAACGTATTGTGGTTTCAACCTATCAATCGGTTTCTGGTACTGGTGTAAAAGCTGTAGAACAAATGGAAAATGAAATCTTAGGTAAAGAAGGTGATATGGCTTACCACTATCCTATTCATAAAAATGCCATTCCACATTGTGATGTTTTTGAAGAAAATGGCTATACCAAAGAAGAAATGAAATTGGTTAGAGAAACTCAAAAAATTCTGAGCGATAATACTATAGCTGTTACTGCGACTGCGGTTAGAATACCTACTGCGGGCGGCCATAGTGAAGCGGTGAATGTTGAGTTTGAAAATGATTTCGACCTAGCAGAAGTTAGAAGATTGCTTGAGGAAACTGATGGTGTAACCGTTCAAGATAATTTAGAAACAAACACTTACCCTATGCCAATGTATGCTAACGGTAAGGATGATGTTTTTGTTGGCCGTATACGTCGAGATGGTTCACAACCAAATTCACTTAATTTGTGGGTGGTTAGTGATAACCTTAGAAAAGGAGCCGCAACCAATACTGTTCAAATAGCAGAATACTTAGTTAAGAATTCTTTAGTTTAAAAATTACATAAGCGCTGTATTTTCTCTCAAAACAGCCTTAATTTTATGTATTTCAACTAATTATTTCACCACCTAGTTGTTTTGTATATATATTCGGAATCTCGATAATGCTTAATGTTTAAGGGTTGTTGATGATAATCGATATAGATTAATACTTATCTTTGAGATTAACGATGTTATATTTCAAAATGACTAATTATGAAAAAACTTATTCTATTTGCTACATTACTAAGTATTTTTATTTCATGTAAAAACGAAACTGAAAAAGTGAAGCAAATTATATCTGTAGATTATCCTGAAACAAAAAAAGTAGATACTGTAAATACCTATTTTGGTGAAACTGTAAAAGACCCTTACCGTTGGTTAGAAGATGACCGAAGTGCGGATACCGAAGCTTGGGTAAAAGCCGAAAATGAAGTTACTTTTGGTTATTTAGACCATATCCCTTACAGAAAAGAATTAAAAGATCGCCTCACGTCACTTTGGAACTATGAAAAAATAGGTTCTCCATTTAAGGAAGGTGACTATACTTATTACTATAAAAATGACGGATTGCAAAATCAATACGTTATCTATAGATACAAAACTGGTGAAGACCCTAGTACAGCAGAAGTTTTCTTAGATCCAAATACATTTAAAGAAGATGGTACTATTTCTCTAGGTGGGACTAGTTTTTCTAAAGATGGTAAAACCTTAGCGTATTCAATATCTGAAGGTGGAAGTGATTGGAGAAAAATCTTGATAATGGATACCGAAACCAAAGCGATAATTGAAGATACTTTGGTAGATATAAAATTCAGTGGTATGTCGTGGTACAAAAACGAAGGGTTTTACTACTCAAGCTATGATAAACCTGAAGGAAGTGAACTTTCTGCAAAAACAGATCAACATAAAGTATATTATCACAAATTAGGTACAAAACAATCTGAAGATCAACTTATCTACGGAGGAATACCAGAAGAAAAGCATCGCTATATCTATGGTGGTGTTACAGAAGATGATCGCTACTTAGTTATTACTCCTAGAATTTCAACTTCTGGCAATAAACTATATATTAAAGATTTAACCAAAGACAATGCTCCTTTCATTGAAATTTTAGGTCATACGGATTCAGATTCCAATATCATAGAGAATGTAGGTTCTAAACTCTACATCATGACTAATTTTAATGCTCCTAATCAAAAGATTGTTACAGTTGACGCTTCAAACCCAAAACCTGAAAACTGGGTGGATTTTATTCCAGAAACTGAAAACGTATTGAGTCCATCTACAGGTGGTGGATATTTCTTTGCTGAATATATGGTAGATGCTGTTTCAAAAGTTTTACAATACGATTACGAAGGCAAATTAGTTAGAGAAGTAGAATTACCAGGTGTTGGTAGTGCTGGTGGTTTTGGAGCTAAAAAGGAAGAAAATGAGCTTTACTATTCATTTACCAACTATGTAACTCCAGGAAGTATTTATAAATATGATATAGAAAACGGAACTTCCGAATTGTACCGTAAACCTAGTATAGATTTCAATCCTTCCAACTACGAGAGTAAACAAATATTCTACACCTCTAAAGATGGGACTAAAGTTCCGATGATTATTACTCATAAAAAAGGTATAGAATTGAATGGAAAAAATCCAACTATTTTATACGGTTACGGAGGTTTTAATGTGTCTTTAACACCTAGCTTTAGCATTGCAAATGCTGTTTGGATGGAACAAGGTGGTGTTTATGCTGTTCCTAACTTACGTGGAGGTGGGGAATATGGAAAAGCATGGCACGATGCTGGAACACAACAAAAAAAGCAAAATGTGTTTGATGACTTCATTGCTGCAGCAGAATATCTTATAGATAATAAATATACCTCATCAGATTATTTGGCCATAAGAGGTGGCTCAAACGGAGGTCTTTTAGTTGGAGCTACAATGACTCAGCGTCCAGATTTAATGAAAGTGGCATTACCTGCTGTTGGAGTTTTAGACATGTTGCGTTACCATACATTTACTGCTGGTGCAGGTTGGGCTTATGATTATGGTACTGCTGAAGACAGTAAAGAAATGTTTGAATATCTTAAAGGCTATTCACCTGTACACAACGTGAAAGAAGGTGTAGAATATCCTGCAACGTTAGTCACAACAGGAGATCATGATGATCGTGTTGTGCCTGCTCATAGTTTTAAGTTTGCTGCTGAGTTACAAGAAAAACAAGCAGGAGATAACCCTGTGTTGATACGAATTGAAACAGATGCTGGACACGGAGCTGGAACTCCTGTAAGTAAAACTATTGAACAATATGCAGATATATTTGGTTTTACATTATACAATATGGATTTTGATGTGTTACCAAATAGAACAAAAGAAAAAGTGAAAGGATAACCCTCAAATTAGCTATTAACCAAATTATCTTATTTGTCACTTAACCAATTACATAGACAACTCAAGGAAAAGAATATAAAATTTCTTTTTACGGATTATTACGATACTATTGTACACAGGCATGTACACCCAAATTATGTACAAAGAATTTGGGCAAAGCTTATGATTAGAGAGCTTGGTCTCTCCATATCTATAGATGAACTTTATTTTATTCGTCAAGAATCCACAAGATATCTAATAAAAAAGCTAAAAAAAGAGGATGTAGAAATTCCTTATAAAACACTTCAGAACGAAATAAGCAAACGCTTAATTAATGAAGAAATAATAACATTAGATGAAAAGGATGATTTCATCAATCTTTTTGAAAGTGTAGATGTAAGGGCAGAATCAAGTGTTCAATATCTAAACGAAGCTGTTGTTAATACATTAAAATATTTTAAATCTAACGGAGGAAAAATATATTTAATTTCAGATTTCTATGGTTCCAAAACGCTTTTCGAAAAATTATTAAAACATCATGGTATTTTTGATTTATTTGACGGTATTTATAGCTCAGCAGAATTAGAAAAAAGTAAGCATAAAGGTACTATTTACCAACCTATAATGTCAGAATTATCAATCAACCCTAATGAGGCTATAATGATTGGTGATAATGAAAGCAGTGATTACATAAACGCTAAAAAGAATGGACTTAACGCCTATAATCTGCCTCATAAAAAATATCTAAAGAGAAATAAGCGTAATAATTTTGGTAATGATAAAAAGTCATTAAAAAAAGTCTTAAATAACATCTATAAAACTTGTCACAAAAAAAGTGCTATTCCCTATACCGAATACATTATTTTTTATCATGTTTTTATTGAAAGAATTTACGAGGTAGCCCATAAAAAGAATCTAAAAAATCTTTTCTTTTTGTCTAGAGAAGGGCAATACCTCAAAAAGCTTTTTGACTCTTATCAGGATTATGCGAAAATTGATGAGGGCAAAAAAATAAAAACTCACTATTTAAAAATTTCTAGACACGCTGCACTTCAGATGTCATTAAAAGAAATTGATGAAGAACCTTTCGTATTCCTTTCTAAAAAGTATAAAAATCTATCACTAGATGATTTCTTGGTTGCTGTAAATTGTCCGGAATCCCTCAGAAAACAAATCTTTATAGAGCTTAATATTGAAGGTGACAGTATTATAGAAGGTTTTTTTGATTCTCCCGTTTTCTCAGATGTTAAGAAAAATGAGTTGTTTAAGAATTATTATGACCAACACAGAGTCGAGAGCCATAATGCATTTAAAGCCTATATTCAATCTTTTAATGCAGATATAGAAAATGAAGGAATATCACTTGTGGACATCGGTTGGGGCGGAACAATGCAAGAGGCTATTTATGAGTTTTTTAATCATGAAATACCCGTAACTGGATATTATTTAGGGCTTGGAGAGATTTATGATATTCAACCTAAAACAAAACGTTATGGCCTTATCTCGTCTGTAATGCCATATACAGACTACTCTGATGCTATACTAATGGCCAACCAGCAACTCTACGAACAATTTTCTGCTGCAGACCATGGCAGCACATTAGACTATAGCTTAGATGCTGAAAACTTTACCTTAGAATTCCATCAGCCAGAGGAAAAATGGCTTTATGAAAATCACATAAGTAGTCATCAAGATGAGATGTTCTCTTTACATAAATCATTATTAGAGCGTTTAGAACACATCTGTTATGATCAAGATATGATGCAAGAAGTTATATCAAAACTTGCACTTAGAATTGGACTATTTCAAACCAACAGAAAATTAAAGTTTCTAGAAACTTTAAGTAAAGGCTTCTATCAAAATGTAGGACACAACAAAGTGGGCATTTCTTATAAACCGCCTAAAATAAAGAACCCTATAAGGGAGCTAGTAAGCTTCTTAATGACACCTGAAAAATACTTTAGGTACTTGGTTAAAATAAAGCCTGTTCTTTACAAGAAAAATAAGCTTTTGGCCATACTTATCCCGATGTTTTTAGTGTATCTATATTTTGGATTCAACAAGTATTTGAGGTTTAAGTTTTTGAATCGCTTTTTCCTCTTGAAATACAATATATTCAAATAAAAACTCTATTTGTCTAAAAAAACAGTAGATTTAGCTTAATTTTTTAAATTTTGGTAGGACTTTTAAGAACTTAATTGTCTTATTAAAGGTTACACTTAACAACATTTATGAAAAAAAATTACCTGCTAAATTTATTGGTTTGTTGTATTCTGTTTTCTTGTGGATCAGATGACAGTAGTATTACTCCTGTTAGTATAGAAACACAACCCGATTCTGTTTCCCTATCTCAAAATTCTCAAATTGAAATTTTCATTTTTGCTAACGATTCTAACATACCTGAAGATGGGCAATTGACAATTTCTACACCTCAAAGCGGAACAGTAACTATCAACAATACCTCATCTCCCTTAAATACTCAAAGTATTATATACACTACTAATCCTAATGTCGTAGGAACTGAAGAGCTTCAATACACTGTGTGTGATAACAATAATAATTGTGAAACAGAAAGTATTTCAATTACAATTACAACACTTTCTGAAGTGACTATGTTTACTGGAGAAACACCTTTCAATACCTTATCTGAGTATAACTTTTTTGAAGGTGACCTCAAAGATTTAAGTCCAACATTTGGTGTTTTACCATACGAAACTATTACTCCTCTTTTTACAGATTACGCTCACAAAAAACGTTTTATCTGGATGCCCAACGGAGTCAAAGCCAGCTATGTTGATGACTATTCTAATTTAAATTTCCCAGTAGGAACTGTTATAATTAAAAGCTTCTTCTACGAAAACACTGCACCTAGTAATTCTACTTATATTATTGAAACACGTCTTATGTACAGAAAAACCGATGGTTGGGATTTTGCACAATACGTGTGGAATGATGAGCAAACCGAGGCATATTATTCTGAAGATGGTGGTTTTATCAATATGACTTGGACCGAAGATGGAAACACATTAAATACGAATTACCGCATCCCTTCTAGAGCTGAATGTTTCACTTGTCATCATCAAGATACTGCTGAAAAACCTATAGGTGTTAAGCCTCAAAATCTTAATAAAGATTATGCTTTTTCTGACGGTATTTCTAATCAGCTATCTAAATTAATAGAAGTTGGCTACTTAGAAAACAACTTACCTGCAGATATAGATACTGTTGTAAACTGGGACGATGATAGTAATTCTTTAGAGTCTAGAGCCCGATCTTATTTAGATATTAATTGCGCACACTGCCATACAGATGGTGGGCATTGCGATTACAGACCAATGCGATTTGCTTACCAAGACACCTATGACCCTTATAACTTAGGTGTCTGTGTTGACCCTGACACTCCTTTAATACCAAATTCAAAAATTGTTATGCCTGGTGATTCAGATAATTCTATGCTCTACTATAGAATATCTACAACATCAGAATCAGCAAGAATGCCATTACTGGGTAGAACAATTAATCATGCAGAGGGCATAAACCTTATTAGAGCATGGATAAATTCTCTAACAGACCATTGTAACTAAAAAACTAACTAAAATGAAAAAAATTACGCTTCTACTCTTTTTTGCATTTTCCTTTTTTTGGGGCAAATCTCAAGTTTTAAATCAGCCTGCGAATTGGCCAAATGATAATTGGACCTTAACAGGTACATATGATATATCTTTTTTATATAGTGACCCAACTAATTTAAGTAATACTGCAGGAACTTTCTCTTTTGATGATGATGATGCTGGTAATAATTCCGATAATGATATTGCGGCTGAATCTCCTATAATAGATTTAACGGCAGCTTATAATGCTGGTGAATTTTCAATATTTTTAAATACTAGCTATGTATTCAGAATCTATCAAACTGAAACCATTGATATAGAATATTGGGACGCAGACACATCTCAATGGTTGTCTTGGGGAAACACCTATGATAACAGCACGCCTTCGTCCCCAACTTCAAATTACTGTAATGGGCCTTATGAAACTTTGGATATTGCAGATCTTAATATTACTTCATTTACACCTAATCAATTATCTAATTTTAAATATAGAATTTATTACAAAGACAATGGGTCTTTTGGTTATGGGTTTTGTTTTACCTCTCCAGTACTGTTTTCAGGAATACCACCAGCTTGTCCCAATATTAGTGACTTATCGGTTTCAAATATAAGTTTTGACTCTGCATATATTTATTGGACTCCAGGTTCTAATGAAACATCTTGGGAAGTAATTGTTCAAGATCAAGGATCTGGTATACCTACTTCAAATGGTGAAAACACATCTGATAATGATCCTTATATAATCTCTGGACTAAACTCTAGTACAGACTACGAAATCTATGTTAGAGCAAATTGTAATGGTGGCGACCATAGCAATTGGGTAGGTCCGGTTAATTTCTCAACTCCACATGTGCCTAGAATCAATTTTATACAACAACCTATCAGTGTAAGTGGAACTTATGACTTAACGGTTGTAGATATGGATGGTGACTTTCTCGATGACATTGTAGGAGTCTCAAGCACCAATATTAATATAAGAAAACAGAATCCTGATGGATCTTTTGCTAATATAAATATTACCACGCCATATGCAGATTACTTACCAGGTTGGAGTATGGCTGCAGCAGATTTTGATGCCAACGGTAAAACAGATTTATTATATGGTGCAGGAAGTGGTGTTACATTTATGAAAGCTAGTGATGACGGAAATAGTTTTACTAAACAATCCACCACTAGCTATGTGTTTTCACAACGTTCCAATTTTGTAGACATCAACAACGATGGTAATTTAGATGCTTTTGTTTGTCATGATGTAGAGCCAAATGTATATTTTATTAACGATGGCACAGGTAATTTTAATTTTTATCAATCAGATGATGCTGGCGCACCATATTCTTTAGGTAACTATCCTTCTGGTGGTGACTATGGCTCAATTTGGATAGATTATAATAATGATAGAAATATTGACTTGTTTATTGCAAAGTGTGGTGGTGAACCTGCAAGACGAACAAATATGATGCTTACAAATAATGGTGATTATACCTATACAGAAAATGCTACTGCATTAGGCTTAAATGATCCTATGCAAACTTGGTCTTCTGCTTGGGGTGATTTTGATAATGATGGTGACATGGATGTTTTTGTTGGTGCTAGTTCTGGTTCTCACAAGCTTATGAAAAACAACGGTTTGGGTGGCAGCTATACATTTACTGATGTTACTTCTGGTGCAGGCATTTCAGCACCTACTGGTTGGGAAAGCTCAACTTACGATATTGATAATGACGGCTATTTAGACATTATAAGTAATGGATCTATTATGTATGGCAATGGAGATATGACATTTGAAGATGCTGACGATTCTCAGATAAACTATAAAAATGGGTCTTTTGGAGATCTAAATAATGATGGCTTTATAGACCTTTACTACAACGGTACAATTTATTACAATCAAGGTAATAGTAATAATTGGGTGAAAATTAACACTATTGGAATGGCTCATCAAACAGCAAATTATAGTAATAGAAATGGTATCGGTGCTAGAGTAGAAATAACCACAAATGCAGGCACTCAAATCAGAGATGTTAGAAGTGGTGAAGGTTTTGAATTTATGAGTTCGTTAACCACTCATTTTGGATTAGGTACAGAAACAACTATTAACGAAATTAAAATTTATTGGCCTTCAGGTATTGTAGATGTTATTGCTAACCCTAGCATAAATACAACTCACAACATTCAAGAAGGTGAAACACTGAGTATTGAAGACGAAGAACTTCTTGATATGTCCATCTACCCAAACCCTGTAGAAGATGAATTACAAATTCAAACCTCAGGTAATGTTATTAATAAAATTGCTACAATTTTTGATATCAACGGAAAACGTGTTCTTAATCTAAAACTAGATTCAACTAGTATTGATGTCTCTAGCTTAACAAGTGGAGTTTACTTTTTAAGACTAGAATCTGATGGAAAAATCGCAAAGCGAAAGTTTATAAAAAAATAATAATCAATCTACTTTATGAAGAAGCCGCTCAATTTACTTTGAGCGGTTTTTTTATGCTATTTTTGCACCTATGCTAAACGTACAAAACCTTACATTTTCTTATAAAAAAACACCTGTTTTAAAAGATATTTCTTTTAAAATTAAGGCAGGTGAAAACCTTTCTATTATTGGCGAAAGTGGTTCAGGAAAAAGTACGCTCTTAAATCTTATTTATGGCGAATTTGATTTAAGCGAAGGACAAATTTTTTGGAAAGACACAGAAATTTTAGGTCCTAAATATAACTTAGTTGTCGGTTACGAATTTATGAAATATGTGCATCAAGAATTCGATTTAATGCCTTACATAACTGTTGCGGAAAACATATCAAAACACCTCTCTAGATTTCAACCCGAAGAAAGCAAAAACCGCACCAACGAACTTTTAAAAGTTCTAGAACTTGAAGCCTTTGCCAACGTAAAAGTTAAAACCTTATCTGGTGGACAAAAACAACGCGTTGCTTTGGCCAGAGCACTAGCCAAACAGCCTGAAATTATTTTATTGGATGAACCGTTTAGCCACATCGATAATTTTAAAAAACAAAGTTTACGCCGCAACGTTTTTAAATATTTAAAAGACAAAAACGTTGCTTGCATAGTAGCCACACACGATAAAGAAGATGTATTAGGATTTGCCGATACTATGATTGTTCTAGAAAATAAACACATTTTAGAGCAAGGGCAACCAGAGCAGTTATACAAAAACCCAAAAACACCATTAATTGCTTCCTTTTTTAGTGAATTTAATATAATTAACGAGCAGATTGTTTATGCGCATCAATTAAAAATTGTTGAAAATTCAGATTTAGAGGCAACTGTTATCACCAGTTATTTTAAAGGTAATCACTATTTGATCGAAGCTGATTTAAATGGCAAAAAGTTATTTTTTGAACATGAAAACTCAATAGAAAAAGATCTCAAAGTTTACTTATCAATTTCGGAATAGTTCTTAACCGATTGATGTAATTTTCTCAAAATTCGGTCTCTTAGTTTTTTAGGTTTTAAAACTTCAATACTATCCCCAAAACCTAAAATGAGACGCTCTAATTCAAAATTGTGCTGAACAAGAATGTTAAAAATAGTACCATCTTCCCTAGTTTCAATAATTCGCTGTGAGGTATGAAATGGTTTAGTAATCACATAAGGAGCATTCTTTTTATCTACCCAAAATTTGATACGCAGTGGTTTAGAGTTCGATACTGTAACACCAACAACATCTTTGTAATACGTATCACCATCAACTTGCAAATCTTGGTATTCTAAACGGTTATCAATATCTATAGTCACAATTCTATCCAAAGCTAACGTGATGAATTTCCCTTTGTTTGTCGCTAATAAAAACCAACGATTATTAAACTCCTTTAATAACTGAGGATGCACTTTCATTATACTTGAACTTCTCGCAGAAAAGGATTGATAAGCCACATCAATCACCTTTTTATTTTGGATAGCTTCGTAAATGACATCTATAAATTCTAAGCCTTTTAGCTGTTCATTTTTGTCTAAATGAATGATAGCTCTATTATTCTTTTGAGACGCATATACAGAATCTTCCAAACGCTGTAAAACACCGTCCATTTCTTTAAATAATGAGAAGTCTTTAAACTGTCGGAGCACTTGTATGGCTTCGTTCATCACCTTAACATCCTTGTCTGTTACAGGTATATTTACAATACTATAGTCTGGGTCTTCATATTTGTAATACTTTCTATCATAAACCACAATTGGCGCATTGTAACCTAGTTTATCGCTTCGCATCATTTGTATATCGAGCTGAACAGTACGTTTGCTGACATCTATATCTTTTCCTTCATATTCATAAAGCGCATCCGAACAAGCCTCTATCAAATCATTAAGTGTCCATTGTTTGTAGTTGTTCTGAAGACATTTGTCTATGGTTTTATATCGGATTAATGCATTTTTATTAATGGGCATGTTTTGAAATTTTCTTTGAATTTAGAATAAAATATTTTATACGCAAAACTATTGCGTAATAGATTATGAGCTTTGTTTCAAATATTAAATCAACCCTAAGAAATGAGTAGAAAATCAAACATTAAAAATATTTTGAACGGGATATTAAACTCATTCATAAGTCGCAATAATGATGTGAATGGTTATTGGGGAATTGGAAAGATATATACATTGATGATCAATAAAAAAGTTAACGAAGTTGAAATTGACTTAATAAACAAGAATATTTCCCCTAAAGAAGAGGAGTTTTATTACAGAATATCGTGTTATTCTCAAATATTATTTGACAAACTAAAAGGAAAAGATGTTGACGGTAATTTTTTTAAATCTGTGAAAATTATAGCGTCTTGCAATAATCTCAATGTAGACAAACGGTTACTTAATACTATCTATTTAAAAATTATAGCAATCGATGTTAATAACAAAGAATATGCTATACAAAATGTTGTTTCATGCAGAAAGTATGACCCTAAATCAGAATTAAAAAGTACAAGAACTTATGAAAACTAAAATACTAAACAAGCTCTCCGAAATAGAGCGAGACAAAAACATAGAAATCCTATTTGCAGTAGAATCTGGAAGTAGAGCTTGGGGTTTTGCCTCACCAGACTCTGATTACGATATACGCTTTGTTTACAAGCATAAAAAAGATTGGTATCTTAACCTTTGGGACCAAAAAGATTCCATACAATTTATGGCTGACAATGATTTATTAGATGGTTCGGGTTGGGATGTTAGAAAAGCACTCCGACTACTAGCTAAATCAAATGCTTCTTTTACAGGGTGGTTGTTTTCACCAATTGTGTATAAGGCAGATTATGATTTCTTGAATGACATGAGACAATTAGCAAATGAGAACTTTAATCCTGTTTCTGGGTTTTATCATTTTCATAGTATGAACAAAAATTTTGAAGAAACGCTAGGTTCAGAAAAAATGACTTTAAAGAGTTTCTTTTATGCGATACGTACAGCACTTTGTGCCAATTGGATCTATAAGAATGAAAGTATACCTCCAGTATTATTTAAGGAAATGTATACTTTAATAGATTCAACCTACCATTCAAAACTAGATGAATTAATAGATTTGAAGAGTAAACGTATCGAAAAAAGCAACGATCCTGTAGAATCAGAATTAATACATCTGGTTAAAGCTATTGTAAACGAAAATAATAGTGTGAAAAATCAATTGGCAAATAAAAAACCTAATCCATCTGATTTTAACCATTTGTTTTTAAAAACTTTAAAATCATGACTTTAGAAGAATTAAAAGCCTCTGAACATATTATTTTTGAGTGCATAAGTGGCAGTAGAGCTTATGGATTGGACACACCTACATCAGATACCGATATTAGAGGAGTGTTCATTCTTCCTAAAGAGCAATTCTACTCTTTAGACTATGTCGGTCAGGTAAACAATGAAACTAATGATATCGTTTATTACGAATTGCGAAAGTTCATTGAGTTATGTTCTAAAAACAACCCAAACATATTAGAGCTTCTCAATGTGCCAGAGCGTTGTGTGCTGTACAAGCACCCTATTTTTGATACCATAAAAACAGAATTGTTTTTATCAAAGCTATGTAAAAACACCTTTGCCAATTATGCATTTACACAAATAAAAAAGGCACGAGGTCTGAACAAAAAAATTGTGAACCCTGTTGAGAAAGAACGCAAATCTGTTGAAGACTTCTGTTTGGTGTTAGATGGCAAAAAATCAATTCCACTGAAACAGTTTTTAAATGAAAATGGTTTAAAAAGTCACTATTGTGGACTAGCCAAAATTTCAAAAATGAAGGATTGTTATAATCTATTTTATAATGAATCTTTAAGTTATAAAGGTGTAGCTAGACCTAACGCAAATGAGGTGTGCTTAAGCTCTATACCTAAAGAGGAGTTGCCCTTAGCTATGTTGTATTTTAATTTAGATGGTTATTCTACCTATTGCAAAAAGTACAAAGAGTATTGGTCTTGGGTAGACAAACGCAATGAAGAACGTTACAAAAACAACATCTCTCATGATAAAAATTATGATGCTAAAAACATGATGCATACATTTAGGTTATTACACATGGCAAAAGAAATTGGAGAGTCTGGAGAAATTAATGTTGAGCGTCTAGATAGAGACTATTTATTATCCATTAAAAACGCAGAATTTGAATATGATGAGTTGGTCGCAAAAGCGGAAATAATGCGAGAAGAGCTAGATATTATATTTGAGAATTCAACACTTCAAGAAAAACCAAATCTTAGAGTTATCAATGATTTATTATTAAGTGTCAGAAACAAATTTTACAATAGTAATTTTGAAGTTTGAGAATATTTTACCAATATTTGCACCAGTTCATTGAAACGTTTCTTTTGAAAATTTTTTGGGATATGTAGGAGCAATAGTGCGCTACATAACTTATAAGATTAAAATTATGAATTGGAAAATTCAGAAATTAAGTAATGGAGAATCCATTATTTCAAAAGAACCTGGTAATTCTATGTTGCCACTTTTAAAGTCTAAGCAACCTGTAAGACTAGTTCCTGCAAGTTGGGAAGATTGTGAAGTTGGTGATATCGTTTATTGTAAAGTTCGTGGAAACTGCTTTACGCACCTAGTTAAAGGGAAGAATGACAAACGAGGATTATTGATTGGTAACAATCATGGTAGAATTAACGGATGGACAAAACATGTTTATGGAAAAGTAGTAGAAATACTGCCAATGTCATAGACATTAATGATTAAAAAATTAAAAACACCTATATGAATCTATTTAAATCACATAATTCGGACGCAACATTGTGCCTTTTTTGGTATTTGTAGATTAGGTAAACAGTATAAAATCTAGTAAAAGCGTCCAAATAAATAATTTGGACGCTTTTTTTATCAAAATTTTTCAATGCCTAAAAATCGTGTGTTGATTAACTACATAACAGGCCTTCAAGGACTTAACTATCTGAAGTGATTCGGACAGGCTTTTTCTTGCCTAAAACCAAATTAACTATTTGATTATCAGTAAATTAATTTGAAATTTTATTTGGTTGTTTAGAAAATTCAACTTTATATTTGCATCGCAGTTTTGCAACAAAACAATTATTAAACGAAGTAAAATGTTTCACATTAAAACAGACAAAAGTATGACAGGAGAACTAGGTTCTTTAGCTTACACGCTTCGTGACATCTTTCCAGATAAATAGATATCTATGTTTTTATCATATAAAGAGTCCGAAGCCCAAACGTTTCGGACTTTTTTTATGCCTTCAATTCAGAGTTGTTCAGACTAAAAAATTTCCGAAGAAAACTAAAATTGAAATACAAAAAAAATGAGAACTAAACACATCCGAAACCTCTAAACAGATTTCGGTAAACATAAAACTGTGGGTATTGAAATCGGCTAAAATAATTCATAATCAAAATTATAAAAGCTGTGAAACCACCACATATAAAAGAAAAAAGACAAAAAGAAGTCAGGCATCTTATTAACAGAACATGGGAAATTTACTTGTTAATAAGGGAACTTGGTTACATAGAATTAGAAAAACCTATTCGTCATGGATGGTACAAAGAAATTGTAATAACAAGAAAAGTAGAGCGGTATAAAAATAAGGCTGCAATATTAGAAATCTATGATAAAATTGAAAAGTATTATTGGGGAAGAACTAAAAAAGAAGCCGAAAAGAAATGGCATAATCAAACCTCAAGGCATTTTATCTATAAAGGATTTCCAACGCTAAGCAAAAAGCAGTTTAACAAGTTGAGTTATAAGGCTCAAAGTTTATGCACCTCATATCAATACAGAAATGAGTGTAAAAAACTACGCGTAAGGTTTTATATAAGAATCCCGAAAGGAGCATACAAAATAAGATATGCAAGAGCCTATATAACACATAGAAAACGCATAGATCCAAACTTAATAAGTGAGCTAAATTATATCGAAAAGCAATTGCTGCGTCCTGGCTATTATAATATCAATGAAGCTTTTTATCCCTATAAGGATAATTGGAATTTAAGAGATGATAAGCAAGAAAAATTAAAAACAAAGCAACTTCTAAATCAGCTTAAAAACTATGATTTAGAAGACCTGATAAAAGATAATATATCATGGGAAAGAAACTAAGCGGAAAAGATCTAATCAAATTAGGATTTCCAAAAAATAACAGTATTAATGTGACTTTAGGTCAGATTAATCGCTATCAAAAACGAATAAAAAAAGAGAAAATATTAACTGAAGCAAAAAAAGTATTACTAAATCCTGAAGCTTATAAAGGTGATGGTGTTTGGGGAAAAATAGCAGAAAGTCTATTAGACCCAGTAAATGTGACAAAACAAAAACTAAACACACATCGCGCACCTTTTCAGATTTATGGCGAAAATGAAATTGACGACCAAGCCAAGTATCAATTATTTGATGCTTTAAAACTGCCAATTTCTGTAGCTGGTGCTTTAATGCCAGATGCACATGTCGGCTATGGATTACCAATAGGTGGTGTGTTAGCTACAAAAAATGCGGTAATTCCTTATGGAGTCGGTGTAGATATTGGTTGCAGAATGTGTTTAACAATTTATCCTGTTAAGGCTTCTTACTTAAAAGGTAAAAAGCATCAATTGGAAAACATCTTGTCAGAGCATACCAAATTCGGCATGTACGAAACGCATAAAGTAAAACATGACGATCCAATCTTTGAACGTGACGAGTTTAACACCATACCGTTAGTAAAGCGATTAAAAGATAAAGCTTACAAGCAATTAGGCACGTCTGGTGGCGGAAATCACTTTGTAGAATTTGGAGTCATTAGCATCTTAGATGTCAATAATGAATGGGATTTACCAATAGGTGATTATTTAGGAGTTTTATCACACAGTGGCTCACGTGGATTGGGAGCAAACATTGCCAAACACTATACATATTTAGCAACAAAGCAATGTCCTTTACCAAAACACGTACAACATTTAGCTTGGCTAGATTTAAACACTCATGATGGTCAAGAATATTGGTTAGCTATGAATTTAGCTGGTGATTATGCCAAAGCCTGTCATGACGATATACATAAACGCATAGCTAAACTCTTAGGAGAAAAACCAATAGCAAAAATTGATAATCACCACAATTTTGCTTGGAAGCAAGAGGTAAACGGTGAAGAATGTATTGTACACAGAAAAGGAGCAACACCAGCAAAAAAAGGAGAGTTGGGTATTATTCCTGGTTCTATGACAGCACCTGGATTTGTAGTAAGAGGATTAGGTAATACAGAAAGTTTACAGTCGGCATCTCACGGAGCTGGACGCGTATTGTCTAGACGCCAATGTAAAACAACATTAACGCAAAGCGCCATTAAAAAGGAACTACAAATGCATGATGTTTCACTAATTGGTGGTGGTATTGACGAAGCGCCAATGGCATACAAAAACATTGAAACCGTAATGAAAAACCAACAAGAATTAGTTGAAATCATTGGAAAGTTCACACCAAAAATTGTGAGAATGGACAAATGATAACAAGATCGAAATTAAAAGAAACAAAAATTTAAATGCCTTCCCTTTGGGAAGGTTAGGATGGGCAAATGGAAACTAAAACCATACAAATCACCTCAGGTCGTGGCCCAGCAGAATGCTGCTGGGTTGTGGCTCAGGTACTGAAAATATTTATAAGAACTTTAAAAGAAGGGCAACTAGCATATACCATTCTTCAAAAAGAACAAGGTGTAGAAAACCGCACGTTACAATCGGTAACGGTTCAAATAGAAGGCAAAGCCCTAGAGCAATTTTTAAAACCTTGGATAGGTACAATTCAGTGGATTGGTATATCATCTTTTAGACCTCAACATAAACGAAAAAACTGGTTTGTTGGTCTTTATGAGATTGAAGAAAATCAAGAATTTCAACTCGATGAAAAAGATATTGTATATCAAGCCACTAGAAGTTCTGGTCCAGGTGGGCAGCACGTTAACAAAGTAAGCTCTGCAATACGAGCCATTCATCAACCAAGCAACATTCAAGTTCTTGTGATGGACAGAAGATCGCAGCATCAAAATAAAAAAATTGCAAAACAGCGCTTACAAGATAAAGTTGCCGAAATGCAGTTACAAACTTTAAAAGATACTGTAAAACATCAATGGGAAAACCATCTACAACTAGAACGTGGTAATCCTGTAAAAGTATTTACAGGCTCAGACTTTAAGGTTCAAAAAAAAGAATAAAACGTATAAATCAAAACGACATCAGCTAAAGACTGATTTACGCAAACAATTAGAATAATGACACTAGCAAATAACTATATATTTAAGGCATTAGACGCTTATCCTTACGAATTGGAAGAAGCCATAGAAGCATTAAACTATGCTTTGTCTTATGATGAAAAAAACACTGTGGCCTTGTGTTTAATGGGACGTATATATGCAGAAACTTTAAAAGATTATGATAAAGCTAAAGCATTTTATGACGAAGCATTAGCCGAAAACGTAAACGCTTTTCACATTTATCCTCATTACATAAATGTATTATTATGGAACGAAGATTATGAAGAAGCTGAGCGTTTCATAGAATTTGGACTAACCGTTAAAGGTTCGGATAAAGCGGTATTGCATTATAAAAAAGCAATTCTTTTTGAACAGCAAACAAAATACAAAGACGCTTTAAAAAGTTTAAAATTAGCTAAACGCTTTACCTACAACGGTAGTTTTATGTATGACTTAAACGAAACAAAGTCGCGAATAAAGGATAAAATGCCGAAAAAAACTTCCAAAAAGAAGAAGAAAGACAAACAAAAAAAGAAAAACAAATAACATAAAAGAAACTGTTATGAGACGACAAGAATTATTAAAACGATTCCTAACAGGAACAGATAAAACAGGTCGATTCATTGTAAGCAGTAAAATTACGGGAATCACCTATTTTATTGAACCTATAGATAATGGCAAACCACATAAACTTTGGGGAGATGTAGATCCGGCAACCAAAAAATTAACTGGAGATTACGGAAACAAATCTATAGGAGCCGTTAAAGAGAAAGACTCTTTAATTACAAAAGAAAACGGGTTCATTAACATTTCAACCTTTAAAGGAAGTCCTTTAGGCGAAATAGACAGAAGAGACAAAATGTATGAATCTCATCAATAACCATAACAACCTGTAAGTTTGAAAATATTGTATAGTTATACTGAGCATAGTCGAAGTGTTCTTTCAACATCCAAACTTGCGGGTTTAAATTAACGAGGTTTCTGCCATAGCAGAAATAGAAAACATGAATAACACAGAAAACATATTTTTTACATCAGACCATCATTTTGGTCACACCAATATTATAAAGTTCACCAACCGACCGTTTGAAACGGTTGAGGAAATGGACCAAGAACTTATAAAACGTTGGAATAGCAGAATCAATAAACATGATAAAGTTTATCACTTAGGCGATTTTGGACTATGTAAAGCAGAACGAATGCGAGAAATCCTAGATCAACTGAACGGTAAAATTTTCCTTATTCGAGGGAATCATGAAGGAGCTGCTTTAGCAAATCCAAACCGTTTTGAATGGATTAAAGACTATTTTGAACTCAATATCAACGACGAAGGTGCACCAAACGGAAAACAAAAGATTATGCTATTGCATTATGCAATGCGTGTTTGGCGCTCTAGTTTTAGAGGTACTTGGCATCTTTACGGTCATTCTCATGGTAGTTTACCAGACGATCCTAACAGCAACAGCTTTGATGTTGGTGTAGATTGTCACGATTTCTACCCAATTACTTATCAAGAAGTCAAGGACATTATGAGTAAAAAAACTTGGGAACCGCCATTTAAATAATTTTAACTAAGCAAAAAGAGTGCGTTTTAAAGGATTTATTTTGCTAAATAAATAATGATATATTTGCAACACATTAAACAAGAAATGATTACAAAACAAATACATAAACAACCGATGTCTCGCTTTAATGAATGTGGAGATTATAGATGGGCAGTAATTTTACTGAGTACCCTAAAAGGATGTTTTGTGTCTATTTTTAAGTGTTGAATATGATTTAAATACTATTAAAACCATAATATGAAGCGTCCAACCCAAAAAGTTGGACGTTTTTTTTGAGTAAAACTCATTTTTGAAGCGCTTTTTAAGTGAATTCGAGAGTGTAAGCTGAGCTCATCCCCATAAAATTGGGATCTGAACATAATTTTTTTGAAAAATATTTTGAAACAGTAAAAAAGTAAAATAAAGGTAAAAAACAGTGAAGCAATTGAGAGACAGTCTTTTGTAAACATGTTAAGAATCTGCAGAAATGCAGACAGGAATCCTATTGCTTAAAAACAACATAAAGTATTGATTATCAATAAATTAAATTGATTTTTTTCTTGCGTAATTCAAAAATGCATTTCATATTTGCACCGTCAAAACAATTAAAAAACAAATGACAAATTATTTACAACATAGTATTCAAATAAGTCTCTGGTCGCGTTCACCGAAATGTATGGTCGAGATAGAGAATGATGAAAGATTTAAAATATATACTAGGAAGGTTATGGATACATAAGTTAATGCATTCATATTAATATAAAGAAAGCGCCTTCCGTAAAACGAGGCGCTTTTTTTATGCTGTTCATTGAAATACAATATAGTGACGCGTAGCTTAACTGGCTAAAGCACTCGACTTTTAATCGAGGAGATGTGAGTTCGACTCTCACCGCGTCAACATCACGGAAGGACAAGTCAATTGGCGGTGGCCGCTGTCTTGAAAACAGTTAGGATATAATGACTCGTGTGGGTTCAACTCCCACTCCTTCCGCAGAACTAAGAGGATAACGATGGTTGGTTTACTCGCTTTGGAAGCGAGAGGTTGCAGGTTCGAATCCTGTCTCTTAGACAATTTGGAGAGTAGACAAATATTGGTTTGTTGTGCTTACCTGCTAAGTAAGTCTGCTTAAAAGCAGTAAGAGTTCGATTCTCTTACTCTCCGCAACATATATCTATAGTGTAATGGATAGCACTAAAGATTTCTAATCTTTCAGTCTGGGTTCGAATCCTAGTAGATATACAAAATGGTTCATTGGGGTAATGGCTATCCTTCCCGACTGTCTCTCGGGAGATACGAGTTCGATTCTCGTATGAACCGCAAAAAGCTCTATTAGCATAGTGGTTTAGTGCATCCGACTTTCTATCGGAAGACAAGGGTTCGATTCCCTTATAGAGTACAAATTGAGGTATAGCTTAACAGGTAGAGCACCGCTCTCATAAGGCGGATTGTTTAGGTTCGAGTCCTAATATCTCAACACATACCCGTATGATGAAACTGGTAAACAGATCAGACTTAAAATCTGAGGTGCAGATACGCACTTGTAGGTTCGAATCCTACTACGGGTACAATTTGCAGAGATGATGTAACAGGAAAACATACCTGACTTAGAATCAGGTTTCTGTGGGTTCGAATCCCACTCTCTGTACAACTAGGTTTATAGTGTAATGGATAGCATGCAAGGTTTCGACCCTTGTGGTATAGGTTCGAATCCTATTAAACCTACAATTATAACTTGTGGTGTAACGGCAGCATGGAAGACTTTGAATCTTTCGGTACAGGTTCGAATCCTGTTGAGTTAACAACATTCTGACATAGCTTAATTGGTAAAGTGCAAATCTGATACGTTTGTGGATAAAGAGCCTGTGCTGAGCATAGTCGAAGCATTCAACTCCTTTTGTCAGAACTAAATATGGTGGTTTTAGTTTAACAGGTAAAATGTCTCACTGTGAATGAGAAGAATAGGGTTCGAGTCCCGAAATCACCCAAAAATGGAACAATAGCAAAGCAGGTCTATGCGTCTGGTTGAAGCCCAGAAGATACTGGTTCGAGTCCAGTTTGTTCCACAAAATAAATGTTTAACTAAAAAATGAGAACTGATGAAAATTGTACAACAAAAATGGAGAAACTTTAGCGGTAAAGTTTTCGATATGCCAATTACAAACATTATCGAAAACGCCATTATAAAAGAGCAAGAAGCTGGACATCGCTTAAAGATTTGTGTTGGGTCAGATTCTCAAGCCTATAAATCTCATGTGGAGTATGCTACGGTAATTGTGGTACTTAGAGAAGGTAAGGGTGGTTTTATGTTTATGAGAAATTATAAAGGGACAAAGAAAATCAGTATTAAAGAGCGTATGCTTAGAGAGGTTACCATGTCCGTAGAAGTGGCATACGCCATCTGCGATATACTAGACAAGTACAATGTAGAACTAGAGGTACATGCAGATATTAATACAGATCCAAAGTTTGAATCTAATGTAGCACTTAAAGATGCCATGGGCTATATCCTAGGAATGGGATTTGTCTTTAAAGCAAAACCTTATGCATTTGCAAGTTCATCTTGTGCAGATAAGGTGGTATAAATACTTCACTCTAGAATAGGTTCCTATTCTTTTAAGGGATTCTGCTGGGTTCTACGTAGCCTAGAACCTGGTAGAATTATTAGATGAAGTTATATGTCTAATAATTAAAAAAGAAAATTACGATGTTTAAAAAATATAATTCAATAGAAAACGCATACCGTAAAGAATTTATAGAGCGTGTTGCTCTAGCTACAATAAAAAGCAATGATTTTGTGGTACAAGAAAAAGTGCATGGTGCTAACTTTAGTTTAATAACTAATGGCGTAGATCTAAAATCTGCCAAACGCACAAGTCTATTAGAAGATACAGATCATTTCAATAACCATGCTTTAATAAAAGAGCTTTACTATGAAAAAATACTAAAGCTTTACAAAGCTGTAAAAACGAAATACCCAAATACTGAAAGCATAACAGTTTTTGGTGAAATTTTTGGCGGAAGTTATCCAGATATAGAGCAAGCCAGAGAAGCTATTAGAGTACAAAAAGGTATATTTTATGCACCTTACAACGAGTTTTATGCTTTTGATATTATGGTCAATCAAGCATTTTACCTCAATGTTACAGAAGCAAATGAGCTTTTAGAGACATATAGATTTTTCTATGCTAAGACACTTTTTAGAGGCACATTAAAAGAAGCTTTAGCTTATCCTAATGCGTTTGAAAGTAAAATTTCTGAATGGTTAAAACTACCCGAAATAAAAAACAATACTTGCGAAGGTATTGTTATTAAACCTGTAGTACCTCATTTTTTACCAAACGGAAGCCGTGTTATTATAAAAAATAAAAATGCGAAATGGAGTGAAAAGAGTAAAGCTAATTCAAAGCCTCTTGTAAAACTTGAGTTATCTAATGAGGTTAAAAATTTATTATCTGAATTAGAACGCTATATCAACCCAAACCGTTTAGCAAATGTAATGAGTAAAGAAAGTAACTTAGATAGCAATCAAATTGGTAAGCTTATAGGTTTACTTTCAAAAGATGCTCTTGAAGATTTCTTAAAAGAGTTTAAAACACCGTTTGACACTCTAGAGAAGTCAGAGCAAAAACAAATAACTAAACAGTTAAATCAATTTGCAGCACAACTTGTTAGACAAGAATTACTGCAAATAAATTAAAATTTATAAAATAATTTTTACTACGCAAAAAGAATGCGCAATATCATAAAATATTTGCAGGGTAAATAAAAAAAGTCTTTGGAATCAGACTTTAAAGTAGTGCTCTGCCAGACATAACGCTGGCAGAGCTTAATAAACAAAAACGTTCATTGACATTAAAAATATTACTTTCTTAAAAACTGCTTTGTCAATCTGAAACGAGTTCAGAATGACAACTTTTTTAAGAGGTAACGGGCGGCTTATCGTCCTTAGATAAACTTGGTAACAAGGATAAATCTGTTTGCTGACACAGTAAATGGAGACTGCTTTTACGCGAAAGCAGTACACGTAAGCAAGCAACTCATATAAGTTATTTTTTACAAGGGGCAACCGCTGAGGTAAATAAGAACTTATAGCCGACAGTAATTAGGCTTGAGGTGGAGACATCAATAGGAAAAGTTGTAGTAATGGGTTACGTTTAGGTTATCCAGCCTAGCGGAGCGTATTGCAGTATTAAAGTTACCCGATTGGAAACAGTTCGGTGACTTAACATACCGTGTGCTGGGAGGCATGCAAGGAGAAGGTTGGTATTTTATAGGCTAAAATCTATGAAGCCATTTTCGAAGCCCTTCTTCTAGGTCAAAAGATATAGTCTAATTAAGGACGCTGTACATCCAATACAGAGGTTGGAATTTTTTTTCCATATCACTTAAAGCAAAAGACTTCGAACATTACAGCAGCTAGTAGTTGCCTAAACCCATTGCAATATATGGGACAGTGAAGGTCGCAAGCCTTTATTGTGTAGTGAACATTCTAATAGGCCGCCTTGTAAAGAGGACGTCTATGAATGGTGAGGGAGCCAACCCTTGTAACTGCAAAGCGTGGCAAAAAGCCACTATGCAGGCCAAGTCTAAGTTGCTGAACAGCTGTAATGTATTAGGCATCGGATAAGTACACAATTCTCTAAGCAATGAGAAGCGTGTGGAAAACTAGAGAAGGGCTACGGCTATAATACTAGGAAAGCTTATCTAAAAGCGAAGGTATTCTCAGAACGCTTTTTAAAATATTAAAACGGAAGTATTGAGCAAATGGTTGGCTCGCCAGACTGTAAATCTGGTTTCTTAAATGAACGTGTAGGTTCGAGTCCTACTACTTCCACATCAAGCAAGTCTTGTTGAGTGTTTCGGTATAGCACCATTGTACAAATCCTTGCTGTGTAGTATGAGGTTTTTGTATGCAACTTGGCTTGAAGGTTTTTAGATTATTTGACCAAATAAATAATCCCATCTATGTACACAGGTTCGAATCCTGTCTTCTCTAACGGGAAGTAGCTTAGCGGTTAAGCAATAGATTCAAATTGTAGGTTCGAATCCTACCAAGATCTAACGGTCTTGTGGCGGAATTGGTAAACGCGCTGTATTTAGGTTACAGATTTGAACATGGACTTTAATCCATCTTTTTGATCAAGAAGGTCACTTGTAAAAATCGACCACCAGTGTTGCCATCACATAAAAAATGGCTATAAAAAACAAAGTAAAAGTGGACTGGCTCAAGCAAAAAATTGCTAAAGCAGTCTAGACAACACCTTGAAATACTAATGTATTTAAAGTCACTTTGGGTAATCTTTTAAAGATTCATTTTTAGACAAAACTGTTGAAAAATTTTCAGTAAAGACCGTTTAAAAATCATCTACTAAACATTATCTAAAAAGCTATAAAATCATAGTATTTCCGTAGTTAGAAAGATGGTTAACTTTTATTTTGTTTTAACTAAGAATAGATCATTTTCAGCTTATGCTTGAAAACCCTATTATAAATGTATAACCGTTCTGATTTAAAAATAAAACCATCAGAACACAATAATTAGAAATCATGAAAAGAGTAAGAATTCATGCAGGTAACGTAGGTTTAGTATTTAAAAACGGTGATTACACACGTGTAATTACACAAGGTAACCATTGGCTAGGTTTTAACGAAAGCGTTATAACATACAGCTTAACAACTGCTTTTAATGCGCCTAAAGTATTGGAAATCTTACTAGAAGACCAAGCTTTAGCCAACATGTTACACGTAGTAAACGTAGAAGATAACCAAATGGTTTTAGTCTACACAAACAACAACTTTAAACAAGTGTTAACGGCTGGTCAATACACATTTTGGAATACGTTAGTTGACTATAAATTTGTTACTGTAGATTTAAGTAAAATCGAAATCACAGAAAACATTAGCAAGTCTTTATATACCAATATGCAATTAAGACAATACATACGCTCTTTTGAAGTCGCAGCTTACGAAAAAGCCATTATGATTGTAGACGATAAGTTTGATAAAATCTTAGATCACGGTACATACCACTTCTGGAGAAACAACCAAACTATAAAAATTGCAAAAGCAGATTTACGCCAGTTACAATTAGAAGTTGCCGGTCAAGAATTGCTAACTAAAGACAAAGCAGCGGTGCGTATTAACTTTTATGCACAATACAAAGTAATCGATATCGAAACCGCATTAATGAGTAATAAAGATTACGAAAAGCAATTATACACAAGCTTGCAATTAGCCTTAAGGGCTTATGTTGGTGCTTATACCTTAGACGAATTGTTAGAGCAAAAAGACCAAATAGCAAAAGCAGTTTTAGAAGACGTAAAAGCGCAAGCCAGCAAGTTAGGCGTAAACGTATTACATGCCGGTATGCGAGATGTAATTTTACCAGGCGATATGAAAGACATCATGAACCAAGTATTAATTGCACAAAAAAAAGCACAAGCCAACGTTATTACAAGACGCGAAGAAACCGCATCAACACGTAGCTTGTTAAATACCGCAAAATTAATGGAAGACAACAGTATGTTGTTTAAATTAAAAGAAATGGAATACGTAGAAAAAATAGCCGATAAAATTGGTGAAATCACCGTAGCCGGAAATGGTAACGTCATCGAACAATTAAAGGATATTTTTTCGGTAAACAAGTGATTTTAAAATTCTCACAGGTATAAAAACCTGTGAGAATTAAAATAATTTCACTACGCAAAAACATTACGCAATACACTATAATATTTGTAATGTCATTCAGAGCGAAAGCGAAGAATCTCATAAAACAGAAAGATAAAAGTAAAAAAACATTACCACTTACGTGGGAAATAAAACAATGGAAACAAACACAAAAATAACAGGAAAAGACTTAATCAATTTAGGTTACAGACAAGGCAAATGGATGAAAGACGCATTGGTTTACATTAACAAAAACCAATTACAAGGCGATGCTTTACAAAGTTATTTAGAGCAATTTAAGTTGCCAGATCCATTACCACTACATAGTAAACCTTTAGACTTTTCAATTAACATAAAAGCAGAAAACGAGTTAGAAGAAGATAACGTTTCTAAAGTTATTAACTCGATGCAAACCTTAATGAAAACACCAACACTAATCAATGGTGCTATCATGCCAGATGCTTGCCCAACGGGACCAGACGGAACCATTCCTGTTGGTGGTGTTGCAGTAGCAAAAAACGCTATTCATCCTGGTATGCATAGTGCAGATATTTGTTGTTCGGTGATGTTAACAGACTTTGGAAAAGCAGATCCTAAAGCCATTTTAGATGCAGCTCATGCCAATACACATTTTGGTCCTGGCGGACGCGATAGAAATACGCAATTTAGATTTCCGAAGGAATTATTAGAAGCATTTGAAAACAATAGTTTACTTAACGATAAACAAATGATCCAAGCTGCAAGAGCGCATTTAGGAACTCAAGGCGATGGTAATCATTTCTTGTTTGTTGGTACATCTAAAAAAACAGGAAACACTATGTTGGTAACGCATCACGGATCTCGTGGTCCAGGAGCTAGATTGTATACAAAAGGGATGAAAATTGCCGAACGTTTTAGAAAAATCTTATCACCAGAAACTTTAAAACAAAACGCATGGATTCCTTTTGAAACAGAAGAAGGAAAAGACTATTGGCAAGCGTTGCAAACCATAAGACAATGGACAAAAACCAATCATGAGGTTATTCATAATTCGGTTGCAGAAACTTTAGAAATTGACATTGAAAACCGTTACTGGAACGAGCATAACTTTGTATTTAAAGATGGTGATTTATTTTATCATGCAAAAGGTGCAACACCTTTGGATGCTAAGTTTATGCCCGATATTACAGGTCCACGATTAATCCCTTTAAATATGTCTGAACCTGTATTGATTGTTGAAGGTGCTACGACCAAAACCAATTTAGGTTTTGCGCCACATGGTGCTGGTAGAAACGTAAGCCGTACACAGCATAGAAAGAGCAAAACGGGAAGCATTATGCAAATTTTTAAGGAAGAAATTCGCGGATTAGATGTTCGGTTTTTCTCAGGCGACATTGATATTACCGAGTTGCCAAGCGCTTATAAAAGCGCTCAAACCGTTAGAAACCAAATGGATGAATACGGTTTAGGTAATGTTATTGACGAGGTACTACCTTACGGTTGTATTATGGCTGGCGATTGGCAAAAAAATGCACCTTGGCGTGTAAAAAGAGAGAAAAGAAAAAGAAATAAATCTTAGAAAGGAAGAAAGTGGACTGACTTATGTTGGTCTGCTTTTTTTATTTATAAAATCTTTGTGATTTTAAAGGACATATTTCTAAACACAACCTCATCACCAACCGATTTTCCGAGAAGTAATTGACCAATTGGTGTATTTGCAGAAATGGCATAAAAGGTTTCATTTTCAACTTTAAGTTCACCAACACTAATGCTTATAAAGTAATTAGATTGTGAAGTAAAAACAACACTGCCTAAACCAATGTTTTTAGAGGTTGATTCGGTATTAATTTTAGACAGAATTTGTTTTGTTTTTTCAATTTCGGCTAATTGATGTCCTGCTTTTTCACGCTCTAATTGTAACATGGCGCGTCCTGTTTCGTGCTTATCACCTGCACTACTCTTTGTTTCGCTTTGCAGACTTTGTTTTATATCTTCAATAACAGCCAAAACATTTTGTAAACGCGTGTCTAAACTTTGGTTACAAAGCTGTAATAATTGGGTTTTAATGCTTTGGTTTTTCATTGTCTTTCTTCGGAAATTTTAACGGTCCATAAAAACCCATTTGTTTGATTATCCATTGTTTTCTGTTAGAAATATAAGGCGTTGCTGGATGTGCTTTGTAGTGTCTAGGGTTAGGTAGTATCGCCGCAATTGCTGTGGCTTGATTGATATTTAATCTTTTTGCCGAAGTACCAAACCAATGCTTTGCTGCTGCTTCAGCACCGTAAACGCCATTACCCATTTCGATACTGTTAAGATACACTTCTAAAATTCGCTCTTTAGACCACAGTTTTTCGATTAAAAAGGTAAAATAAGTTTCTAAACCTTTGCGTAACCAACTTCTGTTTGGCCATAAAAACACATTTTTTGCAGTTTGTTGACTTATGGTACTTGCCCCTTTAATGCGTTTTGATTTTTTATTGTTTTCGTAAGCTTTTTCAATCGCTTCAATATCAAACCCATTATGGATTAAAAACTTTTGATCTTCACTGCAAATCACAGCTTTTTGAAGGTTAATAGAAATATCTTCAATATTAACCCATTCATGTTTAAATGTTGAATTTTTCTCGGTATTTTCAAAAGAACGAATAGCCATTAATGGCGTGTAATATACTGGCACATATCGATAAATCGCAACCCATAAGACTGTTAAAATCACAAACCAAACACAGCATTTTAGTAAAAACCGAAAGACTCTTTTCATTACTTATTTTTGAGTTAATTCTGCTAATTCTTTACCAATTAAACTACCAATTGCTACGCCCATTCCGCCAAGTCTAACACCACAAAACACTTTGTTAGACAGTTGTTTTACTATAGTCTTTTTTTGTTTACCTACACCCATAATTCCTGACCATCGATAGTCGATTTCAAAATTAGTTTCTGGCAGAATGGTGGTTTTTAAAAGTGTTTCTAATTTGTTTTGAATGAGTTTTGTTTGGGCAAATTCGGTAGTTTCTTCAGTTTTAAAATCGAGGTTGCGTCCGCCACCAAAGAGGATACGATTATCAATATTTCTAAAATAATAATAGCCTTGATCTAAATGAAATGTGCCTTGTATATGTAAGTTTTTTATGGGTTTTGTAATCAATACTTGTGCGCGAGCTGGTTTTACATCAGAAATATTTAATTGTGATGCAAAACCGTTAGTGGCAATCATTAATTTTGAGGTTGAAAAATCGAACTGATTGGTTTTTACTTTAACTGATCCTTGATCTTCTGAAAAGCTTTCAACAGTGATACTATTTAAAATTTTAATGCCTTTAGATTGTACTTTTTGAAGAAGTGCTTCCATCATTTTTCCAGTATCTATCTGACCTTCAAAAGCATTAAAAGTGTATTGACTTTTGATATTCTTAAAATTGAATATGTTGCCTTTAATACTAAACACTTCAGCATTAAAAATTGGCTTTAGCAGGTTGTTGACATTATCTTTTTCCGATATGCAATTTTCAAATAAATCGTCATTTTCAGTAAACAACTCATAGCCACCAAAAGCTTGATAATTTATCGTTGAATCACCTAGAGTTTGACGAAGTAATTGCAAGCCTTCAACTCTATTTTTAACTAATTCTATAACTTCTTTTTCGGTATGTGTATTTAAATCGTCTAAGATTTCACTTAAACTACCAAAACAAGCAAATCCTGCATTTTTAGTGCTTGCGCCTTGAGGCAATAGCCCTTTTTCTAAAATTAGAATATTAGCTTTTGGATAGATTTCTTTTAAAGACAAAGCGCAATTTAAGCCAACAATACCACTGCCAACAATAGTGAAATCTACGTTGGCTAACCATGATTTTATTTCCCAATAGCTAAAGTTCATAACATAAAAAAAGCCCCTAAATTTAGGGGCTTTTCTATAAAAATTTAAGTTTTTACTCTACTATTATTTTTCTGGTTATTTTATTAGAACCATCTGCTATAGTTAATAAATACACACCAGATTGTGCATTATTTAAACTAATAGCTTCTTCAAATCTACTAGTAGTATTATAGTTTTTAGAAAAGATTGCTCTTCCTCTAATATCATAAACTTGAATTTCGATATCTTCCCCAGATTTTGGGCTGAAACCTATATTAAATTCACCATTGTTTGGGTTTGGATAAATAGCTAAATTCTCTAATTGATTTTCATCTACAGATAATTGATCTGTACATATTTCTAGAGACCAGCTATTTACTGTACCTGTGTCACCTGTCCAAAAATCTACAAAAGCTAAATTCCATGTTCCATTAATATCTTCCCCATCAAAAATGCTTAGAGGATTGGCTGGATTAAATGTACCCGTAGTAGGGCTATTACAACTAATAGTTGTTGCACCATCTTCAAAAGTAACATCTATATTACCATATTGAGCATCGTTACAGTTTCTCGCCCAAATATTTGCAAAAGAACCACTTGGAGATTGTAATTGCATTACCAAATCACCAATATATGAATGAGTAACATCAACAGATACAGTAATGTTTCCTGCAATAATTTCATTGTCATTAATAGTAATAGGCACAAAAACAGGAGTACCAGCTGTATTTGCACCAGTACCATCTGGTATAAAAGTACTAATTGGTCCAGTAGAGTATTCAGTGCAAGTTACAGTAACACCAATTGAAATATCCTCTGTATTAAGATTAAAAAATATACCATTAGCCGCTTCAACCATAATTCTACAACTAGACGAAGCTACGTTTGGTACAACAATATCATGAGAGCCGTCATTTGGAACATTAGACGCTAAAACAGTATCAAAATTTTCACCATCAGTAGATAATAAAATGTTTACACTAGATTCATTTACTCCATTTGCAGTTGTTCCCGCTACATCCCAAGTTATTGTTTGTGTTGAACCTATATCCCATGATTGCCCATCTACGTTTTGAGATGTTACAACAAATGGACCTGCTGCTGTAGTTACTGTAGCAGTCATAAAATCTACATCTGTCTGACCACCTGAAGCATCATTATCTCTAACAGTTAAACTAAAATTTAAGTTCCTGTTCACTGTAGATAATTTTTCCCAAGCTGTAGAAACACCACCATTTGCTACAATATCTGATAATCTAGGAATATATCTTATTGGATTGTTAGTACCAGTAAATGATCTCACTATTGGACCGGTAACTGAAGTTTCTAAAGGCATTCCGGCAGTACCTAAATCATACTGCTCCCAAGTATATGTTAAAGTACCTAAACCATCTGGATCTGAAGAGGAACTAGCGTCTAATTTATATGGTGTGCCTTGTGGAATTGTATAATTAGCACCAGCATTTGCAATTGGCTCGTTATTTCCTGTGAATGTAGTATTAGTTGGACAGGCACCAGAAGATGTAATATGATTCCATATTAAATCTAGGCTTTTTTGATGAAAATAATCGTCACTATTATTTTGAACATTGTTAGAACCACAAATTCCAGCATAGGCCATTATTGTACTTCCACTACCTGGTTCATATGCAGAATTAGCTGTTCTATTAGTACCAACACAACTTCCTTGATTTCCATTAAATGTATGTGTAGAACCAAATTGATGCCCAAGTTCATGTGCAACATAATCAACATCATAGGCATCACCAACAGGTGCAGGTGAACCTGTAATACCTCTAGCTTTATTTCCATTAACACAAGAAGAACCCAAAGCAGCTAAACCTCCACCTCCTGTGCTAAAAGTATGACCCACATCGTAGTTTGCACTTCCAATAGCTCCATCAATTACTGTTTGACTTTGATTAATTAAAAGTCCTGCATTATCATTATCAAATGGATCTGTTGAAGCATTTGTATACACAATAGAAGAATTGTTTGCAACTAATGTCATTGTTATAGACAAATCTCTTTCATAAATCCCATTAACTCTAGTTATTGTAGTCGCTATTGCGGCCATAGCTCCAGAAACAGTTCCGCCATGAAACGCAGTATATTCCCCAGTAGCAGCAATAGCCAAGCGATAATTTCTTAAGATTCCATCATCCGCATTTTTCGCAATCGAACTTTCTTCAAAAGTTTTGTTCAATATTTCTTCATCATCAATAACTGCACACTCAAACTCGAAGTCTGGTGTATTTAAACTTCTTTTTGAATAAACTGTATAAGTTTTACCATCTATGGTATAAGGATCAATAAATTGTGTTCCATTTTTTGTTCCTAAAAACATCGCATTCAATCCTTTTGGGGTTATGGTAAACCTAACAATCTCAGCAGGATTGTCTATTCCTTGCCCTGCATATGATCTTATATTTGGAAATTCCGCTTGGAGTTGAGCGTCCATTACAGAGGCCTCAAATACCTTGTATCTATTTATTTCACCTTGAGAATTCGGAAACGAAATGATTGTATTTCCAATATTCTCTCTAGTTCCAATATTATTTAGACTATTTTTTAATCCATCAATATTTAATTGATAAAACTTTTCTTTCTTAAGACTAATTTTTCTTAGTATTTGTTCGGATTTTTTTGCATCACTATCACTGACTTCACTCCAGTAATTCTTTGTACTTTGGGCGGTTACAGACAAAGAAAAAAACACTACTGCAAAAGCTGTAATTTTGATAAAGTAATTTTTTTTCATGAGATTATTTTATTTAGAATCTTTAAAGATAACTGTATTTATTCGAATGTCAAAAAAGAGTAAGTTTTTTACACAAAAAAACCCAAGCTCGCGCCTAGGTTCTTTTTTATTCTTCAACTATGTCTTTTATTTTGAAATCTTCCATAAATTTAGTGGTATAGTTACCAGCTAAGTAATCTGGATGATCCATCAATTGTCGATGAAAAGGAATCGTAGTCTTTATTCCTTCAATAACAAACTCATCTAATGCTCTTTTCATTTTGTTGATAGCTTCTTCCCTTGTTTGAGCTGTGGTAATCAACTTAGCAATCATAGAATCATAGTTGGGTGGAATGCTATAACCTGCATAAACATGTGTATCTAAACGAACACCATGACCACCTGGCGCATGAAGCGTTGTAATACGTCCTGGAGAAGGTCTAAAATCATTGAAAGGATCTTCTGCATTAATTCTACACTCAATTGAATGTAAGTTTGGCGTATAATTCTTTCCTGAAATCGGCACTCCAGCCGCAACTAATATTTGCTCTCTTATTAAGTCGAAATCAATAACCTGTTCTGTAATTGGGTGCTCTACTTGGATACGCGTATTCATTTCCATAAAGTAGAAATTTCTGTGCTTATCTACTAAAAACTCTACTGTACCAGCTCCTTCGTATTTTATAAATTCCGCAGCTTTAACCGCAGCTTTTCCCATTTTAGCTCTAAGCTTGTCTGTCATAAAAGGTGAAGGCACCTCTTCAGTTAGCTTTTGGTGACGTCTTTGTACAGAGCAATCTCTTTCAGACAGATGGCAGGCTTTACCTCTAGAATCACCAACAATTTGGATTTCGATATGGCGAGGTTCTTCTATAAGCTTCTCCATATACATATCATCATTTCCAAATGCTGCTTTAGATTCTTGTCTAGCCGAATCCCAAGCCGCTTTAAGGTCTTCTTGCTTCCAAACAGCTCTCATCCCTTTTCCACCACCACCTGCGGTTGCTTTAAGCATTACAGGGTAACCAACTTCCTTGGCTAGTTTTTCACACTCTTCAAAATTAGCGATAATACCTTCGCTACCTGGAACACATGGGACTCCCGCTGCTTTCATTGTAGCTTTAGCTGTTGCTTTGTCTCCCATTTTGGAAATCATTTCTTCTGAAGCACCAATGAATTTTATACCATGCTCTTCACATATCTTTGAAAACTTTGCATTTTCAGACAAGAATCCATAACCAGGGTGAATGGCATCTGCATTTGTGATTTCTGCAGCTGCTATAATATTTGATATCTTTAAGTAAGACTCGCTACTTGGTGCTGGACCAATACAAACAGCTTCATCTGCAAACTTAACGTGTAAACTGTCTGCATCTGCTGTTGAATAAACAGCTACTGTTTTAATGCCCATTTCTTTGCAGGTTCTAATAACACGCAGTGCTATCTCACCTCTATTGGCAACTAATATTTTTTTAAACATAAACTCTTCAAATTTTCAATATTCAAAAAACAAACTCCGAAATAGAATATATTGGAATTTGGAATTGAAAATTGGGATTTTACATTAAGATGGGTCAACCAAGAATAATGGCTGATCAAATTCTACTGGAGAAGCGTCATCTACTAAAACTTTAACAATTTTACCTGATACCTCAGATTCTATTTCGTTAAATAATTTCATTGCCTCAATCACACAAAGAACATCTCCTTCTTTAATTGCTGTACCCACCTCAACAAATACTGGTTTGTCTGGTGCTGGTTTGCGATAAAAAGTTCCTATAATTGGAGATTTTATTGTAATATATTTTGAATCTTCACTAGCTGATGTAGCCGCTGGCGCACTCTCTGCTGCTGGCGCAGTTGGTTGAGCAACTGGTGCAGCTTGAGGTACCATAGGTGCAGCTTGCATTGGTACTTGCTGAACTATAGTCGTTTCATTTTCTGAACCTGTTTTAATGGTAATTTTAACGTCATCCATTTCTAACTTAACTTCACTTGCGCCTGATTTAGCTACAAATTTTATTAAGTTCTGAATTTCTTTTAAATCCATAATTTTAGATATTTTGTTAGTTAGTTGTTATTAAGAATTATAAGCCCATTTAAAATAAATTGAGCCCCAAGTGAATCCACCACCAAAAGCAGCAAAAATAATATTATCGCCTTTTTTTAGTTGAGATTCGTAATCGTTTAATAATAAAGGTAAAGTCGCAGATGTTGTATTTCCATATTTCTGGATATTCATCATAACTTTTCCTTCTTCCAAATTGATGCGATTAGCAGTTGCATCAATAATACGCTTGTTTGCCTGGTGTGCTACCAGCCAAGCTATATCGTCGTTAGTTAAGTTGTTTCTTTTTAGTATTCTTTCAGCCACATCAGCCATATTAAAAACTGCATTTTTGAATACTGTTTTTCCATCTTGGAATACAAAATGCTTGCCTTCGTCAAATGCTTCTTGTGTAATAGGGTATGAAGAACCACCATAAGTGGCCTGTAAAAACTCTCTTCCTTCACCATTACTTCTTAGAAGCTCATCTTGAAGTCCAAGACCTTCTTCATTTGGCTCAAAAAGTACTGCCCCTGCACCATCTCCAAAGATAATACAAGTAGCTCTGTCTTTATAGTTTATAAATGATGAGTTTTTATCTGCACCTATAAGAAGTATTTTTTTATAACGTCCAGATTCTATATAAGCTGCTGCTGTAGACATTCCAAACAAAAAGCTGGAACAAGCCGCTTCTAAATCGAAAGAAAATGCATTTACTGCCCCTATTTGAGTAGCAGTGTATGCTGCTGTTGACGCCGCTTTCATGTCTGGCGAAGCTGTACATACAATAACCAACTCAATTTCTTTTGGATCTAAACCTTTCTTTTGGATTAAATCTTCCGCTGCTTTTATGGCTAAAAAAGAGGTGCCTTTTCCTTCTTCCTTAAGAATTCTTCTTTCTTTAATTCCGGTACGAGTAGTTATCCACTCGTCATTTGTGTCTACCATTGTCTCTAGTATTTTGTTCGTTAAAACAAAATCTGGGACGTAACCGCCGACACCTGTAATTGCCGCTGTGATTTTACTCATTCTTAGCTTTTAGATTAATTAAAAGTATAGAAAAATGCTAAAAATCAATTGTTTTTAACCATTTTTAAACACTTTTTGGCAAATAATAGTGCAAATTAAGTAGAATTTGATTGATTCAGAAAATTAAAACAAAAAAAACGCTCACAAGTGAGCGTTTTCTTATATGCATGCATAATAATTATGCAACGTTTTCTTCTTCAACTGAGTTGTCAATTAATACTTGACCTCTGTAGTATAATTTTCCTTCGTGCCAGTGAGCTCTGTGATATAAATGTGGCTCACCAGTAGTTGGGCAAGTTGCTATTTGAGGAGCAGAAGCTTTATAATGTGTTCTTCTTTTATCTCTTCTGGTTTTTGATATTTTACGCTTTGGATGTGCCATTTCAAATGTTATTTATCCGTTAATAGTTTCTTTAAATTATTCCAACGAGGATCAATTTCCTCTGACGTTTTCTCTTCTTTTTCCTTGTTAGGACTCAATTCTTCTAGTTTTGAAAGTATCTCAGATTTTAATGTACCATCTTCAACACCTGGATGTACTCTCTTTGCAGGTACAGCCAAAATAATGAGTTCGTATATATATTGAGCAACGTTGATTTCATATTCACCATGCGGAACAATCAATATGTCTTCATTGTCATCATTATACTCTTCACCAAACTTTACAACCAATTTATAGGTATCTTCAATTTCTTGATTATAAGGCTCATTAGTAATATCGCAGTTAACGTTTACAGATCCACTCGCTGAAAAAAGTAACTCTAAAAGTGTTGTTTTTTTCTGGAAGTTTAGATCAATTTTTACGTCAACTTCATTAAACTCATCGTATTCAAAATGCTGAAAGAACTTATTGTCTATTTCATATTCAAAATGATGTTCTCCAAGCTTTAATCCAACGAAAGGGATTATATATTCTTTTAATTCCTTCATTACCACATTCATTTTGAGCGTGCAAATATAATAATTTTTCCTTATTTAAAGGACAGATATCAACAAATTTTGTTTATAACTATTTAGAAGCCTTTTTTAGCGGGTTTTTACTGTAAAAATCGTATTCCCTTCGGTTTCTAAAAATTTTAATTGCAGCTACAATAGCTTGTTTCATAGAACTTTCATCTGCCACACCTTTTCCTGCAATTTCGTAAGCTGTACCATGATCGGGTGAGGTTCTTACTTTTTCCAATCCTGCAGTATAATTTACTCCTTTGCCAAAGGCTATAGTTTTGAACGGTATTAATCCTTGATCGTGATATGAAGCAATAATAGCATCAAAATTTTTATAAGTGTTCGAGCCAAAAAAGCTATCAGCAGAATAAGGACCATAAACTAAAGTGCCATTTGCTTTTATTTTTTCTAGTGTTGGTTTTAAAACAGTATCATCTTCATTTCCTATAACACCATTGTCCCCTGCATGAGGATTAATAGCTAATACGGCTATTTTTGGTTTTCTAATTCCAAAATCTTGTTTCAATGATTTTGTAACCGTACTTATTTTTTCCTTTACTAGCGCTTCTGTAATATGATTACTAGCATCCTTTAAAGGCACGTGATCTGTAAGCAAACCCACACGTAAATTATCCGAAACCATGAACATTAGACTTTTTCCGTTTAATGCTCTGGCAAGATAATCCGTATGACCTGGGAAGTTAAATTTTTCTGACTGAATATTGTGCTTATTAATAGGAGCTGTCACCAAAACATCTATTAATCCTTCCTTTAAAGCTTTGGTAGCTGCCTCAAGCGACTTAATAGCATATTCACCTATTTTCTTATCTTCTTTACCAAACTCTATTTTTACTGGCTCTTTCCATACGTTTACCACATTTACTTTTCCATGAACCACTTTATCTGGTGAATCTATATTGAAAAAGTTGATTTTACTATCAAAATGGTTTTTAAAGAACTGCATGGTTTTGCTAGATGCAAAAATTACAGGAGTGCTTAATTCTAAAGATCTAGGGTCTTCATATGATTTAATAATAATCTCAGGTCCAATGCCGTTAAGGTCACCAACAGAAATACCAACAATTATATGTGTTTGTTTTTTCATCTACTATCCTATCCTATTTTTTTATTAAAATTGGTTATTGGTGTATAATATGTACATAACTTTGTAAATGCAAATTTAACCAAATAAAGTACAATTTATGTTTACTGGCATTATTGAAGATCTTGGAACCATAGAGAAAATAGAATCTGACGGTGGAAATCTTCACTTTACCCTGAAAACTTCTATAACAAACGAACTAAAAATAGACCAAAGTGTTGCTCATAATGGTGTATGTTTAACCGTCGTTGCCATTGATGGTAACCGTTATACTGTAACGGCCATACAAGAAACTCTGAACAAAACAAATCTTGGCTTATTGAAAGAAGGAGACATTGTAAACATTGAGCGCGCTATGAAACTTGGTGATAGACTTGATGGCCATATCGTACAAGGTCACGTAGATCAGACGGCTATTTGTACAAATATATTAGAACAAGACGGTAGTTGGGTTTACACTTTTGAGTATGATGAAAAGTTAAGTAACATCACTATTGAAAAAGGCTCAATTACAGTAAATGGTGTAAGCTTAACTGTTGTTGATTCTAAAATAAATAGTTTTTCTGTAGCTATAATACCTTATACTTATAACCATACAAGTTTTAAAGAACTCAAGGTTAAAGATTCTGTTAATCTAGAATTTGATGTAATAGGTAAATATGTAAAACGACTTAACGAGCTAAGAAATTAAGCTACTTTTCTTGATATCTTATAAACTTTATAGGCTCCATAAATAAGAGCAGCAATAAAAAGAAACACAACTCCATTGTCTATAGGAAGAAATGGTGGAGGTGGTGGAGCAGGCGGAGGTGGTTGATTCACCTGAGCAATAGATGCTACACTTACGAAAAAAAATAAGATTGAGGCAAACATATTTTTATTCTGCATACTGTTAAAACTGCCGTAAAAGTATAAAAAAAACCGAGTCAAAAAAATTTTATTAATCAAAAAGCATCTTTAAACGACAAATATTGTCGACGAAATACTTAAAATGTGGTAAAAATAGGGAAGATTCTCACATTTTTTGATGCGTATTTAACGCAAATATAATATTAAATTTATATTGCCTAGGGCAAAAAACCAAAATCTTACAATTAATTTACTTAAAATCTGAATTTTGTAGAAACAAAAAAGCCTCACATTTCTGTAAGGCTTAATTTGTGGTCCCACCTGGGCTCGAACCAGGGACTTTCTGATTATGAGTCAGATACTCTAACCAACTGAGTTATAGGACCAATTAGCATTATGCTAACACTACTCTTTTAAAAAGAGTGTGCAATATTACTACATATTTTAAAACTCTACAAGAAAATTATTCCTTAATGTCTTGGCACAACTCTATTAATACACCATTTGTAGATTTTGGATGTAAAAATGCAATCAATTTATTGTCTGCACCTCGTTTAGGTTTTTCATGAATCATCTTAAAACCTTCACCTGTTAATCGGGCTATTTCACTTTCAATATCATCTACAGCAAAAGCAATATGATGAATCCCTTCTCCCTTTTTCTTAATGAATTTAGCAATCGGACTCTCTTCATTCGTGGCTTGTAATAATTCTATTTTATTTGGCCCACATTCAAAAAAAGAAGTTTTTACACCTTCACTTTCTACATCTTCAATCTTATAATGCTCCTTTCCAAATAATGATGCGAAGAGCTCGTTTGAAGTGTCTATATCTTTTACCGCAATACCTATATGTTCAATTTTTTTCATGATATGTATACTTTTGTAGGTTCAATAACGTGAAAATTAAGGTTTAAAAAAATGATTTTTGTTATTTTAAATCGAGATTATCCCTAATATCATCTACTTTTGCAGTATGGAAAGTAATAGACAGAAAAAAATAGCGGGAATTCTACAAGAAGATTTGGTAGATGTATTGCAACGTGCCGCTTCTGAAGGTGGATTAAAAGGCATCCTTATTTCGGTGACCAAGGTGAATGTTACTGTAGATCTTTCTATAGCTAAGGTTTACTTAAGTATATTTCCGAATAAAGAAGCAAAACCTTTGTTGGAAGGTATACGGTCTAACAAACCTTTAATTAGGCACGAATTGGCACAACGTACGCGTCATCAGCTAAGACGCATGCCTCAGCTCGAGTTTTTTATTGATGATTCTCTAGAATATATCGATGGTATTGAGCGTTCTCTAAAAGGTGAGGATAATCCTCTTGAAAACCCAGATTTATTAGGCAAGCGCAAAAAATCTTAAGTGAATTTTCCATTATATATAGCAAAACGTTACCTGTTTTCTAAAAGCAGTAATAATGCTATAAATATTATGACGCTCATTGCTTCGGCTGGTGTTATTATTGCTGCTGCCGCACTTTTTATAGTCCTTTCAGTATTTGCTGGTCTTAAAGATTTTAGTCTTGAGTTTTCTTCGTTTGTAGATCCAGATTTAAAATTGATTCCAACCGAAGGCAAATCTTTTATGTTTTCGGAAGAGGATATTTCAAAACTGAACAACATTGAGGGTATTGCTTCATATTCTGAAATTATTGAAGAGCGTGTTATCATTAAATCTGAAAACAAAAACTTATTAGCTACTTTAAAAGGTGTTGATTCTAATTTTCTTGAGGTTACCAATATAGATTCCATGGTAACACAGGGTAATTGGGTATCAAAAAGTAATGATGTGGTTGCTGGATGGGGAATTTCGAATAATCTTTCTTTTGGAATTTTAAATTTCAGAAAAGCGCTTTCTATTTACGTTCCAAAACCTGGAGTTGGGCAATCTAGTTCACTAAAAAGTATTTACAATTCAGCTTTTGTAAATAATGTTGGGCTTTTTGATATCAATGAAGAACTAAACAATAAATATATTTTTTCGAATATTGAATTGGCTAGAAATCTTTTGAATTATAACGAAAGACAAATAAGTTCTCTAGAGTTAAAACTAAATTCTGAAGCCGATGAATCTGAAATAAGATCTCAGCTAGAAAGCGTATTTCCAAATCGTTTTGTCATAAAAAACAGAGAGCAACTAAATGATGCTTTGTTCAAAATGTTGAATACTGAAAACCTAGCTATTTATCTTATTTTCACACTAGTGATTATCATTGCCTTATTCAACGTTATTGGAGCGATAATTATGATGATTTTAGATAAAAAGAAATCCTTGAGCACTTTGTTTAGTCTTGGTGCGGAAACCAAATCCATTAAGTCTATTTTCTTTTTACAAGGTAGCCTTATGACTATTGTAAGTGGAGTTATTGGAGTGATCCTTGGTTTGCTTATTGTTTTGGCCCAGCAATCCTTCGAATTGATAATGCTTACTCCAGAATTGCCTTATCCTGTGGTATTGAAATTCTTTAATATCGTTGTCGTGTTAGCCACGATTTTCGCACTAGGAATAATTGCTTCTAGAATAGCTTCTCAGAGAATCACAAAGAATTTGATTCAATCTTAGAATTGTTGTTCAAATTGATAGTCTGCAAATTTATCTAAGACCTCATCGAAAGTATCAAACACATCTTTTGACTCATCACTTGTTACCATTTTCATGCGATATTCCTTAAAATCTTGAATACCCTTAAAGTAATTTGTATAATGTCTTCTGGTTTCAAAAACTCCAAGCTTTTCCCCTTTCCAGTCGATTGACATTTGTAAATGACGACGAGCGGCTTCTACACGCTCTACCATAGAGATTGGTGCTAGATGTTCACCAGTTTCAAAAAAGTGTTTAACTTGTTTAAAAAACCATGGATTCCCTATGGACGCTCTACCAATCATAGCTCCATCTAATCCGTAACTGTCTCGCATTTCTAAAGCGCGTTCTGGAGTATTAACATCACCATTACCAAATACAGGAATGTGCATTCTTGGATTATTCTTTACTTCAGCTATAGGTTTCCAATCGGCATTTCCTTTATACATTTGTGCACGTGTACGACCATGAATGGATATGGCCTTGCAACCCACATCTTGAAGTCTTTCGGCAACCTCGACAATTTTTATAGAATCGTGATCCCAACCCAATCGTGTCTTTACAGTTACAGGTAAGTTAGTGCGTTTTACCATTTCAGCAGTCAATTGCTCCATCAAACAGACATCTTTTAGAATTCCTGCACCTGCACCTTTAGATACCACTTTTTTTACAGGGCAACCAAAATTAATGTCTATGATATCTGGGTTGGATTTTTCAACAATGTCTATGGTTTGCAACATGCTTTCCATATTGGCACCAAAAATTTGAATACCAACAGGACGTTCCTTTTCATAAATATCTAGCTTCATAACACTTTTTGCAGCATCACGAATCAGACCTTCACTGGAGATAAATTCAGTATATACCACATCGGCACCTTGCTCTTTGCATAAAGCTCTAAAAGGTGGATCACTAACATCTTCCATTGGTGCTAAAAGCAAAGGAAAATCTGGTAGTTCTATGTTGTCAATTTTAACCAAGTGTAGAATTTTATTGCAAAGCTAAGACTTTTTAAGATAATGTGTGTATCTTGATAATCTGATATATTTTCAACAATTACATTGAACATTCCTTTTCAACCAGAAGTTTTCGGGATCACTATTAACGTGCATTTACTACTTGAGTATCTCGCCTTTTTTATCGCTTTTAGGTACTATGTTATTCTAAGAAAAAACAGTAAGGATATTATTTCTAGCAATAATCGCTTATCCATTATTTTGGGTGCTGCTTTAGGCGCTTTGATAGGCTCTCGTATAGTTGGTTTTTTTGAAAATCCTCTTATTGAATTTACCAAAGAGAATCTTATTCAGTTGTTAAATACAAAAACCATTATGGGAGGTTTGTTTGGTGGTTTACTTGGTGTAGAATTAGCAAAAAACATCATAGGAGAAAAACAGTCGTCCGGTGATTTGTTTGTGTTCCCTATTATTTTAGGAATTTTTATTGGTAGGATTGGATGTTTTTTATCTGGCGTAAACGAGTTTACTTATGGTAAAGAAACAACATCAATCTTTGGAATGGATTTGGGAGATGGACTAATGAGACATCCCACATCTCTTTACGAGTTAATTTTCTTGATTATTTTATTTTTCGTTTTAAAAAAGATTCAGAAAAAAGTTCTGCTAAAAAATGGTGACTTGTTCAAAATATTCATGCTTAGCTATTTTGGGTTTAGGTTTTTTATTGAATTTATAAAACCCAATGTGTTTTATGTATTTGGGTTGAGCAGCATTCAAATTTTATGTGTAATTTGTTGGTTGTTTTATTCAAAATTCATCATTCAAAAACTAAAAAATGCCCACTAGAAAATATACCTATTACGATTTCACTTTAAGCTTATGCCCAGAATGTTTACAGCGTGTTGACGCCAAAATTGTATTTGAAAACGGCAATGTGTATATGCTAAAACGTTGTAACGAACATGGCAACAGCAAAGTGTTAATTGCTGATGATATTGAATATTACAAAAACATTCGCAACTACAACAAACCTAGTGAAACACCTTATACATTTAACACCAAAACACACTATGGTTGTCCGTACGATTGTGGGTTGTGCCCAGACCATGAACAGCACAGTTGCCTAACGGTAGTTGAAGTAACAGACCGTTGTAATTTAACTTGTCCAACTTGTTATGCTGGTTCTTCGCCAACCTATGGTAGACATAGAACTTTAGACGAAGTTAAAACCATGCTAGACACCATTGTAAAAAATGAAAAAGAGCCTGATGTTGTACAAATTTCTGGAGGCGAACCAACTATACACCCACAATTTTGGGAAATCTTAGATTATGCTAAATCATTACCGATTAGGCATTTAATGTTGAATACCAACGGCATTAAAATTGCAAAGGATATCACTTTCGCAGAACGCCTAAAAACCTACGCACCAGATTTTGAAATCTATTTACAGTTTGACTCGTTTGAAAATACTGTATTGCGAGAATTACGTGGTGCCGACCTAAACGATATAAGAAAACAAGCACTTGAAAACTTAAACAAATTAAACCTTTCTACTACCTTAGTCGTTACCCTTCAAAAAGGTTTAAATGATGACGAAATTGGCAAAATTATTGACTTTGCCTTACAACAAAAATGTGTTAGAGGAGTAACCTTTCAGCCTACACAAATTGCGGGACGATTAGAAAATTTTAATCCTGAAACGGATAGAATGACTCTTACAGAAGTGCGCAGAAAAATATTAGAACAAACCTCAATATTTAATCCCGATGATTTGCTTCCTGTACCTTGTAATCCTGATGCGTTGGTTATGGGATATGCTTTAAAATTAGATGGGGAAGTCTTTCCATTGACACGGTATATTAACCCTAATGATTTATTAGATAATAGTAAAAACACCATAATATATGAGCAAGATGAACAACTGCATGGTAAAATGATTGATTTGTTTAGTACAGGTAATTCAGTAGAGGTTGCAGAGGAGAATCTAAAATCTATAATGTGTTGTTTACCCAATATTGATGCTCCAAATTTGGGGTATGATAATTTGTTCAGAATCATAATTATGCAGTTTATTGATGCTTATAATTTTGATGTACGTGCCATAAAAAAATCATGTGTGCATATCGTTGATAAGGACAATAAAATTATTCCTTTTGAAACCATGAATTTATTTTATCGTGATGATAAAAAGGAGCGTTTAGAAGAACTTAGAAATCAATTATAATATTTCTATTCTAACCTATAAATAGGTTTACAATAAAAAAAAAACTGAAACCTTTATATTTACTAACAGAGCTAGGTAGATAAGGCCGTATAATTCTTAATACAATTTAATTTTATGTTTTTTTTAGAAGTAGGTAATTTAGATGGTATACTTTATTTTATTCTAGCCATTATGTTTGGTCCAGCAATTCTATTAGCTATAATAGGCTTTATCTTACTTAAACGCTATAAAAAAGCGGCTAAAGTATTGTTTATTTTAGCCGCTTTGTATTGTATTGTAAGTTTAGGTATTTGTGGAACTATTATGATGAGCTAGATATAATTAATAAACAATATTGCAATATTGTTTATCTCTTTTATTGTCTCTGCCAAACAGATGTACCGCTCACGTTACTGGTTACAACAGTTCCTGTTGTGCTATCCTCCGTTACAATTACTTCATCTTGAACAAAGGTCAACGTCTGCCCATCATCTGATAATTCGTAGGTTGCTGTTTGTTCGCCTTCAAAGGCGCTACTATCAACTTCTCCTTCATAAGAAAATTCAAAAAACTGACCATCAACTGTCATTTCATTTCCATCAATACTATAATTACCACTTACACTTTCAAGTGTATATGGTTCGCTGGACATCTCAACTCCGTCAAATAAGACGCTAGCAACATAGCTGTAGCTACCATTTGTAGTATATGAATTTTCTGTGAATTCTAGAGTATAATTATATTCTGTACCTGTAATATCTAAATCACTTACGATGGTTTGACCAGCAAATTCCATTGTATTACCTAGCGTTGTGGAAAATTCTACTAAATCCCATGTACCAATTAGGTTAATATCCGGATTCGGATTGGTTACATTAGTTTGAACATCTGAGTCCAAAGGTTCATTTTCGCAAGTAAATGCGGTTAATAATGTAAATAAGCAAAATAAGGATATAAGTCTTTTCATTTTTAGATTATATGGTTGTTAGTCAGTAAATATACACAATTGTAGTTTTGACTTAAAATTTAACTTTAGTTTCTATAGTTTCATCTCCTCGTGTTACTGTGATGTCTGCTTCATCTCCTTTGTCAAACACAGACAGAGCTCTCATATAACTCATCATGTCTGTAATGGTATTATCACCTAATTTTACAACAACATCACCTTTTTGTAAACCTGCATTAAATGCTGGTGTTTCCTCTCTGGTGCCATCTATACGCATACCTTCACCATCGTATAAATAGTCTGGTACAACTCCCAAGCCTACTTTGAATCGTGGAGTTTCTTCACTTTCATTTTTTGTTTTTCTAAACGCTAATTCGCCATTATCATCCAAGTCGGAAATAATATCAAAAATATAATCTGAGATTAAATCCATGCCTTCGTAATTTAGTTTATCTGAATCGTCACTTGGTTTGTGGTAATCTTCATGCTGACCTGTAAAAAAATGTAGTACAGGAATATCAATAAGGTAGAACGAAGTATGGTCGCTTGGTCCTACTCCACTTTCATTTTCAATCAATTTGAATTTCTCATTATTTGACATCAAAGTCTGTTTGAACATTGGAGAAGTACCAACACCATAAACAGCCAAAGTACTATCGGTTTTTAACTTCCCAACCATATCCATATTTATCATATAGTTTATGGATTTGGCATCTATAGTTGGATTTTTTGAAAAGTAATTAGAGCCCAGCAAACCCATTTCTTCACCTGAAAAAGCCATGAACAAATAGTTGTTTTTATCTTTTACCTCATTAGTATCACTTTTAACTTTTAATCTGCTTGCTAAATTCAATAAAACGGCTACTCCACTAGCGTTATCATCGGCACCATTGTGAATAGCCTTTTCTTCACCTCTATATAATGAGCCTTCGCCTCCGTAACCTAAATGGTCGTAATGCGCGCCTATGACAATAGTTGTTTTAGAGTTATTATCTATATAGCCAATAATGTTATTTCCTGTAATGGTACTATCTGCATTAGTAGTAAACTCCACTTCTTTGTGAGGGTCCGTCTTAGGTTTAAATGAAAACGACTGTAAATAGCCTTCGGTTCCTTTGGGCTGCAATCCAATCTCTTTAAAACGTTTTATCAAATATTCTGATGCTTTTTTCTCCCCATCCGTTCCTGTTTGGCGACCTTCGAGTTTATCATCGGCCAAAAAAGCAACATCTTCTTTAATTTTATTCTCTGCAACTTTTGGTTCAGTTTTACAAGACAGTATTGTTGCTAAAACTCCTAAAAAGACAATTTTTTTCATCTTAAATCTTATTTTTGCTCAAAATTAGGCATTAATCGCCATTTATTATAATTCTTTATTATGAACAGATTAGCTGTTTTTTTTCTTGCTGGTTTTGCATTTATTTCATGTAAAAATGAAAAAGATAATACTGCTACAGATTCTACTTCTGGTGCTACCAAAATGAATGAATCCTTAATCTATCCTGAGGAAAAAAATTTCAAGTCTTTGCGACAAGTAACCTACGGAGGTGATAATGCAGAGGCTTATTGGAGTTTTGATGACAAACAGATTATTTTTCAATCTAACAATAAAAAATGGGGAGTAAATTGTGACCAAATGTTTTTAATGGATGCCAATGAAACATTTACCGACAGTATTGCTCCACCAATGATAAGTACAGGAAAAGGACGTACAACTTGTTCATATTTCTTACCGGATAACAAACACATTATTTATGCCTCTACGCATTTGGGAGGTGACGAATGTCCTGAAGTTCCTCTAAAAGAAAACGGAAAATACATTTGGCCTATCTATGATACTTACGACATTTTTGTGGCCGATTTAGAAGGAAACATCGTGAAGCAACTCACTAATGAGGATGGTTATGATGCTGAGCCTACCGTGTCGCCTAAAGGTGATAAAATTGTATTTACCTCAACAAGAAGCGGTGATTTAGAACTCTATACTATGAATATAGACGGTACAGATGTAAAGCAAATTACGGATGAGCTAGGCTATGATGGTGGTGCCTTCTTTTCACCAGATGGTAGTAAACTTATTTTTAGAGCGTCGCGTCCTAAAACCGAAAAAGAACAAAAAGAATACAAAGATTTATTAGTTCAAGGTTTAGTAGAGCCTAGTGATATGGAACTCTTTATTTGTAATGCCGACGGTAGCGATATGCGTCAGTTAACACATTTAGGTAATGCCAATTGGAGTCCATTTTTTCACCCAAGTGGAGAAAAGGTATTGTTCTCTTCTAATTTTGAAAGTGAAATTGGTTTTCCGTTTAATCTTTATATGATTGATATTGATGGGAAAAACCTAAAACGCGTTACACATGGTAATACATTTGAAGCTTTCCCTGTATTTTCTAACGATGGTAAGTATTTGATTTTCTCATCTAACCGAAATAATGGAGGCACTAGAGATACTAACCTGTTTATTGCCGAATGGCAGGATTAATAGAATAACTCTCATTTTGCGATGCTGAATTTATCTCAGCATCTTGTTTATGTTTGCTCTAATTAAGATCTTTCAACCTTTGGCGTTCTTCTTCTGAAGTTCTACGCTCATTAGTATTAAGCTTTGTATTTCCAAACTTATAACTGAAACCTATTTTTATATAACGGTTGTCTATATCTATAAACCTTTGACTTGATTGATTGAGATAGTTAATTGATGATTCATAATCTTGCATATTAAACAAATCATCTACAGATAAAGATATTACACCTTTTTTCTTTAAAATTGTTTTAGACAAGCTTAATTCCGATGCTAATCTGTTTTCAACAGTTTGAAATTGCTGTAGATTTTTCCCTATCCAATATAAGGTCAGATTAATACTTAGACTTTTATCTTCTAACAAGGATAGATTATTACTTAATAAGCTGTAATTAGACCATTGATTTTGCTCCACAAAACCTTCACCAAAATCAGACTCTTCAGTAATATTATAAAATGATGTCACAAAGTATAAGTTCCATATATTCGTTGGATAATAATCAAAAATAAAATCGAAGCCATAATCTACTTTCTTATCTAGATTTGTAGGAGTATAAGCAATGATATTTGTGTCATTATTTTGTCTAGGAAGCTCTACAATATCACCATCATAATTCATGTAATAAGCCTCAACTGTAAAATGTTTTAAGAAATTAGCTCCTATTTTATAGTGATCTCTATATGTTGGAACCAAATTAGGATTACCTAGAACGACTGTATTTTCATTAATAAAAAATGTAAAAGGATTGAGGTTTGTATAACTCGGCCTGAATATGCTTCTTTTATAATTTGTATAAACCGTGAAATTATCTGAAATATTATGAGATATACTAGCATTAGGAAACCAATTAAAATAATCTTGAGTATTAGTTTCGCTTAACGATACTGATTGTCCTTCAATATTGGTTTGCTCTACTCTTAAACCAAGATTTATATCCCACTTATCCCAAGATTTACTGTAGTTGGAATATGCTGCAAAAACTGTTTCATCATATTGAAAAGCATCTGTATTATCCTCATTAACAACTTCTGAACCTCCTATTATATCCAACCTTGTGATATCGCTATCTGTTTTTACATTAGAAAACTTTACACCTGCATCAAAATTTGAACTTTCATTTACAGGTAAACTGTAATCCACCTTTCCGGTGATAATCTGTGTGTCTTGATTTGCTAATGTTGTAAATTCAGAGTCATCAATCTCTAACAATTCATCTTGAAATACATTTTGTTTACGCTCATAATCATATGTTGTGTAATGCGCATTGAAAATGAGACTAGATTTATTTTCAAAATCATGTCTAAAAATCAAATCCGTGCCTATGTTATACTTATTGTCCCGAGAGAGATTATCTGCTGTAAAGTTCGATTCAAAATCACCATTTTCATCAAAAATATCTGTATTGTTTCGGATTTGATATTTGAAATATGGCATATATAAGCCTGTACTTGTTAAACTCAACGTGTTTTTTTCGTCAATAAAATAATCTAAATTCAGATTTAGATTATGTGTTTCTGACCAAGTGTTTCTGTTAACATTAGATTTCCAGACCTCGTCTATTTCATTAGAATTATCTAAATAATTTACACGATCATCTTGATCTCTATTAATCTTTTGATTGGTATAGCTATAGTTAACATTAACGTTGATTTTATCATTTTTAAAATAATGACTCGTTACTGCATTATATCTAGGGAAAACTCCCTGAGTATAATTGGTTTGTACACTTCCTCTATAACCTGTAACCAAGTTTTTGCTCATAATGATGTTAATGACCGATCCACTATCTGCATCATAACTTGCTGGTGGATTTGTAATCACTTCAATAGACTTTATACTGTTTGCAGGAGCGCTTTCTAAAAGTTGAATCAATTCACTTGAGGTTAGCTGTACCTTTCTTTCGTTAATATATATAGCTGCAGGAGCACTTTTAATATTTATGCTTCCTTCAGTAACTATAACTCCTGGTGTGCTTTTAAGAACTCCGAGTGTTGAGCTTTCGGTTAAAGCTGTATTTTCAATATTAAAAATCAATCGATCAGGTTGGCGAGTTATAGTCGGCTTTTTTGCTATAACGGTAACCTCTTCTAAACTTTCAGGAGTATCTGATAATGTAATGGTTTTTAGATCTAGATTTCCTGTTAATATTATCTTTTGCTCAAACGTTTCTAAACCAATATAACTTATTCTCAACAGGTATGTTTCTGAAGAAAGGTTTTCAATATTGAAAAAACCATTCCCATCTGTAGATGTTCCTTTAATATAGGATTCGTCTTCCGAGTTTAAAATCAAAATATTAGCTAGCTCAATAGGAGTATTCTCTGAATCAACAACTTTTCCTGATATTGAAAAATCTTGAGCAAGTGCATAAGAGCTAAGTGCAATAAGAATTACACTAAAAAAAAGTCGTAGGCTAGCAATCATTAGTTAGGTTTCTAACGCAATATATAAATTGTTTTTTACTTAACATTATGGTTTTACCGCATTAACAGCTACTTAAAAGTAAAATTTGATAGTATAAAGCAATTCAAATCAATTATATTTGCGAACTATTTTGTAGCTTAGAAAAAGAGATGAAGAACATACGTAATTTTTGCATTATTGCACACATAGACCACGGAAAAAGTACATTGGCAGATCGTCTTTTGGATTTTACAGGATCAGTAACAGATCGTGAAAAACAAGACCAATTGCTCGATAACATGGACTTGGAGCGTGAGCGTGGTATTACCATTAAATCCCACGCCATTCAAATGGATTATGTCCATAACGGTGAGCCATATGTTTTAAATCTTATTGATACACCTGGTCACGTTGATTTTTCTTATGAAGTATCGCGTTCTATAGCTGCTTGTGAAGGAGCCTTACTTATTGTTGATGCTGCTCAAAGTATACAGGCACAAACTATTTCTAACTTATATCTTGCTTTAGAAAACGACTTGGAAATTATTCCAATTCTTAACAAAATAGACTTACCAAGTGCCAACCCAGAAGAAGTTACCGATGATATTGTTGACTTGTTGGGTTGCGATCCTTCTGAAGTTATTCCTGCTAGTGGAAAAACCGGTCTTGGTGTTGCTGATATTTTAACCGCAATCATTGACCGTATTCCTGCTCCTAAAGGTAATCCAGACGAACCGTTACAGGCTTTAATTTTCGACTCTGTTTATAACCCATTTAGAGGTGTAGAAACCTATTTTAGAGTTATAAATGGTTCTATAAAGAAGGGACAAAACATTAAATTCATCGCAACAGGAAAAAATTATTTTGCAGATGAAGTTGGAACTTTAAAGCTTAAACAACATCCGAAAAAAGAAATTAAAGCTGGTGATGTTGGCTACCTAATTACTGGAATAAAAGATGCTCGTGAAGTAAAAGTTGGTGATACTATAACCGATGCTAAAGAACCAACTAAAAATGCTATTTCTGGTTTTGAGGACGTAAAACCTATGGTTTTTGCTGGTATCTATCCTGTAGATACAGAAGATTATGAAGAGCTAAGAGCCTCTATGGAAAAGCTTCAGCTTAATGATGCTTCCTTAGTATTTGCACCTGAGAGTTCTGCTGCTTTAGGTTTCGGTTTCCGTTGTGGTTTCTTGGGTATGCTTCACTTAGAGATTATTCAAGAGCGTTTAGAACGTGAGTTTGACATGACGGTAATCACTACAGTACCTAACGTAAGTTACCATGCTTTTACTAATAAAAACCCTGATGAAATTGTTATTGTAAACAACCCATCAGATTTACCAGAACCTTCAACCTTAAATCGTGTTGAAGAGCCATATATCAAAGCTACAATCATTACTAAAGCAGATTTTGTTGGTCCTGTAATGAGTCTTTGTATTGAAAAACGTGGGCAAATTACCAACCAAACGTATTTGACTACTGAGCGTGTTGAGTTAAGTTTTGACATGCCTTTAGCTGAAATTGTTTTTGATTTCTATGATAGGTTAAAAACTGTGTCTAAAGGTTATGCTTCTTTTGACTATGCTCCTATTGGTATGCGTGCTTCTAAGTTAGTTAGAGTAGATATTTTATTAAATGCGCAAACTGTTGATGCACTTTCAGCATTAGTACATACCGATAATGCTTACACTATAGGTAAAAAGATGACTGAAAAGTTGAAGGAATTGATTCCAAGACAACAGTTCGATATTCCTGTACAAGCGGCAATTGGAGCAAAAATTATTGCTCGTGAAACTATTAAGGCACTTCGTAAAGATGTTACCGCAAAATGTTATGGTGGTGATATTTCGCGTAAGCGTAAACTTTTAGAAAAGCAGAAAAAAGGTAAAAAGCGTATGCGCCAAGTAGGTAATGTAGAAATACCTCAGCAAGCGTTTATGGCTGTTCTAAAACTCAACGATTAAAGTCATTAGTCATTTTTTAGTATCTTTAAAAGGTACTGAAAACCATGACGCTTCAATCCAAAAAAATTCTCATTTGTGAAGATCATCAAATTGTTATTGATGGCTTAGTTTCTATTCTAAAAAGTTATGATGACTTTTATGAAATTGATACCATTGTGGATGGTGATAAAGCTATAGATTTCATAAGAAATAATAATCCAGATATTATACTTTTAGATCTTAATTTACCAACCGTAAATGGTTTAGACATTCTAAAAGAAATAAGAACATTTTCTACATCAATTAAGGTTATTATACTCACTATGTATAATAAACAAAGTATCGTAAAAAAAGCGAAACAATATGGAGCCAATGGGTTTTTACTTAAAAATTGTTCTTCCTCCGACCTTTTAAATGCTATTGATTCTGTTTTTAATAATCCTGTTTTTTATATTGGAAAAGGTGTTGTTAATTCGGTTGAAGAAAATGATGGTTTTGTAGAAAGGATTAAACTTACGCAACGCGAAAAAGAAATTATTAAAGAACTGATTAAGGGTCTTAATGTGCCTCAGATAGCTGAGAACTTATTCATAAGCCCTTATACAGTGGAAACTCATAAAAAGAATATTTTTAAAAAGCTTAATATTCATAACTCCATTGATTTGATAACGCTTGTCAATGAAAAAAGTCTTATCTAATTTAACTATCCTTTTCGTTTTACTTGATTTATGCTCGTTTCATAGCATATTGGCTCAAGTAACTGACACATTGCGTATAACTTCAGAATTTCAAAAAGCAAATCTTAAAACACTTAACCTTGTCAATAATAGTTCCGTTGAAAACAAAAAAGACTTCTTTTATTCCGACTATGAAAGAGAAGTAAATATTGTAGATTTTAATTTAAAGAATGAAACGAGCAAATCATGTGTTTTGATTTTAGAGCTAAGCAACGCTCTGATTAACGAGGTTTCTGTTTTAAAAAAGAATAATGGACTGTATAAACTTTTATATGAAACAGGTATAAAATATCCCGTCTCACAAAAAGCTTTCTCTCATCGTTTGTTTGCTTTTCCTTTGAACCTTGAAGCTAATGAATTTTCAAATTATAGAATTGTCTTGAAAAAGGATAAGGGAAAACCTTTGGTAACATCTATATTAATTAAAAATGATTCGCTTTTCACAAAAGAAAACACAATACAACAAATAAGCTTAGGCATTTATTTTGGTATAAGTATATTGTCCATTGTTTTTAGCCTATTAGTCTTCTGTTTTGTAAAGAAATGGCGATATCTCATTTATGGTCTGTACATCATTTTTTTAGGCTTATATATTACTGCGTATACAGGATTGTTTTCTCAAATTTTATTACCTAAAAATGACATCTTTAATACTTATACTAACTATATCCTATTTAGCGAAGTCTCTTTGATTCTCTTTGTTCTTTTTTCACAAAGATTTTTAGAAGCAAAAAAATATGCACCTAGATTAAAACAGCTTGTAGATATTTTTTTGATTGCTTGTATAACATTAAGAATACTTATACATTTTACAACCATAAGCGAGGCATGGATTCATTTATTTGTAAAGCTTTGGTATTTCTCTTTATTAGTTTTGGGTATTCTCATTGCTTTCCAAATAGTGGCTTTTCTAAAAACTAATTTTAAAAAAACCTCTTTTTTTGCCTTAGCTTATATTTTTATGATAGTTGGCGTGTGTTGTACTATTTTATATCATGGTTTTGGAATTATAAATGGAATAGTCTTCGGTTTACCTATAATATTTTATACTTCATTTTTAGAAATTTTATTCCTTACACTTTCTGTAATTTTAATGGTAAAGGACATCTACGATCAAAGAAATCGTTTGTCTGAAAAATTAATACTTGAAGAGAGAAAAAGCCTATCAGCCTTTATGAAAGGAGAGGATCAAGAAAGGAAAAGAATAAGTAAAGAGCTACATGACAATGTAGGAAGTCAATTGAGCTATCTTAAACGTTTCATCTCAGAAAATGTAACTAACCAAGCCATAAGTGATAGTATAGACAACATATGTAAAGATGTTAGAAACCTTTCTCATGAAATATCTCCTTCTGATTTAAAATTTGTTGGTCTTGAAAAAGCTATTAAAGATTTAGTAAACACATTAAAGAGCAACACATCAATAGCTATTGAGTTTTATACCTATAAGTTTCCAACCCAAATAGATGATGAAACTGAACTTCAACTTTACAGAATAGTTCAAGAAGTTTTAAATAATATTATAAAGCATTCTGAAGCTAGCGAAGTAAATATGCAATTAATAGGTCACAATACTTATGCTATCATCACTATTGAAGATAATGGCAAAGGCTTTGTTAATATTGGCAATACACGCGGACTTGGACTGAGAAATATTGCTTTAAGAGCTAAACAAATTGGTGGTAGTGTTGAAATTGATTCCAAAGAAAAACAAGGTACTTCTATTATTATCACATTCCCAACCTAAATCTACCAGAGTTCTGGTATTGTAAAAACTTCTTACGCAACCTATGTTTGTTCGGCTATTAATCAAATTTTTTGGGGACAAACCAACATTCAAGATGTATGTTTTAAATTGATCACTTATTATCTTGAGAATAAGAGGCTTTAACTATTGGTTATAGCCTCTTTGTTTTTTTATGATATAAAATCAAATATACCTGAACTCAGGTATTGTCATTTTGCATACTCTCGGTGTAGTTTTATCCTATCAATTTAAAACGTACAACAATGAAAGACTTCTCTACTCATTATCTAATTAACTTCTTAGGTATCAAAAACAAATATTTATGCTAAACATAAATCGGTTTGCTTTGAGTCTTAACAACATTTAATACAATCAAAATCAACTGTCATGAAACAAAAAATTCTTTACTCTGTACTTATACTTTTATTTAGCTTGTCTTACAAAATACAAGCACAATCTAACTCCCTAACAGACTTTAAATTCAATAAAAAAGAAATTAAGGCTGAAGATTTTACGAACATTGAAACCGACTATATTCTTGAAGATTTTAAATACTATTTAGAAAATAAGCCTGAATTAAGCACAAAAGTAAATGAGCAAATTAAACCAGAAGATATTGTTTTTGCTTTGCAAATGCTTTCGGTTGGAGCTGGTGTTGCTTTTGGTGAAGAGCAAACATCATGGTGTTTACAAGCTGCCTATTATTATAGATTAAAATTGTTTCAAAGATCGGCTTTATACACGTCTCTTGGTGCAATGTATAGTGGTTACAGTTATGATGATTTATCTGAAAACTTGATTGATTTACAGCTTAGAATTATTATGTTCCATACCATTTCGACCCTGAATGAAATACGCCTTTTGTACGGTTTATTAGCTGGTTATGGTTTTGGAAATGAAAAATACAATGATTATAAAACAGATATAACAAGATTAACTCTTGCGGCTGTAGTTGGCTTTCAGTTAATGCTTTCAACTACATGGTCTCTGGCTTTAGAAACCAATATTCTGGCATATAACAGCTTAAAATATAAGCCAGATGGTGGTGGAGAATATAAAGATAATTCCACTTATTTTTTCATTAATAAAAACAACCTATTAACTCTATCCCTATTGTTTAATCTCGGGAAATAGTAATATTTAAGTTTTAAGTCTAAAAAAGAGTTTGGTTGTTTGCACTAAACTCTTTTTTATTTAATCTTCTTCCTCTTCTTTAGCAACCTTTTCAACATCAAATGGTTTTCCTAAATAGACAAGCTTAAAGCCTTGTCCAATAGCTTTAACTTCTTTATTATGCGAAGAAATAATATGTAGTTCACCACTGTCATCTTTAATAAAGATTGGAATCATTTCTCTATCCTTATTGGTGATTTCTATTAAACTTTCGTAATGCGATTGATCTTCTAATTCAATTTCTTGTATCGAAGGAAAATTTCGGGTTACTTCGGTTAGGGAAATATAATCATCGGTTTGAGAAAATAAGCCTTCTTTAGGATTGTCTTTTACTTTACTTATTTCATCAGCAGTTACCAATCTAAAAGATCCATTTTCACCAAATTGATCTCTGAATTTATTAATGGCATATTTATTAATGTCTGAACTTCCTGTCATAGCCATTAAATATCCTACATCATTAAGTTCAATATTATCCGTAAGCGAATCGGAATAAATGTTTGTGTTTATAGCTTCTAAACCCAATTCCTTTGCCTTAGCAATATTGTTTTGATTACTGTCGATAAGCACAACATGTCTACCATTGGTTTCTAAATAATGCCCTAACAATCTTGAAACCTTTGATGCTCCAACAATTAAAATACCATTGGATTTGGTTAAAAAGACTCCAACCATACGAGCAAATAACCGTGCTGTGGTTGCGTTTAATAATACGGTTCCTAAAACAATTACAAAAACTAAAGGTGTAATGTATTCGGCATCAACAACACCTTTACTAGCTAATTTAATTCCGAAAAGAGATGCAATACCTGCAGCAACAATACCACGAGGACCAACCCAACTAATAAAAAGTTTTTCATTGGTTTTTAAAGTAGATCCATAAGTGCTTAAAAACACACCAAGGGGTCTAATTATAAAGACTATTATCAGAAAAAGAGCTGCAGTTTTCCAGTTGTAAATCAATAATAATTCATCAAAATTAATATTGGCAGCGAGTAAAATAAATAGTATTGAAATCAACAATACGCTTAAAGACTCTTTGAAATATAAAATATCTTTTAAATGTGGTGAGTTTGAGTTACCAAGAACCATTCCCATAACTACTACAGCTAGTAAACCAGATTCATGAGCAAAGTTATCAGACAAGACAAAAACACCTAAAACGGCCGCTAATGAAAATACATTCATTAAATAATGTGGCACCCATTTCTTGTTTAAAATAAGATTCAAGGCATGAGCAAAAGTAAAACCAAATGTAGAGCCAAAAAGCACAATTTTACCAAACTCAATCAATGCTGTTTTAGTAAACTCGCCACCTGCATCAACACTAATAAATTCATAAACCAATACGGCAACTAAGGCTCCTATGGGATCAATTAAAATACCCTCCCATTTTAAAACCGCAGAGACGTCCTTTTTCAAAGGAATATTACGTAAAATAGGCGTTATTACTGTTGGACCAGTTACAATGATTAATGCAGAAAATAAGAATGAAATCTCCCAACTTAAATCAAAAATATAGAAGGCTGCTGCTGCTGCACCAAAAAAAGTTACTACAGAACCCACTGTAATAAGTTTGGTTATTACAGGTCCTACGTTTTTTATTTCACTTAGTTTAAGTGTTAGGCCTCCTTCAAAAAGTATGATACTTATGGCCAAAGACACAAAATAAAACAAGCTCTCACCAGGGAAAAGTCCTTCCTCTTCATTCCAAATAGGTTCTATCCATTTATGTCCATCGGCAGAAAGAAATTCAGCTGCTATAGGTCCAACTAAAAGACCTATTAAAATTAATGGTAAAATTGCTGGAATTTTAAATTTCCATGCTACCCACTGTGCTAGTATTCCTAGTATAATGATTCCTGCTAGTTCTAACATCTAAATTGTTTTTTTGTGAAAATAATAAATAATTAAATAACCACTTCTGTGTTACTAAACATTAGCCATGTGCTCGCCGTGAAGATACAAGTCTATTTAAATAAAAAACTTAAATCTATTATAAAAATTAAAACGGAAAAAAGTAAGGTATAATCATGGATGCGGCCAACCAAATGATAAGATTTAAAGGGGTTCCCATTTTTAAAAAATCATTGAATTTGTAATTCCCAGGAGCATAGACCATTGTATTGGTTGGATAGCTCATTGGTGTCATAAAAGTTAAGGAGCAAGCAAACATTACTGCTACTAATAATGGCCGTTCACTTATTTCCATCGCTTTAGATAAACTAATCACTATCGGTGCCATTAATGCTGCTGTGGCTTTACTCGATATTAAATTGGTTGAAACAAATGTTATGAGGTAAATTAAGCTTAGTGTAATATGTGCATTATATTGCCCAAAAGTATCTTGGATATAGCCAGCAATCAAAGTCGCTCCTCCGGTTTTTTCAAGCGCTGTTCCCATGGATAAAACGCCTGCCATCATAAAAATAACCTTCCACTCTACAGCATTGTATGCTTCAATTGGTTTTAATATGCCTAAAACAACCATTAACAAAGCTCCAACCATAGCGCTAATTAAGATTGAAGTGAGATTTAATGATGCTACCAAAACAACACCTATTCCAATTAATACTGCTGGTATCGCTTTTTTATAGTTGGTTTTCTTCTTTACGTATTCCGAAAGTCTAACAACAAGATTATGTGTTTCTAGATTATTAATTTCTTCTTCTTGCCCTAATATTAGAAGCATATCTCCTTCTTTTAAAATAGCGTGAGTCAGCTTATCGTATATGATAGAGCCTCGTTGTCTTATAGCTATAACTGAAGAATTATATTGTCTTCTAAAATTTATGCCCTTCAATGAATTTTGGGATAAGCTAGACCCAAAAGGAATAATAACTTCATAAAGGTTGAAAGACTTAAACTCATCTTCTGCTTTTTGCATTCGTTTATTACCTTTTATACTGTAGCCATCATAATCTAACAATCTCGATAATGTTGAAGGTGGTGCAAGAATTTTTAAAATATCTCCAGCTAATATTCTTGTGTCTAGTCCAAAATTATGCTTTAGTACACCATTTCTGAGGATGGATAAAACATTAACATCAAAATCCTTTACCAAGATAGATTTTCCAAGGAACTGATCAATGTCTTCGCAATTCTCTTCAACATAAACTTCTGTGATATATTCTTGAGCTTTTTTGGTAAACTCTTCATTTCCTCCACGGTTCCTCGGTAATAAAATCGGTCCGATAATAAAAATGTAGACAAACCCAATAGCCAAAAGACAAAGTGCAGCACCACTAAATTCAAACATACCAAACTCTTCTACTCCGTATTTTTTGGCGTAACTACTAACTAAAATGTTTGTTGACGTTCCAATCAAAGTACAAGTACCTCCAAAAAGTGCCGCAAATGAAATCGGCATAAGCAACATACTTGGTGTTATTTTAGTCTCTCTACAAACCGTTAATGCTATTGGTAAAAGTAAAGCGACCACAGCTGTATCATTTATAAATGCTGAAAATAAGCCTGAAATAGTGCAGAAAATCACCAGTGCAATGCTATAGTGTATTTTGGCAAGCTTTATAATCTTGTAACTCAGGCCGTCCAAAATCCCCGAACTAAAAATGCCACCACTAACTACAAAAATACACCCGAGTGTTAGAGTTGCAGGGTGATTAAAACCTGAAAAGCCTTCTTCGGGACTCAAGACTCCGGCTACGATAAACATAGCCATAATTAAAATTGATGTGGTATCAATAGAAAAATAATCCTTTACAAAAAGGATTACACCAACAACAATAATAGCAAAGGTTATTATCAGATCCATTTAATTACGAGATAAAAACATATTAATCTTTTTGGTTATCTTTTTCTTCAGACATATAGTAAAGGTGTTTCAGACTTTTCTTTAAAAGTGTAAATCTGTAAACACCTATCACAAAAAAAATAACACTAAAAGCTAAGGATAGTAAAGCTAGGTATTTAAAGTTAGGAAATCCCTTTAACTGAAAAAAACCAATACCTCCAAGCAACAAATACAATGAAGATCTTATGTAAGACAAAAGTGTACGTTCATTAGCTAAACGTGTTCGTTCTATGGCTAAGTAATCTCGTAATATTACTTTTTCATCGGGTTCAAAATCACGACCAAATCTTAATAATTTCATCTTTTTAAATTGTAGTTTAGACTTGCTCATAATTTTTTGCTTATTTGGTTTTTCTCCATTTTAGATAAATTTAATTATATTTTTTTTACTAATTCCACAATATTCTTTTCCTTTTTTGTTAAATATCCTTTAATAAAATACAGCATCTCCTTATTAGTTGTTATCCTTTTAGTAATTTGCGTGACTTGTTTTTAAACATCCTTTTCTTATGAAATTATACCCTATTGAATCTGGAAATTTTAAACTCGATGGAGGTGCCATGTTTGGTGTTGTACCAAAATCACTTTGGCAACGCACAAATCCTGCAGACAACAACAATATGATTGATATTGCGGCACGTTGTTTGTTAATTGAAGATGGTGATCGCCTGATTTTAATTGATACCGGAATGGGAGATAAACAAAATGATAAGTTTTTTGGCTATTACTTCCTTTGGGGAGATGATAGTATAGACAAATCCCTGAAAAAATATGGGTTTCATAGAGATGACATTACAGATGTGTTTATGACACATCTTCATTTTGATCATTGTGGTGGAAGCATTCAATGGAACAACAATCGAACAGGTTATGAGCCAGCATTTAAAAATGCACATTTTTGGAGTAATGCGGATCATTGGAAATGGGCCACAGAACCTAATAGAAGAGAGAAAGCTTCATTTTTGAAAGAAAATATTTTGCCCATGGAAGAAAGCGGGCAGTTAAAGTTTACCTCAATGCCCAAAAATCATATTTTAAAAGATTCTGAATTAGGCTTTGATATCTTTTTTGCCAACGGTCATACCGACAAACAAATGATTCCTATGATAAATTACAAAGGGAAAACCATTTGTTTTATGGCAGACTTATTACCAACGGTTGGTCATCTACCACTACCCTTTGTAATGGGTTATGATACAAGACCGCTTTTAACCCTAGATGAAAAAGAATTATTCCTTAATTTGGCGGCCGACAATAATTTTTATCTCTTCCTTGAGCACGATGCCCATAATGAAATCATCACTGTAAAACACACTGAAAAAGGTGTAAGACTCAACGAAACATTTACTTGTAATACAATATTTAACTAAAGATTAATACACACATGAAATTTAACCACAAACCTATAACTTACTTAAGTTTTGCGGCTACAGTATTGGTAGCCTGCGGATCATCAAAAGTGCTTTCTACTCCTGTAGAAAATATTGATACTTCCCCTTTAAAAGTTACTGAGCTTACAGAAGCTGAGCAACATAAATGGGGACATTTAGATCTTGTAAAAGATACCATTCCTGGTATGGCTGTAGAGAGAGCTTATGAAGAATTAATTAAAAACAGAAAAGGAAAGAAAGTCATTGTTGCAGTAATAGATTCTGGTATTGATATAGACCACGAAGATTTAGATGATGTTATCTGGACTAACGAAAACGAAATCCCAAACAATGGTATTGATGATGATAACAATGGTTATGTAGACGATATCCATGGTTGGAACTTTTTGGGTGATGCCTATGATGAACAATTAGAATATGTTCGTCTTATAGCAAGTGGAGACACTTCAGATCCAAGATATAATGAAGCTCAAAAATTGCATGATGAAGAGTATCAAAAATACTTAGGGGCAAAAACTAGATATGAGCAAATTAATCAGCAAGTTATAGAAGCTGATAAAATTCTTTCAAAAGCTACTGGTAAAAGTAATTACACCAAAGAAGATGTCGCTGCTTTAGAATCTCAAGACGAGTCTGTACTTCAAGCTAAGCAAATGGCGCAGTACATGTACAGCAATGGTTTAGAGTCTATGGAAGACGCTAAAAAAGAGCTTAAAGGTGCTATTGAATCATATAACGAACGTTTAAATTTCAACTTGAACAAAGATTTTTCTGGTCGTAAAACTAGTGATGATATCAATGATTTAACCGATACGGGTTATGGAAATGGAAATGTAAAACATGTAAAAGACTCTGAATCTCATGGTACGCACGTTGCAGGTATTATTGCTGCAGAACGCAATAATGGTTTAGGAGCAAACGGTGTTGCTAATAATGTTGAAATTATGGCAATTAGAGCTGTTCCTAATGGAGATGAATATGATAAAGATGTTGCTTTAGCTATTAGATATGCGGTAGATAATGGTGCAAAAGTCATTAACGGAAGTTTTGGAAAGTCGTTTTCACCACATGCAGATTGGGTACGCGATGCCATAAAATATGCTTCAGATAATGATGTAGTCTTTGTACATGCTGCTGGTAACGATAGTAAAGATGTAGATACTGAGCCTAATTTCCCAGATGATAATGTTAACTACGAAGAGGTTTCTAACACCTATATTAGAGTAGGTTCATTAGCACCAAAGTATGGTTCTAAAATGGTATCAAGTTTCTCAAACTACGGTAAAAAGAACGTTGATATTTTTGCTCCTGGATCTCAGATATATTCTACTTTTCCAGAAAATGAATACGAAGCTATTAGCGGTACTTCAATGGCAGCACCTGCTGTTGCTGGTGTAGCGGCATTAATTCGTTCGTATTATCCAAATTTAACTGCTGCTCAGGTAAAACAAGTTATTCTAGAATCTGGTTTACCATTAACAACTAAAGTTGTCGTTGGTGGTGATGCTTCAGACGTTCGTCCGTTCTCAGATTTATCTACATCTGGAAAAATAGTAAATGCATTTAACGCTTTAATTTTAGCCTCAAAAATATAATATAGAATGAAGAAATTTTTAGTTAGCTTTTTTGTTGCTTCCATTGTTTTTTCATGTGGAGCAACGGAAAAACCAATTCAAAATTCACAAGTAAAACCTACTTCTGTAAATGGCTACTGGCAACAGCATGTCGATTATAAAATGGAAATCGATATGGATGTTAAAAAATTCCAATACCATGGTAAGCAAAAATTGGTATATACCAATAATTCCCCTGATGTATTAAATAGAGTATATTATCATCTCTACTTTAATGCCTTTCAACCAGGTAGTGAAATGGATGTACGTTCTAGAACGATAGCAGATCCGAGTGCTAAAATCGGTGACCGAATCAGTAAGCTTCAGCCCAATGAAATAGGATATATCAAAGTGAATTCCTTAACTCAAAATGGTACCTCGTTAACTTATGAAACTGTAGGAACCGTTTTAGAAGTAAAGCTTAATAAGCCTATTCAACCTGGTGAAAAAGTAACTTTCAATATGGATTTTGATGGACAAGTTCCTGTACAAATTCGTCGTTCTGGAAGAAACAATGCAGAAGGAGTCGCTTTATCTATGACACAATGGTATCCTAAACTTGCTGAATATGATTTTGAAGGTTGGCATGCAGATCCGTATATCGCTAGAGAATTTCATGGAGTTTGGGGAGATTTTGATGTAAAATTAACCATTGATAAAGACTATGTCGTTGGCGGAACGGGTTATTTAAAGGAAGAAACCAAAGCCAAAAAAGGTAAAAAAACGCTTCATTATGTAGCTCCTAAAGTCCATGATTTTACTTGGGCTGCAGATCCAGATTTTCAGCATGACTCTATACAAGTACCAAATGGTCCTCTTCTTCATTTTTATTACAAAAAAGATTTAGATCAAACGTATTTAGAAAACTGGAAAAAACTACAACCAAAAACGGTTGAGTTAATGCAGTTTTTTAGTGAAAATGTTGGTCAATATCCTTACGATCAGTATTCCGTAATACAAGGTGGAGATGGAGGTATGGAATATGCCATGTGTACATTAATTACCGGAAAACGAAAGTTTGGTAGTCTATTAGGAGTAACAGCTCACGAATTAGCCCATACATGGTTTCAATTTTTATTAGCAAGTAATGAAGCTAAACATGAATGGTTAGATGAAGGTTTTACTTCTTATATTTCTGAATTGGCCGTAAACCATTTAAGAGAAAAAAAATATGATAATCCTTTAGCGAGTTCTTACAGAGATTATATAAAATTAGCTAATTCTGATATTGAACAACCTATGACCACACATGCTGATCGTTATGCTTTAAACAGAGCTTACAGTAGGGCAGCATATAACAAAGGAGCTGTATTTTTAGCACAATTAGGTTATGTTATTGGTGAGGACAACCTTAAGAAAACCATTAAAAAATATTTTGATGACTTTTCTTTTAAACATCCAAAGCCATTAGATATCATCCGTACTGCAGAACGTATCACAGATTTTGAACTAGATTGGTATTTAATAGACTTTGCGCAGACTACCAATACTATTGATTATGCAATACAGTCTGTTGATGGTAAATCCATAACTCTGGAACGTATCGGTTTAATGCCTATGCCTATAGATCTTAAGGTTACTTACACAGATGGCACTACTGAAGATTTTTATATTCCGTTGCAGATGATGCGTGGCGAAAAACCAACCTCAGCAACTATTATAAACGATTGGGCTTGGGCTTACCCAACCTACACTTTTGAAACCAAAAAGGAAGTAAAATCTGTTGAGATTGATCCATCGCAAATGATGGCAGATATCAATAGAATTAACAATACTTATCTATTAAATTAGACTTCATATTTGAAATATGAATAAAAAAAACCGCATCAGATTGATGCGGTTTTTTTATTTAAATAATCTAAAACCAACACCTATATTGTGTGTAGTTTGTTTCAACTCATTAAAATTAGCTCTGTAACTAGCAAACCATTTACCTTTTCTATTATACTGAAGCCCTAAACTTAAATTATTAAACATGTTTTGATTACCACCAATCTCTGAAAACATATATAGACCACTTCTAAAACTTTTTGGATGCTCTATGGTTTTTGTCACCGTAATTTCTCTAGGCACTTTTAACTTATATGATATTTCACTATCCAAAAGTTTCCCATCTACCAGGTTGTAGGTGAAAATATCTATATCATCGTTGCTTAAGGTGTCTCTATAGGCTTTTGCCTCTATAAAATGATCTTTAACAATTGTTAGGTTTTGTTGATTTTCAATAACTTTAGAAACGTCTGTAGTATCAACATACACTGTTTTATAATTTGTGGTTTGAACATTAAAGGTGTCTATCTTTGTTTGCCAAATCGTATCTCTTACAACACTTATTTTAGGCCATTCTCTTTTTGGTTTAGGATTGCATTGTAAATTCAAAAGATTGAATAGTACAATGCATAAAATGATATATAATAGGAATTTTTCTGTTTTCATCTAAATTGCTTTTTTACTTAGGTTTTAAAAAAGAAAGCCTCGGTCTCCAATGATTTTCGCTTACTGAAACATCACTGGAGACTTCTTAGGCTTTTAATACTTGTCTAAATTACTGTTGTTGATTATCCTCTGCTTTAGAATCCTCATCTGTTAAAGATTCAATTGTGTCTTTTAACGGTGTTAACTTTATAAGGTTTATTAATGCTTTAAATGGATTTATACCATATATAACATTGTAATTTTCTAGAATAGATTTTATCTCTGCAATGGCAATAAAACCAGCGATTATCTTTAGAAAAGGCACTTCGTTGACAATGTGTTTCTCTAAAAAGAATGCTGCTAAAATCACCAAATTGTAGATAAAAAACTTAGAAATAGTATGCCCAATTCTAGAACTTCTAATGGGTATACTGTTTTTGAAGGAAGCATAAGATCCTGTAATAAAGTCTACAACAATTAAAAATACAATAGTGACCATAACACTGTTAACAGGAGATAACAACGTGAGTAACCAGAATAAAACTTTTATGGTTTTTTCCATTGTTTTCTTAGTTTTTTATAATCCAACACTCTGTTTTTGGGGTATGCCTTTATGCATACCATGTTGCGTTGGTTACCTCCCAAGACGTAGACATAGCCTTTAGTCTGCTTAATAAAAAAGCCTACATGGCCTTTCCAGCTTTCTGGAGACTCTCTCCAAAATACTACAATATCACCGATTTCTGGACTTGTTACAGATTCGCCAACCGAGAGCCAACTACGCGCTGTAAGTTTACCTGAAAATTCATAGCCACAGGTTTTAGCTATCCAATTAGTAAAAGCACTACACCATGCAGTTTCGTCTTTTAGTTTTTCACCATCAAAACCTAAATCCGTAAAATATTTTATAATTCTTTGGTTGTCTTTGGAGCCAACAATTTCTTTAACGCCATATTCTGATAGCGCCTTATTAATAATGTTCATCTTACTGTTTGTTTAAAAGATTACTGATTTGTGGAATAGAATTATTCCTTAATTTTTAAACATATGTTTAAATAAAAGATATAAGCAGACCAAACCTATACCAAAGGTTACTTTAATTTTTTCTTAACCAGAACAGGGTTTAACCTAGGTTTATTAGTTTCTACTTAACACGAAATTTATTGTACAAACGGATAACCGTTGTTAGAAAAGCGAATACAATATAAACATATTACAAATAAAAAACAAACATTTTGCAAAATATATTTATTAAATTTTGTAATTTGTTGGTACGGAAATAAATAGATGTCATTACAACACCATGTAGAGCGTCAACAAATAAATTGCCTTTTTAGAGGCATATTTAGACCTATGCTCTAATTAAGGCATACTTACTCTTGCTTGTAATCTGATCTAGAATTTTTAAAACGGTAGGTATACGATACGGCCCATGTAGTAATTGAACTTTAGCTAAGGCTTCTTCTTCTGATAGTGGGCGCCTATGGCGAGTAGCATGAGTTTACTTATTAAAATATAAAAGCCACAAATTATGTGGCTTTTTAACATATTATTTATGGCTGAACCGATCTTCATCAGGATACCAATAGGTGTGCTGCGTTGACACTAATGTGCCATTTTCGTAAGCGTTAACATAATCTTCGAACTTTCCAGCGGTACCAAAACCAACTGCCCTTCAAGATTCTTTTTCTTACTTTAAAAACCTTTTGCTCTAACACAAACCAGCTTTTATGTCTACCTAAGCTTACCTCCTTTAGACTAACCTCTGAAAAAATCAAAGAATCTACTGGATTTAAACGCAGGCTTTTTGATTATAAATCTTATTAGGTAGTTATCTTAGTCAAGCTTAACCGAGTGAACAATATCTAGTCCGGTCTTCGTTTTATCTGAAAAGATCGTAATTTATAAGTGTGGTTTTCCTTCATAAATAAATATCCTGAATATCACTTTTACTTAATGAAGGGTTAAACTCAACATGTTCTTCCTTTAATACAAAAAGTTCTTTCATCTCTGGGATATTTTTGAAGACAAATTCAAATCCCTCATAAACCTCTTTAAAATCTTCACTATCCATAACCTCTTTGTCAAAGATATCATATTTGTCAGGATTAAAATCAGGAAGATTATGATTAATTGGGTTTATCCAACCAAATAAACTCAGGGTTCTAGAAAACATCTTTTTTCTACCTAATTTATTTTGTGCTTTTAACAAAAAATTATCCTCCTCTGTGTTTTTCGTATGATCGTAATATGAGATCATATCAGATAATAATCTTTCAATATTTGAATTCATTATTACAGTTTTGTCAATTAATATTTTTAAAAATAAAGCTAATCATTTCTGAAACCGAGCGTCCGTTTTCTAAAATACCAAAAGCCACATCAGAGATGTGGCTTTTGAACATATCATTTATGGCTAAACCGATCTTCATCAGGATACCAATAGGTATGCAACGTTGGCACTAGTGTGCCATTTTCGTAAGCGTTAACATAATCTTCGAACTTTCCAGCGGTACCAAAACCAACTACTCTTCCAGATTCTTTTTCCACTAAAAACGGGGCGTTGCCTCCAAGTGCATAATCCATTTCTTGAGTTAAAATAAATTTTTTTGAATTAAAATGATAAATATTACCATAAGTCTTTTTTATCGGTTCTTCGTATAGCATTAACTCAACACTTCCTTGACTTTCTAATTTTTTTAAAAATTTTTCAGCTATTTCTAGCATTTCTTGCTCTGTTAACATGATTATTTATTGTTCTTCTTCAATTTTAAAGTATCTTTCCTTGGTATCTTTACCAATGTCAAAAACAAACGTGTTAAAGTTTTGATAGTATAACGGTTCACCTGTTTCGTCTGAAATATGTAGGAAGTCAACGTTATCAAAAAAAGAACTAATGCCTACAGACCATACTGCGTCGAATTTGTCTTTATTTTCCCCAAAAAGAAGCCTCTTTTCTTTAGTAAAAAAAATTCCATTAATACATTCCTCAGAGTAGAATTCCTGTCTAAGGTCTTTCATTATCTGTTTTGCTTTTTCTATTATTTGCTCTTCTGTATAATTCATTCATATTTTTTTATTTATTAATGGGTGTTCCGCCCTCACTAGCGAGAGTTTTTAACTCGTTACCAATCCAAAAATAATAAAAGCTACACTTATAAAGGTAGCTCTTATCTTTACTTATCTAACACCACACTCATCACAGACAAGTGCCTGCGAGGGCTTTTTTTAAGTTATTTTTGAACTAAAAATCATAAGGTTCATCTCTTAGCCCATCGATAAATTTTTTAAATGAATCAGCTAAAAAATCTGTTTGACCATCTGAATATCTTATACTTACTTTATTTGAATCAATAGTATCTATATAAATAATTCCACCATTAGAGTCTGCAAAAGGAATAGTTTTTTTATTATCAAAAAAGCCTTCTAAAAGTTTTAATTGTTCACTTATAGTTTCATCGCCATATTTTATAGAAAAGAATTCATCTATTTGGTATCCCATATAATATAAATCATCTACTGGATAACCACCATTTGAAGACATTATTTGTTCTATAAACGATTGAGGTAATTTTACGTTCATTTCTGTCTCGAATTCTATAATTTCTTGAGGTGTTAATTTTTGCTGAGTTTCTTCTAATTGTATCATGTCAAATATTCTAGAATGTTTAATAAATTTTGAAATTGAGAAGCTGAACCTAAATGTTTATATGTTGCTTTGTGCACACTTTTCGTAATTAATTGTATCGTGCATTCTAAATTTTCATCTAAATCATCTAAGTGATGCCAAACATATTTTCTTTTAATGACTCTGTAGTTCTATTGTAAAATTTATTGTTCTAAAATTACAAAAGCCATAGTTTATATACTATGGCTTAGTTTTAATTTATCAGAACTCTTTACAGAGGAGTGTCTGTCAGGGATCTTATTATTTTATGAGAATGTTTCATCAAAAAAGAGCATTTGTACAAATGCTCTTTTTAATTTTTTACTGGTGTTTTTGCAGATTCTTTAAATACTTATCATAAATCTCTAAATACTTAAAAACCGTTTTTACCATAGGCTTATATGTACCGTCTTTTTCCTGTAAAATAACAGCGTTGTAATCAAAATACCTTAATCTGTTAATATCCATTCCAGCATACTGAAGTGCTTTTTCTAACCCAAATAAAAGAGGGAATTTTGCCATATAATTTCTTAACGCCACAAAACCTGCTGGATTACAATCTTTAATTATATTATTATTAGGGTTGCTTACAGAAACTAAAAATGTTTTTTGATCTACATGTTTGTAGTGCTCATTTGGAAGATAATTACTTTCAAAAAACAAATAATAGCCAGAATATGTGTTGTCTTTCTCGTGTATAATTTCTATAGGTTCCCTTAGCTCATTGTTTAAACAATCTATAAAGTCTTTAAATCTTTCATCCTTTTTTTGAAACTCTAATTCATTGGGTGTTATCAATAATTTTACTTGTATCATTGTTTTTATGTTTGGGGCTTGTGTAAGCATTTTTCAACTAAAAAGGGCTACTCAAGAATTGGTGGAGTTATCTCTAAAGACTTAAACTTATCGTAGTTATTCCTAATGTCTTCAGAAAGCTCTTTGAGGTTTTCATACTCAGATTCTTTTACTTCATTTTCTAAGTAAAAACTTCTTTGATAGTCTACTCTCCCAAAAATAGTAACAGTAATTATTTGTTTACCATTTACTTCATATAATGTATAATCCCAGTTTCTGCTATAAAGTTCTTTTTTCATAATTTTATTTATTAAATATTATATCATACACTCGATAATCCTTGTTAAGAATTAATCCTTCTGTTTTAATTACTATCTCAAGCTCTCCTGTTGGTAATTTTCCGCCAGGTAGCCATTGCGGGTTAGCTCCAAACTCATTACCTTCAGGAAAAACAAGTTTACTCTTTTTCGATAATTTAAAATCTATCCTTACCAAACCACCTTTTAGTTGTTCTTCTGGAACACCCAAAGTTTTAGATAAATTGCTCACATCCCCATTAGCCTGTTTTAAAAGTTTGTCAATTTGAGATTTTAGACTTAAGAATTCTGTTTTTCCTAAATCTGGTTTACCTATTCCGTATTTAAGATAATCTTTTTTCAAAACTATCCTAGAAGCGACACCCTCATTTAAAAACAACTCCAAATGGTTCTTAATGTAAGTTTTAGGTAAATATAAAGAAGGTTTTGGTCTTTTGCCTTTAGGAATACTAACTATTTTTTTTAAGCTAAATCCTTTCAAAAATGGAATCCCTCTATTTTCATAAAGCCCTTCTAATAACTCTAAAAGCTTTTTCTTATTTGGTGTTGCTCCCTTAAGCTTTCTAAGTAAGTCTGCAAATGCCTTATTACCAATAGTGCCTTCAGCAATTATTGTGCCTTTATAGATAACCGCTACTTCTTTTTGGGTAGTTTTGCCTATTTGTACTGTGCCTTCGGCAATGATACAGTTTGCTTCTAGTAGTTTTGTGGCCTTAAACTCATCAATAATGCCTTTTGTTGCTGTAATAAGCTCTTGGTTAGTGCTTAATATCTTTGCCGTATTACCTGTAAAGTTGTGTATGTTTACCTCTAGCACTACCTTGAGCATTAGGGTGCGTATGTACTTTAAGGCGTCTTGGCTAAGCTTAAGTTTGCCTGCTTGGCTGAGCAACTTAGCTCCTCCGCTTATAAAAGTTCTAATTAATACTGGACCTGCCGTTATGGCACCGCCTACGATATAAATTTTTTCCCATGTTTGCAGGAAGGCTCTACCGCCTTCGGTACTTGCTATTTCGTCTCTAAATGTCATTACAACAACATCCGTGCCCGCAATAGCTATATCAGCAACTGCTAATACTGCCCAAATACCAGAAGTGCTGCCCAATGTAAGAACTCCCAAAAGTACGGCTAAGATATCTACCCCGATACGGATGTTTTTATCAATCTCTTCCCATTCCTCCTTGTCGGATAAAGCCTTTAAAAAAATTGCAGGGACTAAAAGCCTTATAGGCTCTTCCTCTCCTCTGTAAATCTCAAAGATTACCAAGTCTAGCGGGTGGAAGTAACTGCCCTCATCAGTAGTGAGGTTTGTCCTATAGGTTTTATCTTCCGTAAGCCCTGTATCAAAAGTAACACCGTCTGATGGGTCGGTTTCAAATTTTGGTACTTTTACCGTAGTGAGCCTAGATTTCTCCTGTTTTAAGAAGAGTTGATCTTCTATATTGTTAGTCCACACATTACTATCTAACTCATAATCTATACCATCTTTGTTACCAAATCTAAATATCTTGCCAGTACGATTTAAACCTTTGAAATTGTTTAGTTGGCATAAGCTCCACAGAATATCTGCATAAATGGTTCTATTTTGCTCTATTTCTCCAAGATACTCACTACTGCCATCTAGATTTTTATAGGCTGTTTTAATAAACTCTGGTTTCTCTTTTAATTCCTTTAAAAGCTTTTCTTTAAAGGATGCTAGGCATCTTAGGCTTTTAACCACGCCATTACTGTTGTCTCTAAAACTACTTAGTAAGCCATCGGTATCATAATCGAAAAACGCCTTAAAATGTTTATAGAATGTATCATAGCCTATTCCATTAATAAATTCAATATCATTAATAAGCTGATCGGGAAGTTGTTTATAGATAAACTCTAGCTCTTCTATACTTTCGATTGAGCTTAGAAAGTTTTTAAAATCTGTTTTGACTCTGTTATATATATATTGTTCAATACCTAAATCTTTAGATAATGCCAAAAGATCTTCCGTATTTGTAACTTTTATAACAATACCGTTATACTTTTCTTCAAGTTTGTAATCATTATCTGTTTCTGGCGTTGTGTTGAAATCCCTAAGGTCTATTGCATCATCATAAACAAAATTAATCTCTACCTCAAAAACATTACTTTCTGGCTTTACATTCCATAGAACACCTGGTTTTTTAGTATTAATGTAGCAAGCTCTTTTGTTAAGCTTAATATCTAATGAAGCTATTTTATTTTTACCATTAAACCCTACATAATTGTATGGTATTGGTCTATTTAATGTAATGATTGTGGGTGGTCCTGTAGAATTAAAAGAAGTAGTAATAGACTCTTTAGACAAACTTTCTACATAGTCAAAAAAATAAAAGAATAATATTCCTTTAGTTCTATTAGATTTTATATTATCAATTACGTCTTTTGCATTAATTGCTCCTTCATAAAAATCATCTGTAAACGCTCCACATTTACTTACTTCTGATCCATGCTTAGCTTCAAAAGCTAGTTCCTTAAAGCTAGTTTTGCTTATAACATCTTGTTCACTTGAATAATAATTAGTGTTTGCACTCATAATTATATATTTAATTATTAAATCATTTATTTTAAAACATACCATACCCTGTTCCGCACTCAATTGGTTTGAGCACGGAATGGTTTGATATTCTTTGCTTTAACTTCTACAAAGTCAGCCTGATAGCTCTGAATGACAAAAAAGGGTAAGGATGTTTTGTTTAGAATTTCTAGTAACGAAATTCTCTGATTAAGCTAAACCATCTATAGCATTCTTAATAGACTGAATAGAAATTTGAGCTACGGTTTGTCTTGGATCGTCGTCTGTATTAAATTGTAAATAACCATCAACGATATCTACATTTTCTATGTGACGTTCTCCATCACCTTCAGAAATACCAATCTGTGCGTCAGTCATCTCAATCTCTGCTGATTGTGGTACCTCTTCTGGGTTTTCAAAATCTGAAAGATCTTCATTAAACGGTAACGCTTTAGTAACATTTAAGCCAATACTTTGCGCTTGTAAAATGGTTAAAGCTGTTGGTACTCTTGTTGGCCAAGCTTTACCAAGTTTTTCACCTTCTGGCTTACGCAATTCGTCTATGAGCGATAAGTATAGCTCGTCCTCAATAACAGGGACTTCGCCTCCGTTCCAAATTTGTCCGGTTTGCATATAGTAACGTACAGCTTCCTCAAAACCTGGTCTAACGGTAACCACAACCCTTGCCATACCTGCCTGCATAAAGTTGCGGAATAATGGGTCATTAGACTCATCATATTGGTAAAGGTTTGACCAATCCTGGCGATTGCCCCAATAATATGGATATAGATTATAAGACATAATTTCCCACTCAAAAGCTTGCTCCATAAACTTTACAAACGCTGCATAACTATCCAACGCTTGGTTTACATTAACTTCGATATTGCCAAAGTTTGCCTCACCTCCATTGTTGGTATAGAATAGATTAGATTTTCCATAAGTATTCTTAGCACTTGGATTTTGGTCTAATAAATAAGAAATACAGTTTTTACGTAAAATCTTATTTTCGAATTCTCTGTAGAATCCTGGATTGGTTCCTTTGATTTCTACACCTAACACTTTTTCTTCTGCAAGCTTTTCGTTGTAAGTAATCAATGCTTCATCATAAGCATCTATAATTGCTTTAAATGTTTCTTGCTTCCATTGATTTAAGGCTTCTGTGGTTAAATCACATTCAGCAACTACAGATAAGCTCATGGTACCACAATCAAAAGCTTTATAAGCAACACCTAACTTTTTCTGAATACCTCCTAAATTATTAAATGAAATATTTTGTGTATTAAAATGACGAAACCATTGTTTATTGTAAAATTTGTCTCCAACGTTTATAGTTACACCTGAAGCTTCCATACCTCCTGGATGAAAGTCAAAAGAGACGCTTGCTTTAGCTTTATTAGCTTCATAACCTTCAGGAATTTCTATTTCACCTTTTCCAGTAGTAAAATATCCTGTTGAATTGTAATTACCTTCAAAACCTTGCGAAATGGAAATTCTACTTTGAGGTTTAGAATTAAAATCTACATTATACTTAGCTGCCCAATATTTGAGTTTTGTATCAGTTAACTCCGAGAAATCTTTCACTTGCTGCGTTGTTGACTTTCTTGGATCAACTGGTTCAACCAATAAACTATCGTCTGTATTTTGTGCTCCTATCATACCTAGTTTATGCAACTTTCCTGGTTGTGGTACCATAAACTCAAACATTAGACGCTTACCATAATTGATAATCTGGTTTTTAAATACCTTATCTACCCAACGGAACACACCTACAACATGTTTATCTCCTTTTCTATTATCAAAACCATGTGAATTGTTTTCTTCAAACTCTTCGACGATCTTTTCAATGCGCTCTTCTTTTACCTTAGTAACAATTCTATCTAAAGCGCGTTCTGTAATTTCTTTGGCTTCCGTTACTGCCTGAACTGTACTTTGCTCGCTAGAGTTATGTGTGGCATAATTTGCATTTGCACCAAGCTGAATACCATTTTTCCCTGTTCCATAACTTGCATTAAAACTTGTTCCTGCACTAAAATCATTAGCTTCTTGAATTACTTTTGCTACTTCGTTTTGCATCTCAAAACGATTAACCGAAGTTGTATCCGTTAGCTGCTCTCTTTCTGTTTCAGAAGATGTAGTAACGGTATCTTCTTTTCTTCTGAGACGTCTTGTACTACGTTCTTTAAACTCACGTGCCATGATGTTTTCAATGTGTGCTACATCACCTTCAACATAACCTTGAGTTGTTTGCTCAACCTTATTATAATCTGCAACACCTAATTGTTTAATGCCAAAACCAGAAGGTATAAAAGGTTGCTCATTTGAAGTTCCTGAATTAGGAATATCATCATTAGTATCATCAATGAATTCCCCACTAGCAATTCCATTAGTACAAGAACCAAGAACCACTACTGATTCATTTAAAGTTTTTACTACTCCGTTGGTAAATGTAATAGTTGCAGAAAACGACTGTATTTGAGGCTGATCTGCTAAGGTTGGATTACCTATATTCATTTTAATATAATGACGCAAACCATTATTTGAACTAAAATGCAATATTGTATCATCTGTGTAATCACCGTCAGATCTATGCAATGTATAATCTATTCCACTTATTTGCCAAGAAGGATCTGGAACCTTAAGTCCTAAATTTGCAAAATAATAACCTCCTATAGATAATACAGTTTTTGGAGTGAAACATAATTCATAACTAAAATCTGGAGATGTGTCGGTATTATCAACAGGCACAACAACACCTCCAATACTTACAAAAGTATTCCCTTCATCTTGAGTATTATCTACAATGGTGTTTTCATTATCAGAAATAACATCTTGTATAACATTATCTAAATCAGTAAAACCTTCTAAATCTTCAGAAAAAGAATTAAACTCTTGTTCACTTATACGCAATTGCTCACCACTCTTTGCGGAAGAATCTACCGTACCTACTAAAAATGAAAGTGTTTCAAAACTTTCAGTACTCAGTTTAGTTTGTATAAAATCATAGTCTAGTTCGTCTCTAAATTGAAAAGTAAATTTAGGAACATCTGGTTCTGGAATAACATTAGGTTGCTTACAAGGATCGTTTGGATCATAAGTTTGGTTTGGATCTCTTATTTCGCACCATTTTTGCCTTTCTGCTTCTAAATCAGCATTATATTGATCTAAGATAGGCTTTATCTCTTTTTGATAATTTTCTTCTGCTGTTTCTAAAGCAGCTTGGTATTCCTTACTATATACTTTTTCTGCTTTTTTTAATTCTTTTTTAAGTTGAGTTAATTGCTCATTAAACAATTTTGCTTCTGATACAGCATGTTGTTGCATCATATATAATGATGGCGGTGCTGTTTGGGATTGAGCTACTTTAGCTTGAGCTCCTTCAGTAATACCTTCTTCTATAAATAATGTTTTTGGTAAAACAACTTTAGAATTAAGTAGACCTTTTACGGTGCTCTTGTCTCCTTTGTAATTTGTTAGAAAATTATTTGCAATTAATAACTGAATTAAAATCTCTTTAGCGTAGAATTCTTTTTGTGTTAAAATTTGATAGAAAAGATTATTCCATAACTCTCCTAATACCTTTTGATCGGATATCGGAGTTAATCCCTCAATCTGACTTTCTAGAGCTTCTTGACTGTAAGACAATCTATTTTTAGCAACCCAAACTGAAAATTTATATAATTCAGGTTTTAACGCTTTTAACTGCTCTTTGGTTAATGCCTGAAATGTCTCTGAAGCTGTTTTCATTGCCTGCCATTTTGTAGTGCCTTCTGATAAATCAGATACAGCAGTATCAAAAACACCTTTTTCTACAGAATCACTTCTAAAAATAAAGCCTTCTTGTTTGCTTTCTTCATCTACTAATTCAGGTGCTCTCATCGACACAAAACGAAAGAGCGTATTCTTAATTTTTGTACTCATTTTTTAATTTTAAAGTTTATACATTCATTTAAGTTCTTTACACAGAACTGTTAAATTTTCGCTTTCCTAACAGATTTCTTATGTACAATTGCCTTAATACAAGGCATAAACTTTAAAGATTCCATAGCTCACTTATTTTTTGAATTATGGAATTTTTAATAAGATTTTATTTAAGACGTCTTTAAATAAAACCTTGAAAACATTTATATTTATACAAATGTTTGAATAAATTACTATTTTTAGTATATTGCAATAAATTAGAGTACAAATATACATCATTTTACAAATTAAAACAAACATATTTTTAAATATTTTGTAAAAAGTTTTATTTTAAATTTATTATCTATGGAGGGTATTGACGAAAAAATATCAGGAATAATTAATCATTTTAATCTAAATAATTTTTCGTTTTCTAAACGAATAGGAGTTACAGGAACCACTATAGATAGTATTGTTAATGGCCGTCCACAGTCTGATGGGTCTAGAAAAAAGACGAAACCTGGTTATGATGTGCTTTCGGCTATTATTGAAGAATTTGATATTAATCCTGATTATCTTTTTGGAAAAAGTGATGTGATGCTAAAATCTGAAGCGGCTATAAATCCAACATATTCTGGAATGCCACAAGTAATTGCTGTGAACCAAACCGGAAATGAGAATGTTATTTATGTTCCTGTAAAGGCAAGAGCGGGTTATTTAAATGGTTATGGAGATCCAGAATATATTGAAACCTTACCATCTTTTAATATGCCACATCTTACCAATGGTACTTTTCGTTGTTTTGAAGTAAAAGGTAACTCCATGGTAAGAACTTTTTTTGATGGTGATTTGGTTTTTGGGAAATATGTAGAAGATCTTAGAGATATTAAAGATGGTCGCGTCTATGTTATTGTCAGTAAAAATGATGGTATTGTACTAAAACGTGTGATTAATAGAATTGAACAACGCGGAAAATTGATATTAAAAAGTGATAATAAGGATGGTAACTATCCAACTTATACCATAAATACTGAAGATATCGTTGAGGTTTGGTATGTTACAATGTATGCCTCTAAACAAATGCCAGAACCTGTAGATATCTATGATAGATTACATGAGTTAGAAAGTAAGGTTGTAGATTTGGAAGGAGCTTTGCAAGGTAAGCTTCTTAAATAGTTTGATTTAACAGTTTATTATATACTTACTTTACTCCTGTTTAGTTACTTGATCTAAGGTTTTTAAAATACTTGGGATACGATATTTTCCATGAAGTAATTCTATTTTCTTTAAAACCTCATCTTCCGAAACACCAATACTAGAAACGTATAAAGCGTTTTGACTTTCTCCTCTATAAATAGGTTTAGAAACTAATTCTGTATTATGAAACGCTTTTTTAGCAATCCCAATAATTGGTATTTTTTCATCCAATGCTTGCCATAAATGAGCACCTAAACCATAGGTTTTATCATTATCTATATATACATGACCATCTACAATAATAGCTTCTAAACTATTAAGCTCTACTTGTTTTAATAACTGCAAAATACAAGGCAACTCTCTTTTATAAAACTGACCAGGCTCATAATCTGCGACCTCATCAATAGTATCTGTAATAATGTGTTGAGGTTTTTCATCTTCCCAATTAAATAAAACGCCAACGGCTTTGGCGTATTTCTCTTTATAATGGACGTCTATAGCAAGTAGCATTTAATATCTTTTATTGATAAAACACAAAATACATAAAAATCACATCTTATCCCTGTGGTTTTTTACTTTTGTAGTCTGATATTTAACTATGAACTTCAAATATTCAAAAAAAGATAAATTAAAAAGTAAAAAACTTATAGAACAGTTATTTACCGAAGGAAAATCGTTAACCGCATATCCTTTGAAATTAATTTACCTTAAAACCGAATTTGAAGATGATAGCATTCTAAAAACTGGTGTTTCGGTAAGTAAACGGCTTCATAAAACTGCAGTGGCCAGAAACCGTATTAAACGATTGTTAAGAGAAGCTTACCGACTCAACAAACCTTTATATTTTAACAATAGTTCGGCATCTTATGCGTTTATGATTTTGTACCTTAGTAAAGATGGAACGACTTTTGATAAAGTTGACAATAGTATAAAATTGCTATTTGAAAAGTTCGTTAAAAAAGTAGCTCAATGAAATATATCTTAAAAAAGAGAATCATCTTACCTATACTAGCTGTCGCTATTTTCTTTAGTACAACAGCTTTTAAGAATGATTTTTTTGAAATCGCTAAACAAATAGAGATTTTTACAACGCTTTTTAAGGAAATCAACATGAATTATGTTGATGATACTAATCCTGGTGATCTTATGGATACAGCCATAAAAAGCATGCTAGATGATTTAGATCCTTATACTCAATTTTATAACGAGCAAGATGTAGAAGCCTCTAGAATAAATAATGCAGGTGACTATACTGGCATTGGCGCTAAGGTTTTAACCTTAAAAGATAAATTGGTTATTGTTGAGCCTTACAAAGATTATGCAGCAGATAAAGCCGGATTAAAAGCTGGTGATGAAATTATTAAAGTTGATAATGTTACAGTATCTAATTTTAAAGACGATGCTGCAAATCTTTTACAAGGTGCTGCTGGCACAGAGGTTTCTGTAACCTATAAAAGACAAGGCAAAACAAATACGGTAAAAATTACTAGAGAATCCTTAGAAATTAAAGCCGTACCGCACTACTCTATGGTTGATGAAAAAACAGGCTATGTGGTATTAAGAAAGTTTAATAGCAAAGCCTCTTCTGAAACTGTAAGTGCTATTAGATCTTTAAAAAATCAAGGTGCTACACAATTAATTTTAGATTTAAGAGGTAATCCAGGTGGGTTACTAAGTGAAGCTGTAAATGTGACCAATATTTTTGTACCTCAAAATCAGTTGGTGGTAACGACTAAATCTAAAGTAAAAAAATACAACAAAACTTATTACACACAGCGCGAACCAGTTGATACAGAAATACCATTAGTAGTTTTAGTAGATGGTAAAAGTGCTTCGGCTAGCGAAATTGTTTCGGGTGCTTTACAAGATATGGATAGAGCAGTGGTTGTGGGTACCAGAAGTTTTGGAAAAGGTTTAGTACAACGTCCAAAACCGCTTACTTATGGCACCCAAATGAAAATTACTATCTCTAGATATTACACACCTTCAGGTCGCTGTATTCAGGCTTTAGACTATTGGAATAGAGATGAAAATGGTAATGCTACAAGAACTAAAAAGGAAAACTACAACGCCTTTAAAACTCGTAATGGTAGAGCAGTTTATGATGGTGGAGGTATAGAACCAGATGTTGAAGTAGAATTTGCTAAGCAAACACCTATCACCAAAGCTATAGTAAACGAAAATATCATCTTCAATTTTGCAACAGATTATTATTATAACAACTCAGTTGAAGATTTAAAAAGCTTTGATTTAAGTGATGCTGAATTTAAAAAATTCAAAAGCTATGTAAAAACTACAGGTTTTAATTTTGAAACTAAAACTGAAAGAGCTTTACAAGATGCTATTTTAGTAGCAAAAGAAGAAGAATTAGATGGTATTATTAGTTCTGAGTATAAAGATTTAGAAACTGCTTTAAAAACCTATAAAAGCAACGCTATTGACGGAAATAAAGAACAATTAAAATCTTTATTAACAGACGAGATTATTAAACGCTATTTTTATAGTGAAGGTTTATACACATATTACACAGCTAACAATAATGAAATTAAAAAAGCTGTGAGTATTCTTAATAATCCTTCGCAATATGCAAGTATTTTGAGATAAATGTTAAAATTAATTATATTTAACATCAGATAAATTTTCTGCTGTTAGAAAATTATATACAAAATGAAAGCCCTAATTATATTCTTATGTTTCAGTTTTCAGTTGGTCACTTTCGCTCAGGAAGAGATGAAACACGAAGTCTATTTTGAAACTGACCAATTCGATATTCCTGAAACAGAACACAGTAGACTTTTACTTTTTCTATCTAAAATAGAAAATATGGATATAGAAAAAATATCCATTTATGGTTTTTGTGATGATAGAGGTAGTGATTCTTATAACTTAGTATTATCTCAACAACGTGCAGATGCTATAAGAGAAGTTTTTTCTAATAATGAATTTGATGAGTCTGTAATTACTAATGTTGATGGTAAAGGAAAAATTTTAGTCAACATTATAAAAGAAAGAGATCTTAATAAAATAAGAGGACTAAACCGAAAGGTTGAAATCATTGTAAAACCTTATAATCCTCCAAGAGAAGTTGTAGAGGTAAAACCTCCAAAAGAAACTACAGAAGACAAGCTAAAAGGAGAACTAAAAGAAGGGGATAAAATTCTTTTAGAAAATCTATTATTTAGAACAGGTTACAGTTATCTTACTAAACAATCTAAAGCTGTTTTAGATAAAATTGCTGATATTCTTGTTGAAAGAAAAGATGTTTATTTTAACATAGAAGGTCATGTATGCTGTACAAATGGTGAACGTGATGCTATAGACCGAAAAACTAAAAAACGAAACCTATCATTGGCTAGAGCAAAAGCTGTATATGATTACTTAGCTGAAAAAGGTGTAAAACGTTACAGAATGAAGTTTGTTGGCCATAGAAGAAAATTTCCTTTAGGTGGTGAGCCACAATTTGATAGACGTGTAGAATTAGTTGTTACTCGTGTTTTTGATTCTAAATCTAGTGATTAGTTTGGCTTTCTAAGCCAACCAATTATTCTGTCATTTTTAATTTTCCATTTACCATCATCTTCTGTATAGATTAAATCATAGATTTCTCTGGAATTACTGAATGGTCCTGGGTTTTGTTGAATAATTTCAACTTTTTCACCAACTACCTCAGATACAATTGAAACGTGACCATATTGGTTAAATACCGTTTTAGAATAAACTATTAAATCATCTTTTCTTGGTTTTGATTTACTAGGATTTGAATATTGAAGTAAACTCCTTTTCTTATTAAAATCTCCATCATCTAAACCTAATTCAAAAAAATCTTTTGCATGTCCATAACTATCAGGCATTTTATGATTTAGTTTCTGATAATAATATCTTTTTACAAACTCTACACATTGATATTTTAAACCAATATTGTAACCATCTTCAGATAAATTTCTTTCACTTACATTTCCTACACCTCCATTATAGTAGACAATAACACCATTTAGGCTATCTATTTTTTGTCCAACTTCGTAGTATGGATTTAAGTTGACTCTCTTTGATAGAAAAAATAATATTGTAATTAAGGTAGCTATTCCAAGAAAAACTAAAACTTTATTTCTCATTGTTAATAACCATATTAATATGCGGAATACCATCTTCTAAATAACCCTCACCAACTTCTTTAAAACCTAAGTTATTGTAAAAGCTTTTAAGATAAGTCTGAGCAGAAATTCTTATTTCAGTAGTATTGTAATGGTTATTGATAGCTTGTATAGAAGCCTTCATTATATCATAACCAAATTTGTGTTGTCGCTCACTTTGCTTTACTACAACTCTACCAATACTAGCTTCTTTAAAGTAATCACCAGGTTGAAATATACGTGTGTAAGCCACTAATTTACTGTCTCTGTAACCTAAAATATGTAAAGCCTTTTGGTCCTTTCCATCAATGTCTTGATAAACACAATCTTGCTCTACTACAAAAACTTCAGATCGTAATTGTAATACATAGTAAAGCTCTTTAGTGTTTAACTCATTAAAGGATTTAGTCTTAATTTTTAACATCAGTCTTGGACAATAACTTCTTTAGGATCTTCTTTATTGAATTCTGGTTGAATGGTTACATGATTAATATTAAACTCTTCGTGTAATAGAGCTTCTATTTTTATGGATAACTCATTAAATTCTGTAGTTGAAATATCTTCAGTAAGATCCAAGTGTGCTTCAAGATGAAGTTCATCATCACTTAAATTCCAAATATGAACATGGTGTAATTTACTCACTTTTGGTAGCTTGTTTACTGCTCTTACCACAGCTTTTATATCAATATGCTCTGGAGTGAATAACATCAGCATTTTGGTTGATGTTTTTAATAAATCGTAACCCACCCAAATTAAATACAAAGCAATTAACAAGGTTAATAAACTATCTACCCAAAATATTTGGTAGTATTTCATAAGTAAACCACCTATTAAAACAGCTACACTTGCTAACATATCTGTTAGTAAATGCAAATATGCCGAACGCATATTTATGTTGTTTTCAGAATCTTTTTTAATGAGTAATACACTAAAACCGTTAGCAAAAATAGCAACTAAAGACAGCCATATCACTAAATTAGATTCAATGGTTTGTGGTTCTAAAAAGCGTTCTATAGCTTCTTTAATTAAGATTACAGCAACAATAATAAGTGTAGAGGCATTAACGAAAGCCGCTAAAATTTCAGCACGTTTATAACCAAAAGTTCTATTAATAGAGGCTTTTTGCTTTGTTAATTTTGAAGCAATATAGCTTACAATCAATGATATAACATCACTAAAATTATGAAGCGCATCACTTAACAACGATAAACTTCCAGATACTAATCCACCTACAACTTGAGCTGCAGTTATTACAATGTTAAGAAGTATTGTAATTAAAAGTTTTCTACCTTTTAAATCTTTATGATCGTGAGCATGGTTATGTGAGTGCGAATGCCCCATAAATTAACAAGATAATGGAATCTTATCAATACGATTTTTGTGTCTACCACCTTCAAACTCTGTATTTAAAAATGTATCTACCATTTTTAACGCTTGTGGAATAGAAGTATATCTTGCAGGTATACAGATAATATTAGCATTGTTATGCTGTCTTGTTAATTCTGTGATTTCATTCATCCAACAAATACCAGCACGTACATTTTGGTATTTATTAGCTGTCATAGCTACACCATTTGCACTACCACAAATAAGAATTCCAAAATCTACTTTTGCATCATTAACATCCTTTGCAACAGGATGCACAAAGTCTGGATAATCTACACTATCAGTACTATCAGTACCATAATTATTTACTGTATAACCTTTAGCTTCAAGATGTTTTATAATTTCAAATTTATAATCTGGTCCTGCGTGATCGTTACCTATTGAGATCGTCATTTTTTGTTGTGTTACAATTGCTATGCAAAGTTACAAATAATTAAAGTCAGTTAATAGCAATGCTCATTACATGTTAATAAGTGTTTACATTTTCTTAAAACTAAAATTAGGATTAATGGATAATTTTTTCAAACAAAAACAGGAATAAAATCTCCTAATTTTTTATGCAGATTTTTGGAGCGATTTTTTCAACAGTGATTCAGTAAAAATCAACAGTTGTTCAGTAAAAAAATATAAAATTTTTCTATTAACATTTACTATTAACAGCTGTTAATATCTATTATACATTCCTTAAAAATGAAGCTCTTACATGTAAAATTACTGTTAACTAAACTGTAATAGAATGTAAATTACAAGTTATCAAAGTAAAATTAAAGAAAGTTATACTAACAATTAACAAACAATAATAAACATCAATTTTTTTTAAATTTTAAAAGAAAAGAATGATAGTATATAATATAATTGTGAATAAGTGATTTTTCATTTATTTAACCTTTATTAAACACTATTAAATTTTAATAGTGTAGCTTTGTAATAAACTTAATAACTTCACTTCCACCTTTATTAAGTTATAAATGACAATATTATTATGAGTTGTCAGACTGAACCTGCAGAAGTCAAAACAAGGAAATCTCACTGTAATGAGATTATTAGTTACACTCTTAATGACAAATGATAATGAATTTTATTACAAAATTAAATGACAAGAAAGAAAAAAGGAAAATCTAAAAAGAACAAGATTTCCAACCTTACAAATACAATTCTTAGTATTTTAAAAAAAGAAAGAAACAAGACTTTTAACTATAAACAAATTGCTGCTAAACTTGGTGTTAATGATGCTAGCAGCAGAAATCAAATTATAAAGAAATTAGCGCAACTAAAGGCTAAGGGAGACATAGAAGAAGTAGAAAGAGGCAAGTTTAAAGCCGTTGTAACTACAGAATATTACACAGGTATTTTAGATTTAAGTTCTAAAGGAAACGGTTATATTATTTCAGATGATTTTGAAGAAGATGTATTCGTAGCCTCTAATAATATAAACAAAGCTCTAGATGGTGATGAAGTAGAATTCTATGCTTACAGAAGAAAACATAGAGGTAAGCAAGAAGGTGAGATTACAAACATTTTAAAACGTGCTAAATCTGAATATGTTGGTACTATCCAAATTCACGATAAAAAGAATTTTGCTTTTGTAGTTGCTGACAGTACAAAAATGTACACTGATATTTTTGTACCTATTAATAAAATTAATAAAGCAGAAGATGGTGATAAAGTTTTAGTTTCTCTAGAAGATTGGCCAGAAAAAGCAGATTCTCCTTATGGAAAAGTAGTTCAGGTTTTAGGTAAACCTGGAGAACACTCAACAGAAATTCATGCTATTTTAGCTGAGTATGGATTACCACACGAGTTTCCTTACGAAGTAGAAAATTATGCTAATAATTTAGATATTTCTATTACTGAAGAAGAAATTACCAAGCGTCGTGATATGCGTAAAGATTTAACCTTTACCATAGATCCTAAAGACGCTAAGGATTTTGATGATGCATTATCCTTTAAAGTTTTAGAAAATGGCTTATACGAGATAGGAATACATATTGCAGATGTATCACATTATGTACAACCAGGAACCATATTAGATGATGAAGCATATGAACGTGCTACATCCATTTATTTGGTAGATCGCGTCGTACCAATGTTGCCAGAACGTTTATCTAATGGAGCGTGTTCGTTACGACCTCATGAAGAAAAATACACGTTTTCTGCAGTCTTTAAGATGAATGATAAATGTGAAATAAAAGACCAATGGTTTGGTAGAACAGTAACCTATTCTGATGCACGCTTTGCTTATGAGGAAGCACAAGCAGTTATTGAAAATAATCCTAAAGTCTCGCTTGGCTCAGTCGAAGCATCTAAGTTAGATACCAAAATTCCAAAAGAAGTATCACTTTCTGGTGAGCAGTATAATACCAAACCTGAAATCGCAGAAGCTATTATGGTTTTAGATCGTTTAGCAAAAAAAATGAGATCGCAACGTATGCGACATGGAGCTATTTCTTTTGATAAAGTTGAGGTGAAATTTAATTTGGATGAAGAAGCTAATCCAATTGGAGTATTCTTTAAAACCAGTAAAGATGCCAATAAACTTATTGAAGAATTTATGCTTTTAGCTAACAAAAAAGTAGCTGAGTTTGTTGGAAAGAAAAACCCTAAAAAGACATTTGTTTACCGTGTTCATGATGAACCAGATGAATCTAAATTAGCGCAGCTTCAAACAGTAGTTTCTCGTTTTGGGCATAAACTTAATTTTAAGGATAGAAATAGTATTGCTTCCTCTTTAAACAACCTTTTAAAAGATGTCGTTGGAAAAAAAGAGCAGAATTTAGTAGATACGCTAACTATCAGAACAATGGCAAAAGCCGAATATACCACGCATAATATTGGACATTACGGTTTAGCTTTTGATTATTACAGTCATTTTACATCGCCAATTCGTCGTTATCCAGATGTTATGGCACATCGTTTATTACAGCAATATTTAGATGGAGGAGATTCTGCTAACGAAGAGATTTACGAAGAAAAATGTAAGCATAGTAGTAATATGGAATATTTAGCTACAAAAGCTGAACGCGATTCTATTAAGTACATGCAAATTCGTTTTATGCAAGATCATGAAGATGAAGAATTTTTAGGTGTTATTTCTGGTGTTACTGATTGGGGAATCTATGTTGAAATTGAAGCCAATAAGTGTGAAGGTATGGTAAGTGTAAGAGATATGAAAGATGATATGTATTACTTTGACCAAGAACATTTTGCTATGATTGGAAAAAATACACATACGATGTATCAATTGGGAGAAGAAGTCATTGTAAAAGTGAAAAGTACGGATTTAGTGAAAAAACATCTCGATTTTTATATGGTTGGTAAAGCTGATAATGAAGAAGAATAAAAACAATTTCACATACTAAATTTAGTTAACCATCTTATATTTGATGTTAAGAAATAATTGAAATTATAAGTTATGATTTTAACCACAACAAATTCCATTGAAGGTTTTAAAATAATAAATTATTTAGGCATTGTAACTGGTGTCGCTATGAATGAAACTAAACTCTCCATGGGTTTTAGTGTTTCAAAATATTATAAATCTGTAAGTGATAGTGTAGATATTACCAAGGAAAAAGCATTTCAGAAATTACAAGAAAATGCCTTAAAATTAGAAGCTAACGCCATTGTTGGTATAAAAGTTGAAATAGAATTAGCAAACAATAATTATGCTATGGTTTCGGTAACCGGAACCGCAGTTAAAGTTGTAGAATAAGATGAAAACCACTACAAAAGCCAATCTGTACGTTTTCGGTATTTTTTTCGTTACGTATATGGTTGTTAGATTTTTAATTCAATATATGTTTCCAAGTATCAATAACTATGTTTTGGTAATGATTTCAGCTGTATTAACAGTACTATTATCACCTCAAAGACGAGTTGTTAGAAAGCGCTCTGGAGATGAAATTCAACTAAAATGGTTATTTAGTAAAAAGGTAATAACTTTAAAATAAAGACTATGAAACATTTCTTATATATGCTGTTTTTTACAATCACTGTAACTGCTTCAGCACAAGACACTATTGAAAAATCATTAGGTGAATTTTCCACTGTAAAAGTGTTCGATTTAATCAATCTTAAAATGATTAAATCTGACGAAAATAAAGCGGTAATATCTGGTGATAATAAAAATGATGTTGAGCTAATTAACAAAAATGGACTACTCAAAATAAGAATGAATATTGAAGAGAGTTATGATGGTAATGATACAGTAGTCATATTATATTACACAAGCATAGATATCATTGATGCTAATGAAGGAGCAAAAGTAGAAGTGCAAGACACTATCTCTCAGTATGAAATTGATTTAAAAGCACAAGAAGGAGCTGAAATAGATGCTGATATAAAAACGACTTACGCTAATTTTAGAGCAGTAACAGGAGGTATAATTAATGTTTCAGGTACATCCAAAAATCAAGATGTTTCTGTAAATACTGGTGGAGAATTTGATGGAAGAGAGTTAGTGACTTCTAGAGCAGAAGCTAGTGTTAAAGCAGGTGGTGAAGTATACATCCATGCTACAGAATATGTTGAAGCAAAAATTAAAGTTGGTGGTAATATTTACATTTATGGTAACCCTAAAGAAATTGATGAAAGCAAGGTATTAGGAGGAACTATTAAACGTATGTAATATTTTCCTGTTAGTTTTCATACATTTGTGTAAACCGCAAGATTTACATGTTTGAAGACATCATAAGAGCCATTCCATTTGGTATTATTTTAGCCTTTACTATTGGTCCCGTTTTTTTTGTACTCCTCGAAACTAGTGCTACCAAAGGGTTTACAAGTGCTATTATATTTGATTTAGGTGTTATTTTAGCAGATATTGTTTTTATTGCTTTAGCCTTTTTTAGTACCAATAAGCTTGTAGAAAAGATTAAGGACGATCCTAATTTCTTAATTTTTGGTGGTGTTTTGCTAGTGGTTTATGGCATTATTTCTTTTATAAAAACATCTAAATCCTTCAGATCCATTGTAAGGGAACATCATAGAATAGAACTTGTTAGAAAAAACTACGGTAAGTTATTTATCAAAGGATTTTTACTCAATTTTATTAATATTGGTGTGCTTTTAGGTTGGTTAGGATTTATTGTTATTGGTACATCTTTAACCAGTTCAGATAATGGTGTTGTTATTTTTATAGCAACAATGTTAGTTACGTATTTCCTTGTAGATTTAATAAAAATTGCTGCTGCTAAACGCTTAAAAAATAAGTTAACACCGCGTCGTATTTTCAAAACAAAAAAGATTATTGCTCTTGTAATTTTAGGTTTTGGTGTGTTACTTCTGGTACAAGGTTTATTTCCTGATGAAAAAAAGCTTTTAAAAGATAAATTTGAGCAGATTAATCCTTTAGATTAGATAACATAGTGGAAGAAAATAAAACTAAAAAATTCAGTTTATTACTTAGGTTTTGTTTCTCATTACTCATTATTGGTTCACTATTTAAAATTATGCATTGGCCCTATGGAAACATATTAGTTTTATATCCAATAGTAGGTATTTTGGTGATGTATTCGTTAAGATTTATTCTTAAGGACAAAAAAGTAAGATTAGATTACCTCAAATTATTTTTAGTAATCACATGGTGTATAAATTATATATCTTCAGGTTTACATTTATTTTATCTACCTGAATTTACATCTTATATTCCATTAGTTCTTTTTGCTTGGTGGTTTATTGAAGAAGGAATTACTTATTTTACTTCAAAAAGTATAAAAGGTGGTAAAATTTCAAAAGTGATATACTACACTTTTGTGTCAATAATTGTAATTTTTATTTTACTTGGTCTATTACTAAGAATTCATCATTGGCCTTACGGTTCTCTCATACTTACTTTAGGCATGTTGATGGCTTCTTTTTTTGTGGTGATAGATTATTTTTTAAGAGAAAATAAAAAACCCTCAACAAAAGTTGAAGGTTTCTCTAGAGGCGTCTAGCGGATTCGAACCGCTGTACAAGGTTTTGCAGACCTCTACCTAGCCACTCGGTCAAGACGCCATTTTTAATAGGACAGCAAATATAAAAATTATATGCGTTTCTACACTATCCCAATTTGTTTTTTCGCCGTTCAGTTAGTTTTATCGTTACCATTTCAACATCACCACCAATAGGAGGGTTGATTTTACTCACAGAAACAGTAGCTTTAGTCACTAATTTATCTTCGTTAAAAATACGTGTTAATATGCGCTGAGCAACAGTTTCAAGAAGTTTAGAAGGCTTAAACATTTCTTCTCGTACGACTTTGTTTAAGAAAACATAATCTACAGTATCTTTTAATTCATCAGTTTCAGCAGAAGTTTTAAGATCAGCTTTTACTTCTAAATCTACACGGTAATCACTACCAATAGCCGTTTCTTCTTTTAAACAACCATGATGAGCAAATACACGGATATTTTCAACTTTAATTGTTCCCATGATGCAAAGATAAACCTTCTGTCATTCCTACGAAGGCAGGAATCTTTAATTTGTAAAAAAGTCAAAAATATTACTCATAGCACTGGTTTTAGCCTTAAAAAACTCAGTATAAGTACATTTTTTGCAAGTTACAGAGGTAAACTTTTTGTTTTGAACATCAAAGATTTTTGAGAAGGTTCCGCCTGTTGCTCTCATTTCATCAAGTTCATAAGTTGTATTATCACATTTTGGACATTTGTAATTCATTCTATTTAAGTTTTTTTAGTTCATTCTATAAGTACGTAATAATGTTTTAATGTTACAAATTATGTAATTTTGCACTTTAATTTTTTGCAATGTCTGAAGAAACAAAATCACTCAATTTTATTGAGCATATTATAGAAGAAGATTTATCTAATGGTTTAGAAAAAGATAAGCTACGCTTTCGTTTTCCGCCAGAACCAAACGGCTATTTACACATTGGTCATACCAAAGCTATTGGTATTAGTTTTGGCTTAGGACTAAAGTACAATGCGCCTGTTAACCTTAGATTTGACGATACTAATCCAGCAAAAGAAGAGCAAGAATACGTAGATGCTATTAAAAAAGATGTGGCTTGGTTAGGTTACCAATGGGAAAACGAACTGTATTCTTCAGATTATTTTCAGCAGTTATACGATTGGGCTGTACAATTGATTAAAGACGGAAAGGCGTATGTAGATAGTCAATCCTCTGAAGCGATGGCAGAACAAAAAGGAACACCAACACAACCTGGTGTAGATGGTCCTTATCGTAACCGATCTGTAGAAGAAAATTTAGACCTTTTTGAACGCATGAAAAATGGCGAATTCAACGAAGGTGAACATATTTTACGTGCAAAAATAGACATGCAACATCCTAATATGTTAATGCGAGATCCTATTATGTATCGTATTTTAAAGAAACATCATCACCGTACAGCAAACGATTGGTGCATTTATCCAATGTACGATTGGACGCATGGCGAAAGTGATTATATCGAGCAAATTAGTCACAGTTTATGTTCTTTAGAATTTAAACCTCATAGAGAGCTTTACGATTGGTTTAAAGAGCAAGTTTATGACTATTCTAAGGAAACCTATCCAATGCAGCCAAAACAGCGCGAATTTGCCCGTTTAAATCTGTCTTACACCATTATGAGTAAACGTAAGTTGCTTAAATTGGTAGAAGAGAAGGTCGTTTCTGGTTGGGACGATCCGCGTATGCCAACAATTTCTGGGTTACGTCGTAGAGGTTATACACCAAATTCGATTAGACAATTTATAGAAAAAGTAGGTGTTGCAAAGCGTGAAAACGTCATTGATGTGGCACTTTTAGAATTTTGTGTTCGTGAGGATTTAAATAAAACTGCACCACGTGTTATGGCGGTTTTAGATCCTTTAAAAGTGGTAATTACTAACTATCCAGATGATAAAGAAGAATGGTTAGAAGCAGAAAATAATCCAGAAGACGATAGTGCTGGATCTAGAAAAGTGCCTTTTTCAAAAGAAATTTATATCGAAAAAGAAGACTTTAAAGAAGAAGCTGGAAGCAAGTTTTTTAGATTGAAATTAGGTGGAGAAGTACGTTTAAAAAATGCCTATATCATCAAAGCTGAAAGCGTTGTAAAAGATGCTGAAGGCAATATTACCGAAGTACATTGTACCTATGATACAGATACCTCTAAAAAAGTAAAAGGAACGCTACATTGGGTTTCTATAAAACATGCTGTAAAAGCTGAAGTTAGAGAATATGATAGATTGTTTATGGACGAAGCGCCAGACAGTCATGATGGTAAAGATTTTATGGAATTTTTAAATCCAAATTCTTTAAACATCATCAATGCTTTTGTTGAGCCAAGTTTAAAAGAAGCTAAAGTAGGAGAGCAGTTTCAGTTTCAACGTTTAGGGTATTTTAATGTGGATGACGATTCTAAATCGGGCGCCTTAGTATTTAATAAAACCGTTGGTTTACGTGATAGTTGGGCAAAACAAGCACCAAAACAAAACCAGAATCAGCCTCAAAAGCAAACCAATAATCGTCCTGCAATAGAGCAAATTAAGTCTTTTGGTAAAAAGTACGATAGAATGCCAGACGATGCCAGAGCAAAAGCAAAAGCAGAGATTTTAGAATTAGCTAAAGACGTATCTTATGAAGATGTAGAGCCACTTTTTAATACTTCGGTTAAGAAAAGCGGTACACGTATTATCACTATGATTGCGCTAGGTGTTTTACTTAAAAATGGCTTAGAAAAAAATGAAGCGATTAATGAGTTTATCAACAAAGCGTTAGAAGATAGAAATAAGTTATTGGTTGAAGAAGCCTCAAAATTGTAATTTAACAATTCATTGAGAGGGATTTTTTAGGTTATTCATTAACTTTTTGCCTAAATGCGAAAATATTATGGATAACACACAAAAAATACTTACAGAAATTTCAACGGTAACTAGAGATATTGAAGACAATTATCCTGAACTTCAAAAATATCTAGATGAAACAAGAAGCACACTTCCCGAAGGAGCTAATGATTCAGCTAAATTGGATGAAGAAGATTTAAAAAATTATCTAGATCAATTGAAGGAAATGATTGAGAAGTACAAAGAAAACTAAACATAAAAAAGCCTCGAAAAATTACTTCGAGGCTTTTTTTTATTAGTCTACTATCGGTTCGACTTCGGTTTCATCATCTTTTAATTCTAAAGCCGTTTCAAAGCCAGGTAAAAGTTGATCAGCGACAGCTTCATTTTTTAATTGCTTTGCTTCAATAAACCACCAATGTTTACCTTCATCGTTATAGATACCAACAAGATAGCTTTTAGTTTTTATACGCTGTCCAGGCATTACCATTTGCCCATAGCTTTCAACAACGCATCGGTATTGATTTTGTTCTTTAACAACATCAGAAACACCAATGACTTCATGCTTTTCAAATTTAAAACCTTGAGATGTCATACCCTCAAAAGTTGAAGTTAGTATTTCTTTAGCTGCTTCTTTACCTCCCATCATTTCTAAAGCTTTTGGTAAAGTATACTTTAATACCGTATCAAAATCATAGGCTAGGGTAGCTTTAGAAATCGTTTTAGCGTCTTTTAAAGCATCTTCTTTATTCTGTGAAAAGACATTCACAGTTGTTGCTAAAAATAGTATTAGAAGTAGGTTTCTGAGTTTATTCATTATCTTTCTTTTTGTTTTTTGCTTCTTTCATAGCTTCACCTATTTGGTTACTTGCCGTAAAGCTAGCTACCATTTCGTTAAGCATATTGCTACCAGCTTGTGGTGCGTTTGGTAAAAGTATTAAGTTACTATTAGTTTCTTCACCTAATGATTGAAGCGTGTCATAATGTTGTGTTACAACAATTAGGGCAGAAGCTTCTTGTGAATTAATACCAACACGATTCAAAACTTCTACAGATTCTTCTAAACCTCTTGCAATTTCACGTCTTTGATCAGCAATACCTTGACCTTGTAAACGTTTACTTTCAGCTTCAGCCTTGGCTTTTTCAACAATTAAAATACGTTGCGCATCGCCTTCAAACTGAGCAGCTATTTTTTCACGTTCAGAAGCGTTAATACGGTTCATTGCCGCTTTTACTTGTGCGTCAGGATCAATGTCTGTAACTAAGGTTTTAATGATATCAAAACCATAGTCTAGCATCGCATCATTTAATTCAGCTTTTACAGCTAATGCAATATCATCTTTCTTAACAAAAACGTCATCTAATTTCATCTTAGGCACTTCAGCACGTACCACATCAAATACGTAAGATGTAATTTGTTCATGCGGATAGTCTAGTTTGTAGAAAGCATCATAAACCTTCTGACTGATAACTCTATACTGAACAGAAACTTTTAAACGCACAAAAACATCATCCAAGGTTTTGGTTTCTATAATAACATCTAACTGTTGAATTTTTAAACTCAAACGACCTGCGATACGATCTACTAAAGGAATTTTTAATCTTAAACCCGATTGTGCTATATATTGAAAACGCCCAAAACGCTCTACAACTGCTGCAGTTTGTTGCTTTACAATAAAGAAAGATGAAATTAAAATAACGAGTCCAAAAAATACAATTGGAATTAAGAAAATCGGAAAATCCATAAATAAATATTTAGGTAATGGTTAGAAATAAATGTTCGTACTAATTTAAACTATATTTGTTTGTAATTCATCTGAATAATCATGAAAAAACTCAAATACATCTTATTAGTAGTCATTTGTATAGGTTTTGTTACAAAAATGAATGCTCAAAGACGCTATAAAATTGAAAATACCATTGGTCTTCAAGGTGGTATCACGCAATTTGATATTATTACTGATAATTTTGAAACAAAGCAGGGCACAGGCTACATTGGTGGATTAACAGCAGCTGTAGATATACCTCATAAATGGTATAACCTAAGTTATAACATTCAATTTGCTGAAAACACAGTTGAAATTAGTTCTAGTCCGTCAGGAACTTTAGGATCTGAAGAGTTTATAGAATATAAAGTGATGATGGCTCAGATTTCCTTTTTAGGTCATTTGAAATTAATTAAAAAGTATCTCACTATTGATGCTGGCCCAATGGTACAGTACAATAGCAAACTAAAACTTGATGATGAATCAAAAGAAGATAACATCATAACAGGTTACGATAATCTTTCCGCTAAGGATATTAAAGATATTTCAAGATTTAATATCAATGGACTTGTTGGCCTTTCAGCAGGCACAAATCATTTTAGAGTAAGAGCACATTACATTTATGGCTTTTTAAATACTTTAAATAAACTTAATGATAACAACTTTAATCTAAACAATGGTGATAGATTTGAAGGTAACCAATCTATGTTTGTATTCTCCTTATTGGTTTCGTTTTGATTAACGAGTTTACTGTAAATGAAAAAAGCGTGATTATATTTTAATTATAATCACGTTTTTTTATTATCTAATTAAATTTTTAAATTGTCTTCACTAAAGCGGCAATACGCTTAACAGTTTCTGTTTTACCAATCATATACATAATATCAAACACATCTGGCCCTTGTAAAGCTCCAACCAAAGCTAAACGCAATGGCATCATTACTTTTCCAAAACCAATTCCATTATCAGTGATCCAACCTTTTATGTTTGTTTGAAGATTTTCTACGGTGTAATCTTCAGTGTTATTCACTAATTCTACAACTTTTTTAAGAAGGTCTTCAGTATCTTCTTTTATAGCTTTTTTAGAGGCTTTTTCGTCATAGTCTGTTGGTGACACAAAGAAGAAATGACTTAGATCCCAAAAATCACTTACAAATGTTGCACGCTCTTTAATTAACCCAACCACCAAAGCAATGTAGTTCACATCAATATCTTTCAACAAGATATTTTTAGTTTGAAATTCTTCAGCAAGATCCAAATCTAACTGCTGTTGCATGTAGTGATGGTTAAACCACTTGGTTTTATCAGGATCAAAACGCGCTCCAGCCTTATTAACTTTAGAAAGATCAAACGCAGCAACTAATTCCTCTAAACTGAAAATTTCTTGCTCAGTACCAGGATTCCAGCCTAAAAAGGCCAAGAAATTAACAACAGCTTCAGCAAAATAGCCATCTTCTTTATAACCTCTAGAAACCTCGTTGTTTTTTGGGTCAGTCCAAGCTAATGGAAATACAGGAAAACCTAATTTATCACCATCACGCTTACTTAATTTTCCTTTTCCTGTTGGTTTTAATATTAGAGGTAAATGCGCAAATTCTGGAGCTTCCCAACCAAAAGCATCATATAATAATTTGTGTAATGCTAAAGAAGGTAACCATTCTTCACCACGAATTACGTGTGTAATTTCCATTAAATGGTCATCCACAATATTAGCGAGATGATAGGTTGGCATACCATCGCTTTTAAACAAAATCTTGTCATCAAGAATGTTAGTATCGATAGAAATATCGCCACGAATAATATCCTTTAAGTGTAAAGTTTCATCTTGCGGAGATTTAAAACGGACCACATAATCTTCACCAGCATTAATCTTTGCTTGGGTTTCTTCTTCAGAAAGTACCAAAGAATTTACCAAACGTCCTTTTTCACGATTGTGCCAGTTATAAATAAAAGTTTTGCCTTCCGCTTCGTGTTGTTTTCTATGTGCATCAAGTTCTTCAGAAGTATCAAAAGCGTAATAGGCTTTACCTTCAGCAATCAATTGATCTGCATATTGTTTGTACAAATGCTTACGTTCGCTTTGTCTGTAAGGACCAAATTTTTCGTTTTTACCTGGGCCTTCATCAAACGGAATGCCACACCAGTTTAAGGATTTTACAATATAATCTTCTGCACCTTCTACATAACGGTTTTGGTCTGTATCTTCTATACGTAACACAAAATCACCATTGTGTTTTTTGGCAAATAAATAATTGAATAAAGCAGTTCTTACACCACCAATATGTAAAGGTCCTGTTGGACTAGGCGCAAAGCGCACACGTACTTTTTTTGACATTTCTCTATTTTTATAACTGAACTGTCACACTGAGCTTGTCGAAGTGTTATTTCAGAATCTTGTGCAAAGATAATCTGATATGATTTGCTAGCAAAGAAAATAGATTATTCAGTAGTTTTATAAAAAAAAGAAATATGGAAAAAGAAGGCAAAGTATCTATTTGGGTTGGGAAATTTAATAGTGAAGAAGCATTAAAGGAATATGTTCAAGAGGTTTTTGATGAAGAAGGAGATTCAACTTCTTCATTTATGAATGACTTCAATATTGATTATATAGATCCACAATTTCAAGAGGTAGATTTTAATGATCAGAATAACGATTTATTTCAAAAAATTAATGGATTTTCCTATGCTGAATCTTTTATTAATCAGTTACCTATTTTAAGCGAAGGAATAAATTCTGTGATATGTCTTTACAATTTTCAATTTAATAATGGAATTCGCAAATCTGAAGTTTTAAAATATATAGGAACTTATGATTACACAATAGAGTAATGTTTATAAGTAACAGTCTTTAGTTTTAACAATAATAACTAGCCATTAACAGAATCTTATCACTTTTCAATAATTCCGTATAAAATAAAATTGTAGTTTAGTCTGTTAGATTAGTATATGAGCAATTTTGAAACCATAAAACATAAGTTAGAGCAATTTATTAAACGCTACTATACCAATGAGTTGCTTAAAGGAGTAATCTTGTTTTTTGCTATAGGATTATTATATCTTTTAATAACCTTGTTTGTAGAATATGTGTTGTGGCTTAATCCGACGGCAAGAACCATACTTTTTTGGGTGTTTATTGCAGTAGAGGTAGGGCTTTTTGTAAAATTTATAGCCATTCCTTTGGCACATCTATTTAAAATAAGAAAGGGAATAGGTTATGATACCGCTTCAAAATTAATAGGAAATCATTTTCCTGAGGTAAATGACAAGTTGCTTAATGTTCTTCAACTCAACCAAAATCCGCATCAATCCGATTTATTGATTGCTAGTATTGAGCAAAAATCGCAAGAATTGCAACCTATTCCGTTTAAGTCGGCTATCAATTTTAAATCCAATACCAAGTATCTTAAATATGCGGCTATTCCTGTTGTGATTATTGTTTTATCATATCTTACAGGTAAAATCAACTGGTTTAGTGATAGTTACGAGCGTGTTGTAAATTATAAAACAGCTTACGAACCTCAAGCTCCATTTCAATTTTTTGTGGTTAACGAATCCTTACAAGCTATTGAAAATAAGGATTTTAAACTTAATGTTTCAACAGTTGGTGAGGTTATTCCAGAGAATGCGCAAATAGAATTCAATGGTCAAACGTACTTTTTACAACAAGTGGCACCAGGTGAGTTTCAGTATACATTTAGCATTCCTAAAACATCTATCGAATTTACTTTAGAAGCCAATGGTGTGGTTTCAAAAACGTATAAACTGAATGTGGTTAATACACCAAATTTGGTGAATTTTGAAATGGTGCTAGATTATCCTGTACACACTAAAAAACAAGATGAGGTTTTAAAAAGTACAGGTTCGGCTGTGATACCAGAAGGCACTAATGTAACATGGAGAGCCAAGACAAAATCAACGACTGCAGTACATATCTATGCAGAAGACACTTTGAATTTTAAGCCTAGTGATAATGGTGATTTTGAAGCTTCAAAACGATTATATAAAAACTATAATTATAGCATAAGCACTAGTAATAAGGATTTACGTGATTATGAAAATTTGGCTTATAATATCAATGTTGTAAAAGACGTCTATCCAGAGTTAAATATTAAAGTTCAAAAGGATTCTTTAGACAATCAAACACTTTATTTCTACGGACAAGCTAATGATGATTATGGATTAACAAAATTGAATTTAGTCTATTATCCTTCCGATGATGATTCTAAAAAAGTGGTTGAGCCAATTAGTATTTCCAAATCTAATTTTGCTGAATTTGTCAGTGCGTTTCCAAACCAATTCAATTTAGAGGAAGGAGTAAGTTATCAATTGTATTTTGAAGTTTTTGATAATGATGCCATTCATAATTATAAACGTACCAAGAGTAGCATTTTCAGTTATAGAAAATTAACAAAGGACGAAGAGGAGCAGAAACAATTAAATGAGCAGAATGAAACTATAAAAGATATAGGAAAGACTTTTGAAAAGTTAGATGAGCAAGACAAAAAGCTAGAAGAGTTTTCTAAAACCCAAAAGGAAAAGCAGGAGCTTAATTTCAATGATAAAAAGAAGTTTGAAGATTTTCTTAAGCGTCAGAAGCAACAAGAACAGTTGATGAAGAACTTCAACAAGAAACTCCAAGAAAATCTTGAAGAATTTCAGGAAGAAAAGAAGGATAAAGATGAGTTCAAAGAAGACCTAAAAGAACGCTTAAAGGAAAATGAAGAACAACTCAAAAAAGACGAAAAACTTTTAGAGGAGTTGGAGCAGTTGAAGGATAAAATTAATAAAGAAGAGTTCACCCAAAAACTAGAAGAATTAGCGAAACAGAATAAAAACAAGAAACGTAGTATGCAACAACTTTTAGAGTTGACTAAGCGTTTCTACGTGATGAAAAAAACAGAAAAAATAGCTAATCAACTTCAACAGTTGTCTGAAGAGCAAAAAGAATTATCAGAAAAAAGCAAAGAAGAAAACAATAAACAAGCTCAAGAAAAGCTTAATAAAAAGTTTGAAGATTTACAGAAAGATTTAGATGAACTAAAACAAGATGATAGACAACTTCAGAAGCCAACAGATGTGCCTAGAGATGAGTTTTTGGAAGATGAGATAGAGTTTGATCAAAAGGAAGCTAAAGATGCTTTAGAAGAGAAAGAAAACAGTAAAGAAGACTCAAAAGAATCAGAACAGCAACAACAGAAGGCTCAAGATAGACAAAAGAAGGCAGCAAAGAAAATGATGCAAATGAGTGAAATGATGATGCAGTCTATGTCTGGTGGAGGAGGTGGAGGAGATCAAACGGCTGAAGATGTAGAAATGCTTCGCAAGATACTTGAGAACCTATTATTGTATTCTTTCGACCAAGAAGCACTTATGAATACTTTTGATGGCATAGACATCAATAACAATAAGTATGGAAAATATATCATTCAACAGAGCAATCTCAGAGAACATTTTGAGCATATAGATGATAGCTTATTTGCTTTGTCTCTAAGACAGCCAAAGATTTCAGAACAAGTCAATACGCAAATAACAGATGTATATTTCAATATTGATAAAGCTTTAGGTCAGTTTACAGAGAATCGTATTTATCAAGGTGTGTCGTCTCAACAATATGCTATTACTGCTACTAATGAATTAGCGAGTTTCTTGAGTGATGTTTTAGATAATATGGAAATGCAAATGAATCCATCCATGGGTTCTGGTGGTGGCCAAGGTCAACAACTTCCAGATATTATAATGAGTCAAGAAGAGCTTAACAAGCAAATGGAAGAAGGAGTCAAGAAAAATCAGGATGGGAGTAAAGAAGGTGAAGGTGAAAAACCTGGAGAACAAGGCAAAGAAGGTGAACAGGGAAAAGGTGAAGAATCTGGTAAGCAAGGTCAGGAAGGACAGCAAGGTCAACAAGGAGAAAGTGGTCAAAGTGGTGAAAATGGACAAAGCGGTGATCAACAAGGTAAGAGTGGACAGAATGGAAAAAATGGTCAACAGAATGGTGAAGGAAACCAAAATGGTGAAGGAGGAGAACAAGGTAAACAAGGTAAAGAAGGTAAGAATGGTAAATCTGGTAATGGTGGCAACGGAAATTCTGATGGTGATGGAGAAGAAAATGATGGTTACGGTGAAGGTGGAAGAGAAGAACAAAACGCTGAGCTTTTTAAAATTTACCAAAGACAACAACAGTTGCGTCAAGCATTAGAAGATAGGTTGTCTAATGATGGCACTATTCAATCTGCTGGTGAATTGATAAAGCAAATGGAAGATATAGAATTGGATCTATTGAATTCAGGTTTCACCAATCAAACACTTCAAAAGATGATGAATTTACAACATCAACTTTTAAAATTAGAAAACGCAACCTTTATGCAAGGACAAGATACCAAGCGTAAATCTGAAACCAATACTAAAGATTTCAATGACAATAATGCCAATCAAATTAACACTGCAAAAGAATACTTCAACACTACTGAAATCTTAAATCGCCAAGCACTACCTTTGCAAAATCATTTTAAGAAAAAGATTCAAGAGTATTTTAAAAAGACAGATGATTAGTTTTAATTACGAAACCGATTTTAGTTTAGAAAATGAAGCGCAATTTTCTGCATGGATTTCAAAAGCCATACAAGAAGAATCTTGCAAAGAAGGGGAGATAAATTATATCTTTTGTACAGATGATTATTTATATAAAATCAATGTCAATTTTTTAGATCACGACACATTAACTGATATCATAAGTTTCGATTACTCAGTAGGAAAAGAGCTACATGGAGATATTTATATTTCAGTAGATAGAGTCAAAGAGAATGCAGATGATTTTAAGGTGTCTTTTGAAGATGAAATTAGTCGAGTTATGATACACGGTGTGCTTCATTATTGTGGTTATAAAGATAAGACCGATAAAGACCAAGAGGTAATGACCGCTAAAGAAGATTACTATCTAAGCAAACGTTCTTAGTTGTAAAGTCTTGGTTGTATCTTTACAGGCTTAAAAAATAAATCTTAATGTTCCACGTGGAACACAAATCAATATTTATATGTTTAATGATGTTTATGATGTGATTGTTGTTGGTGCTGGTCATGCTGGTAGTGAAGCTGCTGCTGCTGCTGCAAATATGGGAAGCAAAACGTTATTAATTACAATGAACCTCCAGAATATAGCTCAGATGTCTTGCAATCCTGCTATGGGAGGAATTGCTAAAGGGCAAATTGTGCGAGAGATTGATGCTTTAGGAGGTTATAGTGGAATTGTGTCTGATACTTCTGCGATACAATTTAAGATGCTTAACAAATCTAAAGGACCTGCAATGTGGAGTCCAAGAGTACAATCCGACAGAATGCGTTTTGCTGAAGATTGGAGATTATTGTTAGAACAAACACCTAATCTCGATTTCTATCAAGAAATGGTTTCGGGTTTAATTATAGAAAACCATAAAATAGCTGGTGTAAAAACTTCTTTAGGAATTGAAGTAAAAGCCAAAACTGTTGTACTTACAAACGGTACTTTTTTAAATGGCTTAATTCATATTGGAGATAAAAATTTTGGTGGAGGTAGAGCTGGTGAAAGAGCTGCAACAGGAATTACTGAAGACCTTATTAAACTAGGTTTTGATTCTGGTAGAATGAAAACCGGAACACCACCAAGAGTAGATGGTAGATCCTTAGATTATTCTAAAATGATAGAACAGCCTGGTGATGATAATCCAGAAAAGTTTTCATATCTAGATGTTACTAAACCATTAAAAAAACAACGTTCTTGTCACATGACCTATACGAGTCCAGAAGTGCATGATTTACTTCGAAAGGGTTTTGATAGATCACCAATGTTTAATGGTAGAATTAAAAGTGTTGGCCCTCGTTATTGTCCATCGATAGAAGATAAGATCAATCGTTTTGCGGATAAGGATAGACATCAATTATTTGTGGAACCAGAAGGCTGGAATACGGTAGAGGTTTATGTCAACGGATTCTCTACATCCTTACCAGAAGATGTTCAATTTAATGCTTTGCGTTCAGTAGCTGGTTTTGAAAACGTGAAGTTTTTTAGACCAGGTTATGCTATAGAATACGATTATTTTCCTCCAACACAATTAAAGCATACTTTGGAAACGAAGTTAGTTGATGGATTGTATTTTGCTGGTCAGATTAATGGAACAACGGGTTATGAAGAAGCAGCTTCTCAAGGATTGATGGCAGGTATCAATGCGAGCTTAAAAGTTCAGGAACGCGATCCATTTACGTTAAAAAGAGACGAAGCTTATATAGGTGTTTTAATAGATGATTTAATTACAAAAGGTACAGAAGAGCCATATAGAATGTTTACATCTCGTGCTGAATATAGAACACTTTTGAGACAAGATAATGCAGATTTTAGATTAACACCTAAAGGATACGAACTTGGTTTAGCCTCTGAAAAACGATTAAAACGAATGGAAGAGAAGCGATCAAAAGCTTCAAATTTTGTTGAGTTTTTTAAAGATACTAGTGTAACACCAGATGAAATAAATCCGATTTTAGAATCAAAAGATTCAGCAAAAGTGAAGCAACAAGACAAGATGTTTAAGTTGTATGCACGACCAAATATTACTATTGAAGATATGCGAAAAGTAGATTCAGTAGATAAATATATTTCTGAAAATAAACTCGATTCTGAAATCATTGAGCAAACCGAAATACAGGTAAAGTATGCTGGCTATATTGAAAAGGAAAAGAACAATGCAGATAAGTTAAACCGTCTTGAAAATGTAAAAATCCCATCGAACTTTGATTACTCAAAACTAAAATCCATGAGTATGGAAGCAAGACAAAAGTTAACCGAAATACAGCCAGTAACCATTTCGCAAGCTTCACGAATTAGTGGAGTATCGCCTAATGATATTTCTGTTTTATTAGTTTATTTAGGTAGGTAAAATTCCTGAGGTAACAGAAATCTCAGAAGTCAAAAGTATATGTTCCACGTGGAACGTTAAGTAAAAAATTTAAATAGTTTGTCATTCTGAACTTGATTCAGAATCTAAATATGAGTAACAAACCAACATATTTAACCGTAAAAGACCATTCCGTTTCAGGAGAAGAATTTCAATTATTGCATAATGAAGCATTGGATATGTTAGAAACATTTCCACAACCTCAAGGCGAAAAACTTTCAGAATATTACAAAAGCGAAGACTACATTTCGCACACTGATGCCAAGCGAAATCTGTTTGAAAAAGTATATCATTTAGTCAGAACAATCTCTTTAAAGCAAAAATTGAAACTGATTAATTCATTTCAATCTGAAGAAAAAAAACTTTTAGATATTGGATGTGGTACAGGAGATTTTTTAGAAACCGCAAAAAAAAATAAATGGAATGTTGTTGGAGTAGAGCCTGATGAAAAGGCTAGAAAAATTGCAAATTCTAAAACTAATGATTCAGTTTTCGATATTCAGCATTTAGAAACTTTAAAAGAAAATAGTTTTGATGTGATTACGCTTTGGCATGTTTTAGAACATTTGCCAAATTTAGAAATGCATATTAAACTTTTTAAACGTTTATTAAAACCGAATGGAACTTTGGTAATTGCAGTGCCAAATTTTAAAAGTTACGATGCACAACATTATAAAAACTTTTGGGCAGCTTTTGATGTGCCGAGACACCTTTGGCATTTTTCAAAAACGTCAATTGAAAAATTGTTTCACGAGGAACAATTGAAATTGGTAAAAGTTTTGCCAATGAAATTTGACGCTTATTATGTGAGCCTACTTTCAGAAAAATACAAATCTGGTTTTATGAATCCTCTTAAAGCATTTTGGATAGGATGGCGTTCAAATACCAAAGGAAATAGAAGTAAGGAGTATTCTTCGCATATTTATATCTTAAAAAGTGGTATTTCTTTAAATAAAAACCATTAATAGGGTTTTGTGTTGCTAAATACTAAATGATAAGCAAGAAAATATAAAGTGTCTTAAAACGCTTTATTTAGGCTTGTTTTTAATAGGTTTTGATAATTCTAATTAAAACAAGTTATAGAATTTATCAATATTAAAAAATTAAAGAAAATCACACACTAACTTTTATACATTTGCAAAAAATAAAATAGAAATTATAATGAAGAAAATAATAGTTGCCCTAACAACATTAGTTGCATTTTCATCTTGTCAAGAACAAGTAAAAATTGGATTTGTGAATAACTCAGAATTAATTAATGAGTATAAAGGGAAGAAAGACGTTGAAAGTAAATATCAACTTCTAGATGAAAAATCTCAAAAAAAGAACGATAGCCTTGGAAGAGCTTATCAACTTGAGTTGTCAGAATTACAACAAAAATTAAGTAGAATGTCAGAGCAACAACAACAAGCTGCGGCACAACCTTTTCAACAAAAATGGCAGTTGATCGATCAACAAATGAAGTCAGAACAAGACAAGTTTAAAACCGATTTCCAAACTGAGATTGATTCTTCAATAACTGAAGTTGTAGATTTTGTTGAGGAATATGCTAAGACAAACGGATATTCTTATATTTTTGGTACAAGTGATGCATCAAGAAGCGTAATGTACGGTGAAGAATCTAATGATGTAACGGAAGAAGTACTAACAGCTTTAAATAGCTCTTACAAAAAGAAAAAGTAATTTGTAATTAATAAAACACAATACTTTAAGCCAGATGATACAATAAACATCTGGCTTTTTTGTTTTTATGTTCGTTCTTTAACTAAAAGCAGCAATGAAAATCAGTGAATTTTTAGAACAGCCGTTTTACTACTTCAACGATAAAAGATCTAAATGGATCTACATTGTTAGTGCTGTTGTGTTCTCTCACGTTTTTTTGATTTTCTTTCAGCCCTACGGCATTTCGGAAGAGATGTCCAACCCAGCAAATCCTACTTTTCATAAGTTTTTATTCTTCTTTTCTATAGCTATCAGTACGTTTTTAGCTTTAGGCTTATCTCAGTTTGTTTTGAGGCAAGTTTTTGATTATCAAAAAGTTAATAATAAAAAATACTTATATTGGGTGCTTTTTGAAGCCCTATTATTGTTAGCTATAAACTTTGGACTTTCCTTTATTATTCCAGATCTAGGTAATGATTTTGAACAAGAACTTAATATTTGGTTTCAGTTAAAAATGTACCCAAAAGTGCTGATGATTTTACTGTTTCCTTTCCTAGGAAGTGTTATATATGTCGCTATTACACAAATGCAATCCGAAATACAACAATTAGATCATCAGCTTAAGAATTTTAAAGAAAGTTTTACTAAACTAGACACCACAAAGCAAGTCGTTTTCTATGATGAAAATAATCACCCAGATTTAAAACTAAATCTAGAGGATATATTGTACTTAGAATCTAGTAATCAATATGTTTTGGTATATTATGGTAAGTCTGACGATGTAAAAAAACACATCATAAGAAACCGATTAAAACATATTCTTTTACAAACAGAAGATCTGCCTATTGAGCAATGTCATAGATCTTTTGCAGTAAATTTGTTCAAGGTGAATAGCATGAAAAAGATCAGTGGAAAGCTTTTTTTAATTATTGAGACTTCTGATTCTAAAGTGAAAATTCCGGTTTCAAAATCATTTTCAGAAGCAATTAAGAAGGCTTTTGAAGCCTAATAAGTTTTAGCTTTAAGTTTACTTTTAAGATTTTCACTCCAAAGATGTAACAATTCGCACCAAATAAGCGTCTCCATAGCGTGTTTCGCTAATATTTGGAATTTATTTGCGTTAACAAAGGCATAAAGTAAAAATCGATTTTTATACCATTTCAAACCTTAATTTTATCAATCAAAAAACAGAACAATCACTAATGAAACATTTATGTTTAGTCATTTTCCTATTTACGGGCTTTTTGTGTCAGGCACAAGAACAATACAGTATAAGTGGAACCATTAAAGACCTTAATAATGGTGAAACGCTTTTGGGCGCAACCGTTTACTTAAAAGACACCAATTATGGCGCAACTACAAACGAATACGGTTTTTTCTCTCTAACAGCTCCAGAAGGCACATATACTTTGGTCATTTCTTACGTGGGTTTTACTTCTATAACTCAAGAAATAACCTTAAACAAAGACCAAAAACTAAATTTTGAACTCGAAGAATCCGCAACATCACTTGATGAAATTGTTATCGTCGCAGAAGAATCTGAAGTTGTAAGCATCAGAAAGCCACAAATGAGTGTGGCAAAACTTAATGCTAATACAATTAAAGAAATGCCAGCGGTTTTAGGTGAGGTTGATGTTGTAAAATCTATACAATTATTGCCTGGTGTTACCAATAATGGCGAAGGTTCTGCAGGTTTTCATGTTAGAGGAGGAGCTGCAGACCAAAACTTGGTTCTTTTGGATGAAGCTATAATTTATAACACATCGCATTTCTTTGGCTTTTTCTCTGTATTCAATGCAGACGCTATTAAAAACATCAAGTTGTATAAAGGAGATATTCCGGCAAAATATGGAGGTAGAGTATCTTCTGTGCTCGATGTTAGACAAAAAGATGGTAATAGCAAACAGTTTGGATTGACTGGCGGCATTGGTTTAATTTCGAGTAGATTGACTGCAGAATCGCCAATTTTTAATGATAAGGGTTCTTTTTTAATAGCTGGTAGAGCATCTTATGCACATTTATTTATGCCGCTTATTGAAGATGTTAAAGACGATAAAATATCTTTTTACGATCTTAACTTGAAGACTAATTATGAAATCAATAAAAACAACCGTTTGTATTTGTCGGGTTATTTTGGTCGCGATATTTTCAACCTATCTAAAATAATAGAAAATAACTACGGAAATGCGACAGGAAACTTGCGCTGGAATCACGTGTTTAACGACAAGTTATTTTCTAATTTATCTTTCATCTATAGCAAATACGATTATCGAATTTTACTAGATTTTATTGAATTAGATTGGAACGCAGACATCACCAATTTCAATGTAAAATATGATTTAGGCTACTACGTAAACAATGACCTTACGCTAGATTTTGGTATTAGCGGTTTAACCTATAATCTTAATCCTGGTGAAGTAAGACCATCTTCTGAAACATCTGCAATTAACTATTTAAAGTTAGACGAAAAGCGTGCTTTTGAAGGTGCCGCTTATATAAGTGCAGAGCATCAAATTTCAGATAAGTTGGCATTTAATTATGGTTTGCGTTACAGTGCATTTTCGAGATTGGGTGGACAAAGCATGACGACTTATGTCAACAATCAACCTGTAATCTATAATAGCGATTTAGGTATTTACGAGCGTGGAGAAGCAGAAAGCGAAACCTATTACAACAAGAGTGAAAGTATAAAAACCTTTGGAAATTTTGAACCAAGATTAGGCGTTTCTTATCAGCTTAATGAAGCCTCTTCAATAAAGGCTAGTTATACCAAATCCACACAATATTTACATCTTTTATCTAATACATCGTCGGTAACACCTTTAGATGTTTGGACGCCAAGCGGACAGTATATAAAGCCTCAAATATCCAATCAATTTGCTTTAGGATATTATAGAAATCTTAAGGACAATGCCTATACTTTAGAGCTGGAAACCTACTACAAAACAGTTGACAATCGCATAGATTATATTGATGGCTCTGATTTAATAGGAAACAATAATATTGAAACCGAAATATTAAACGGTGAAGCAAGAGCCTACGGTTTAGAAGTTTTATTTCGAAAAAACAAAGGCAATTTTACAGGTTGGTTAGCATATACCTTATCAAAGTCCGAACAACGTGCTTTAGGAGGAAATGCTGGCGGACCAGGAATAAATAATGGCGATTGGTACAATACACCTTACGATCGCACACACGATATTTCTTTAACAGGATCTTACAAACTCAATGATAAATGGAGGTTTGGTTCTAATTTTGTATTTCAAACGGGTCGTCCTGTAACGTATCCTAACGGACAATATACTTACGAAGGCTTGTCTATTGCAACATATTCTAACCGAAACGAAGACCGTTTGCCAGCATATCACAGATTAGATGTTTCGGCAACGTATACACCAAACAAAGACAATGAAAGACGCTGGAAAGGCGAATGGGTTTTTGGTATTTATAATTTGTATAATCGAAGAAATGCCGCTTCAGTAAGTTTCAATCAAAACAATCAAACAGGATTAAACGAAGCTACTCGAATTTCAATTTTTGGAATTATTCCTTCGGTAACCTATAACTTTAAATTTTAGCATCATGAAAAACTATATAAAAGGCCTATTAATATTTACAGGAATTGTTTTTGCATCTTGCGAAGATGTCATAGATGTTGATGTAAACAATGCCGAACCACGCTTGGTTATAGAAGCGTCTTTAGATTGGGAAAAAGGTACAACTGGTAATGCCCAAACCATAAGATTGAGCATGTCGTCTCCATATTTTAGTATGGAAGAAGGTACTAGCGTTAGCGGAGCAACGGTTACAGTTACCAATACAAATTCTGGTACCATATTCAATTTTGTAGATGAAAATGATGGTAATTATACTATAGATAATTTTGTACCTGTTATTGGAGACACTTACCGTTTAGACGTTAGCTATAATGGTGAAAATTATGAAGCTACCGAAACGTTAATGTCAGTTTCAGATATTAACAGTGTTACACAAAGTGTTGAAGGAGGTTTTGATGATGAATTACTAGAAGTGAATGTTTATTTCGACGATCCTGTAGATGAAGAAAACTATTACCTTATTCGCTATTATGAAGATGGAGATTTGTTTCCCTATTTTGAAGATATTTCAGACGAATTTGTAAACGGTAATGAAATCCACGATTTTTTTGAAAAGGATGATGATGAAGATAATGGTGAAGCTGCGTTTCAACCTGGAGATGTAGTAGATATTGAACTTTATGGTATTTCTGAACAATATTACAACTACATGAGATTATTGATAGAGCAGTATTACAGTGGTGGTGATCCGTTTTCGTCTAATTCTGCTTTAATCAGAGGAAATTGTATTAATCCTACAAATCCAGAACAATATGCTTTTGGGTATTTTAGGCTAACGCAAGTCAATGTAACGTCCTATACTTTTGAATAAAAAATAAAGCCAGCAATTAGCTGGCTTTTTTATGTAGTAAACGTGTAAGTTTTATACTTAAATCGGTTAGGATAATCTTAGAATTACCATTGCGTTCTATATGATAAATAGCATCTTGAAGCTCATCACTAATCTCCAAAATGTTATTACCATGTACAAAAGGCGCAAAATTTTCAAGTTTAAAACCTTCGGATTTTGGTTCTAAATACACCAAAGAATCAGCTTTGTAATTCATAAGCATAGCTTGTCTAAAATAATTGAGACAAAATGCTAAAAACTTCTTTTGTGTTTCTCTTCCAGTTTTTGCAATTTCTTCGCTCCAAGAAATTAAATCGTGAATAGCAGCTTTGTTTCCCCTAGCCTTAAAGGCTGAACGGACCCAAAGAATAAACCATTTTTCAAACTGAATATCTTCGCTATCTTGATAGATAAGATCGCAAGCCTTGTTGTAATTACCATTAGCTTGATGCGCAATTTTAGTGGCAACTGCATTTTCAATATGATAGTTTCTTACCAAAGCTTCAGTAATTGCTTCTTCAGCTAGTGGAGGAAATGTTAGTATTTGACAACGCGAACGAATGGTATTTATAATTTGCTCTTCGTCTTCTGCAATGAGAATGAAAATGGTTTTTTCTGGTGGTTCCTCAATAAGTTTTAAAAGCTTATTGGCAGCAGCAGTATTCATTTTTTCTGCCATCCAAATTAGCATCACTTTGTAACCGCCTTCATAAGATTTTAGTGAAAGGGACTTTACAATTTCAAAAGCTTCATCAACACCAATTTGCCCTTGCTTGTTGTCCACATCCAATAATTTGTACCAATCAAAAAGGTTGCCGTAAGGTTGCTGCTCTAACAGTTGTCTCCATTCTTCGAGATAAAAATTAGAAACGGGTTTACTTTTTACTTTATCACTTGTGGTAACAGGAAAGGCGAAGTGCAAATCAGGATGTGATACGTTTTTGAATTTTAGATTACAAGATTCATTTCCGCCAGTGTTTTCACCACCAGTGTTACTACACAAAATGTATTGTGCATAAGCTATGGCCATTGGCAAAGTGCCAGAACCTTCTGGTCCAACAAAAAGTTGCGCGTGTGCAATTCTACCTTGATCAACACTTGTTGTAAGGTGATTTTTAATGTGTTCTTGCCCTAAAACTTCAGAAAATAACATAAAGCAAAACTATGTAATTTTTTTATGCTTTCTAATCTTTATATTTGTTATTCAAAACAGAGAAAGATATTCCTTATTTAAAACAGATGAAGACACTAAACGATTTTAATTTCAAAGATAAAAAAGCATTAATCCGCGTAGATTTTAATGTACCTCTAAATGATAAATTTGAAGTTACTGACGACACTAGAATTATTTCGGCAAAACCAACGATTATAAAAATCTTAGAAGATGGAGGAAGCTGTGTTTTAATGTCGCATTTAGGACGACCAAAGGGAGTACAAGAAGAGTTTTCTTTAAAGCATATTATTCCAAAAATTGAAGATATTTTAGGAGTTGAAGTAAAATTTGCAAGCAACTGTGTTGGTGAAGAAGCCGAAGAAAAGGCAAATGCTTTACAACCAGGCGAAATTTTATTGCTAGAAAATTTGCGTTTTCATGATGAGGAAACAAAAGGTGATAAAGACTTTGCAAAACAACTATCTAAGCTAGGAGATATTTATGTAAATGATGCTTTTGGTACAGCACATAGAGCTCATGCTTCTACAACTATTGTTGCAGAATTTTTTCCTGATGCTAAATGCTTCGGAAGCTTATTGGCCAAAGAGATAGAGAGCATCAAAAAAGTATTAGAAGATGGTGAAAAGCCTGTGTTAGCAGTACTTGGTGGCGCTAAAGTATCTTCTAAAATCACAGTTATAGAAAATATTTTAGACAAAGTAGATCACCTTATTATTGGTGGTGGAATGACATTTACATTCATTAAAGCTAAAGGTGGCTCTGTTGGAGATTCTATCTGTGAAGATGATAAAATGGAATTGGCTTTAGATATATTAAAACAAGCTGAGGCTAAAGGAGTACAAGTTCACTTACCTGTAGATGTAATTGCTGCAGATGCTTTTAGCAACGATGCCAATACACAACATGTCGATGTTTATCATATTCCTGATGGATGGCAAGGCTTAGACGCAGGGCATAAATCTTTAGAGATTTTTGATGACGTAGTTAACAAGTGTAACACTATTTTATGGAATGGTCCGCTAGGAGTTTTTGAAATGGAAACCTTCTCTAAAGGCACAATTGCACTTGGAAATTCTATTGCTAATGCGACTAAAAATGGAGCTTTTTCTTTAGTAGGAGGAGGAGATTCTGTAGCTGCTGTAAAAGAGTTTGGGTTTGAAGATAAAGTAAGCTACGTAAGCACTGGTGGAGGTGCTATGCTAGAAAGCTTAGAAGGGAAAACGCTTCCGGGTATTGCGGCAATTCTTAATGATTAAAAGTCTTTCAAGTTTAATATTCGTTATAGTTTTTTGCACAACAATTTCGTCGTGCAAAACAGAAGTAAATGATTCTAAATACAGTTTTTACCACTGGAAAACGAATTTTAACTTAACAGAACAAGATAAAACGCATATACAAGATGGACAAAGTAACATCTTGTATATGCGTTTTTTTGATGTAGATTTTAATACCAAAGAAAATAAACCCTTACCAATTGCAACAGTTCAGTTTTCAAAAGATTTTGAAGTGGTTGTAGACACCATAGTTCCAGTTGTATTCATAAAAAATGAAGTTTTTAAACATATCACCTTAGAGGAAAGTAAATCGTTATCAAAACCTGTTTCTCAAAAAATAAAGCGTCTTTTTAAAAGTTATTTCGAGCCTCAAAAGATGTTAACTAAAATTCAGATTGATTGCGATTGGTCTCAAAACACAAAAATGAAATACTTTGCCTTCTTAGAAAGTTTAGCAACCTATTTTGATAACATTGAACTCTCGACAACATTAAGATTGCATCAGGTAAAATATAGAGAAAAAACAGGAGTGCCTCCTGTAGATAAAGTGGTACTTATGGCATATAATGTTGGAGATATTTTGAATATTGACGAGACAAACTCTATTATTAACAACAATATTACTAGTCAATATTTACAGCGTCTTAGTGAATATCCACTACCTTATGATCTGGCCTTGCCTGTATTTGAGTGGGCTATTCTTTACAGAAGAGAAAAGCCTGTAGCAATTTTAAATAATTATTCGTTGAAGACTTTTAGCGAGAACTTTAGACCTACTCAAACGTTAAATATTTACAAGGCTACTCAAGATTGTTATATAAGTAGTAATTTTATTTATAAAGATGATGTTATTAGGATTGAGACGGTAAGTAAAAATGACCTAAAAAAACTCTCCGAGTTAATAAAAGCAGCATCAACAAAACCATATAGCACAGTTTTTTATCACATAGGTTCGCCTGTGTTGTCTAATTTTACAAACGATGATCTTAAGACATTTTGTTATAATTAACGCACTTGTAATTCTTGGGTTTACAAGTTTAGAAGCCAACTCTAAGTTGCCTACTTTTTGTGGTTGGGATCCGTCTTGGGATAGTGTGTATTATCCAATTATTGATCAGTTTTCATTAGTAGATGAAGATAATAAGTCGTTTTTAAATTGTCCAGATATTGTTTTTTGCGATTATTTTCCCAACAGCAATGCTACAAACTATAATATTGATGAATGGTATAACTACTTTAATGGTAGTTTTTCTAAAGAAGAATTAAGGTTACTTGTTTACAAAAAGTCAATACAATGGCTTCAGGGAGAAGAAGATGTCGATGAGAACGAAAGATTAATGTATACCAACATTAATAAAACTAAGTACACTTTTTTTAAGCGTTATCTACTTTTGGCAAAAGGCACAGAGCGCTTAGCTAGCGATAAGACGTACGATTCAGGTTGGTATCAAGGAGAAACATTAAGTTTTGAAGATAAATCTCCTTGGTTAGAAAAAGCGGTTGCTCTAATTAAAGACGCACCAGACCAATTTTTTAAGAATAGAGTTGGGTATCAAATTGTAAAGTTAGCACATTACAAACAAGACAATGATTTGGCTATCAGTGCTTTTAAAAGATATTTAGAATTAAATAATAGTTCTAGATACATCTATTACAGAGCGTTAGAGCAAGTTTCGGGAGCTTATTTTAATCTTAGTCAACACAGTATAGCTGCTCAAAATTACCTTGAGGTATTCAAAAACTTACCAGACAGAAGAGAGCGTTGTGCTTTGAGTCTTCGTTTTATAGACTGGAGCCAGTTAAATGAAAACAGCAGCTTTTATAAGGACTTAAAGTACAAGGATATTTTTCATTTTTTTAAAGCGTATTATGGCAGAGGAGATGTTTTAAAAGAGATGAAGAAAATAGCAGAAATCGATGTCAATTCACCGTATTTAGAAGTGTTAACAGCAAGACTTATAGATGATATACAATCTCAGCTCTTTGAGCATGATGACAATGGATATTATTTTGAAGGAATACAGAATACTTATACTAATGAAAGTAAAATCATTATAGATGAAATTCTAACAAATAAAACACTTAAAGATAAAAGTGCTTTGACTTTGCTTAAAGCACTATCGCAAATAAAAAAAGGTAAGTATAGTGAAGCAAAAGCTACATTAAATACACAATTTCAGTGGCATGCTTCTAAAATTCATAAAAAACGATTACTGTTTGCAATAGATTTTATGGATATAAAGACACCAAACCGTCAGCAAATCAATGAAGTTTTCAAACAATTAGATCAAGATAAAGACCTTAATACATACAAACCAGTAGTCGCTGCATTTTTCAATCATATTAGTGCCTTATATTCTAAAGATAATCCCTTGTTAAGTGCTTTTATAGCAATAGATTACGATAGTTATCCTCGTGATCAACCTTTTGACTGGAGTACAATTAATAACAACTATGCTTATAATTATGAGCTTGAAACCAAGTATTCATTTTTAAAAATAGATGTTATTAATAGTTTAGATGAATTTATAAAATTAAAGTCTTTCACCCATTTTGAGCAAATAATTTTAGACAGAGTAAAGGTGGATGTCAATGATTTTATACACGAGCTAAGAGGAACATATTTTTTAAGAGAAAAAGAATTGTATAGAGCTTTAAAAGAGTTTGAAGCAATTAAAAATACATCAGAGTTTTGGAATGAGGACGTTAGACCAGAATTATTCTCAGGATCTATAAAAGAATGGATGAATGTTGATTTCAACTCAATATCAGATCAATTTCATGTCAAATATTTAGAAGAGTTGAAATTAAATAATACCGTTACTTCAGATGATGAACCAGTGGGAGTAAGAGAAAATTATAGAGATAATAAAATAAAACTAACCAAAGCCCTTATAAAGCTCGAGACTTTAGCAAAACAAGAAAAAGAAAACGCAGCAGAATATTATTATATGTTGGGTAATGCTTGGTACAATATGAGTGCAGTAGGATGGTTTGTAAATAATCTTTATTATGTAGGAAATGATAACCGAAATGAGTTGATGAGTGAATCTGGTGGTAATACTACAGAAACAACAGATAACGCAATGATGTGGGCAGAAAAGTATTTTAAAAAAGGTATAGAAAGCAAAGGAGATAATGAAGTAAAAGCACGGCTCACTTTTATGTTAGCTAAAACAGAAAGTTGCTTTGATTATACAAGGAATAATCAAACAAATGAATATGATTTTTACCTTTGTGAAAATCACCAAGCCCATTTCAAAGATTTACGCGATAATTACTCAGAGTCCAATTATTATCAAGAGGTATTAAAGGAATGTAGTTGGTTGCGCTGGTATAACGATAATTATTAAGTGTTTAATCAAATTTCAAAAGCATTAAAAATATACCATATTTACAGGAATTACGTTTTTTTATATAAATTCGATAACATGCGATTAGTTTATACTTTAATTTTATTGTGCTTTTTTGATTTTGGCTGGACCCAAGAGAGGGTTCAAACCACCTCAAAAGATTCTGTGATTGACGGAAAGTTGCTTACCTCAAAACAGACAATTCCTGCAGAGCAAGATACTTTAAACATTAAAGACCTTAAAGATCATCCTGAGGCTGCTAAATTAGATGAGAAATGGTTAGAAGAGCTGTATAGCAATTCACTCTTTGATACCATATATAAATCGGTTACAGAATTGGAATATGATCCTGTGGATTATCCTGAATTACCCACAGATACTCTAAAAGCAAGACTTGAGCGTTTAAATGCAAGAACACCTTTTAATGTAGAGTACAATCCTTCGTTAGAAAGTGTCATAAAAAGCTACTTGAAATATAGAAGGTCTTCATTAGAAAGTTTGATGGGTTTAAGCCATTTTTATTTTCCAATGTTTGAGCAGGAATTCGACAATTACAATATTCCATTAGAAATGAAATATCTGGCTATTGTAGAATCTGCATTAAAGCCAAGAGCGCGATCTAGAGTAGGTGCAACTGGCTTATGGCAATTTATGTTTGCTACAGGCAAGGAACACGATTTGGATGTAAGCAGTTATGTAGATGAACGTAGCGACCCTATAAGGTCAACAACAGCTGCGGCTCAATACTTAGGAAAGTTGTATGAAATTTTTGGAGATTGGGACTTAGCTTTAGCGGCTTACAATTCAGGTCCAGGAAACGTAAATAAAGCGATAAGACGTTCTGGTGGTTATAAGAATTATTGGAATATTCGTCATAATTTACCTAGGGAAACAGCTGGTTATGTTCCGGCATTTTTGGCGACAATGTATATTTTTGAATATGCTAAAGAGCATGGTTTTCAACCTGAAAGACCAATGTTTCAGCATATAGAAACCGATACTATTCACGTAAAACAGATGATCTCTTTAGATCAAGTCTCTGAAGTTACAGGTGTTAATATAGAAGAACTTCAATTTTTGAATCCTTCGTATCGATTAGATATTATTCCGAAAGTTGAAGGTAAAACCTATGTTCTAAGATTGCCAAGAGAAGCAGTAGGAACGTTTGTAACCAACGAGGAACAAATTTATGCTTTTGCCAAAAGCGAATTTGACAAGCGAGAAAAACCTTTACCTCAGTTATTTAATAATGATACCAAAGTTAGATATCGTGTACGAAGTGGTGACTACCTTGGTAAAATAGCACGAAAATACGGAGTTAGGGTGAGTCAGATAAAACAGTGGAACGGATTAAGAAGTAATAACCTTAAAATAGGCCAACGACTTACAATTTACCCTAGAAAAATTGATGTTACAAGTACACCTTCTGCACCCAAAAAAGTAGTGAACGCAGAAGGAAAACAGACTTATACAGTACAATCTGGAGATTCACTTTGGACCATAGCTCAAAAATTTTCTGGAGTTTCTGTTCAAAATATTAAAGATTGGAACGATATTAGTGGTAATAAACTCAGAATAGGAACAAAATTGATTGTTTCAGAGTAGTTAAACCAACAAAAACAAAAATTATGAAAGCTTTATACGCTTTATTACTATGTATTACCGTCTTGGCTTGTGATGAAAAAAAGCAGTCAGACAAACAAGTTTACTTACCCGAGTCTAACGGAAATCTAAATAGTATTTCGGTTGTAGTAGATAACACTTTGTGGGAAGGAAGCATTGGAGAAAATATCAGAAGCATTTTTGCCGCTCCGTTAATGGGTTTACCTGTAGATGAACCATTGTTTCACATGAGACAAATTCCGCCACAAGTGTTCGATGGGTTTGCTACCAGAAGCAGAATTATACTGAAGATTGAAAAAGGAAATTTAAAGCCTGTTACAAAAATTGTAAATAATGAATTCGCTAAACCGCAGACTGTAGCTGTAATTGGTGGAAAAACTGATAAAGAAATTGTTGAGCAATTAAAAGAAAACGCAGCAAAAATAATTGATGCCTTTAACAAAGAAGAAGTTAAGGAAAAGCAGAGACGTATAAAACTGTCGTTATTAGATGATGCAAAAATGGAGAGCAAATTAGGCTTTACCATAAATATTCCTTCGGTATACAGAATCAGTAAAGCTGATGATGACTTCTTCTGGATCAGAAAAAACCTGAGTAATTCTAAAACTATGGAACTAATGTTTTATGAGGTTCCGTTAGAGTCTATTTCAAAAGGTGACAGTACAATAGTAGACATTGTTAAATTAAGAAATGAGATTACCAAAAATAAGATTCCAGGAGAGGATGATATTTATATGAAAGTTGAAGATGCGTATGCACCAGGAATGTTCGAAACAATTATTGATAATAAACCAGCTTATGAAGTAAGAGGTCTTTGGACTATGGAAGGCTACACTATGGCTGGTCCATTTATAACATATTTGATTGAAGATAAAATAAACAATCGTTACTTAGTAGCAGATGGTTATGTTTATGCACCTTCTTTAGATAAGCGAGAGTACATTTTTGAACTCGAATCCATTATAAAATCAATTAAGATTAAGTAATAAAAAAAAGCCAACTTTTAAAGTTGGCTTTTTCTTTAGTTTCTATTATAAAAAAGACTATTTCTTTTCGTTATTATCAGCAGAATCGTCTTTACTTGCGTCTTTAAATTCTTTAATTCCACTACCTAGTCCTTTCATTAATTCAGGAATTTTCTTTCCACCAAAAAGTAAAAGAATTGCTAAGCCTATGATAACCCATTGCCAAGGTCCAATCGCTAAAGGTATAATGCTAAGATTCATAATTTTTAATTTAGACTGCAAAGTTAGTAATTATAGTTTAATAATAACGTTCTTAAGTCAACTTTAGGATTTAATGAAGCGCCTATTTAAGTATTTTAACTAATTTTGTTTTGATGGCTAAAAAGAAGATTAAAGAAAAGAAATTCACAAAAAAACTGCTTCATAAGTATCGTTTAGTGATTTTAAACGAAGACACTTTTGAAGAACGTTTTGCTATAAAGTTAACACGGCTCAATGTGTTTATAATCACATCAATATCAGCCATTACTTTAATTTTCCTAACCACATTACTTATTGCTTTTACTCCGCTTAGAGAGTATATACCAGGATATTCTTCAGCAAGACTAAAGAAACAAGCAACCATTTTAAACTACAAAACAGATTCTCTAGTCCATGAGTTGGAGCTTAACAAGCGCTACTATGCTTCTATTAGAAAAGTACTGACGGGTGATGTAGCTTCTTCAAACTTTAATAGAGATTCTATACTTCAGGCGGCAAAGAATGATATAGGAGTATTACAAGTTACCACCAATAAAGAAGACTCTTTGCTTAGAGAAAAAGTTAATAAAGAAGATAAATACAATCTTTTTGAGTCGGGAGATAAATCGAATTTTGTTTTATTTCCTCCAGTGAACGGAACTATTTCCGAATCGTATAATATCAAGGAAAAACATTATGCGGTTGATGTGGTTGTTGCAGCCAATACACCTGTTAAAGCCACAGCAGATGGTACTGTAATATTTGCAGAATGGACTGTGGAAACAGGTTATGTGGTCATCATAGAGCATAATCAAGAATTGATTTCTGTTTACAAACACAATTCTGAGATTACAAAATCTCAAGGAGATTTAGTAAAAGCAGGTGAGGTGATAGCAATGTCTGGTAATACAGGAGAGTTAACCACAGGGCCTCATTTGCATTTCGAATTATGGAGCAAAGGCTATCCAGTAAATCCAACTAATTTTATTGATTTTCAGTAATGGCTTCAGTTAAGGCGGCACTTTCAAAACCTTTTGCAAAATATATTGCTAAGCGTATAAAAAAATGGTCTTCAAAACCTGTAGAGACACAACAAAAGGTATTTGATGATTTAATCACAGAAGCTAAAACTACAGCTTTTGGTAAGGATCATAAGTTTAATGAAATTAAGTCTTATGAGGATTTCAAAACAAGAGTTCCCGTAAGAGACTACGAAGAATTAAAACCTTATGTAGAGCGCGTAGTTGCTGGAGAAGAAAATGTACTTTGGAAAGGAAAACCAGTATATTTTGCAAAAACTTCAGGAACAACATCTGGTGCAAAATATATTCCTATTACAAAGGAAAGTATGCCAACACACGTAGAGGCAGCTAGAAATGCTATTTTACTTTACATCCATGAAACTGGGAACTCAAGATTTGTAGATGGAAAAATGATTTTTCTTCAAGGTAGTCCAATTTTAGAAGAAAAAAATGGAATAAAACTAGGCAGATTGTCTGGAATCGTAGCACACTACGTGCCTAAATACCTTCAAAAAAATAGAATGCCCAGCTATGAAACCAATTGTATTGAAGATTGGGAAACTAAGGTCAATGCCATTGTAGATGAAACTATAGAAGAAGATATGACTGTTATTTCTGGAATTCCTTCTTGGGTTCAGATGTATTTTGAGAAATTGATTGAAAAAAAGAATAAAAAGGTTGGAGATGTTTTTAAGAATTTCAATCTGTTTATTTTCGGTGGGGTTAATTACGAACCTTACCGAGCAAAATTTGAAAATTTAATTGGCAGAAAGGTAGATAGTATTGAGTTATATCCGGCAAGTGAGGGTTTTTTCGCATTTCAGGACAAACAAAACGAAAAAGGAATGTTGCTTCAACTCAATTCGGGAATTTTTTATGAATTTATAGAGGTCAACCATTTCTTTGATGAGAGCCCTAAAAGAATAACTATTAAAGATGTAAAGCTTGGTGTCAATTACGTAATGATAATTTCTACTACAGCTGGTCTTTGGGCTTATAACATTGGAGATACGGTTGAGTTTACATCTTTAAGCCCATATCGTGTTATTGTAAGCGGAAGAATTAAACACTTTATTTCGGCTTTTGGCGAGCATGTTATTGGAAAAGAAGTGGAGCAAGCTTTAAAGGAAGCAACAGAAAACACTAAGATATCCGTAAATGAATTCACAGTTGCGCCACAAATAAACCCTGAATCTGGCTTGCCGTTTCATGAATGGTTTATAGAATTTGAAAATGAACCTGAAAATGAAGAAACATTCATAGAGGCTATAGACCAATCTTTACAAAAGCAGAATAGTTATTATTTTGATTTAATAGAGGGAAAGGTTTTAAGGCCATTGAAAGTGACAAAAATTAAAAAAGATGGCTTTCAAACTTATATGAAATCTATTGGGAAACTCGGCGGTCAAAATAAGATTCCAAGGTTATCAAACGATAGGAAAATAGCAGATAAGTTATATGAGCTTCATTTAGTTAAATAAAACTATATATTTGCTGGTTAAATTACTATATGAGTACAACAAATAAGAAAAGACACGAAAGAACAAGAGCGCAAGAAAGTTCGAGCGCAATAGAGCGTATGTACATTACCATGCGACACTTGTTTAATCGCGGTTTTTATAAACCTATGGGTGTTTCTGGTGAAACACTAAGAGAAGCACTTCTGCTACTTCGTCCAGAAATTTATGGTTCTATAGGCGAAGAAAAAGCGGAATTAGAGGGCTTATTATATGTTATAGATCGTTTACCTCAAGGTATAGAAGAATGTACGTTCATTAACTTAACAAGTGATGAAGGTTATGCTAATTCACATTTTAAAGCAATAATTCCGCCTAAAAGAAGGAGAAACTGTTACAGAATCGATGATGAGCAAATGAATATCGAAATCACTAGAGGTCGCTCAGAGATTTATGATATACTTACGCATCTTACATTTCTTTTTGTAGAATCTCACAAGATTAGCAAACGTGTTCTTATCGATGAAGAAGGTTCAACTGTAAGGGATTGGCAGAAATTAGAAAGTGCAGTATTATCTTCAGAAAAACTTTCTCAAAAAGATAGAGAAATAGCCATAACGCATACGGCTAATATTTTAGGAAGAACTTTTAATGAGTTAACAGAAGCCTATTCTAAATTTGCGATAGAAGGTCAGCCAGAGCGCTTACTTCATATTGTTTATTGGTTAGGGAAACTTGCGATAGAAGAAACTATAAACAATACTAAAAGAACCATAACTTTTAGTCCTGTTTTAAGAGAGCGTTTAGGGCATCATATTCATGGAGAAGTTTGGGCTGACACTATAAAGGCCGAATTACACAAAAATGGACTGCTTGAGCGCCCAATTCACATTATAAGTGCTAACATGCATAGTGTGATGAATTCTCTTTTTGCAAAAGGCATTTTGAAAGCTTCTGAATCCAAGAAAGATATATTTCAAACCTACGAAGCATTAAGTGATTCAAAAAACGCATTATTGCGCAATAAAGTAGAAAAATCAGCGTTGCAAAACGGAATGATCTACATTAAAGATACTTCTGGAACCAACATTGACGTGCAGATTTTCGACACAGATAAAATAGATTTCACTAAAACAGAATTCAATTACTTAAAAGATAGTGTTGAAGAAAAAGCAGTCATTTTCGTGATGGATTATGCTTTTGGTGAGCAAGCTTATGAAACTTTAGATGAGTTTTTAAAACCTATAAAAGTTGATGGCAAAAAAGTTCATTTAGATGTTCGGTCTATTTCTATTATGGGCAAAGCAGGTATTTTAGAAGGAGGTAAAGGAGATATAATGATACCTTCAGCTCATATTTTTGAAGGTACCGCAGACAACTATCCTTTTAAAAATGAACTAAGCAAAAGTGATTTATTAGATTGTGGAGTAGAAGTTTTTGAGGGTACCATGATAACTGTGCTTGGCACATCCTTACAAAACAAGGAAATACTTAAATTCTTTAAAAACTCTACATGGAATGTGATAGGTCTTGAAATGGAAGGTGCACATTACCAAAAGGCTATTCAGGCGGCATCAAAAGTTAGAGGCAGCATAAATGAAGATGTAAAAGTTAGATATGCCTATTATGCGAGTGATAATCCTCTTGAAACAGGGAGTACTTTAGCTTCAGGAGGTTTAGGAACCTCAGGAGTAAAACCAACATACGTAATTACTAAAAAAATACTAGAACAGATTTTTAATTCATAAACAACATGAGTGACAAAACACCTCAGCAAAATGATAACGAAGAAATTGACTTAGGTCAGTTGTTCAATGCTATAGGGAGATTATTTGAAAAACTATTCAACTTTATTGGTAAGATTTTCAAAGGAATTTTTACAGCTATAATTTTAATTTTAAAACCTCTAGTTGAACATTTTAAATTAATTGCGGTTGTATTGATGGCTGCGGCAATTATTGGTTATATAGTTGATAAGTTTAAGGAGCCTGTTTACACATCTAGTATGATTGTTAAGCCTTATTTTGATTCAAAATATCAGTTAGTAAACAATGTTGACTACTTCAATGCTTTAATAAATTCTAAAAATTTAAAAGAAATATCTAAAGTTTTTGAAATAGACACTTTAAATGCTTCAAATATTTTAGAATTTGAAATTGAAGCTGGTCCTGAAACTCAGAACGATTTGTTAATTGAATACGATGAATACTTACAAGATATTGATACAAGCCTTGTAAAGGACTTTTCTTTTGAAAAATTTGTTGAAAATAGGGATATGCTCTCTAGCTCTATTTTTTCTATTACAGCAAAATCTAAAAGTGCCAATATTTTTCCTCAATTAGAAAAAGGATTTATTAAAACATTTGAAAATAAATATTCAAAAAAACTAAAGCAAAAGTTTGATTCAATATATGGAGTTGAGAAAGCGAATTATTTAGCACAATTACAAAATATTGACAAGCTTCAAAATATGTATATTGAGATTAAAACTAGTGAAGCGAATAATGGGAAACTTCAACTTTCAACAGGAAGCTTATTGCCATTAAGTCAAGAGAAGGTGGAAACCAAAGAGTTTGAATTATTTCAAGAAGAAGTAAAAATAAGGCAAGCATTAAAAAATTTAGAAGAAATAAAAATCGAAGAGCAAGATTATTATGATATAATAGCGTCTTTTGATGAAATAGGTAAAAAGGATTCAAGAGTTTTAAGTAAACTTACATTCTTGTTGCCGCTAATTATTTTTTCAATTATGGTGATTGCCTATGCTTTGATGAATATTTTCAAGTTTATAAAAAATTATGAGTATAATACCTAAAAAAATACTTATAACTGGTGGTGCTGGCTTTATTGGATCTCATGTAGTAAGACTTTTTGTAAATAAGTACCCTAACTATCATATTTTCAATTTAGATGCTTTAACCTATGCCGGTAACTTAGAAAACCTTGTAGATATTGAGTCTAAAGAAAATTATACTTTCTTAAAGGGAGATATAACAGATGAAACTTATATAACAGAGATTTTTAATAAATATAATTTCACAGATGTTATCCACCTAGCGGCTGAATCTCATGTAGACCGTTCTATAAAAGACCCCTTGGCTTTTGTAAGAACCAATGTTATAGGCACAATGGTATTGTTAAATGCTTTTAAAGGTTTGTGGAGTGGTAATTATAAGGATAAACTATTTTATCATATTAGTACAGATGAGGTTTATGGTACCTTAGGAGAAACGGGATTGTTTACAGAAAGCACATCTTACGATCCAAATTCACCTTATTCAGCATCAAAAGCTAGTTCTGACCATTTCGTTAGAGCTTATGGCGAAACATATAGTTTGCCTTATGTGATAACAAACTGTTCTAATAATTATGGGCAAAATCAATTCCCAGAGAAATTGATTCCTTTATTTATAAATAATATCATTAATAAGAAACCTTTACCGGTTTATGGAGATGGTAATTACACAAGAGATTGGTTATATGTAAAGGATCATGCCAGAGCTATTGACATGGTTTTTCATGAAGGTAAAATAGGTGAAACCTATAACATTGGTGGTTTCAACGAATGGAGAAATATTGATTTAGTAAAGCTATTATGTGATCAAATGGATCTTAAATTAGAAAGACCACAAGGAAGTTCACAAGAATTAATCACATTTGTAAAAGATCGCCCTGGGCACGATTTAAGATATGCTATAGACGCTAACAAAATAAAAGACGAATTAGGATGGATGCCATCTGTAACTTTTGAAGAAGGCCTAAAAGAAACCATAGATTGGTATTTTGATAATTCAGAATGGCTTAATAATGTAACTTCTGGAGCATATCAAACTTATTACGAAAAACAGTATTCATAGTCTATGAAAGGAATAATATTAGCAGGTGGTTCAGGAACACGATTACATCCATTGACATTGTCTGTAAGTAAGCAGTTAATGCCTATTTACGACAAGCCAATGATTTATTATCCTTTATCAACGTTGATGTATGCTGGTATTAAAGAGATTTTAATTATATCAACCCCAAAAGATTTACCACTTTTTAAAGATTTATTAGGGGATGGAGAAAAGTATGGTTGTAGCTTCTCTTATGCAGTACAGGATGAACCAAACGGTTTAGCTGAAGCTTTTATTATTGGTGAAGATTTTATTGGAAATGATAAGGTGGCATTAATTTTAGGAGATAATATTTTTTATGGCTCTGGCTTAGCATCATTACTACAAAGCAACAATGATCCAGAAGGAGGTATAATCTACGCTTATCGTGTTCACGATCCGGAACGTTATGGTGTTGTTGAATTTGATGAAAATGGTCACGCAATTTCTATTGAAGAAAAACCAATTAAGCCAAAATCAAACTATGCAGTTCCAGGTATTTACTTTTATGATAATAATGTTGTCAGTATTGCAAAAAGTATAAAACCTAGTCATAGAGGTGAGCTAGAAATCACAGATGTTAATAAAGAATATCTTAGTCAAGGAAAACTTAATGTAAGTATCCTAGATAGAGGAACCGCTTGGTTAGATACAGGTACTTTTGATTCTTTAATGCAAGCATCACAATTTGTTGAAGTCATAGAAAATAGACAAGGACTAAAAATAGGTTCTATTGAAGCAGCTGCATTTGAAATGGGCTACATCGATGAAAACCAATTTATTGAACTAGCCAATCCATTGATGAAAAGTGGCTATGGAAAAAATCTTTTAGGACTTTTAAATAAGAATAATGACAATTAAAGAAACCATGCTTGAGGGTTGTGTTATTATAGAACCTACCGTTTTTGAAGATAAAAGAGGCTATTTCTTTGAGAGTTTCAATCAAGAAAAGTTTACATCAGCAGTAGGAACATCCGTGAATTTTGTTCAAGATAACGAGTCCTTTTCTACTAAGGGAGTTTTGAGGGGCTTACATTTTCAAAAAGGGGAGTATGCTCAAGCAAAGTTAGTTAGGGTTATAAAAGGAAAGGTTTTGGACGTTGCCGTAGACTTAAGAAAAGATTCTAAAACATTCGGAAAGCACGTTTCAGTTGAATTAACAGAAGAAAATAAAAAGCAGTTATTTGTACCCAGAGGTTTTGCTCACGGTTTTGTAGTTCTGTCCGACACTGCTATATTTTCATATAAATGTGATAACTTTTATAATAAAGAGTCTGAAGATGGTATTTTATATAATGATCCTGATTTAGATATTGATTGGAAATTGCCAGAAGAAGAATTAATTATTTCTGAAAAGGACGTCGTTCTTCCTAGTTTCAAAAATGTAGAACTATGGTAAATGTTCTAGTTACAGGCGGAAATGGTCAACTAGCGAATTGCTTAGATAGTATTTCAAATCGTTATAAAAATATTAATCTAATCTTTAAAAGTTCATCAGATTTAGACATTACAGACTACAAGAAAATACAACAATATTTTTCTGAAAATAATTTAGATTACTGTGTAAACTGTGCGGCATATACAGCGGTAGATAAAGCCGAATCAGAACAAGAGAAAGCTTTTGCTATTAATGAAAAAGCTGTAGAAAACTTAGCTAATATTTGCGCTAAGTCTTCTGTGACGCTTATTCATATTTCAACAGATTTTGTTTTTGATGGGCAAAGTTCAATGGCATACAAAGAAACCGATACTACATATCCCATAGGTGTTTATGGCACCTCAAAACTTAATGGAGAAGAAGCGATTAAAAGTATATGTAATCAGTACTTCATTATTAGAACCTCGTGGTTGTACTCAGAGTTCCAAACTAATTTTATGAAAACTATGCTCAGACTTTCTGAAACAAGATATGAGTTGAGCGTTGTTGAAGATCAAATAGGAACACCGACTTACGCTACGGACTTAGCTGAGGTAATCTTTGAAATCATAGAATCTAAATCAAACAGATACGGCACATATCATTTTAGTAACGAAGGGGTTGCTAGTTGGTATGATTTTGCTTTTACTATCTTTGAAGAAGAGAAAAAGAAAACAAAAGTAATTCCTATAAAATCTAAAGATTTTCCAACAGCAGCACAAAGACCTCATTTTAGTGTCTTGGATAAAAGTAAAATAAAGGAAGCTTTAAAAATTGAAATTCCACATTGGAAAGCAAGTTTAAAAAAAGCATTAATCAATTTAAAAAACATACAAAAAAAGCATAATGAGTAAAGTAGCATTAATAACAGGCGTTACAGGGCAAGATGGCGCTTATTTAAGTGAATTTCTACTAAAAAAGGGATACACAGTTCATGGTATAAAACGTCGTTCTTCACTTTTTAATACAGATAGAATCGATCACTTGTATCAAGACCCTCATGAAGAAAATGCTAATTTCTTTTTGCATTATGGGGATTTAACTGATAGCACTAATCTTATCAGGATTATTCAGGATGTAAAGCCAGATGAAATCTATAATTTGGCAGCTATGTCCCATGTGCATGTATCTTTTGAGACACCAGAATACACTGCAAATGCAGATGGTATTGGAACATTAAGAATATTGGAGGCTGTTAGAATTTTAGGATTAGAAAAAACCACTAAAATATACCAAGCCTCAACTTCAGAGTTATATGGAAAAGTACAAGAAGTTCCTCAGACCGAAAAAACACCATTTTACCCAAGAAGTCCTTATGCAGTAGCAAAAATGTATGCCTATTGGATTACTGTAAATTACAGAGAGGCTTACGGTATGTATGCGTGTAATGGTATACTTTTCAATCATGAGTCTCCAATACGAGGTGAAACGTTTGTAACTAGAAAAATTACAAGAGCAACATCAAAAATAGCTTTAGGGCTTCAAGATAAAATATATCTTGGAAATTTAGACGCCCAAAGAGATTGGGGCCATGCAAAGGACTACATTAGAATGATGTGGATGATTCTTCAAGCAGATGAACCAGAAGATTGGGTAATTGCAACAGGAAAAACAACTACGGTTAGGGATTTTGTAAAAATGTGTTTCTCACATGTTGGTATTGAATTAGAGTTCAAAGGAAAAGGATCAGCTGAAAAAGGCTATGTAAAAGCATGTAACAACGAAAACTATCAATTAGAAGTTGGTAAGGAAGTTATAGCTGTTGACGAAAAGTATTTTAGACCAACCGAAGTCGATTTACTTATTGGTGATGCTACAAAGGCCAAAGAAAAATTAGGTTGGGTTCCAGAATACGATTTACCAGCTCTAGTAGAAGATATGATGTCTAGTGATATCAAATTAATGCAAAAGCAACAGTACTTAAAAGATGGTGGTTATAGAATCAAAAATTATTTTGAATAATGAATAAAGATTCTAAAATTTATGTAGCTGGACACAGAGGTTTGGTTGGGAGTGCTATACTCAATAACCTGAAATCTAAAGGTTACAGCAATATTATAACTCGAACACATAAAGAACTTGATTTAACAGATCAAAACGAAACAAAGGCTTTTTTTGAAAAGGAGAAGCCAGATTACGTGTTTTTAGCAGCAGCAAAAGTTGGCGGAATAGTAGCAAACAATGTTTATAGAGGAGAGTTTATCTACGATAATATGATGATTCAGAATAATGTGATTCATCAAAGTTATTTAAACGGAGTTAAGAAGCTCTTATTTTTAGGAAGTACATGTATATATCCTAAAAATTGTCCACAACCAATGAGGGAAGATTATTTGTTAACAGACACATTAGAGTATACTAATGAACCTTATGCTATCGCAAAAATTGCAGGTATAAAGATGTGTGAAAGTTACAACCTTCAGTATGGTACTAACTTTATTTCTGTAATGCCAACCAATCTTTATGGCCCTAACGATAATTTCGATTTAGAAAAATCACATGTATTGCCAGCTTTAATCAGAAAGATTTATTTGGCAAAACTACTTTCTGAAGAAAAGTATAATGAGGTTGTTGCAGATTTAGGTGTAGAAACCATAGAAGAGGCTAAAGAATATCTTTCAAACTTTGGTGTCTCTGCTAAGAGTGTTGAAATTTGGGGCTCAGGAAAGCCTAGAAGAGAGTTTTTATGGTCAGAGGACATGGCAGATGCTTGTGTGTTTATAATGGAAAATAGAGACTTTAAAGATACGTTTAAAGCTAATGAAAAAGAAATTCGAAATACACATATCAACATAGGCACAGGAAAAGATATTTCTATTGCTGAGCTCGCCGAAACGATAAAGACTACTATAGGTTTTAAAGGTAATTTAGTGTACAATACCAACAAGCCAGATGGCACCATGAAAAAACTCACAGATGTCTCTAAACTAAATGATTTAGGTTGGAAGCATAAAATTGAATTGGATGAAGGAATCAAGAAGATTTTTAGCTGGTATATTGAATAAAAAAAAGACTTCTCTTTAAATTAAGTTATAAAATTTTATTAAATAATAGACCAAAATTTTTAATTGATCGCTTAGCTAGGTATAGAGTTATATAGAATATATATGATATATTGAACAATAGTGATTCCTAAATGAACTCAAAAAAACTATATCATATATAGCTTATATTCTAAATTTTTTTTTCATGATAAAATACAAACTAAAGAAATTTGAATATGCAACAAGATTATTGTTTGTTAATTCTTTAACTTTTGTTAATAAATCGCCTATAATTGTTGAGTATCCAAAGTCTGGTGGTACATGGTTAGCTCAGTTAATTGCAGGTAGCTTAGATATACCATTTCCCAGAAATACTTATCCTAAATTAGTAAAATCAGTATACCATTCTCATTATTTACCAAAATTTTTAATCAAAGAGAATAAGAATATTATTTGGCTATTGAGAGATGGAAGAGACATAATGGTATCGTCATATTTTCATCATTTAATATGGAACGATAAGAACAGAAAAGATAAAAAATTAGTTGATTATTATAGAGGTAAACTAAATTTTGATGATTTTGATGATATTAAAACTAATTTACCAGTATATATAGATTTCTTATTTAAAAATACTCCTTCTAAAATGACTTTTTTTAACCATCCAGGCAATTGGGGTGATTACAACAAGGCATGGCTTAATTTTTATAGAACAAGAAAAAATATTTATTTAGTCAGGTACGAGGATTTATTAGAAGACACATATAAGGAAATAGAAAAATTAAATAGAGAATTTTTAGGGGTGCAAATTAATGAAAAATCAGATTTGGAAAAAATTATTAAGAAGTACTCTTTTGAAAACCAGACAAAGCGTAAACGTGGTAACGAAAACACTACTAGTTTTTTAAGAAAGGGTATAGTAGGGGATTGGAAGAATTATTTTAATGAAGATGCAAAAAGTATATTTAAAAAGCATCACGGGGAAATTCTTATAGAATTAGGTTACGAAAAGGATTTAAACTGGTAAATATAGTTTGTATGAGATTATCCCCTCTTTTTTTTAAAGCTCTAAAAGACCCAATAACTAAAAGAAGTTTAAGTGTCCTTTTTTTAAGAGTATTAGGATCTGGTCTACAAATATTAATTTTGCTGTTACTTACAAATTATGCTTCTGAAGAGTTAGTAGGACAATATAATTTTTTTAATTCTACGATACTATTACTTAGTTCATTAACCCTCTTGGGTATGAATACTTCTTTTCTTCAGTTTGTCGGAAAGTTTGAAGCTTATGGAAATTTTGGGAAGATTGTTTCATTATACAAAAGAAAACTTATCCTATTAGTTAGCTCCTACTTACTAGTAATAGTGACATATATAATTTTGTCTAACGGTTTTGATATTGAATATTTTCAGGATATTCAACTAATGTCTGTTTTAGATAAAGCTCTTATAACATTACTGCCCTTCTCTATAGCAATGTTAAATTTTGAAGTTTTAAGGGCATTTGATATGTTATATATTTCAGAATTGTTTAGAAACATAGGTAGGTTTGGACTCTTTTTTATTTTTCTATGTGTTTTAATTCTCTTTGATAAAATAAGTATTGTCCTAGATATATTTGTTATATCAATTCTAATCTTGGCTATTTTTTCAACTATTTTAATTGTTTTTAAATTAATGAAAATCAAACAGGTATATGTTAAAGAGAAAACGTCTTTCATAGAGATTATCAAGGTATCCTTTCCGATGTCATTTAGTTTAATTTCATTATTAATAATGCAAAGCATAGATGTTTATACTCTTGAATATTACTATGGGTTCGAAATAATTGCATATTATGGTATTGCTGTTAAAATTTCAGCAATAGTTGGTATCATTCTTACTTCAATTAATGCTACAATTGCACCTAAAATTTCAGAATTATATTTTAAAAAGGATAAAAAAAACTTGAGATTAATTATTAAAAAGGCGACGTTATTAAATGCTACTTTATCACTACCTCTAATAATACTTATAATTTTTTTTTCAGGCCAAGTATTCAGATTATTTGGAGCAAACTATATTTTAGCTCAAAACGCACTAAACATTATTTTGATAGGTCAAATAGTAAACGTTTTGTGTGGTCCAGTTGGATTATATCTCAATATGACTTCAAAACAATTTTTTCTTCAAAAGACATTAGTCTTTGCATTAGTCATTAACATTATTACAAATTTTATTTTGATTCCTAAGTATGAAATGTTAGGAGCTGCTATAAGTACCGCATTTTCATTTATATTTTGGAATATTATAGGAGTAATATATGTTATTAAAACAGATAGAGTAAACCTTTCCGTTTTCAATCTTTTAGGAGGGTTTATTAAATAATTAAATATACTTTTGTTTCTATATTAAGAAGATTTTCAACTTATCTTCTTTCAAAAAATTAAAATTCTCTATCTGAGAAACCATGATTAAAATTAATATTTTATATACAAAAGAAATATATATAATACTGTATTAGAGTTAACTGTACTAGTTAGGAAATAAAGTAATTTTTTAAAATTAAATGAATTTAAGGAAAGTATTTTTACTGATTTACATATTGCTTAGTACTATTCTGTTTGCATCATTTAGTTGTGATATATTTGTTTGGGCTTCATTTTTTATTAGTTTTTTGGTAATTAGCCTAATAGCATACTATCACTTGTTTATAGAAAAGGAGTATTCACCTTTTATTTCTGCTTATATTGTTTTTAATTATTTGTTTTTTTTACTTGCACCAATAATTCAAATAGGCAGCTTTACCGATACAAATAATAGGTTTGCAACGATGTTCGTTTATAATATCGGATTGACTCTTAAAACAAATGCAATAATTGTTTTTTTTAATATCATTTTTTTCTTTTCTTATGTTTATTTTAAAAAGAAGTTCAAAAGTAAAATAACTAGAGTTGTTGTATCAAAAAAAGACAAAACCTTACCCCTAACACTTTTGATTCTTTTAATAATTAGTCTTACGGTTTTGTTTTTTAGCTTAGATTTTATAATGGATGAGTTTGCTAGACCTAGTTGGAAAAAATCTACTTACTCGGTATTTGAACTTTTGGTACAAAAAAAGGTCTTGTTTATGATTCCTTTTGCAACTATAATTTTATGTAGTCAGTTCTATAAAAGTCAAAATAAAAAAAATAATAATGCAATTATTATTTTTTTTATTTTAATATTTTCAATTATAATCTTGTTTTGGTTTAAGAACCCTCTTACTGAAAAGCGTAATGCATTAGGACCAATTTATATTGGTTTAATTTTTATTTTTTTTCCTAAAATACTAAACACTAATGTTAAAATTATGTCATTTTTATTTTTTGCTATGATATTACTTTTTCCGTTATTTCAAATTTTCACTCACATAGATTATTCATTTGAAGCAATAGTTAATAATCCCAAATTAATACTTGAGGAGTTTACTAATACTAAATTTGCAGAAACTTTTAACACCCTAAATTATGATGCATATTCAAATATATCTGCAACAATTGAATATGTCTCTATGAATGGGTTTTCCTATGGTTATCAATTATTAAGTGGTTTATTGTTTTTTGTTCCTAGATCTATCTGGGAATCTAAACCAATATCGACAGGAGAACTTATAGGTGATTTTATTATAGATGAATATGGGTTTAACTTTAACAATTTATCCAATCCACTTGTATCGGAGGGTTATGTGAATTTTGGGATATTTGGGGTTATACTATTATCTCTAGTGCTGTCTTTTATCGTAGTAAGATTTTTAATATGGCTTAATAGTCGAGATCAGCTAAAAAAGAATATTGCCTTTTACTTTTCAATTCATATGCTTTTTTTACTTAGAGGTGATTTTACAAATGGTTATGCATATTTTATCGGGACTATCTTAGGAGTGTTACTGATACCAAAATTTGTGAATAAAGCGGTCAAATTGATGTTAAAAAAATAACTATGCATATTTCAGACAAATTGAAATTTAAACTACTTGATTTGAGTCTTTTGCAAATGTTTGCTTTGCCATTATTTCCCTCAAACCTTAAACCTTACAATATTGCTTTTTTTGGTTTGGTAATTCTATTTATTAATAGAAAAAACGATTTTACATTTGATTTTAAGAGTTTTTTTATCAACTCATCTATTTATCTTTTAATGATTTTAAGTTTGTTGTATTCAGAAAATCTACACTATGCTTTCAAAAAGTTAGAGACAATGGCTTCTTTGATAATTTTTCCGATGATTTTTTCTTTGTATCCCCAAACAATGATTAAGAAACTTCAACACAATAGAAATAGATATATGATAGTTTTCTTTGGTTCAGTATTACTATTTAATGCTATTTCCTTTATATATCATCTAGGACATCACAAGAGTATGATTTTTATTCATTATCCTACTTTAAATAGGATTGCTCAAGGGGCATTTAATATTCATCCGATATATCTATCTATGCATATTTGTATAGCATTGCTGTTTTCTTTCTTTATAATAATAGAGGTTAAATCTAACTATAAAAAAGCTGTATTAATTTTTTTAGATTTTTTGCTAATAGGCTTTTTATTTATTTTGATAAAAAAAGGACCTGTTATTGTTTTGGGTATTACTTTTTTATTATTTCTCTTATTTCAGAGAAATAAGAGATTACTTTATGTTGGTTTAGCAATAATGGTTATTAATTTAGTAGTTATTTCTAGTATTCCAGAATACAGAGAGAAATTTTCTGAACTTACGAAAGTGGATAATGTAGAAACAGGTGGAATAACATCAACCAATATTAGATATAATATATATAAATCTTCAATTAAAAAAATTATAGAATCACCTTTGATAGGCTTTGGTGTAGGAGACCATAAAGATGAACTTTTGGAAAGCCTAAAAAAAGATTCTCCAATCCTATATGAAGGCAAATATAACTCACACAATCAGTATATTAGTTTTACGTTGTCTATGGGACTTATCGGTTTGTTAACGTTTTTATGTTTTTTGTGCTATAACTTGACTTTAGCTATTCGCTATGATAATCAAGTTCTTATACTCTTGCTTATTTTTTACGGACTTACTATGTCTTTTGAAAATATTTTAGAAAGAGAGGACGGTGTTATTTATTTTAGCTTTTTTATTGGTTATTTTGCTCTATATACGCGTTATACTCATAGTTTAGAATTAAATAAAGGCACTGAAAAAACAGAGAGGTCTACAGTAACTAGTACAATTAAGTGAAAAAAAATATATTATTAATAGGAACTTTTCCTCCACCAATTTCTGGTGTTAGTTTAGCTAACTTAGTTTTAAGGAAAGGATTACAAATCAGAGGAATAAATGTTGGTTTTATTAATACAGAAAATCAAACTAAAATTAAAGGAAACACTGGTAGTATTTCATTAGACAAATTTAAAGTTCTAATTTCTTACTTTCAGATTTACAAAATACCTTTTTACAGAATAGTAAATATTACAATTGGTCAAACTTTTTTTGGTGTTTGTAAATACTTACCTTTTTTGTTGATAACAAAGATTTTTAGAATACCAACTATAGTCCATTTACATGGAGGATATTTAAAAAATGAATTTGAAAATCAAAGTGTAATAAAAAAGAAGTTTATGCTTTTTACCTTAAACTTATTTGATTATGGTATTGTTCTCTCAGAGTCTTTGACAAGTCACCTTTCTTTTTTTCTTAGTAGAGAAAAAATTTTTATCTGTAAAAATTTTTTTCAGGATAGGCTTTATCCTAATCTTCAAATAAATAAAAATTATAGTGAAGTAAGACTTATATTTTTAAGTAACCTTATAGAGGGAAAAGGTATAAATCTATTGTTAAAGGCATTAGAGAGTATTGATTCATCTAAAATTAAGGTTAGAGTTGCAGGAAATATTCCACCAGAAAATGAGAAAGTTAAGTTGTTGATGCAAAATTTAACTAATGTAGAATATCTTGGTGTAGTAGAAGGAAAGGAGAAAATAAAACTGCTTGAATGGGGAAATGTGTTTTGTCTACCCACTTTTTATGATCGTGGGGAAGGTCAACCAATTTCTATAATTGAGGCAATGGCATTTGGGAGTTTGATTTTAACAACAAAACATGGTGGCATTCCTGATATTTGTACAGATAAAAATGCAATTTTTGTTAAGAAAAATGATGTGGAAGATTTAAGGATTAAGATAAATGAAATAATAAATCATAAACAAATTATAGAAACTAAAGGTATTTTAAATAAAGACTATGCAAATAAAAATTTTAAAGAAGAGATATTTATATCAAGCATGATTAAAATTTTCGAAAAATGTCGTAAAAATTAATCTTTTATTCAAAACGAGTAGTTTTGTTTTAAAGAAAACAATATAGATGAATGTTTTATATTCGAAAATTCGTATTGAAAATATTTTATATAAACTCATGATTATATCTTTTTTTTAATAAAGGTTTAAATGAATAATTATACACATCAAAATCTTCTAAATTTTAAAAACCCAAGAGGTTTTAGGGGAAAGTCTAAAATTATAGTGCAGTTATGGCGATTAACCTATATTATTTTCTTTAGAAATTCACCTCAATTTTTTTATGTTTGGAGGCGTTTTCTGTTAAGAATTTTTGGCGCTGATATTGGAAAAAAGGTGATTATAAGACCAACGGCACAAATCACATATCCATGGAAAGTTTCTATTGGAGACTATAGTTGGATAGGTGATGAGGTAGTATTATATTCTCTTGGAAAAATAGAAATAGGGAGTAATACTGTGATTTCTCAAAGAAGTTATATATGCACTGGCTCTCACAAGTACAATTCAGATAATTTTGATATTTTTTCCCAACAAATAACGATAGGCAGTAAATGTTGGTTAGCTACAGATGTATATGTAGCTCCTTCGGTAAGTATAGGAGATTATACTGTTGTCGGTGCAAGAAGTAGTGTGTTTAATAATTTACCACCCAATAAAATTTGTTTTGGTTCTCCTGCTAAAATTATAAAAGACAGGGTATAATCTATGAAAATTACTAATATAACTTTCATAGGGTTAAATTATGCACCTGAAGATACAGCAATAGGGTTGTACTCTACTCAATGGGCTGAATATTTAAAAAGTGTAGGATATGAGGTTACAGTAGTAACGGCATTTCCTTATTATCCAAAGTGGGAAATTTCTAAGACTTATAAAGACAAAAAAACGTTCTTAAAAGAGGAATTGAACGGTAATACTATATTAAGATATAAACAATACGTGCCTAAAAAACCCACTTTTCTAAAGAGGGTTATACATTTAATAGATTTCACTTTTGGTTCTTTTATAAATATTTTGAAAATAAAGAATTGTGATTTAGTAATATCAGTTGTTCCTTTTACATCTTCAATTTTTCTAGGATATATTCTTAAAAAAAAATTCAATGCCAAATTGTGGGTTCACATACAAGACTTTGAGTTTGATGCAGCTTTGCAAACTGGAGTTAGTGAAAAAAAGAATATAATATTTTCTTCACTATTTTCTATTGAAAAATGGTTGCTTTCCAAAGCAAACTTAGCAAGTACTATTAGCTATAGTATGATGGAAAGATTAAAAAAGAAAACAGAATCAAAAGCATATTTTTTACCGAATTGGATTGATGAGAAAGCAATTGACCCAAAACAGTCGAGTATTCATAGATATCTAAATTCAAGAAAAATTAAGATTTTATACTCTGGAAATATTGGAGATAAGCAGGATTGGGATGCTTTTTTAAAATTCTGTAATGATATTAATCCTGAAAAATATGATGTAATAATTGTTGGAAATGGCTCAAAAAAAGATTGGCTATTACAAAAAACAGAAAATTTTAAAAATATTAAATATTATAATCCTGTACCTTTTAATGAGCTGTCTGATTTGTTATGCAGTACAGACATACACGTTTTATTTCAAAAGACAGAAGTTGTAGATACGGTAATGCCATCTAAAGTATTAGGTATGATAGCTAGTACAAAACCATCAATAATAATAGGTAATAATAAATCAGAAGTTAAGTCGATTATTATGGCCTCAAAAGGAGGTTTGTTTTTTTCAGAGTATTCAAAAGATGTTGTTCATGACTTAGAATTACTTCTGTCTGATAAGGAGCGTTTGGAAATGAACGGTAATCTAGCTCGAGAGTTTGTGATAGAAAATTTCTCTAAGACTAAAATTCTAAATAGAATGTTAGACAAGTTGAAGCAATTATAAACACTTGTTTAAAACTATGTGTTTTTAAACTTCTTCTTATTTTTGTTTAAATTTATGAGAAATTTTTAAGTCAACTACATAAATAAATTATTCATACTTGAGCTTATTTAAACAGGGAAGATATTCTGGCTATTTACGGCCTATTTCATACATAATTGACTTAAGTATTATAAACACCTTAGCGGTATTATATCTTTTAGAAAAAACAAATTCTTTGGTGTTTGTTGTTTTTATATCGTTGGGTTGGATGCTTATATCTATCTATTCTAAATTTTATGAAGTATATAGATATACAAGACCAGTTGATATTCTATCGCTTGTTTTTAGACAAGCAATCCTATTTCTGCTGTTTATTTTTGCCTTTTCTGGACTATACCACGAGTTAAAAATTTACCCGAAACCAATTGTAAAATATACAATAGCGAGTTTTATTCTAATAAGTATATTCAAGTTTATGGTGTATTATCTATTGCAGCGCTATAGAATTTCATTTGGTGGTAACTATAGAAACACCGTAATATTTGGTGTGAATAAAAAGACTATTGCGTTAAAAAGCTTTTTTAATGAAAATCCAGAGTACGGATATTCATATAAGAAGACATTTAATTTCAAAGAAAAAGAAGACTCCCTTGTTCAGGCTTTTAACTATATCCTACAAGAAGGAATTGATGAAATTTACTGTTCCATTTCCGAATTAACAAATGCCCAAATTGCAGATATAGTTGATTTTGCTGACAACAACCTGAAAATACTAAAGTTTATTCCAGATAGTAAAGAGATTTATTCCAAGAAACTACGTTACGAGTACTATGATTACATTCCTGTTTTAACTTTACGCACAATACCTTTAGAAGACTCTGTGAATATGATTATAAAACGAAGTTTTGACATTTTGTTTTCAAGCTTTATAATTATTTTTGTTTTGTCTTGGTTAACTCCTATTATAGCAATATTAATAAAGCTAGAATCAAAAGGGCCAGTTTTTTTTAAGCAATCTCGAAATGGTTTTAATTATAAAGAGTTCGATTGTTACAAATTTAGGTCAATGACTCCAAACAAAGATGCAGACCTATATCAAGTAACAAGAGGAGATCACCGTATTACTAAAATTGGTAAATTTCTTAGAAAAACAAGTATTGATGAGCTACCTCAATTTTTTAATGTTTTGTTTGGAGATATGTCTGTTGTAGGTCCTAGACCTCATATGGTTAGTCATACCCACATGTATGCTAAAAAAATAGATAAGTTTATGGTTAGACATTTTGTTAAACCAGGAATTACGGGCTTAGCACAAGTTAGTGGTTACAGAGGAGAAGTGGAAACAGATAAAGACATTATAGGAAGAGTAAAGTTAGACATATTTTATATAGAAAATTGGTCACTACTTTTAGATTTAAAAATAATCGCACAAACATTTATAAATGCAGTTAAAGGAGAGGATAAAGCTTACTAGAGAATCTCTAATAATTTTTCAATTTGTGCTCTAAAATCAAAATTTTTAAAAGCTGTCTTTTGAATCTCTCTTTTTCTTTCAGTATTTAAATCAGTTATTTTGATTTTAGTCAAAACACTATTTAAATCAGAATAATTTCCAGCTTGAGCCACCCACCCAAGATTGTAATTGTTAATTATATTCTCACCTTCACCACCACCAAAATAAAGCATAGGAAGCCCCAGTTTTGCATATTCAAAAATTTTGGAAGGAACAGATCCATAAATTCTGTTAAGTAAAGGAATGATGGTTATATCATATTGTAATAATACCATGTGTAGATCTTTTCTATCCACTCTGCCATAGAAATATATGGGTAAATCTTTATTCTGCTCAATATATGTAACAATTTGCTCTTCTTCTGCTCCTGAACCGTATATATGAAGCTCAATGTTTTCATAGTTTAACTTTTTACAGAGCTCCAAAATACCCTGAGCAAAACCCAATAATCCCGCATAAACAATTTTTAATGTATCACCTTCCTTTTTTTCTGAATCTTCCAATTTTGGCGGAATGATATCAGGGAAATTCCTATATAGAAACAAGTCTGGTTTAGTTGTTATAGTTTTAACGTGGCCTAAAATCTCATTGCTTTGTCCTAAAATTAAGTCTGCAGATTTGTAATTAAATTTTTCAAGTTTTTGAAGTAATCGATAGCTGAAATTTTTTTTGAGTGCACCTAGCTCAAATCCTGCGCTTGGCCATAAATCACTAACGTTTAAAATAAGTTTTCTTCTTTTTGAACGTAATAAAAGCATACATGTAAAGGCTACAAGTAGAGGTGGAGATTGTACTAAAACTCTATTAGGAAGCTTATGCCATAAAAAGTACCAACTAAGGCTTAGGCTATAGGAAAGCATAGCAAAAAGGCGTAAAAACTTATTCTTAGATTTACTAGCGTATAACCATAATCTAATAACATTTACACCATCTTCATGAGAGGTGTTGCTGAATCTGCCTTTGTATTCAGAAAATATTTTACCTGTAGGGTAATTTGGCAAAGGCGTAATGACAGAGACATCATACTCATCTTTTAAAGCATTAGCAAGATGGTGAATTCTATTTGAAGCAGCACCAATTTCAGGAGGATAGTAACTTGTAATAATGGTGAGTTTCTCCATTACAAATTATAAATTTTTATAATTTCTTCTATTATTCTTTCCGAAGCTTTTCCATCCCATAATTCTGGATAAGCACCCTTTTTCCAGTTACCATCAAATAGTTTTTCAAAAGATTTTTTAATTTTTTCAATTGAAGAACCTACTAAAACATTGGTACCGATGTCACAAGTTTCTGGCCTTTCGGTTGAGTTTCTAAAAGTCATACATGGCACATTTAGCATAGTAGCTTCTTCTGTAATACCACCAGAATCGGTTAAAACTGCAAAGGCATGTTTTACCAGATAGTTAAACTCAAGATAGCTTAGAGGCTCTACAAAATGAAGATTTTCAAAGTTAATGTCAAGAGTATCTAATATTTTTTTAGTTCTTGGGTGTACGGGAAAAATAATGGGTTTATTTCTGCTGGAGGTAATAATTTCATTTAGCATATTTTTGAAATGAGACTCTTCATCAACGTTGCTTGGTCTATGTAATGTTAAAACAAAATAATCTTTAGATTTTAAATTTAGCTCTTGCCAAGCTTTAGGTTGTCTAAAGTCTTTTTCTTTGCTCAAAAGCGTATCTATCATTACATTTCCTACAAAGAAGATTTGTTTTTCATTAATGCCTAATTGCATTAAATTATTATTGGCCAGTTTAGACGTGGTAAAGAAATAATCGGTTATACTATCGGTTACCATTCTATTGATTTCTTCGGGCATTTTTAAGTCACCAGAGCGTATACCAGCTTCTACATGTGCGACCTTAATATGTAGCTTCTTTGCTACGATAGAACAAGCCATTGTTGAGGTAACATCGCCAACAACAATTACCAAGTCAGTAGGAAATGCCTGAAGTTCTTTTTCAAAGCCAATCATTATTGCTGCAGTTTGCTCGGCTTGAGTTCCGCTTCCAACGTTAAGATTTACATTTGGATCTGGTATAGATAATTCATCAAAAAATGTAGCACTTAACTTTTTATCGTAATGTTGGCCAGTATGCACCAAACGATAGTTTAAATCATAACCTTCATTTTTTTTCTTTTCAATTTCTTTAATAATAGGTGCAATCTTTATAAAATTTGGTCGTGCACCTGCTACTATAGTTATTTGCATAATTTGTTTTAAAGTTTTGACGAAAACTGCTTTAGCTTTCCAGATTTTGATCTGTTCAATTTGTTTACGCGATTAAAGATAACCTTTATACCAGACTCTAAATAACGCTCCATTTCTTTTGTAATAAACTTTTGCCTTTCCTCAGAAAGGGCATTATTACTCACGTAAGATATCTCAAAAGTATCTATTGTCTTTTGCTCAACAACAAACTCAGACACATTGCCATCATTTTCAATAACACTTTTGGTAATGTAGTAGAATGTTAGTCCGGCCGCAGTTTTACCACTCGGTAAAACAGCAATATCATTGGTCCTGCCAATTAATTTTTTTAAGATTGGTTTATTTGGTGTGCTTTGTTCGGATAGGATGCCTACATCTCCCAAGTCATAGCGAATAAAAGGATGCGCTTTATTGTAAAGTGATGTAATAACAATTCGACCTTCTTTACCGTTTGGCAACACGGTATTGTTTTCATCTAAAATTTCAACAAACAAAGTATCATTGTTTACTTGCCATTGGTCTTTTGGATTTTGAAAAGCAATTAAATCAAGTTCAGAAGCGCCATATTCATTCACTACTGGCACTCCAAATTGCGTTTCTAAAAGTATTTTGTCTTCATCAAATAACATTTCTGAAGTTACAACACAAACTTTCAGACTTTGGCAGATTGTTTTTAAAACAACATTTTTCCGTTTTAAAAATTTTGCAAATTGTACAATAGAACTTGTGTAACCATTGATATAATCAAAGTTAGTTGATTTGAATTTTGATAGTACGTTTTCAAAAGCTCTGTCACTTAAATCAAAAACTGAAAACCGATACCTGTTGCCAAACCAATCCTTTAAACGCTCTTTGTAATACCCCTTTTTATCCAGAGGGATACCGTAAAACCTAGCCTGTTTAGAAGTGTTGAAATCTATACCAAACCAACCAAAACGATTCATTATTTCAGCCCAAGTTAATGCATGGCACCATTTATTTTTTGCAAAAATAAAAGGGTCACCCGAGCTACCAGAGGTTTTGTTTACATATACATTTTTAGCAGTATAATTATCCGAAAGACGCTTTTCAAGAGGTTGCTGTAAATGGCGTTTGGTCATAACCGGAACTGATTCCCAATTATTTATATCTATTGATTTTCCGAAGTTTTTATAGAAAGCATTATGCTCTAAATGGTAAGACACAATCCTTTTTTTCTGATTTTCGATATAGCTAATAAAATCTTCATCAGACTGTGATTGAATTTTAGACAACGCTTCTTTTGCTTTGTCTATTTCAAAGCCATTAAACTTTAATGAAAAATCAAAAAGTCGCAATGTGTGTTTTACGATTAAGGTTTCCGTAAATTAATTGTTTTTTAAGGTCAAAACCAATTATTTTTGCCCAAACAAAACATAATCATGAATATTTTAGTTTTAGGATCTGGAGGAAGAGAACATACATTTGCATGGAAAATTGCACAAAGTAATCACTGCAAAAACCTATTTGTTGCGCCAGGAAATTCTGGTACTCAAGCTATTGCTACTAACTTAGATATTTCAGTAACCAATTTTGAGGCTATTAAAGAAGCGGTAATTCAAAACAATATAGAAATAGTTGTTGTTGGTCCAGAAGATCCTTTAGTACAGGGAGTTCATGATTTCTTTTTGCAAGACGAAGCACTTAAGAATGTTGTAGTTATTGGACCGCAAAAAGCAGCTGCTGAGTTAGAGGGTAGTAAAGAGTTTGCCAAAGAATTTATGATGCGTCACAACATTCCTACTGCAGCTTATCAAAGTTTTACTAAAGATAATGTTGAAGATGGTTATAAATTTTTAGAAACCTTAAACGCACCTTACGTTTTAAAAGCTGATGGATTAGCAGCAGGAAAAGGGGTTTTAATTTTAAACGACCTAGAAGAAGCTAAAACCGAATTAAAAAATATGCTTGTCGATGCCAAATTTGGTAACGCAAGTACCAAAGTGGTTATTGAAGAATTCTTAGATGGTATTGAGTTGAGTTGTTTTGTACTTACAGATGGAAAAGACTATAAGATTTTACCAACGGCAAAAGATTATAAACGAATAGGAGAAGGAGATACAGGCTTAAATACAGGTGGAATGGGAGCTGTGTCTCCAGTACCATTTGCTACAGAAGATTTTTTTAATAAAATTGAAAATCAGATTGTAAAACCTACGGTAGAAGGTTTACAAAAAGATAATCTACCTTATGTAGGATTTATTTTTATTGGCTTAATAAAAGTAGGAGATGACCCAAAAGTTATTGAATATAATGTACGAATGGGAGATCCTGAAACTGAAGCGGTTTTGCCACGATTGAAAACGGATATGGTTCAGATTTTTAAAGCCATGGGTAATCAAACGCTTTCTAGTATCGATATAGAAATTGATAATAGAGCAGCAACAACTATTGTTATGGTATCTGGTGGTTATCCAGAAGCTTATGAAAAAGGTAAAGAAATTACAGGGATTGAAACCATCGAAGATTCAATAGTTTTTCATGCAGGAGCAAAGTTTCAAGATGATAAAGTTGTAACTTCTGGTGGACGTGTATTGGCAATTACATCGTATGGTGAAACGTACCAAGAGGCCATAAAAAAATCTTACCAAAGTATAGAAAAACTACATTTTGATAAGATGTATTATCGTAAAGATATCGGTTTCGACTTATAAATACGAGTGAGAAGATATGCTTTTGTCTTCTTCGTTGTTGTCGTTGTATTTTTTTAACTGAAGCATCCAATAAACGAATGCTACAAAGCCTACGGCCATAAAAATCCAAGACATAAAGTTGGCACCAAACCAGCTTTCTAACTCTAATTTTCTTAGAGCATCTAATGGAGCAAATAAGACATCAACAAATAAATCTCGTATTGCGTAAAAGAAATCCTTCATAACTTTTATAAATTTACGAAGCAAAAATACAAAAAGAGTTAATGATTACAAGCATTTTTAGTAAATCTAAACCTATAAACTTTATTATAGTTGCGGTTCTGGTCATTTTTGTTTTTGTGACTACCTACTATAATCAGCTGTTTTATGACTTTAGTAGCGCTTTATCTATGCTCTCTAAACTAGGAGTTGTACTCTTTTTAATTTTCTTATTAGATTTTATAGTCTCTAAAAATAAGCTTACCCAAAACAATAGCTATGCTATAATGGTTCTTGGATTACTTTTTTTTATGTTTCCAGGAGCTATGAGGTATTCAGATCTATTATTTGCGGGTTTGTTTAATCTTTTTGCTTTAAGAAGACTTATAAACTTACACTCTAAAATAGACATAAAGAAAAAACTTTTTGATGCTGCTTTTTGGATAGGTTTAGCAACACTGTTTTACTTTTGGTCAATTCTGTTTTTTGCACTTGTAATTGTAGCATTGATTTATTATTCGCAGAATGATTTAAAAAATGTAATTATTCCTTTCGTAGGCCTTTTAACGATTTTAATACTTTTTGTAGCCTTCAATATTTTATTTCACGATACCTTCTTTAAACCTGATGATTTTAATCGTTTTTCAAGTTTAGACTTAACACCTTACAACACAAAATCGAGTATCATTAAACTAACGGTTTTAGCAACGCTACATATTTGGATATTGGTTTATTTCTTTAGGATTATTCCAGATAAAAACAAGAAGCTAAAACCTACGTATTTTATAATAGCTTGGGCTTCCATTATTGCAGTTTTGGTGGCTATCATTGCTCCCGAAAAAAATGGTAGCGAATTTATATTCTTGTTTGTGCCATTTTCTATAATGATGGCAAACTATGTTGAAGTTATTTCAGAACGTTGGTTTAAAGAAGTGTTTGTAGCCTTACTTATTATTACGCCATTACTAACCTTATTGTTGTAGTTTGTTTCCAAAAGCTAAATCGCCAGCATCTCCTAAACCAGGAACAATGTAACCTTTTTCGTTAAGCTTTTGATCTACATCTGCTATCCATAAGTGTGCATCTTCATTAAAGTGATTAGATACAAAATCCACACCTTCCTGTGCGCCAATAACACTTACCAAATGTATATCTTTTGGAGTGCCAAAAGGTTTAAGTGCTTCGTAAGTTGCTACCATAGATTGTCCAGTTGCCAACATAGGGTCCGCAAGAATTAAGGTTTTGCCTTCTAAACTTGGACAGGCTAAATATTCAACAATGATTTCAAAACTTTCAGGATTGTGTTTATGATGTCTGTAAGCTGAAATGAATGCGTTTTCTGCTGCATCAAAATAGTTCAATAAGCCATTATGTAAAGGGACACCAGCTCTTAAAATAGAACATAACACAATGTCATTTTTATACAAAGTAGTGTTGTGATTTCCGAGAGGTGTTTCTGTTTGATGTTTTTCAAAATAAAGCGATTTGCTTAATTCATAACCTAAAACTTCACCAATACGTTCAATATTTCGTCTGAAGCGCATGCGGTCATTTTGAATGCTCACATCTCTAATTTCAGACATAAAAGTATTTAAAATTGAAGGCGTTTCAGAAAGGTTATGAATTTGCATAATGATGTGTTTTTCTTGAATGGCTAAGTTAATAATTCAAAGTATATTTGCATATTCAAACTAAATAATTCGATATGTTTTCAGATAAAGCAAACAGTATATTTCAAGATGTTATTAAAACCTATAAAGTTTTAAATACGGTAGAACAACCTTTTACAAATAAGTATGATAAAAATGAAGATGTAATTGCTCATTTGTTATACAGAAAATGTTGGATAGATACAGTACAGTGGGCTTATGAAGACATTATTAGAGACCCAAATATCGATCCTGTTGCGGCATTAAAATTAAAGCGTATGATTGATGCTTCTAACCAAGACAGAACCGATACAGTTGAATATATTGATAGCTACTTCTTAGACAAATACAAAGATGTTGCTGTAAAAGCAGATGCTAAAATTAACTCAGAAAGTCCTGCTTGGGCTATAGACAGACTATCTATTTTGGCATTAAAAATCTATCACATGCATTTAGAAACTGTGAGAGAAGATGCTACCGAAGATCATAAAGCAGCTTGCCAAATGAAATTAGACGTTTTACTAGAGCAACGTACAGATTTGAGCACTGCAATTGACGATTTATTAACTGATATAGCGAACGGAGATAAGTACATGAAAGTTTACAAACAAATGAAAATGTACAATGACGATGAGCTTAATCCTGTTTTAAGAGGACAAAAATAAATTCATTAAAGAGAGAATTGTCAGTCTGAGCGCAGTCGATACCAAAGTATACTTCTAACTTAAAAAGCACTTCGACTGCGCTCAGTGTGACAGTTTTTTATGCAAAAACCCACTCACATACTCGTCATAAGATTTTCGGCAATGGGAGACGTTGCTATGACAGTGCCTGTATTGCGTGCATTAACATTACAACATCCACAAGTAAAAGTAACCGTTGTTACCAGAGCGTTTTTTAAACCTTTTTTTGAAGGTATTCCAAATGTTGAGGTTTATGTGGCTGATTTAAAAGGCAAACACAAAGGCGTTTTAGGGCTTTATAAACTATCAAAAGAACTTAGAACGTTAGGCTTTGATGTTATTGCAGATTTACACAACGTTTTACGAAGTAAAATTTTGAAACTGTTTTTCTTCGGGAAAAAAGTAATCCAGATTGATAAAGGTAGAGCAGAGAAAAAAGCTTTAGTTTCAGGTGAAGTGGTAAAACAACTAAAAACCACGCATCAACGCTATGCAGATGTGTTTAAAGCATTAGGGTTTCCAGTCGATTTATCACAGCCAAAATTTCCAAAAGCAAAACCTTTAAGCAAAGCAGTTTTAGATTTAGGTATTAACAGCAATGAAACTTTAGTAGGTATTGCACCATTTGCTGCACATAGTAGTAAAATGTATCCACTAGAGAACATGGAAATGGTTATTTCGGAATTATCTATAGATTATAAGGTTATCTTATTTGGTGGAGGAGAACAAGAAATAGAAGTGCTTAATGCCTTTGAAGCGAAATATGATAATGTAGTTTCTGTTGCAGGAAAGCTAAATTTTGAAGATGAATTAGCGTTAATTTCAAATTTAAAATTGATGCTTGCTATGGATTCTGGGAATGGACATTTAGCTGCAATGTTTGGTGTAAAAGTAATTACGATTTGGGGAGTTACCCATCCTTTTGCTGGTTTTGTGCCGTTTAATCAACCTGAAGATTTTCAACTTACAGCAGATAGAAGCCAATATCCTAAAATCCCTACATCTATTTACGGCAATAAATATCCTGAAGCCTACGAAAACGCAGCAGGAAGTATTGCTGTTGAGACTATTGTTTCAAAAGTAAAGTCTGTAATTCCTACAAAGGCAGGAATCTAATATTTTACAGGTCTAAAATCTAAGCTTCTAAATTACACATCATCATAGTCCACAGTAACCGTAGCTGTTGTAGGATGCGCCTGGCAAGTTAATACCAAGCCTTCTGCAACTTCATTATCCGTAAGAATATTGTTTTGTCTCATTTTAGCTTCACCCTCAGTTAGGCGAGCAATACAGCTACTGCAAATACCACCTTGGCAAGAGTATGGTGCATCAATATCTTGTTTTAAAGTCGCTTCAAGAATAGATTGTTCTTTAGACATTTCAAATTCAAACTCTTCATCATCTACCAAGACTTTAACTTTGGTGTTTCCTGTTAAACCTTCAACATTATTTTCTTCTTCTGGTGCATCAGGAACTGTAAACAACTCGAAGAAAATGGATTTTTCCTTAATGTTGTTTTCAACTAAAGTATCCTTTACTGTATGAATCATAGCTTCTGGTCCACAAATGTAAAACGCATCAATAGTGACTTCTTTGTATTTATTTTTCACCATAAGATTTACCGTACTTCTTTCAATTCGGCCTAAAAGAGCTCCTTCCTCACGAGATTGACTGTATATAAAATGAACATGTAAGCGATTGCCGTATTGTGCTTGCATTTCTACCAAATCCTTAAAAAACATAGTGTCTTTAGAAGATTTGTTCCCGTAAATTAAAATAAAATTACTGAAGGGCTCTTCTTCAAGAAGTGTTTTAGCAATGCTTAGAACAGGAGTAATACCACTACCAGCAGCAAAAGCAGCAACAGTTCTAGATTTTGCTTCATTAGGCTCAAATACAAAACGGCCGTTAGGCTCAGCTACTTCAATAGTGTCTCCAGCTTTTAGTTGTGTATTGGCAAAAACCGAAAATGTACCACCATCAACCGATTTTACAGCAACGGTTAAATCACCACTGTTTTTTGACGCGCAAATAGAGTAGTCTCGACGAATTTCTTCGCCATTAATTGTAGTTTTTAAGGTAATATATTGTCCTGCGTTGAAAGCAAAATTAGCTTTTAAAGATTCAGGAATTTCAAAAGATATCGCTACAGCATGATCGGTAACTTTTTCTACGGATTTTATCTTTAGGGTATGAAATTGTGCCATTACTAATATTTTCTGCAAAAATAAGGAAGGAGTGTGGCATAGCACGAGAAATTAAGATTAAAATAATACCTAAAAAACTTATGCATAAGAAAATTATGTATATTTGTGTTGTTATGAGTAATTCAAAATTATATAAGGGGAGTTTAAATACCATCATTTTAAAGTTGTTAAATGAGCACGATAAAATGTACGGTTATGAAATAACCCAAAAGGTAAAAGAGCTCACTAAAGGAGAGCTAAAAATTACTGAAGGAGCATTATATCCTGCTTTACATAAGTTAGAAGCCCAAGGACTGTTGGATGTTGAGGTTGCTAAGGTTGATAACCGTTTGCGCAAATATTATAAACTCACAGAAAACGGCACCAAAGAAACTGCTAATAAACTTGAAGAATTAGCCGAATATATAAAGACCATGCAAACTTTGGTAAACCCTAAATTGGCTTAAAGATGAAGCTAACTAAAGAAAACATAAAGTTTATAGATACATATCTTGAAAACTCTAATATCATCCACATTGATATTCGAATGGAAATGCTAGATCATATAGCCTCAGTTATAGAAACAAAGATGGAAAATGGAGATAAAAGGGATTTCTATTTTATTTTTAAAGACTATATGGTTGATAATAAAAACAGTTTATTGAATAATAATAAATCATTTATTAAAGACACAGATAGACGTTTAACAAAAAGTATATTTCATGAGTTATTCAACTGGCCTTGTATACTTACTTTTTTTGCTTTGTATATACTGTTTCAAAATGTAAATAAAATATTTGGTATAAATAATTTTAGAAGTTGGCTTGCCGCTTTACCATTAATTGGTTTTGTAATTTTTGGCATTTATTACTACATAAAAGTAAAACGATCTAATTTAAGACGATTTTCTGCCCTAGAGCGGCTTGGATTAATATATGCTATGTCGTTTAATTTATTTCATTTATGTTGGAATGTAGCAGGCTTAAAAAGTACAAATACAAGCTTCGTACTTTATGTAATGACGAGTTTTGCACTTACTCTTTTAATTGCCATGACAATAGTTAGTAAAAAGATGATTTATGAGTTTCAAAATAGATTTAAGAGTTTAGTCTAAATATGAAAATAACAAAGGAACAAATACAACACGTAGATAATTACCTGAAAAACGAAGGAATAAAATTTTGGGATGTACGATTAGAAATGGTTGACCATTTAGTTTCTGATATGGAAAACTATTCTGGTTCAGCAGATTTTCAAACTGTATTTAGACAAAGTCTTATAAATGCTAATTGGTATAAAAATCTTAAAGAGATTAATGTTCAAAGTTGGAAATCTACCAACAAGTTATATAGAAAAAAGCATTTTACAGAAATGGTAAACTTGGTAAAGCAACCAAAATCTCTAATAGGTTTTGTGTTATTTTATTTGATTTTTAGCAGAGTAACGGTTGTTTTTTCAGAAGTATCGGAAACAATATCTTTAATAGTGTTAGCTGCACCTATTTTAATTCTCATTTATGAATCTGCAAAAGCATGGAGAAAAAAGCTGGGCAGATCCGTAAATATGCAATATGGTCTTTTCTATTTTTCTTTTGGTTTAATAATGATCAATCTACCGTTAGAGTTATTGCCAAAAGAATATTTGAATCTATTGTTACCCCTAATTATGACATTTTATTTGCTAATGATGACAGCTGGTTATAAGGTTTATATATATGCTTTTAATAAAGCTTTAAAATTAAAACATCTACTGTAGTGAAACTAACCGAATCTCAAATAGAAGACCTTTATGCTTTTACAAGAAAGCATTTTGTAGAACATTACGATTTACAAACAGAGTTAGTTGATCACTTGGCTAATGATATTGAGACGATGTGGCAAGACGAGCCTAAGTTAAGTTTTGAAGACGCCAGAGACAAAGCCTTTAAAAAGTTTGGGATTTTTGGTTTTATGGAAGCCATTGAGCAAAAGTCTAAAGCCATGAACAAACGTTACAGGAGTTACCTTTGGAAAGAGTTGAAAAAATGGTTTGAAATTCCTCAGATATTAGCAACCATAGTTTTGTTTCTAATTTTTTATGTTTCCTTCTCATCTAAAATAGCAGGAGTGCTTTCTGCAGTTTTTTATGGAATTATAGCTGTTTGGACTATTTATAAAAACGTTAGACTCAATAGACAGTTTGTAAGACGAAAAAAAATATCCAATAAAAAATGGATGCTTGAAGAGTTGATTTTTAAACAGGCAGGTGTAACCTCTTTAATTGTGTTGTCTCAGGTACATCATACTTTAGTTGTTTCGGACGAGTTCTCAATGAATATTTACGCTATAATAGGTCTTTCCGTAGTCTATACAATACTATTATTACTTAATTACATCAGCTTTGAGCTTATTCCTAATAAGGCTGAAGATTTGTTAAATGAAACCTATCCAGAGTTTTCTTTGTAACAAAAACAGTATTTTAGTTACTTAACATATAAAACCAACCAAATATACTATGATAAAACAGTTTATCAACTTAGAGTGGAAACAGTATTTCCGCTCATCTTATTGGCAGAAAAGTATGGCATTAAACATTTTAATGGTGTTTTTAGCGCTGTATTTTATTGTGATATTTTCATTTATAGGTTTTGGTCTTTTGTTCCTTTTAAAAGAGACTTTCCCAGATCAAGATCCTTTTGTCGTGGCTAATGGATTTCTTTTTTTCTGGATTATTCTGGATTTACTCCTGCGTTTCTTTTTTCAAAAGTTGCCCGTAATGAGTGTAAAACCTCTACTGACGTTGCCTATTAAACGATCAACAGTAGTCCACTATGTTCTAGGAAAGTCTGCGCTATCGTTTTTCAACTTCTTACCATTGTTTGCAATAATCCCATTTAGTGTTATGCTTATTGGTGACGGATTTTCAACATCAATGGTATTAACATGGATGCTGACAATGATTATTCTGGTATTCATAAATAACTTTTTAAACTTCATTATTGAGGCACTTTCTGCTAAAACAGAATTATCTTTTTTACCCTTAATACTAGTTGTAGGATTGCTTTATGGTCTCAATTATTTTGAATTTGTGTCAATGACATCCCTCATTGGTGGTGCATTAATAGGTATTGCTAATAGTCCAGTGTTAATATTAATTCCATTGGTAATTTTAGCTTTATTATATGTCTATAATTTCAAGATTTTAAGAGAAAAACTTTTCCTAGATAGCTCATTGAAATCAAAGGTTGCAGAAGTTAAGGCTGCTGATTTATCTTGGACAAAACGATTTGGAAATATTGCGCCATTTATGCAATTAGATTTAAAACTCATTTGGAGAAATAAGCGTACTAAATCTTCTGTATTCATAATGGTTATAGGCTTACTTTATGGTTTGTTCTTTTATCCTCAACCTATGTATAAAGAAATGGTTTGGCTTTTTCCTTTTATAGGGATTTTTGTAACGGGAATTTTTCTTATCAACTTTGGGCAGTTTATTCCAGCTTGGGATAGTGGTTATTACAAGTTATTGATGAGTCAAAATATTAAATACGAACAATACTTACGTTCTAAATTTGTACTAATGGTACTCAGTGTTGGGATTATGTTTTTACTAAGTATTCCTTATGTTTACTTTGGTTGGAAGATATTGATAGCGCATTTTGCTGCAGCCATTTACAATATTGGTGTTAACTCACACGTCATGCTTTTTGGAGGTTCATTCAACCGAAAGAAAATAGACCTCAATCAGCGTGCAGCATTCAATTATCAAGGTACAGGAGCCGTACAATGGATTATAGGTCTACCACTTATGATTTTGCCAATGCTAATATTTGCGTTAATTAACTGGTTACTCGGATTTGAGGCAGGTATCGCAGCCTTAATAATACTTGGTGTTTTGGGAATCGTTTTACACAAAAAACTAATGAAAACGATAACAAAACGCTATTTAGATTCAAAATACAAAATGATTAGTGCCTTTAGTCAAGACAATTAATAACACAACCAACATCATGATATACACAAATAACCTTTCAAAAACATATAACGGAACTACAGTTCTAAACATTGAAGAATTATCCATACCAAAAGGTCAAAGTTTTGGTTTGGTAGGCAATAACGGAGCCGGAAAAACAACCTATTTCAGCTTGTTATTAGACCTTATTCAACCATCTACAGGCTTTATAAAAAGTAATGAGATAAAGGTTAATGAAAGCGAAGACTGGAAACCTTTTACATCCGCATTTATAGACGAAAGTTTCTTAATTGGCTACTTAACGGCTGAAGAGTATTTCTATTTTATAGGTGAATTACGAGGACAGAACAAAGCCGATGTAGATGCTTTAACGTCTCAGTTCGAAGATTTCTTTAATGGTGAAATTCTTGGGAAGAAAAAATACCTTAGAGACTTAAGTAAAGGTAACCAAAAGAAAGCAGGAATAGTTGCTGCATTGATAGGGAATCCTGAAGTCATTATTTTGGATGAACCTTTTGCTAATTTAGATCCTACGACTCAAATCCGTTTAAAGCAAATTATAAAAGATTTAGCAGAGAAACGAGGCGTTACGGTATTGGTGTCTAGTCACGATTTATTGCATGTTACTGACGTTTGCGAACGTATTGTAGTACTAGAAAAAGGTAATATTGTTAAAGATTTAGAAACAAATCCTGCGACTCTAAAAGAGCTTGAAGCACATTTCTCAAGCGGTATGATATCTCAGGAAGAAGAATAAATTATGATAGCTAGATTAGAAGACAATTTTTACAATCTATATAGTGATGACCAAACCTTGGTTGGACAAATAAAAATAGATGACAATTTTATTGAAACTGAAATTTTCATTAATGATAGGATCTATAACATAAAAAGAGACAAGTTAGCTTCAGTTGTTTTAGAAAACGACAAGGTTAAAGTTAACTTGAATCAAAAGTCTAATTTTGGAGCAATTGAAATTTCAGGGTCTGGACATAAAATAAAAGGAATTTCTAGCTATAAAGGTGGTACTAAACTTGTAGATAATCAAAACAAAACACTTGTCAAAATCAATAATGAGGATATCATTTTTGACAAAAAAAATTATGTTATCGATGTTTTAGATAAAAAGGTTGATGAGTTAGAGATTTTACTGGTATTGTATGCTCATTTACAAGGTTCAGCATTAAAAAACAAGTTAGCGTTTTTTGTTGGAGTTTTTATAGCTGTTGCAGTTTCCACAATCCTTTCTCGCATTATGTAGTGAATTTCTTATATATACTTTTTAGCGCCATTTCAGTCCTCGAAAAACCACGAAATTATCTCTAGAAATCAAAAAGATGTTTATTTTTACCGCAAACACACTAAAATCATAATATTTTAGTTATCTATTAACCAAATAGAACCAGCGTTGAAAACCTATTATAAAATCTTGTTAAGCCTTGGCAGCTGTATGCTAATCTTGCATAGTTGTTCTCGTAAAAAGGATACATTTATCAATAGAAATTTTCATGCCTTAGGTACAGAATACAACATTCTTTACAATGGTAATATTGCTTTAGATCGAGGTAAAGCAGCTATTAACGACGAGTTTTCCGAAAACTTTTGGGAGTTACTTCCTGTTGAGCGCATGAGTATTCAGGAAGATGTTTTTCTGCCAGGTGAAACTAAAAATGCCGACTTTGAACGTGCCGAAGAAAAAGCGATAAAAGCCATTCAAAAACACGGCATGAATATCGATGGTAAAGAGAAAAATCCTCAAATAGATGAAGCCTATCTCCTCTTAGGAAAAGCACGTTATTTCGATCAACGATTTGTGCCAGCTCTAGCAGCTTTCAACAACATCTTAAATAAATATCCTACAAGTGATAAAATCAACAAAGTAAAAATTTGGCGAGAGAAGTCTAGCATCCGTTTAGATAACAATGTTGGTGCTCTAAAAAAGTTAAAGCGTTTACTTGAAGAGGAAGAATTAGAAGATCAGGATTTGGCAGATGCTACAGCAGCAATGGCTCAAGCTTATCTCAACTTAAAACATCCAGATAGTGCCATAACGCAATTGGGTATTGCAGCCAATTATACTAAAGTAAAAAACGAAAAAGCACGATACCATTACATAAGAGGTCAGCTTTTTAATCAATTCGGACAAAAAGATAGTGCCAATGTAGAATTCGATGCCATTATTGAAATGCATCGTCAGATTCCACGATCGTATTATATCAATGCGCATATTGAGCGTTCATTAAATTTCGATACGTCTACAGGTGATGTGACTGAGTTTGAAGAATACCTAACTGAACTTGAAGAAAACAGAGAAAACAGACCTTTTTTAGATAAAATTTATTTTAGAATAGCAGAATATCATCGTATTAATACTTCTGATAGTTTGGCTGAAGTGTATTATAACAAATCACTAAGAAAAACAACAGCAGACAAATATCTAAAGTCTCTCAATTATGAAACTTTAGGTAATATGTATTTTGATCATAATATTTACAAAACTGCAGGCGACTATTATGATAGTACAATGACGGCTATGGTAAAAAACACAAAGCCATACCGAATCATAAAACGAAAAAGAGAAAATCTTGAGGATGTTATTTATTATGAAGGTATAGCACAAACTAATGATAGCATACTAAATATCATTAGCCTTCCTGAAGCTGAGCAATTAGAAATTTACACAAAATATGCTCAGAGCTTAAAGTTAAAAGCAGAGGAAGAAGCCGCTAAAAAAGAAGAGGATCTCAAGAGACAAAATAATAGCACTGCGACTAACAATACAGTTAATAATAGAGATTTAGCAAATTCTAAATCGCTTACTGATATTAGGCAAACAAAATCTAATACACCACCAGGTGGTAGTAATTTTTATTTCTACAACCCAACAACAGTGGCTTACGGTAAAAATGAGTTTGTTAAACTTTGGGGAGATCGAAAGCTTCAAGATAATTGGAGGCTTTCAAATCAGCGTGAAGATATTGAGGTTACAAGCGCGCAATTAGGTGAAGAAACGGTGTCTTCAGAAGAAGATCCAAAGTTCAATGCCCAAACCTATTTGGCATCTTTACCAACTAAGCAAAGCGAAATAGATAGCATTGTAAAAGAAAGAAATTATGCGTATTACCAACTAGGTATTATCTATAAAGAGAAGTTTAGAGAGTATGAATTAGCAAAAGACAAGCTAGAAACACTTTTAATAAACAAGCCTGAAGCCCGATTAATTTTACCGTCTAAATATAACTTATATCAAATTTATTCTGAATTAGGCTTAGACAGAGCGGCTCAAACCGTAAAGGAAGATATTATTAAAAATTATCCGGAATCACGTTACGCAGAGATTTTACTGAATCCGCAGTCCGAACTTTCAAAAGACGAAAATAGTCCAGAGGCTATTTATGAAAAACTCTATGCGCAATTTGAAAATGAGCAATACGCTGAGGTTATTACAGAAGCCGAAAAGCAAATAAAACGATTTGAAGGTGATGATATCGTTGCCAAGTTTGAAATCTTAAAGGCATCAGCAAAAGGAAGATTATATGGGTTTGAAGCTTACAAAGAAGGTGTAAACTACATAGCACTGACATATCCAAATACCGAAGAAGGTAAAAAAGCACAAGAGCTGTTGCAGGATGCAATTCCGGTATTGGCTAAGAAAGAGTTTTTAGCAGATGATAAAGCTCAAAAATTTAATGTGATATATCAATTTGATAACAATACAGACGAAGATATTGATAAATTTATTAAGATCTTAGACGAAGAAGTTGCCAAAGTTGATTATTTTGACCTAACAACATCTAAGGATATTTATGATGAAAATACTACATTTGTAGTAGTTCATGGTCTTAAGAGTATTGAAGGTGCCAATGGCTTTGCGCAAATACTTCAATCCGAAGAAAAGGACAAAAGAGGAAGAAAAGTAAAACCAAAAATAACAAAACCGTATTTTGCTATTTCCTCAACGAATTATGCTATTATTCAACGACATAAAAATTTAAATGCTTATTTGAAATTACAGTAATTTAAAACAAAAGAATTATCATGTTTTCTCCAGACAAAAAAAAACAAAACAAACTATCAATTATGGAAACAAGTACACAACAGAACATAATAGCACAAGGCACAAAAATAGTAGGTGATATAGCAAGCCAAGGACCATTTAGAATCGATGGCACTGTTGAAGGTAATGTAAAAACCTCTGGAAAGATAGTTGTTGGTAAATCTGGTTTTATAAAAGGAACACTTCAAGGAGAAAACGCAGATTTTGAAGGTAAGTTTTCAGGAAAATTAATCTTGTCAGGTACACTTTCACTAAAGTCTACCGCACACATTGAAGGTGAAGTACATATCACTAAACTTGCTGTTGAACCAGGAGCAACATTTAATGCCACCTGTAGTATGAAAGGCACCGTTAAATCATTATCTAGTGAGTCAGCCAAATCAGAACAAGCAGCCCAAGCCCAAGCCAAATAACAAGCCCAATAAGTTTCTAAGATTTACTTCTGTAGCTTTTCAAATGGGAGGCACCATTTTTCTTGGAAATTATTTAGGGCAATGGTTAGATGAAAAATATGATAAAGATTTTTGGGAGTCTACAGTAACACTTATTTCAGTATTTATTTCGATGTATTTAGTAATTTCCCAAGTCATAAAAGTGTCTAAAGACGATGATTAAATCTCTATTGGTCTACACTGTTTTTTTTGGGATTTTGTTTTTAATAGTTCAGTTTTCCCAAGAAGCAATGCTCAACAATTCGGAAATTCTGTTAAGATACAAAACTTGGGATACCAACTTGTTTTTTGCCGTTGCCTCACTAATCATTTGTGTACATTTTAAGTTGTTTTCACAAATAAAAAACCTTCAACCGCAGCTAGGATTTATCTATTTACCCACACTATTTATTAAAGGTGCGCTATTTTATTTTGCCTTTAAAGATTCCGTTTTCAATTTAGGTGATTTAAATATGGCAGAGCGATTAAACCTGCTAATTCCATTGCTCTCATTTCTAGGATTAGAGGTGTTTTTTGTCGTTAAAATCATTAATAAAAAAGTCACATGAATAATAAGATAAAAAAGGCATTGTTATTTTAATAAAATGCGTACTTTTGCACGGAATTTGAAAAGAGTGGTTTTTTTGATTTTATAACAATGAAGATATTTCAACAAAGTTTTAAATTTATAACACTTGTAGTTTTAGTGTTCTTGTCAACATCTATTTACGCTAAATCTTCTAACGAAGGTGAAGGTCAAGTAAGTACAAAAAAGGAAGTAGAAGAGTATATTTTACACCATATTCAAGACTCTCACGACTTTACACTTTTTTCTTACACTAATGACGAAGGTGAAAGAAAACATTTTGGATTCCCACTTCCAGTTATTCTTTGGACATCAGAAGGTCTAGTAACTTTTATGTCTTCTGAATTTCACCATAATGACGATGGTCACGTAATCGTTGAAAAAGGTGGTCAAAAATTTGCGAAAATCCACAGTAAAATATACGAATTAGAATCAGGAGCTTCCGCTGTAAGTTTTGATGAAGATCACCATGCGAAAAACGCTCACAAAGTTTTAGATTTTTCAATTACTAAAAGTGTTGTTGGTGTATTGTTAGTTGGCTTATTGATGTTGTTCTGGTTTTCTAGATTGGCAAAACAATACAAAAACAAGCAAATACCTACAGGTTTCGGACGTGTTTTAGAGCCATTGGTAATTTATGTTAGAGACGAAATAGCAAGACCAAATATTGGTGATAAGCATTACAGAAAGTTTACGGGATATTTATTAACGGTATTCTTTTTTATCTGGATATTAAACTTAATGGGTCTTACTCCTTTTGGTTTTAATGTTACAGGTCAGTTAGCGGTAACAGCATGTTTAGCTATCTTTACTTTAGTTATATATACAGTAAGTGGAAATAAAGATTACTGGATGCACATGTTATGGATGCCAGGCGTGCCGGTTTTAATCAGACCTGTTTTAGCTATTATAGAATTAGCAGGTGCGTTCTTAATTAAACCATTCTCATTATTAGTGCGTTTGTTTGCTAACATTTCTGCAGGTCATATTGTAGTAATGAGTTTAATAGCGATTATGTTTACATTAAAAGATACATTGACTGTAGCGGGTGCAACAGGCTTGTCTTTAGTGTTGTCATTTTTTATCACATTAATCGAAGTTCTTGTAGCATTTTTACAAGCTTATATATTTACTATGCTTTCAGCTTTATTTATTGGTATGGCTGTAGCAGAGCACGACCATGAACATGAACATGATGAAAATGGTCATGAAATTCCTGATGCGGAAGACGTAAGAGAGAATTTCATTTGAAGATGAGTTTTTTTAATTTAACTATATAAATTTATTTACTATGTACAATTTAATTGGAGCGGGTTTAATCGTAATCGGAGCAGGTATTGGTCTTGGTCAAATCGGTGGTAAAGCAATGGAAGGTATTGCTCGTCAACCAGAAGCAACAGGAAAAATCCAAACAGCTATGATTATCATTGCTGCACTTTTAGAAGGTTTAGCATTTGGTGCTTTATTCTTAGGAAAATAAGAACCAGATCAAAATTTACAAAAACACTATCCTGTAACGGTTGGTTGCAGGACGTGTTTTTAAATTAAAAAAAGAAAGACATTATTTAATTATATACAACAATGGATAAGTTATTAAACGATTTTTCACCAGGCTTATTTGTAGTGCAAACTATATTGTTATTGCTTTTAATATTCTTAATGGTGAAGTTTGCTTGGAAACCTATTCTTAATTCGTTAAACGAAAGAGAAGAAGGGATTCAAGGAGCTTTAGATGCTGCTGAGAATGCTAAAAAGGAAATGGAAAACCTACAAGCAGATAACCAAAAGTTATTGCAAGAAGCAAGATTAGAGCGCGAAACTATGCTTAAAGAAGCTAGAGAGCTTAAGACTAAGATGATTGCTGATGCTGAAGAAGAAGCGCAAGCACAAGCAGGTAAAATCATTGCTCAAGCACAAGAGGCTATTGAAAGTGAAAAGAAAGCAGCTATGGCAGAATTAAAAAGTCATGTTGCTGGATTATCATTAGACATTGCTGAAAAAGTAGTACGTGGAGAATTATCTAACAAAGACAAGCAAATACAATTGGTTGAGTCTATGTTAGGTGAAGCAACTTTAAACTAAGAATACATGTCAGGATCAAGAGCGGCAATACGATATGCTAAAGCGGTTTTAAACCTAGCAACAGATCAAAACTCTGCTGATGCTATTAATAGTGATATGAAGTTAATCACTAATACATTAGCTGAAAGTGAAGATTTAAACCAAATGCTTCAAAGTCCTGTAGTAAGATCTTCAGATAAAAAAGCTGTATTAACATCTGTTTTTAAAAACATAAATGATTCTACAGTAAAATTAATAGATACTTTAATTTCAAATAAAAGATTGGCAATTCTTGGTGATGTAGCTACTAGTTATACACACCTTTATGATGAAATGAAAGGTACGCAAGTAGCAACAGTTACTACAGCAATACCTTTAACAGCAGATCTTAAAACTAAAGTATTAGCAAAAGTAAAAGAACTTACAGGAAAAGAAGCTGAAGTAAATAACGTAGTTGATGAAAGCATCTTAGGTGGTTTCATTTTGCGTGTTGGCGATATGCAGTACAATGCTAGTGTCGCAGACAAATTAAATAAGTTAAAAAGAGAATTTACATTAAACTAAATTTATGTGGTCACTGAGCGTAGTCGAAGTGAGCATTAAATATTAAATAAAGATGGCAGAAGTAAAACCAGCTGAAATATCAGCAATCTTAAAACAACAACTTTCAGGTTTTGAAGCAGGCGCTTCATTAGACGAAGTAGGAACAGTATTAACTGTAGGTGATGGTATTGTACGTGCTTACGGATTAGCAAATGCTCAATATGGTGAGCTTGTAGAATTCGATGGTGGTGCAGAAGGTATTGTACTTAACCTTGAAGAAGATAACGTAGGTATTGTATTATTAGGTGAAGCTAAAGCAGTAAAAGAAGGTTCTACTGTAAAGCGTACATCTCGTATTGCCTCTGTAAAAGTAGGTGAAGGTATCGTTGGACGTGTTGTTGATACTTTAGGTAACCCAATTGATGGTAAAGGACCTATCTCTGGTGAAACTTACGAAATGCCATTAGAGCGTAAAGCTCCTGGTGTTATCTATAGAGAGCCAGTAACAGAACCATTACAAACAGGTATTAAAGCGATTGATGCTATGATTCCTGTAGGTAGAGGACAACGTGAGTTGGTTATTGGTGACCGTCAAACTGGTAAAACAACAGTTTGTATTGATACCATCTTAAATCAAAAAGAATTTTACGATGCAGGTAATCCTGTATATTGTATATATGTTGCAGTTGGTCAAAAAGCATCAACTGTTGCAGGTATTGCTAAAACATTAGAGGAAAGAGGTGCTCTTGCTTACACAACTATAGTTGCTGCAAACGCTTCAGATCCTGCTGCAATGCAAGTTTACGCACCTATGACAGGTGCTTCAATTGGTGAGTATTTTAGAGATACTGGTCGTCCTGCATTAATCATTTATGATGATTTATCTAAGCAAGCAGTAGCTTATCGTGAGGTATCATTATTATTACGTCGTCCACCAGGACGTGAGGCGTATCCAGGTGACGTTTTCTACTTACACTCACGTTTATTAGAGCGTTCTGCAAAAGTTATCAATGATGATGCTATTGCAAAAGAAATGAACGATTTACCTGAATCATTAAAGCCAATAGTAAAAGGTGGTGGTTCTTTAACAGCTTTACCAATTATTGAAACACAAGCAGGTGACGTTTCTGCATACATCCCAACTAACGTAATCTCTATTACAGATGGTCAGATTTTCTTAGATGGTGATTTATTTAACTCTGGTGTTCGTCCAGCAATTAACGTAGGTATTTCTGTATCTCGTGTAGGTGGTAACGCTCAGATTAAATCTATGAAGAAAGTATCTGGTACATTAAAATTAGACCAAGCACAGTTCCGTGAATTAGAAGCATTTGCTAAGTTTGGGTCTGATTTAGATGCATCAACATTAAAAGTTATTGAAAAAGGTAAGCGTAATGTTGAAATTTTAAAGCAAGCACAAAACGATCCTTATACTGTAGAAGATCAAATTGCGATTATCTATGCTGGTTCTAAGAACTTGTTAAAAGATGTTCCTGTAGATAAAGTAAAAGAATTTGAAAGAGACTTCATTGAATTCTTAAATGCTAAGCACAGAGATACTCTAGATACACTTAAATCAGGTAAATTAACTGATGAGGTTATTGATACATTAACACATGTAGCTAAAGACCTTTCAGGTAAGTTTAGAGCATAATAATAGATTTTAGTATTGAGTAGTGAGAACTATAACATCTCACTACTGAATACTCAATACTAATTACTAAGAAATGGCAAACTTAAAAGAAATACGTAACAGAATATCATCAGTATCTTCAACGATGCAGATTACCAGTGCCATGAAAATGGTATCTGCTGCTAAGTTAAAGAAGGCTCAAGATGCTATTACTGCTATGCGTCCTTATTCTAACAAGCTTACTGAGTTGCTTCAAAGTTTAAGTGCAACCTTAGATTCAGATTCTTCTAGCCAATATTCAGTACAAAGAGAGGTTAAGAATGTGTTGGTTGTTGCTATTACTTCAAACAGAGGTTTAGCAGGAGCTTTTAACTCTAATATTATTAAAGAGGTTAATAACTTAATTAATAATAAGTACAGCGGAAAGAATGTATCTATTTACGCAATAGGTAAGAAGGTGAATGATGCTTTTGCTAAGTCTAACAGAGTTGTTGCTAATAATAGTGAAGTTTTCGATGATTTAACTTTCGAGAATGTTGCTAATATTGCTGAGACCATTATGCAGCAGTTTGTTGATGGTAAGTATGACAAAGTGGAAATTGTTTACAACCACTTTAAGAATGCTGCAACTCAAGTTGTAATGACTGAGCAGTTTTTACCAATTGTTCCTGTTGAAAGTGATTCTAACGTTAATTTAGACTACATTTTTGAGCCATCTAAGCAAGAAATTGTTGAAACTTTAATTCCTAAGTCATTAAAGACTCAATTGTATAAAGGTATTAGAGATTCATTCGCTTCAGAGCACGGTGCGCGTATGACAGCTATGCACAAAGCAACTGACAACGCAACAGAATTAAGAGATCAATTAAAATTAACTTATAACAAAGCACGTCAAGCAGCTATTACTAACGAAATCCTTGAGATTGTTGGTGGTGCTGAAGCGTTGAATGGTTAAGACTTTAATTTATAATATTAATAGAAAACCCAACTTTATAAGTTGGGTTTTTTTATGCCTAGAATCATAATGAAAATTGCATTTCATCGATTAAATGCAAAAAATATCGATAAAGTAAAAAAATGTAGTATATTGCACCACCAAAACAAAACCTACTTTGTAATGAAGAAACTAAAAAAGGCGTTTTTCGCCATCGTATTTGCTATTGCGTGTTTATCTACGTTTCAATGCTCAAGTTCCAAAGATGCTGTTGCTACAAGATTTGAAGAGCCAACATCTCTAAAATTAAAACAAGCATATTTTCAAGAATGGTATGCTGGTATTAAAGTTGGAGGTACTGGAATTAATGTATTTATTCCTGTTTTAGAGGAAGGTACAAATGTTGATATTGACAGTGTTTACTTTAGAAACATGAAAGCTAAACTTGTTAAAACAGAAGGGAAATATCGTGCAATTCTTAAAAGTAAGTCACGTTATTATACGTTTAAGAAAGACGAAAAGCCAGAAGATTATCCATTTGACTTAAAGGACAATGAATGTGCTATCAGTTATACTGAAAATGGAAAACAAAAGTTTTTCAAAATAAGAAACTTAAATGAGGTTGCTGGTACTTATTATGAAGAAGGACCACCTTCTTTATACGCAAGTAACTCATCTTCTATTCTGGCTGTTACGGACGATGAATAGCCTACACTAGAGTTAAGTTGTAATAAATGAATTATTAATAGCAAAAGTCTCACCTTATCGGTGAGACTTTTTTTCTTTTTACACCAAAAGCTTTGAGAGCTTTTTAATAATAATTCAATACTTTTGATGTACTAATAATTTAGGATTGAGCGGATTTAAATCTCTTTTTAAACAAACATTCATTTATGGTTTAGCAACTGTGCTACCAAGAATGTTGAGTTTTTTATTAGTGCCATTGTACACAAGTCCAGACGTCTTATCAAGTCCTGCGGAATATGGTGAAGTCTCGGTTATATTTTCATATTTTATTTTATTCAATGTCATACTAGCTTATGGTATGGAAACTGCTTTCTTCCGTTTTTTTAATAAGGAAGAGGATAAAGAAGCCGTTATAGGTACAGCTACAATTTCTTTAGTAATATCATCACTGGTGTTTTTCCTCTTGGCATTAATATTTCAAAGTCACATTGCTAATGTCATTGAAATAGATGTGAAATATGTCAACTTAGTCATATGGATTTTACTTTTAGATGCTCTAGTTATTATCCCTTTTGCTTGGCTTAGAGCGAATCAAAAACCGATGAAATATGCTATAATTAAGATTCTTAACGTTTGTATTAATATTGGGCTTAATTTATTCTTCCTATTAGCATTAAAAGATTTAGCATCTGAAGGATCTTTTTTTGAAAGTATTTATAAGCCCAACTTTGAAGTCAGTTATATTTTCATTGCAAATTTGGTAGCAAGTGGGTTTACATTGATGGCAATGCTTTCGTTTTATTTAAAACTCAAGTTTAGATTTAACAAAACGCTTTGGAAACAAATGATGAGATATGCACTTCCTGTATTGGTTGCAGGTGTAGCATTTTCTATAAACGAAGCTTTTGACCGTATTCTACTAAAAGAATTGTTACCTTCAGATATAGCAGATAGCGAAATAGGAATGTATTCAGCATGTTATAAATTAGCATTGTTTATGACGTTGTTTGCAACAGCATTTAGACTTGGAATTGAACCGTATTTTTTCAGTCATGCCAAATCAAAAAGCCCTCAAAAAAACTATGCATTAATTCTTGAATTTTTTGTAGCCTTTGGTTCCATTATACTATTAACAGTTGCTGTTTTTGCACATTTAATTAAACCTTTCATCATAAGAAGTGAGGCGTATTGGGAAGCCATGTGGATTGTTCCTATAATTCTTTTAGCAAATTTCTGTTTAGGTATATATCATAATCTTTCTGTTTGGTATAAGGTTACGGATAGAACAAAATATGGTGCCTATATTTCTGTGTTTGGTGCGGTGGTAACATTGATAATCAATCTAGCGTTTATTCATCAATTCAGTTACAAAGCATCTGCAGTAGCAACATTAGTGGCCTATGCTTCTATGATGCTATTGTCATTTTATTTTGGGAGAAAATACTATCCAATACCTTACAATTTAAAAAAAATAGGGTTGTACCTAATTGTTTCGATAGCACTGTCAGCATTATCTTTTTATTATTATCCAGGTAATTACTACATAGGAATTGCTATGATAATTGTATTTTTGGGATTAGTTGTTTTCCTAGAAAAGAAACAGTTAAAACAGATTTTGAATTAATACAATGTCTTCACTTTTTAGAAGATTAGACAAAGAAACATGGAAATAAAAATAATAAATAAATCCAACCATAATTTACCGCATTACGAGACCATAGCTTCAGCTGGAATGGATTTAAGGGCAAACCTTTCAGAAGATAGAATTCTTAAACCTTTAGAAAGAACCATTGTAGGTACAGGATTATATATAGAATTACCTATTGGTTACGAAGCACAAGTAAGACCAAGAAGTGGACTAGCAGCAAAAAAAGGAATCACAGTTTTAAATGCACCAGGAACTGTAGATGCCGATTACAGAGGCGAAATAGGCGTGATTTTAGTCAACCTATCAAATGAAGAATTTACCATTCAAAATGGTGAACGCATTGCGCAGCTAGTTATTGCAAAACACGAACGTGCAGAATGGATAGAGGTTGAAGAGCTTTCAGAAACCGATAGAGGCGAAGGGGGCTTTGGTAGTACAGGAACCAAATGATTGAAGAATTACGATTGACGATTTTAGAATAAGAAAGAAGATTGTTTCTGAATTCGTGCTAAATTTTAAAGAACATTTAAAAATCAAAAAAACCGTCTAGCGTCTATTATCTAACAGCAAAGCGGTCTAATGTCTAAAAAAAATGAAAATAATAGTACCAATGGCGGGTCGAGGCTCACGCTTAAGGCCACATAGTTTAACAGTTCCAAAACCATTAATTCCGGTAGCAGGCCAACCCATCGTGCATCGTTTGGTAAAAGATATTGCTAAGGTTTTAAAGCAACCTATTGAAGAAGTGGCTTTTGTGCTTGGCGATCCAGCTTTTTTTGGAGATGATGTGGTTGAGAGTTTAACGGAGTTGGCTGAAGATTTAGGCGCTAAAGCATCCATTTACAGACAAGATCAACCGTTAGGAACTGGTCATGCTATTATGAGTGCTAAACCATCACTTTCAGGTCCTGCGGTAATTGCTTATGCAGATACGCTGATAAGAGCTGAGTTTGATTTAGACCCAAGTGCAGACAGTGTTATCTGGACCAAGCAAGTGGAAAATCCTGAAGCTTATGGTGTAGTGAAGCTTAACGACAATCAAGAAATTATTGAGCTTGTAGAAAAACCAGAAACTTTTGTGAGTGACCAAGCCGTAATCGGAATCTATTACTTTAAAGATGTTGCCGTTTTAAAAGCGAAGCTTCAAGAAGTTTTAGACGAAAATGTAATGAATGGTGGAGAATACCAAATTAACGATGGTATAAAGCGCATGATGGCAGATGGGAAAGTATTCAAAACTGGTACAGTTGATGAATGGATGGACTGCGGAAACAAAAACGTAACGCTAGAAACCAATACCAAGATGTTAGGCTTCTTAAAAGCAGATGGCGAAGAGCAATTAGTTGACGATTCTGTCGTTTTAGAGAATTCAAAAGTAGTTGAACCGTGTTTCATCGCAAAAGGAACGGTTTTAAAGAACGCTACGGTTGGCCCTAACGTTTCTATAGGCAAAGATTGTGTTATTGAAAACTCAACCGTTAAAAATAGCTTAATACAGAATCAGACGACTATTAAAAACGCTAATTTAGACGAAGCTATGATTGGTAACCACGTTAAGTATAATGGCGAGTTTACTAAAATTAGTATTGGTGATTATACTGTGATGGAATAAATCGCGATTGTCATTCCTGCGCAGGCAGAAATCTCATTATCTCAAGTTGTTATACATTTAATGAACACAATATGAAACTAATTTTAGGAATTTTATTCTTATTGATAATCTCTTCAATGGCATTTAGTCAAGTCAGAAATGACAAGAGTATGATTCTGATTAGCACTAAATATAACAACAATCAATGCAAGTACGTGGCCTTTCGTGTTACGAGTCGTAAAATTGAAATTGATAATTGTTATGACATAGATTTGGGCAAGTTTAATTCTATCAAAACAGTTAACTTGTTAGACGAAAAATTTATCAGTAGGGTGTATAGAAAATCTACTGATAAATTAATAGAATATGAAAAGGAAATTAGTGCCACAAATTGCGACTATTTAGCACCTATTACAATATTAATTTCTGAAAACGGAAAAGACACTAAAATTGAATTAAAAAGCATTAGAAACTGTTACCCTAAATCAATGAAAGTTTTGATTGAAGGACTTGAAAAAACATTTGAGAAATATAAATAAAAAACTTGCTACAATATTGTATATAGCTCATTGCGCCTAAATTCCTAATCAGAATTAATTGCAATTTGCTATCTTTCGGTTACCGCGAAAAATCATAATCAAACACAAGTTTGGAATAACTTTTGAAACCAATTTGTCATTCAGAGCGTTAGCGAAGAATCTAAATATGAAATTAAAACAACACATAACAAAACTTCTACTAGTACTATTTTTAGTACCAAGCTTTGCTATGGCCCAAGTCGATTTCAACAAACGACCAGATGATGACTTAGGAAATGTTGAAGACGAATTTCAAGAGCACTTTTTTGAAGCCTTAAAACAAAAAGGCATAGAAAACTATGATAGAGCGGTTGAAGCGCTTCACAAATGTTTAAATCTAGATTCTAAAAAGCCTGTCATTTATTTTGAGCTTGGTAAAAACTACAACAAACTTAAAAACTTTGGAGCTGCAGAAGAATATCTAAAGAAAGCTATAGATATGCAACCAGACAATGTTTGGTTTTTAGACGAGCTTTATGATGTGTATTACCAACAAGATGATGTCAATAATGCGATAAAAACCATAAAGCAACTTGTTAGATATCACCCAGATTATAAAGAAGATTTAGCAGCTCTATATGTTAGGGAAGAACGTTATAAACAAGCGCTAGATATTTTAGATGAGTTAGATGAAGAATACGGTTTAAGTGAGTCTAGAGACGCCATGCGTAATGATATTTATAGTATTACAGGTAACGCAGACGATAGAATAGAAAACTTAGAACAACGTATTGCAAACAATCCTAATATCGAAGATAATCACCTAAAGCTGATTTACCGTTATAGCCAAACGGGTGACAAAAAGAAAGCCTACAAAGCTGCAAGAAACCTTTTAAAAGTAAAACCAGACTCTAAGTTTGTACACTTAGCTTTATATAAGTTTTACTTGCAAGACGATAAAATAGATGATGCTATCAACTCAGTGAGAATTGCATTAACAAGCCCAGAAATCAATGCAGATGCTAAGGCTAAAGTATTAAAAGACTTTGTGGCTTTTGTGGCTCAAAACCCAGAGTACGAATCCGATTTAATAGAAATAACAGCATTAATAGATCAAAATAAAGATGCTCAAACCCATAGCGATTTGGGAGCTTATTATTTAAAAGCGGGTGACAAAGTAAAAGCACTTTCAAACTTTAAAGAAGCTTTAAAACAAAATCCAAAGGATTTTAAATTGATAAAAGACGTCTTATTATTACAACTAGACATTGAGGATTATAATGCCGTTGTAGAAGATTCTGAACGCGCCTTAGAGTTGTATCCAGCACAACCAATTTTATATTTGGTTAATGGTGTAGCAAACAATAAACTGGGTGAGTACAAAAAAGCAAAAAATCAGCTGGAAATGGGCCTCGATTTCTTGATAGAGAACCCACAAATGGAATCCGATTTTTATTCAGAATTAAGTATAGCATACAAAGGATTAAATAATATTAGTAAATCCGAAACGTTTGCTAAAAAGGCACAAGCTTTAAAAGCACAACAATAAATGAAGTTACCCAAAATCTATAAAAGCCTAAAAATCACATTAAGTTTTGTGATTATAGCTACAGCATTAAGTTGTAAATCTACCAAAAACGTTATTGCATCAGGTGAAGCAAGCGATAAGCTTTCGGCTAAACAAGTGATAAAACAGCACGAAAAAAACGAAGCTGATTTTAAAACCATGAACGCCAGAGTAGAGATTGATCTTATTCAAGGAGAAAAAGAGCAAGGCCATACCTTTAGCTTTAGAATGGAAAAGGATAAAGTAATTTGGTTAAGTGCTTCTTTTGGAATGGCTCGGATGATGATAACACCAGAAAAAGTTCAGTTTTATAACAAGATTGATAACGAATACTTTGATGGAGACTATAAGTTGCTGAGTGATGTTGCTGGTATTGATTTAGATTTTGACAGAGTTCAAAATATACTTTTAGGGCAAGCAATTACTAATTTGAAAGATGAACCCTATCAAGTCGCAATAAACGAAAACTCTTATGCGCTTCAGCCAAAAGATCAAAATGCATTGTTAGAATTGTTTTATTTAATCAATCCGTCGCATTTTAAGATGGATAGTTTACAAATGTTTCAGCAATTAAAGAAGCGTATGTTACAAGTAGATTATGCGTCGTATCAAGAAGTGGATAAGCAAATTCTTCCTCAGAATATTAGAATAATTGCGGTTGAAGATTCTGATCAGGTGGCAATTACTTTAGAGTATAAATCTGTATCTTTAAATGAGGAAGTGCGCTTCCCGTTTAAAATTCCTGCTGGTTATAAAGAAATAGTTATAAAATAAATGTATTTGTCATTTCGACAGAGTGAAGAATGAACGACGAGAAATCTTTTAATATTAAAATGATGAAAAAATATTGTAATGCCTTAGTGGTTTTAGTCATATTATTTTCATCTGTGCAGTTATCTGCCCAAAGCGCTATGCAAAAAAAGCTAGAAGCACAGCGTCAGCAGATTTTAAGAGAAATAGAGGAATTCAAATTAATATATACAAGTAAGAAGAAAGAAGAAAAATCCGCTCTCACACTTATTGAAGACTTAAACTACAAGGTTAATGTTAGGCAGAATCTTATCAGAATTACCAATGAGCAAGCTAATTTACTGACCAGAGAAATAAATGCCAATCAAAAGGAAATAACGAGCCTTAGAGCGCAATTAGAAGAGCTGAAGGAAGATTATGCTGCAATGGTAGTAAAGTCTTATAAAAGTAAGTCTGAGCAGAGTAAAATTATGTTTTTGTTGTCTTCGGAAGACTTTAAACAAGCTTATAAAAGACTACAATACATTAAGCAGTATGCCAATTACCAAAAGGAACAAGGTGAAGCTATAAAGACTAAAACAAAAGAACTTCAAGATTTAAATATTCAACTTACTAAACAGAAAGAAGACAAGCAAAAGTTAATTGAAGATAACCGAATAGCTAAACGTGAATTAGAAAAAGAGCTTAAAGAACGTGAAACCTTAATGGCTTCTATAAAAGCAGATATGGGTAAATTCGCAGCTCAAATCAAGGAAAAAAGACAGGAAGCTGATCGTTTAGATAAGGAAATAAATAGGTTAATTAGAGAAGCTATTGCAGCGGCTAACAAAGAAGCTAACAAAGGAAAACCTAATACGAGCTCTAGCTCATCAAAATTTGTAATGACTCCAGAAGCAAAAAAATTAGCAACAAATTTTGAGTCTAACAAAGGGAAACTAGGCTGGCCGGTTGAAAGAGGAGTCATTAAAGGAAAATTTGGTAAAACACGCTCTTTAACAGACAACTCTGTTGAAGTCAATAATTCTGGAATTAAAATTGCAACTACAGCAAATGCTGATGTTAAAACTGTATTTAATGGTGTGGTTTCTAAAATTATACTTGTAAAAAACGCTAACCCAGGAATATTAATTCGTCACGGAAATTATTTTACTATCTATTACAACTTATCAAAAGTTTACGTCAAACCTGGTGATAAAGTCACAACAGGTCAGGTTATAGGTAAAGTATTCACTAGTAAAGTAAATGGCGAAAGTTTATTAGACTTCCGTTTATTTAAGAACGATCAAAGATTAAATCCCCAATATTGGTTAGCTAAGTTTTAATTCACCTTTACTACAACATAGCCACCATAGATTGAGCAGTTATTTGTCATTCAGAGCGTAGCGAAGAATCTAATAAAAGTAAAATTAATAAAGAGAGATTCTTCAGTCTTTCATCCTTCAGAATGACAAACATGAGTTTAAGTTTTATATAATTTAAAGATTTTTTGAATGTCATTCAGAGCGACAGCGAAGAATCTAGCCTTTAAATATGAAAACAATAGGTACACATAACTACTACGTATATATCTTAACGAATAAAAGTAAAACAGTTTTATATACAGGAATGACGAATAATCTTAAAGACAGACTATATTTTCATAATAATCCTGAGCCGTTTTCTAAAGCTTTTACAGCCAAGTATAAATGTTTCTTCCTTATTTATCACGAACATTTTTTGAGGTAGAAAATGCCATAAAGCGAGAAAAAGAGATAAAGGGTTGGAGTAGAAATAAAAAAGAGGATTTGATTAAGTTATTTAACCCTCAATGGAATTTTTTGAATCGTGAAATTTGAGAGATTCTTCAGTCCTTCGTCCTTCAGAATGACAAGCACAAGTTTAGGTTTTATATAATTTAAAGATATTTGCATGTCATTCAGAGCGATAGTGAAGAATCTAAATTAAACAAGACAAAAGATTGCTTGGTCTTACATTTTAGGGAAAATTATAGTAACAAATTACATTTTGGCTGCGCCAGTATATTAGTATAAAAACTACTCAAAAAGGGCCTTTAACTCAGTAGCATCAGCAGGTTTCATTTTTCCTGCTAAGACTAAGCTTAATTGCTTACGTCTTAAAGCAGCATCAAAGCGCTCTTTTTCAAGTTCTGTTTCAGGAATTAACTCAGGAACTTTTACAGGTCTACCAGTTTCGTCAACAGCTACAAAGGTATAAATAGCTTCATTGGCTTTGATACATTCGCCAGACTCCCTGTCCTCAATCCAAACGTCCATATAAACTTCCATAGAAGATGTAAACGCTCTTGAAACTTTAGCTTCAATCATCACCACACTACCTAAAGGAATAGCTCTATTAAAAGCTACGTGATTTACTGAAGCGGTTACTACAATTCGTCTAGAGTGTCGTCTTGCAGCAATACTAGCAGCTCTATCCATGCGTGCTAATAATTCACCACCAAATAAGTTGTTGATAGGATTAGTTTCGCTTGGTAATACTAAGTCGGTTACCGTAGTTTTAGATTGAGAAGCTGTTCTAGATTGCATAAATTCTTAAAATTTGTGCAAAGATAAGGTGCTTTTAAAGAAATAAAGGGATAAGAAAGAATTAATCTAATTTCTTAATCAATAACCACGCATCGCGGTTATGCTCTTTTCTTATGTTGTAAAGTTCTTGCTGTGCTTCGGCTCTTGTCTCAAAACTACCATAAACAACTTCGTGAAGACCATAACGGTTAACACCGATTTTTCTAGCTTTAAAACCGTTGTCTCTTAGTTGTTTTACCTTTTTATCAGAATTAGCTTCAATTCTAAAAGCGCCAGCCACAATATGATAATTACCCGTTTGTTTTTTTTCTAAAGACAGCGTCGCAGCAGGTAGTGGATTACTAATTACAAAAGTAGCTTCCTGTACTTTTGCGTCTAACTGTTCATTAGCTTGTTCTTGAGCTAATTGATTATGGCTTTCTATGGAATTATTGTAATAAGAAGCGCCTAAAAAACCACTTAGACCCAATACAACAACAGCTGCAGCAGCATACTTTAACAAATTAAGGTTAGATCGCTTTTCAGGAGTAAACGCAATAGGTGCTTTTTCTTCAATAGCTTCAACTTCTTCTTTGTAAACCTCACGATTAATATCCGAAGATGTAAAGTGAGACAACCCAAAAGAATCCGTTAGGTAATTAATATGAGTTGATGGGTCAAAAATAATCTTACCATCAGTGTTCAATATTAATTCTCCTATGTTTTGAAATTGAATAGTTTCACCTTCTACCAAGTAAGATTTAATAGATTTTACTTGCTTAGCAATTTTTTCAGTCGCTGTAGAATAAGGTATCTTTTCAACTTCGGCTATGTAGTTAGCTAAAAGACCATCATTATTTTGAAGTTGCTCATTAAAAGATAGCACCTTTTTAGGTGGATAAAACGTATGTGTAATTTCATGAACTTTTGCCGAAACACGATTGGTTAAAAAGGCTCCCAATCCAGGAACGGTAACACAATCGTAACGGTATAAAAGGTCGCTGATGTAAGTCTCTAACTGCATAAAAGCAAAGTTAAAAATTTTTGTTTCTGATGAAACTTTGTCCCTGTTTAGTTATTAACATCAGAAAAATTTAGTTTCTTGTAGGTTTGAAATCAATACTTTAAAATGACGGATCAACAATTAATTTTTGCTTTAGCCTTACAACATGTACCAAAAATAGGAGCGACTACAGCAAAGAAATTGATCAATCATTGTGGTTCAGCCGAAGCTGTTTTTAACGAAAAAAGGTCTAATCTTTTAAAGATTGATGGCATAGGTACAATTACTATTGAAGGTCTTTTTGATAAAACCCATTTTGAGGAAGCTGAAAATGAATTACGGTTCATTAAAGACAATAACATCTTAGCGCATTATTTTACAGAAGATACCTATCCCGAAAAGTTGAAACATTGTATTGATGGCCCAATAGTGTTGTTTCAGTCTGGAAATATCAATATTAAAAGCCAACCTATAATTAGTATCGTTGGCACAAGGAAAATAACTACTAGTGGAATTGCGTTTTGTGAGAAATTGGTTGAAAGTTTAGCTGTTTACAATCCAATAATTGTATCTGGTTTTGCTTATGGTACTGATATTACGGCTCAGAAGGCAGCTGTAAAACACAACTTACAAACTATTGGTTGTTTGGCTCACGGATTAAATCAAATTTACCCGAAAGTACATGAAAAATATGTTGCTGACCTAGAAAAGCATGGTGGGTTTTTTACAGATTTTTGGAGTACAGATGTTTTTGATAGAAATAACTTTTTAAAGCGAAACCGAATCATTGCAGGTTTAAGCGAAGCTACCATCGTTATAGAATCCGCTGAAAAAGGCGGCAGTTTGGTGACTGCTGATATTGCAAACTCTTACAATAGAGAAGTGTTTGCTGTACCAGGAAGAACCACAGATAGCCAGAGTATAGGTTGTAATAATCTTATAAAATTTCAAAAAGCACATTTATTGTCCGATCCTTTAGATGTACCATATCTGTTGAATTGGCAACTTGAAGACGCTTCGAGTGCCTCAGCGTCCAAGAAACATGTTCAAAAGCAATTATTTGTAGAGTTAGAAGGTGATGAAAAAGTCATCTACAATTTTTTGGAAGTCAATGGCAAGGAATTACTAGATGTTATTGCTATACAATGCAATATTCCCACTTATAAATTAGCAGGTATTTTATTAACGATGGAATTGAAAGGTGTGATAAGACCTTTGCCTGGGAAGTTGTTTGAGGTTATTTGAGCTTAACAAAGACCTCACAGGTTTTTTAAACCTGTGAGGTCTTTAAAGAGATTGGCTTTAATACCCAACCTTTTCCCTAACACGCTTCAATACATCATCAGCAACAACTTTAGCCTTTTTAGCACCTTCAGCTAACACAGCATCTAATTCTTTAAGATTATTCATATAGTAGTTATAGCGTTCTCTTGGTTCAGCAAAACGCTCTAAAATCAATTCATACAAAGCTTGTTTAGCATGTCCGTAACCGTAATTACCACCTTCGTAATTGGCCTTCATTTCTGCTATTTGACTTTCAGAAGCTAATAAGCTGTATATGGCAAAACAATTACAGGTTTTCCAATCTTTTGGTTCTTCAAGCGGAGTACTATCGGTTTCTATAGACATAATCTTTTTACGCAGTTGTTTTTCTGGTAAAAAGATATTAATAAAGTTATCTCTACTCTTACTCATTTTTTCGCCATCCGTACCAGGAATAAGCATAGTATTTTCTTGTAAACGCTCTTCAGGTAGTACAAAGACCTCTCCCATTTTGGTGTGGAATCTCGAAGCGACGTCGCGAGTAAATTCAATATGCTGCACTTGATCTTTTCCAACAGGAATAATTTCGGCATCATAGAGCAAAATATCTGCAGCCATCAACATTGGGTACATAAACAAACCTGTGTTAACATCCTCTAATCGGTCTGCTTTGTCCTTAAAGCCATGTGCAAGTTTAAGTCGGTTATATGGAAAAAAGCAATCGAGATACCAAGCAAGTTCTGTAACTTGAGGAATATCGCTCTGTCGGTAAAATACTGTTTTTTCAATATCCAGTCCAAACGCTAACCAAGTAGCAGCAACAGAATAGGTGTTATATCTTAGCTCTTCAGCATTTTTAATTTGGGTTAAGGTGTGTAGGTTGGCAATAAACAAATATGATTCATTATCGCTTTGCTCAGAGAGTTCAATCGCTGGTAAAATTGCTCCTAAAATATTACCTAAATGCGGTGTTCCTGTACTTTGTATTCCTGTTAATATTCTTGCCATAATATTACCTGCGAAGGCAGGTATCTTTTTAATTCTGCTCTATTTACTACAAGACTTCAATAAACTTCAGTCTGATAGCAAGTAATAAGCAGGAATCACTTTATTATTAAACTTAAATTTCTAATTGGAAAGCAAAGTTAAATTTTTTAGCAGAACTATAAGAAGTGATTTCATTTAAATACTTAGTTTTGGTGCTATGGGAATAATAAAATATCCATTTTGGGTTTTGTATAGAATATGGTTCTATGTTTTGGTGGCTTTACCAATCGTAATTTTGTTTCCTATTCTTTTAATTTCTATTTCTAGAGAAAAATGGTATCCGTTCTTTTTTAGGCTAGCAAGGTTTTGGGCTAAGTTTATTCTCGTAGGAATGGGCTTTTCTTATAAAGTGATAAGAGAAGAAAAACCAGATGTAAAGAAAAGCTATATGTTTATTGCGAACCACACCTCAATGACCGATATTATGTTGATGTTGGTTACAGTTAAAAATCCTTTTGTTTTTGTTGGTAAGCAAGAATTGGCGAAGATTCCACTATTTGGATTCTTTTATAAGCGCACTTGTATTTTGGTAGATAGAAGTAGTGCCAAAAGTAGACAAGCTGTTTTTTTAAGAGCACAGCGACGACTAAGACAAGGGTTGAGCATTTGTATATTTCCTGAAGGCGGTGTGCCAGAAGAGCATGTACTATTAGATGATTTTAAAGATGGAGCGTTTAGATTAGCAATAAACCATAAAATACCCGTAGTGCCAATAACTTTTTATGATAATAAAAAACGATTTTCGTATACTTTCTTTAGTGGTGGGCCAGGAAGAATGCGAGCAAAAATTCATCATTTTCTAAAGACAGAAGATTTAACAACTCAAGATACTAAAAGCTTAAATGAAAAAGCGAGAAATATTATTTTTGAGGAGTTGAGTAAACCCATAAAAACAAAAAGCCACTCTAACCAAGAGTAGCTTTTGTCATCATTGCATTCATCATTGCTTAATTGTATGCAATCTTCTAACTTAAATTTAACCTAAAACTTAAAACTTAATCCTGTATATACACCAATAAAGAATGGTCTATAATCACCATAAGTATTACTGAATGTATTTATTTGGTACTTGAACTGAGGCTCAAGATTTATATTCCAATGTTGCGACAAGTTATAGTCTAATCCCAATCCAAAATTGGCACTAAAACTTGTGTTGTTGATGTTATTAGCTTCACCTATTAAAGTTGAAGCACCATCGATGTCAGCATATATTTCATTTTGATTTAAAAAGAAAGTACTAAACCCACCAATAACATTAACCCCAAACTTTTTGTCTAATAAGCTGTACTCTAATTCTAGAGGTACTTCAATAAAACCGAAGCGTTGATCTACATCGCCAGCTAATTGTGTATTAAAGGCTTCTGGAGCAGAAGAGCCAAAAAGCATTGAAGAGCTCATAAGCACTACACCGCCAGATTTTTTGCCATAATCAATATTTCCGCCAGTAGATTGTTCTGAATTATTAGCTCTTGCAGCTGTAGATGATCCAGCAAAAGCATAAACATCAGAAGTTTTTTGACTAAGATTAACACGGTTAACGCCAGCACGTATTTTTAACTTTCTTGAAACAGCATAACTAGCATTGATGCCATAGCTCATGTTAACATCACTACTTTTGGCATTTTCATTAAATTGACTATCAATAGATGAGCCTTTTCCTAAAGAACTGTAATAAACAGGCGCAACATTTGGTGCAATGCTCCACCTGTTTTGGTTTTCTTCTTCTTTTTCATCTATAATATCTTCAGAATTCTCCGCAATAGCGTCTTCTATAGACTGTTTTTTAGTTTCGTCAACAATTGAATTTTCTGTAATGGTGTTTTCAACATTATCAGAATTTGAGTTGCTGTTGTTTTTTGTGTTTGTGGAAGAGTCATTACTAACAACAGCAGAATTACTGTCTTTAATAGTGTTCTTTATTGCAGATTCCAGTTCATTTTCTGTTGAGAGTTGATTGGTCTCAGAACTATTGGTTTTTGACTTGTCAGAATTAGAAGTCACTTTTGAGCCATCTTTTATTTGGTCACTAATAGTTGTAATGCCTTGTTGTTTTTCAGTAATACCAGCTTCTTTTTTATTATTGATGTTTTTGTTTTCTGTAATGCGATTTCTTTGAGATGTATTACTTAAAGTATTGGCGGAATTTTCTTGCTGGGATGGTGTATTTTCTTTTGTGTTTAAGTTCAAATTTTTATCAGAAGAAGAATTCGCTAAACCATTGTTGTAATCGCTTTTAGATTCTTTAAGTTCATTCTGTATGCTTTTTGAAGAATCTTTGATATTTGTTTCTGTTTTCTTGTTTTCTTCTTTTTGATTAGAATTATTTGTTTCAACAACAGAAGGGTTTAGATTTTTGTTATTTCCAGAATTATAAACAGCAACACCTACAGTGAGTAAAATGGCTATTACAGCAGCTACACCGCCATATTGCCACCAAAGAGCAATAACACGTCGCTTTTTCTTTTTCTTAGGAAGACTTTCAGAAATACGATTCCAAACGGCATCATCTGGTGCCATTTCAAAATCCTTGAACTTTTCTTGAAAAAGTCTATCTATATTTTTCTTATCGTTCATTTTTATAAACTCTGCGAATTAGAATTCGCTTTGTAATTCTCTATTTTATCTTTCAAAATCAATCTTGCTCTTGCTAAATTTGATTTAGAAGTTCCTACCGAAATGTTAATCAACTCACTAATTTCAACATGAGAATAACCATCTAAAACGTACAAGTTGAATATCAACCGATAACGATCTGGTAATTCCTGAATAATTTTTAGTAGAAACTCCAGACTAACATCATCATCATTTATATCTACTGAAACATCTTTAATATTATCTTCATTAACAATATCAAAAACACCAACATTTTCTCTGTACCGTTGTAATGCAGTATTTATAGCTATTCGTTTTAACCAACCTTCAAAAGAACCTTTATTTTTATACTGATCTATTTTATTAAATACAGTTATAAATGCATCGTGCAGATTATCTTCCGCCTCAGCATAGTTATTAGAATACTTAAGACAAACCGAAAATAGCTTACTTGCGTATTGCTTGTATAATTGGCTTTGAGCTTTAGCATCTTGTTTTATACAATTTTTTATGAGTTGTTCTAAACTCACATTAGTTTTGGGATTAATTAATAATTATTTTCTTTTCAAATAGTTTTCAAAAAAAATTACTCATCAACTACAGGTACTTCAACTATATAGTATTGATCTATACCTTGCGAGTCCTCTCCTTGGAAAAATTTAAACACATAAGTATCGTGTCCTAAAACACTAAAATTAAAACTTACTGTAATCTCTTCCTCATCACCAATACAATTTGACTCTCCATTATAATAAACGGTATTTACTATAGCTACGGTTCGTTCACTCCCATTAATTTCATAAATAAAATCATTGAATTGATAGCATGGACTTGGCTTGGTATAGGTCATTGAAATTTCATAAGTTTCACCATGTACAAATTGTGTCGGGACATCCACACTTTCAATAGGAAGTATTTCCAAATAATAATCATATTCATTAGTATTATCATCTAATGAGCATGAAGTAAGCAAACTGAAAAAAAAGATAAATATTAAAGCATATTTTCTCATAATCATCATTAATCAAATTATTTCACTTCGTAGATGCATAAAGTTCAAAAGGGTTGCGTCTAAAAACAAAAAAATCCTGAAATTTTTCAGGATTTTAATTTTTTAAACTAGGCTTCGTTAATTATTGCCCTAACTTTTTCTTCGAGCTCGTCCATTAATTCAGGGTTGTCTTTTATCAATGACTTTACAGCATCTCTACCTTGCCCCAACTTAGTGTCTTCATAGCTAAACCAAGAACCACTCTTCTTCACAACATCTTTTTCTACTGCTAAATCCAAAACTTCACCGACTTTTGAAACTCCTTCACCATACATGATGTCAAATTCTGCTGTTCTAAATGGTGGTGCTACCTTATTCTTTACCACTTTTACTCGGGTTTTATTACCCATAACGTCACCATTAGAGTCTTTAATTTGAGTTGAGCGTCTTATATCTAATCTTACTGAAGCGTAAAATTTAAGTGCGTTACCACCAGTTGTAGTTTCTGGATTGCCAAACATCACACCAATTTTTTCACGTAATTGGTTAATGAAAATCATAGTACAGTTTGTTTTACTAATGGAAGCGGTTAATTTTCTTAACGCTTGAGACATTAAACGCGCATGTAAGCCCATTTTAGAATCACCCATTTCACCTTCAATCTCACTCTTTGGTGTTAAAGCCGCAACAGAATCGACTACTACGATATCTATAGCTCCCGAACGTACCAAATTATCAGCGATTTCTAAAGCCTGTTCACCATTATCTGGTTGAGAGATGATTAAATTTTCTAAATCAACACCAAGCTTTTCAGCGTAAAAACGATCAAAAGCATGTTCAGCATCAATAAACGCAGCAATACCTCCAGCTTTTTGTGCTTCGGCAATAGCATGAAGTGTTAAGGTTGTTTTACCTGAAGATTCAGGACCGTATATTTCTATTACTCTTCCTCTTGGGTATCCGCCTACTCCTAAGGCAATATCTAAGCCTAAAGAGCCAGACGAAATTGCATCTACATCTACAATAGCCTGATCACTCATTTTCATCACAGTACCTTTTCCGTAGGCCTTATCTAACTTGTCTAGCGTTAGCTTTAACGCTTTTAATTTTGCATCTTTTTCACTACTCATTTCTTCTTATTGTCTTAATTAAATTGATATCAAAAATACCACTTATTTTATTTTTTTCAATTTAATGACGCAACCATTTTACACTTTTTACATCTACAGTTTGAAAAAGGAAAAAATTGCTATGAAAATTTTTTAAAAAGTAGGTGTAAGTCTTTAAGATGAAGTCTATTTTTAAAAACACCAAATTAGCGAAGACATTAGGCGTTTCAATTGTCGTGAACACCTCGATTCTTGATAGTCGGTGTAGGTTAGCATAAATTCTTAAGTTAGTAGTTGTTAATCTTAAAAAAGCATTTTGTTGATTCAAAATGCTTTTTTTACTCCAAAACTTTTCATTTCAGTAACAAATAATACCTTTGCACCGATTTATTAACTCTTAAAACGTAAGTATAGCATGCAACTGTACAACAAATTAAGCGCTAATGAACGTGCCGAACTTATTGAAAAAGCAGGTAAAGAACGTCTTACTCTGTCTTTTTACAAATATGCGCGCATTAGCAATCCACAAGAATTTAGAGACCAACTGTTTATTAAATGGAACAGTTTAGATGTCTTAGGTCGAATTTACGTCGCTACCGAAGGTATCAATGCCCAATTATCGCTTCCTGCCGAAAATTTTGAAAACTTCAAAACTCATTTAGACAGCATTGACTTTTTAGAAAATGTAAGACTAAACATTGCTGTAGAGCAAGACAATATGTCTTTTTTAAAGCTGAAAGTTAAGGTGAGAGATAAGATTGTTGCCGATGGATTAAATGACGATACTTTTGACGTGACCAACAAAGGAATACACGTTAATGCCGAAATGTTTAACGATTTAATCGAAGACGAAAACACGGTGTTAGTAGATATGCGTAACCACTACGAAAGCGAAATAGGTCACTTTAAAAACGCCATAACGCCAGATGTAGATACCTTTAGAGAGTCTTTAGATATTATTGAAGACGATTTAAAAGCACACAAAGAAGACAAAAAATTAGTGATGTACTGTACTGGCGGTATCCGTTGCGAAAAAGCCAGCGCATATTTTAAACACAAAGGGTTTAAAAATGTCTATCAACTTGACGGTGGAATTATAGAATACACAAGACAGGTCAACGAAAAAGCTTTAGAAAATAAGTTTATAGGAAAGAATTTTGTGTTTGACGAGCGTCGTTCAGAAAAAATAAGTGATGATGTTATTGCACAATGTCACCAATGCGGGAAACCTTGTGACACGCACGTTAACTGTGCAAATGATGCTTGCCATTTACTATTTATCCAATGTGAAGATTGTAAAGCTGAAATGGACAATTGCTGTTCTTCAACTTGTAAAGAAATAAACGCATTGCCTTACGAAGAGCAAAAAGCATTACGTAAAGGGCAAGGTAATAGTAACGATATCTTTAAAAAAGGACGTGCAGACCATTTGCCGTATAAAAAAGACTTGCGTAATATTTTTGAAACTCTAAAAAGTAAACAAGACTAGTAAGATGCAAAAGATAGAATTAATGGCGCCTGCAGGAAATTTTGAATCTTTGCAGGCAGCTTTAGATAATGGCGCAGACTCGGTTTATTTTGGAGTAGAGCAACTAAATATGCGTGCTCGTGCGTCTATTAATTTCACTTTAGACGATTTAGAAGAAATCTCTAAACGTTGTCAAGCCAAAAATGTAAGAACGTACCTAACGCTTAATACTATTATTTACGATCACGATTTATCTATCGTAAAAACCTTAGTAAAAAAAGCGAAAGAAGCTAATATTACCGCCGTAATCGCAATGGATCAAGCAGTAATTGCTGTAGCTAGAGAGTTGGGTATGGAAGTTCACATTTCAACACAAATTAATATCACAAACATCGAAACTGTTAAGTTTTACGCCATGTTTGCAGATACAATGGTGTTAAGTCGCGAGCTTAGTTTACGTCAAGTAAAACACATCACAGAGCAAATTGAAAAAGAACAAATCAAAGGTCCATCAGGTCGTTTGGTAGAGATTGAAATTTTTGGTCACGGCGCGTTATGTATGGCGGTTTCTGGTAAGTGTTATATGAGTTTACATTCGCAAAACTCGTCTGCAAATCGTGGTGCTTGCAAACAAAATTGTCGAAAAAAATATACCGTTATCGACCAAGAAACTGGTTTTGAAATGGAATTGGATAACGAGTATATCATGTCGCCAAAAGACCTTTGTACAATCGACTTTTTAGACCAAGTAGCAAATGCAGGTATCAAAGTTTTAAAAATTGAAGGTCGTGGTCGTGCGCCAGAATATGTGGCTAGAGTCATCAAATGTTACCGAGATGCAATTGATAGCGTAGAAAATGGCACTTACGATAAAGACAAAGTAATTGGTTGGATGCAAGAGCTAGAAAAAGTCTACAATCGTGGTTTTTGGAGTGGTTACTATTTAGGTCAAAAATTAGGCGAATGGAGTAAAGGTTCAGGTTCGCACGCAACGCAAAAGAAGGTGTATATTGGTAAAGGCATTCATTTTTATCCAAAAGCTAAAATTGGCGAATTTAAAATTGAAGCGTACGATTTATCATTAGGTGATACTTTGCTAATTACTGGTCCAACAACAGGTGCAAAAGAGTTTGAGTTGAAAGAAATGCTAGTTAATGACCAAGTGTTAGAAAAAGGAACAAAAGGAGACTCAATTACTATTCCATTAGAGTTTAGAGTAAGACCATCAGACAAACTTTATAAAATTGTAGAAAATAAAGTTGAAGCTTAATGGTTGTTGTTACCTTGCAAAGAAACAAGTGTATTGGCTGTAATTACTGTGTAGAGTTGGCGCCAAACCAGTTTAGGATGTCAAAAAAAGACGGTAAAACAGTATTATTACATTCAACCGATAGGAAAGGTTTTTTTACCCTAAAATCTAACGATTACGAAATTTTAGAACCCTGTACTGAAGCTTCAAAAGCATGTCCAGTAAATATAATTTCGGTAAAAGATGTTTAAAAAGCAGAATAAATACAACTACAAGTCAAAGCTGTTTTAATAGTATTAAATTTTTATTGTTGTAATGTTTTAAAATTGTGAGCATTACGAAATAAAAATAAAATTATTTATTTAGGTTATTAACCTGTTAAACAATGAATTAATTTTCTGAATAAATAATAGTATCTTTACTTTTTAAATATTTATGAATCCTTTATCTGATTTTCAAGAAAATCAGACTTAATATATAACTTTTTTATGGCTTGTAACAGTTGTACAACTGATAAAAACGGCCAACCAAAAGGATGCAAAAACAATGGAACTTGCGGTACAGATAGCTGTAATAAACTCACTGTTTTTGATTGGTTAGCTAATATGTCGCTTCCAAACGGACAAGAACCCTTTATTGGAGTTGAGGTGCGTTTTAAAAACGGAAGAAAGCATTATTATAAAAATACAGAAAATCTTACGTTAAGTATTGGAGATATTGTGGCTACTCAGGCAAAATCTGGCCACGATATAGGTATGGTTACGCTTACAGGTGAACTTGTAAGAGTACAAATGAAGCGCAAAAAAATAGATATAGACGATGCAGAAAATGTACTTAAAATCTATAGAAAAGCTTCTCAGAAAGATATAGATATTTGGTCGGATTCTAGAGATAAGGAAGAGCCGATGAAGGTTAAAGCACGTCAGTTTGCGATTGACCTTAATCTCAAAATGAAAATTTCAGATATTGAATATCAGGGAGATGGAAGCAAAGCAACATTTTATTATACTGCGGAAGAGCGTGTAGATTTTAGAGAACTGATAAAAGTTTTTGCACGTGAATTTAGAACGCGCATAGAAATGAAACAAGTTGGCTTTAGGCAAGAAGCCGCACGACTTGGCGGAATTGGTTCTTGTGGTAGAGAGTTGTGTTGCTCTACCTGGTTAACGGATTTTAGATCTGTAAGTACCTCAGCTGCGCGTTACCAACAATTATCTTTAAATCCCTTAAAACTAGCAGGTCAGTGTGGTAAATTGAAGTGTTGTTTAAACTATGAGTTAGACGCCTATTTAGACGCATTAAAATCATTTCCTAAGACAGACGCTAAACTCTACACAGAAAAAGGTGTTGCAGTATGCCAAAAGACAGATATTTTCAAAGGTTTAATGTGGTATGCTTACGAAGGAGAATGGATGAATTGGCATGTTATTACTGCAGAACAAGCCAATGAAATAGTCGAAAAAAATAAAAAGAAGGAAAAAGTAGCTAGTCTTGAAGAATATGCTGCAGAGCATATTCAGGATACTAAAAACGAATTTGAGAACGTTGTAGGTCAAGATAGTTTAACGCGTTTCGATAATCCAAAATCGAATAAGAAACGTAACAATAAAAGAAAGAGTAGAAACAAAAACCGAAATAGAAAACGTAACCAACAACCAAATGCAAAAAAGAAACAATAAGTTATTCCTAATTACCGCTTTATGTTTTCTAATGTTAGGTTGCGATTCTAAAGCAGTTTTTGATGTTTATGAATCCGTGCCAAATCAATGGCACAAAGACTCTTTGGCGACTTTTAAGTTTGAGGCACCTGACACCACAAGCAATTACAATCTTTATGTAAATATTAGGAATAACAATGAGTATAAGTTTAATAACTTATATCTAATTGTAGAGCTTAACTATCCAAACGGTAAGGCTGTTAAAGATACTCTAGAGTATAAAATGGCTGCTCCAAACGGAGAGCTTTTAGGAGCAGGATTTTCTGATGTTAAGGAAAGTAAATTATGGTACAGAGGCTATGATGCACCATTTAAATTTACAGAAGAGGGTAACTATTCCGTAAATGTTCAGCATGCTATGAGAGAAAATGGAGACGTTAATGGTGTTGAAAATTTAGAAGGAGTTACAGATATTGGTTTTAGAGTAGAACACGCACAATAACAGTTTAGTATGGCTAAGAAAAAAACAACACAGTCTAAATCTGATACGGCAGATTTTTCTAAATATATTCGTTGGTTTTGGATTTTATTCGCAAGTGGAATTGTGGCATTTGTATTGTTATTTCTATTTGCTGCTTGGGGTTTTTTAGGTGAAATGCCAGACCATACACGTTTAGAAAATCCTGAAACTAATTTAGCTACAGAAATTATTTCATCCGATAATAAGACATTGGGGAAATTCTATTTTAATGACAACAGAACACCTGTTGGATACAATGATTTACCAAAAAATTTAGTTGATGCACTAATTGCAACAGAAGATATTCGTTTTTATGACCATTCAGGTATTGATGGAAGAGGTACATTAAGAGCTATTTTTAAGCTAGGAAGTGGTGGTGGAGCGAGTACAATTTCTCAACAATTAGCAAAACAGCTTTTTACAGATCAAGTATCTGATAATAAAATTGAACGACTTTTTCAAAAAGTTAGAGAATGGGTTATTGCTATCCGATTAGAGCGTCAGTACACTAAAGAAGAAATCATGGCTCAGTACTTTAATATCTATGATTTTGGTAATAATGGTGATGGTATTCGTTCAGCTTCTAGAATTTATTTTGGTAAAGAACCAAAGGATTTGGATATGAAAGAATCGGCTATGTTGGTTGGTATGTTTAAGAACTCTTCACTTTATAATCCAAGAAGAAATCCTGTTGGAGTACACAATAGAAGAAATGTGGTTTTGGCTCAAATGTATAAATATGAATTTATTTCTGAAGAACTTAAAGATTCCCTTCAAGCAACAGAATTAGATTTAAAATACACACCAGAATCACATAGAGAAGGTATTGCTACCTATTTTAGAGAATATCTTAGAAGCTTTATGAAAGAGTGGGCAAATGAAGAAGAAAACAGAAAACCAGATGGGAGTAAATACGATTTATATAGTGACGGACTAAAAGTTTATGTAACTATCGATTCTCGTATGCAGCAATATGCAGAAGATGCTGTTGCACAACATATGCCAAGATTACAAGCTGAGTTTGATAATCAGAATACACCAGATCGTAATAAAACAGCTCCATTTTTAGAGTTAACGCAATCGGAAGTCAATAAGCTATTGAAAGACGGAATGAGACGTGGTGAACGTTGGAGAATATTAAAAAATCAAGGCAAATCTGATAAGGAAATAGAAGCGTCTTTCCACGAACCTCAAGAAATGACGGTTTTTAAATGGGTAGATGGTAAGGCAAGTGAGGTAGATACCGTTATGAAGCCAATCGATTCTATGCGTTACTATAAGTCGTTTTTACGTACAGGTATGATGTCTATGGATCCTGCTACTGGTCATGTAAAAGCTTGGGTTGGTGGAATGGACTACAAGCATTTTCAATACGATATGGTAAAGCAAGGAAAGCGTCAAGTAGGATCAACATTTAAGCCTTTTGTGTATGCTACAGCTATCGATCAACTGCAATTGTCACCTTGCGATTCATTCCCAAGAACACCTATAACAATTGAAGCTAACAAATTTGGAAATCCTGAACCATGGACCACAAAAAATTCTGATGGTAATTACTCGGGTGTACAAACCTTAAAAGATGCTTTAGCAAGTTCTACAAACACTATTACGGCTCGTCTTATGAATGAGGTAGGTCCTCAACCTGTTGTTGAAATGGCTAAAAAGCTCGGTGTTGAAGAAGATATTTTGCCAGTTCCTGCTATTGCTTTAGGAACACCAGATATTAGCGTTTATGAAATGGTCGCAGCCTATTCTACTTTTGCTAATAAAGGGGTTTATAATACACCTGTAATGGTAACACGTATTGAGGATAAAAACGGAACCGTTTTATATCAAGTAGCGCCAGAAAGTAAAGATGTCTTAAGTGAAGAAGTGGCTTATGTCACAGTCAACTTAATGGAAGGTGTAACAAATGCAGGCTCAGGTAAAAGACTGAGACATAATTCTCCATGGCTTAAAAAATCTGCAGTATATAAAGAAGTCATGACTGGTTATCCATACGAATTTAATAATCCAATTGCGGGTAAAACAGGAACAACACAAAATCAATCCGACGGTTGGTTTATGGGTATGGTGCCAAACTTGGTAACTGGTGTTTGGGTCGGCGCAGAAGACAGAGCAGCCCATTTTAGAAGTATAACTTATGGGCAAGGTGCAACGATGGCATTACCAATTTGGGGCCTGTATATGAAAGCTTGTTATGAAGATGAAACCTTGGACGTTTCTAAAGAAGATTTTGAAAAACCTGCAGACTTATCAATCAATGTTGATTGTACTGCTGTAGATGAAGGTGACCTTGGTGGAGTTCAAGAAACTGAGGAGCAAATAGAAGTAGATTTCTAAAAAAGCCCAAAGTCACACCCTTAATTTCTGAGCTGAATTTATTTGTTTAGGCTATAGTTTTTGTATTTTTCAGAAGATAAATATTCTAATATATGATTAACAAAAAAGTAGCTAATGTTGATGAAGCACTTCAAGGTGTTTCAGATGACATGACGTTTATGCTCGGTGGTTTTGGACTATCTGGAATACCCGAAAATGCTATAGCAAAACTTGTAGACCTTAATGTAAAAAACTTAACCTGTATCTCTAATAATGCAGGTGTTGACGATTTTGGTTTGGGACTGTTGTTACAACAAAAACAAATCAAAAAGATGGTATCGTCCTACGTTGGCGAAAATGATGAGTTTGAACGCCAAATGCTTTCTGGTGAGTTAGAAGTAGAACTTATTCCACAAGGTACACTTGCTGAGCGCTGTAGAGCAGCACAAGCAGGCTTCCCAGCAATTTATACTCCTGCTGGTTTTGGCACTGAAGTCGCAGAAGGAAAAGAAACACGAGAATTTGATGGTAAAATGTATGTGTTAGAACATGCGTTTAAGGCTGATTTTGCTTTTATAAAGGCATGGAAAGGTGATGAAGCAGGAAACCTAATATTTAAAGGAACTGCGCGTAATTTCAATCCGAATATGTGTGGTGCCGCTAAAGTAACCGTTGTTGAGGTAGAAGAACTGCTACCAGTGGGTTCATTAGATCCTAATCAAATTCATATTCCTGGCATTTTTGTACAGCGAATTTTTAAAGGCGAACGTTTTGAAAAACGTATTGAACAGCGAACAGTTAGACAAAGAAGTAATTAAGGAATAAAAATTCAAGAGATGTTAGATAAAAACGGAATAGCACAGCGTATAGCTAAAGAAGTTAAAGATGGATACTATGTCAATCTCGGAATAGGTATTCCTACATTGGTTGCAAATTTTGTGAGAGACGATATAGAAGTAGAATTTCAGAGTGAAAATGGTGTATTAGGTATGGGACCTTTTCCTTTTGAAGGAGAAGAAGATGCAGACATAATAAATGCTGGTAAGCAAACTATTACAACACTTCTAGGAGCAAGTTTTTTTGATTCAGCCATGAGCTTTTCAATGATTAGAGGTCAACATGTTGATTTAACGATACTTGGAGCCATGGAAGTGTCGGAAAATGGCGATATAGCAAATTGGAAAATTCCTGGAAAAATGGTGAAAGGAATGGGTGGAGCTATGGACTTAGTGGCAAGTGCAGAAAATATTATTGTAGCCATGATGCATACCAATCGCGCAGGTAAATCTAAGTTGTTGAAATCTTGCTCATTACCTTTAACAGGAGTAGGTTGTGTAAAGAAAATAGTAACAAACATGGCGGTTATAGAGGTAACAGAGAATGGCTTTAAACTTATTGAAAGAGCACCAGGTGTTTCTGTTGAGGATATAAAAGCTGCCACAGAAGGTCATCTAATTGTTGAAGGAGAGATACCTGAAATGAAATTGTAGTCCTTATACCTTTTAAAAAATATAAAGCCACTTTTATTAGTGGTTTTTTTTGTAAGATAAATCCTCGAAAAAGATGTTAAATGTTAAATAAAAATGTGTTTCATCGATTTTTAGTGTATTTAAACTGATTATTTCAAAATAAGTTTCATATTAGCAATCCCAAATCAAACGAATTAAATTAACCAAATTTACCATAAGCTTAATTTACTTTTTGCCCCAAATCTACCATGAACCGCTACTTATGAAAACACAAACAAATCTACCAGAACCTACACTACAAGAAAACCATGAGTTTTCTTATTTAGAGAACACGCTGGAGTTAGTCTCAGATGTTTTAAAATTAGCAAAAAAAGTATTCATGCTATAACCCTTTCGGTATAGCATGAATTAACTTTTTAGTATACGCCTTTTCAGGTGATTCGTATATTTTATCAGCATCACCTATTTCCTCTATTTTACCTTTATTCATTACGATCAATTGATCAGCCATATATTTTACCACGGCTAAATCGTGAGAAATAAATATATAAGTAAATCCAAATTTTTCTTTTAGAGTGTTTAATAAGTTCAAAACTTGTGCTTGGACAGAAATATCCAATGCAGAGACAGACTCGTCACACACTATTAATTTTGGTTCTAGCGCAATAGTTCTTGCAATACCAACACGCTGTCGTTGACCTCCAGAAAATTCATGAGGATATCTATTATAAGCTTCTGCATCTAAACCTACATTTTCCAAAATCTCAACAACCTTTGCTTTACGATCAGTGTTTGATGTTCCAATATTATGAACTTTCATAGGCTCTAATATGGCATTGCCTACAGTTAGTCTAGGGTTCAACGAGGCAAAAGGATCTTGAAATATAATTTGAATGTCTTTTCTAAGCTGCCGCATTTCAGAAGCTTTAAGGTTTGTTATATCTTCACCTTTGTAAAAGATCTGTCCTGAAGTGGCCTTGTCTAATTGCAAAATTGTATTGCCAAGCGTAGATTTTCCACAACCAGATTCCCCAACTAAGCCAATGGTTTCACCAGGATATACTTTAAAACTAACTCCATCTACAGCGTTAAAACCCTCATCTTTTGAGAGCCATCCCGTTTTATTGAAATACGTCTTTTCTACATTAATCACTTCCAATAAAGGAGATTGACTATAAAGTTTTTTATGATGAGATTTTCGGTCGCTTTCTGTAATAATTGTTTTTTCAATATCACCAGACATAAAATCTGAAATTGTAGGTAACTTTTTCAACCTTACTTCTGTTGATGGACGTGCTCCAATTAAAGCTTTAGTATAATTCTCTTTTGGTGAGTTAAATATAGTTTTTACATCTCCTTGCTCAACAATTTCTCCTTTATACATTACTAAAACACCATCGGCCAATTCCGAAACCAATGATAAATCATGAGATATAAATAATATACTCATTTTAGTTTCCTTTTGAAGGTCTTTAAGTAATTCTAAAATTTCTTTCTGAACCGTAACGTCCAAAGCTGTTGTAGGCTCATCCGCAATTAATAGTTTTGGTTTACAAGCTATGGCCATAGCAATCATTACACGTTGCTTTTGACCACCTGAAATTTCATGAGGGTAGGCTTTGTAGATACGCTTAGGGTTGGGAAGCTTTACTTTTTCAAATAGATTTATGACTTCACTCTTTATTTCTTTTGATGATAAATCTAAATGTTGCTTCAAAATTTCTTCAACCTGCACACCACATCGCATAGATGGGTTTAAAGAACTCATAGGCTCCTGAAAAATCATAGCGATTTCCTTTCCTCTTATAGCTTGAAATTCCTTTTCAGAACTATTAGTTATGTCTTTTTCATTAAATATTATAGAGCCAGATGTGATTTTGGAAATCCCTTTAGGAAGTAAGCCCATAAGGGCTAAAGAAGAAATTGATTTACCAGAACCAGATTCACCAACTACAGCAACAATTTCATTAGGAAGAATATCATAAGAGATATTTTTTGTAATCTGCTTCTCTAAATCGTCTTTGAAAAATGAAACATTTAGGTCTTTAACTTGAAGTAATTTTTCATTCTGCATGAGTAAATGTAGTTATTTTCTTCAATACTATTACGGGAAAACCGCAAATCTTTAGGTTAGCTATGTAGTTCATCGAAAACGTTTTCGTAACAATTTTTATTTTAACAAAACATTAGTAGTTTGAATTGAAATTTAACACAAAAACCATTAATTATTTAAAATTTTTACATGAAAACTACATTTAGATTATTGCTGATGAGTTTCTTATTCATGGGAATCTCATTTGCACAGCAACGTGAGTGTTCAACGATGGAAAATCTTGAATACAGAAAACAATTAGATCCAGGCTTACAAAAGCGTATGAATGACATTGAGAAATTTACGCAAAAGAAAATTAATGAGATGTCAGCCAAGAGTATCAGTGGAGATGTTATAACTATACCTGTTGTGGTACACGTTATTTATAGCAATTCTAATGAGAATATTAGTGATGCTCAAATTTTATCTCAAATTCAAGTATTGAACGATGATTTTAGACGATTGAATTCTGACGCTGACAATACTTGGTCGCAAGCTACAGATACTCAAATAGAGTTTTGCATGGCTTCAGTGGATCCAAATGGTAATTCTACAAACGGTATTACTAGAAAATCATCGAGTAGAACGTCTTGGGGAACAAACGATGCTATGAAAAGTTCATCGCAAGGCGGAGTAAGTCCTTGGGATACTTCTCAGTACTTAAACATGTGGGTATGTAATATTGGAGGAGGAATCCTTGGTTATGCACAATTTCCAGGCGGAAGTGCAGCCACAGATGGAGTTGTTATGAGTCCACAATATTTTGGAAGTAGTGCAGGAGGTTCAGGTTTTTATTTATCAGCACCTTTTGATTTGGGAAGAACGACAACTCATGAAGTTGGACACTATTTAAACCTTCGTCACATTTGGGGTGATGGTGGCTGTTCTGTAGATGATTTTGTAAGTGACACACCAACATCTGATGGAGCAAATTATGGTTGCTCAATAGGTCATGTATCATGTGGAACAACAGACATGGTACAAAACTATATGGACTATAGTGATGATTCTTGTATGAATTTATTCACCCAAGGACAAAAAGATAGAATGCGCGCTATTTTAGCACCAGGAGGCGTTAGAAGAAGTTTGGCTTTATCTGATAAATGTAATGGTGGAGGTACAACACCTAGCTGTTCAGATGGTATTCAGAACGGTGACGAAACTGGTGTAGACTGTGGTGGTTCATGTGCACCTTGCCAAGTGGCTTGTACAGAAAATCCAGTAAATATCTCAATTACTTTAGATAACTATCCTGAAGAAACGGCTTGGACTGTTACTAATAGTGGTGGACAAACTGTAGCTTCTGGTGGTACTTATGGTTCTCAACCAGATGGCTCTACAATAACAGAAGATTTATGTTTACCAGACGGTTGTTATACATTTACAATAACAGATGCCTACGGAGATGGAATTTGCTGTTCTTATGGAAATGGCTCATATTCTGTAACAGATGCTTCAGGAGTTGTAGCGTCAGGTGGATCATTTGGTAGTTCTGAGTCTACAGAGTTCTGTTTAGGAAGCACACCAGAACCAACGTGTAGTGATGGTATACAAAATGGTGATGAAACAGGTGTAGATTGTGGAGGTTCTTGTACACCTTGTTCTACAGGCGGAACAGATGTATTACACCAAGGTTATTTTGAAACTGGCTGGGATGGCTGGTCTGATGGTGGAAGTGATTGCGATCGTTATTCAGGATCACGTTCTTACGAAGGTAGCTATTCTATAAGAATTAGAGATAATTCTGGTACAGCTTCAGCCATGACTTCACCTTCATTTAACTTAACGAGTTATAATCAAGTTGAAGTTGAATTTTACTTCTATTCATACAGTATGGAAAGTGGTGAAGACTTCTGGCTACGTTTCTACAATGGTTCTTCTTGGACAACCGTAGCTTCATATGCTAGTGGAACAAACTTTAATAATAACACATTCTATACAGCAACAGTGACTTTAGACGCAAGTCAGTACAATTTTGCTAGTAATTCTCAATTTAGATTCCAATGTGATGCTAGTGCTAATGCAGATCATATTTATATAGACCAAGTTACAATTACAGGAATCGGTGGTGGAACACGAGCTACTGAGGATAGTATAAAACCTCTGAGAACTCTAAATGAGGAACCAATGGATTCAGAATATGATTTCTTAATGTATCCTAATCCTGTAAAAGGCGGTACGCTTTATATTAAAACGTTTAGTGATAATACTGTTTCTTATAAAGTGATAAATATGCTAGGACAGACTGTATCATCAGGAAAAGCATCTACTGAAATCGATGTTGCTACTTTAAAAGCAGGGATGTATTTCTTAGAAGTGAATGATGGTGAAGATATAATGACAAGAAAGTTTATTAAAGAATAACAACAGATAAACCAGTGTAAAAGAAAAGTCCTGATGAAAATCAGGACTTTTTTATATGTGTTTTATTTCATTTTCATGAAGGAGTTCATCTCCTCGTAAACGCAAGAAAACTTGGGCTACAGCAACGGTGTCTTTTTCGCAATAGGTAATGATTCTATCGATATCATTTTCCTCGTAATACACACGATAGACTTCGCTGCCATCAATGTCGTCTTTTGGAGAAGGAATACCCAATACATTGGTTAGTAGTTTTAGAGAAGTGTAGGTTTTATAATCACCAAACTTCCACAGCTCTAAAGTATCTAAATGTGGTACTTCCCAAGGTTTTTTACCAAATAGATTGAGTTTGTATGGCAATTCTATATTATGAATAATCATACGTCTGGCAATATATGGGAAGTCGAATTCCTTACCATTATGTGCACAAAGCAAATGCTTGTTTTGACTAAAATGAGAAATGATGAGGTTTTTAAAGTCTTTTAGGATTTTATCTTCTTCACCGTAGAAAGAAGTCACTCTAAAACTTCGCATTTCACCTTCCATTTTAAAATAACCTACCGAAATACAGATAATCTTTCCAAACTCTGCCCAAATGCCAGCTCTGTCGTAGAACTCCTCAGGTGAAAACTCTTCTTTACGTTGATATCTAGATTTAGCCTCCCAAAGATATTGCTTGGTGGTATCTAGCTCTGAAAACTTTTCCGTTTCCGGAACGGTTTCAATATCTAAGAATAATATGTTTTCAAGATTGAGTTTGCTAATCATTTTTAGACGTTTTGTTTATTAATAGAAAACCAAAAGCTATTAATTGTATGTAGTATGTCAAAGAGGAAATTGTTAATATCATTGGGTTTTGTATCAGGTATTGTTTATAGGTTTCCAAACCTTTAAAGTAATTTTCAAAAGATGATATTCCGTACTCGTCATTGACAAAGTGTAAAACTTGAATTAATATATAAAAAATAATTAACCTTATTGTGTAATCCTTTAGTTTTTCGATACTTAGCTCTTCTTCTTTGTCTAAGAATTTAAGAAAAATCTGTACGAGAATTATGAATACTAATATTTGAGTTAGACCTTTGAATATTATATTTAATAAAGGTGAGATATTATTAAAAATGAGTACTTCGCTAATTGCTGTTCCGATAAAAAAGGCTAAATCATAACAAATGAGTAATAAAAATCCTCCAATAGCTATGAGTAAAAAATGTTCTTTTGTTAATGTCTTAATCAAGTCAAAGATTATATTATTTATTCATCATCTCATAAGCCTCTTGAATATACAACGTAATGTCGTTTGTAAACTTTCCGATACCAGAATCTGGAGATTTCTGATGTCCAAGCCTAACAATAATAACATTGTCTTCAGGTTGCACAATAACATACTGTCCTAAGTGACCACGCATCATAAAAAAGTGTTTGCCGTCCACATCTTTCATCCACCAACCGTAACCGTATTCTGGACTTTCAGAAAAACGAGGTGTAACGGATTTGGCTACATAAGCAGAATCTAAAATTTGTTTGCCATCCCATTTGCCATGATCTTTAAATAGTTTTCCAAAACGAGCAAAGTCCTTAGCATTACCTGCCATACAGCAGTAAGCTTTTACCAAGTCGTGATCTTCACTATCTACTTGCCATAAAATATCGTTTTCAGAACCTAGAGGTTTCCAGAAGCTTTCTTCTAAATAATCGTACATTTTTTTACCTGTAGCTTTTTCAATTACCATAGCTAACATTTGTGTATCGCCACTAGCATATTTAAAAGCTTGTCCTGGTTCTTTTTCCATTTTTAAACCGTTCATTACTTTGGCTAAATCATCATCAAAATAGGCACGTGTTGTAATGGATAATGGTGAATAATATGCTTCGTCCCAATTGGTACCAGATGCCATACTAGATAAATCACCTACTGTCATTTTTTTGGCTTTAGCGTCACAAAAAGCGGGAAGAAAATCGCAAACAGGCTGATCTAAACTTTTAATATAACCATCTTGGATAGCCTTAAACATTAAACCAGACACGTAACTCTTTGCCATAGAAAAACTGTTGGACTTAGAGTCTTCACCAAAGCCATCAAAGTATTCTTCAAACCAAACACTATCATTTTTAATAATGACATAAGCTATGGTTTTCCAATCTTCATTTGCTTTTGCTAAACGATCTGTTGGCTCAACAGAATTATAAGCCTCGTGCTTTGGCCAAGGTTCAGGATTATTACTGGCTTCTATAAGTTGGTTGTCAAATTCTTTATAATCTTCTAAATAGGCTGTGGAGTGACCTTTTAGATAGATGGTTCTTACAGCTTTTATTAGATAATCGGTATCAGTAATGTAGAGTGTAGCAATGACTAGCGCAAAGAAGATGACTAGAAATTTTAAGAGTTTCTTCAAGAATTTCATATGTTAGTTTTTATGTACTAAATATACAAATTAATGGATGTTATCTAAAGATTTTGGAGTTCTCTGTTTTATCTCCATAATTTCGAATATAAGTTTTATGATTATAAAAGGAATTATAGCCACAATGGTTTTGTAAGACCCAATATCTAAATTAAAATCGCCAAACTTTCCATTAAAGAAAGCCCAAGTAAAAATGCCTAATAATAGCGAAAGATGTAAGGTGATTAAACCTTTGGAAAAAATAGTATAAGGACTATTTTGAATGTTCTTTAAGCCATAATAGAACTCGTAAATTTCCCTCAATAAAAAAACTGTAACACTTAGGTTGAAGAAAGCATTTTTAAAAAAGAAAACTCCAAAATTTCCAAGTACTGTATCGCTAGATTTCCAATCTATAATAAAACCAAAAAACACTATAATAAACACAAAATATATGGACAGCATAAATAGTCTGCTTTTTGCCATTTTCTTGTAAACAAGAGGGTTTGGGATGTTTGAACGGTTAAAAAAATAGTTTAAAAAATTGAAAATGGTTTTCAGAAACTCATCCATCCAAAACAAATAAACAAGGTAAAACATACTTATCTGTTCGTTTTTTATGGCGATGATAGTAAAGACACTAAAGGCTAGTAATGATAGTATTTCGCCGATGAGGTATTTATTCAACTTCATAGTAAAACCGAATTAAAATAAACGTTGCTGTTTGTATTTGCTTTCGTGGTTAAGTAGCCACTGTTTTCTATGCAAACCACCTGCATAACCCGTGAGACTTCCGTCTGTACCAATAACGCGATGACAAGGCACAATAATCCAAAGTGGGTTTTTACCATTGGCGCTTGCTGCAGCACGTATGGTTTTGGCATCACCAAGTTGCTTGGCAAGATCGAGGTAAGAAATCGTTTTTCCGAAAGGGATTTTTTCAAGTTGTTTCCAGACTTTTTTCTGAAAATCTGTGCCTTCAGGATTTAATTTTAATTCAAAAGTTTTAAGCTCGTTATTAAAATAAGCTTTAAGCTGAGTGACACAATCTAAAAGCGATTCAGGAATACTTTCAGAAATATTTTCAGTTGTATCTACTATTGAAACGGAAGTAATGCCATCTTGGTTGCCAACTATTTTGGCATATCCAAGCGGAGTTTCAATATAGCAGCTTTCCATTAGTTTTCAGGATTATCACTTTCAATAATTCCGAGGCGTCTTGCTCTAGTTTCCCAGCTTTTTCTAGCTAAAAGTTGTAAATCAGAAACGTTATCACTTTCATCCATAATTTCGAGACCGAGTAGTGTTTCAATAACGTCTTCCATAGTTACGATGCCGCTTACTGAACCATATTCATCTACCACTAAAGCCATATGGTTTCTGCTTTCTACAAGTTGTTCAAAAAGTTTTGGAATTGGAATTGTACGATTAACAATAATGATACTTCTTTTGATATCGGATAATAACTTAGCTCCATTACCAAGCCCCATTTCTTTAAAAACTTCATCCTTTAGAACCAAACCAGTAATGTTATCTTCATTTTCTGTGTACACAGGAATTCTTGAAAATCTAATGTTAGAATTAGCTTCAAAAAAATCTCTGACACTTGTTTTTTCGTTTGAAGTTTTTAAAACCGTTCTAGGCGTCATGATATCTTTGGCTTGCACCTCTTTAAAGTTGATGAGGTTTTTAATCATGGTACTTTCACTTTCTTCAAAAACACCTTCTTCGTGAGCGATTTCTGCCATTGCAGCAAAGCTTTCACGATTTAAAACACTACCATGACCTTTGCCTCCAATAAGTTTTGTAGTGAGTTGAAGCAGCCACAAAATACCAGTCCATTTTAGTGGGAATATTAAAATGTTTAAAGCCTTTGCTGTAAAATTAGCGAGTTGTTTCCAAAACGTTGCTCCAATAGTTTTTGGGATAATTTCTGAAGCTACCAAAATTAAGATAGTCATTATGGTAGAAACTAAGCCGACCATAACATCTTCCGTAAATTCTATACCAAGAACACTATGTTTTGTATCTCCATAAAGTTCTGCATAAGCCACTTTTGCTTGTACACCAACCAAGATGGCACCAACGGTGTGCGCAATGGTGTTTAAGGTTAAAATGGCTATAAGCGGACGATCAACATCCTTTTTGAGTTCTTCTAACTCTGCAGCATAAGCTTTACCTTCTTTCTTCTTAACATTAAGAAATGTTGGTGTAATACTTAGTAAAACAGCCTCGAGAATTGAACATAAAAAGGAAAAGAAAATGGAAATGATGGCGTAAAAAACGAGTAAGCCCATTAATTTTTTTGGTTTAAGTTAATGCTAAGTTACGAAATGAAATAAGAAATTTACTTAGAAATATATTCGAATAGCTTATAGCTATCTTCTATTGATAAATTAGGGAACTTCACACAATTTGAATTATATAAACTATCAAGAGGATGAACACGCCTATTTTGTTTTATAAATAAACTAAAACTTATAGAGTCATAAAACGTAGCTTTTTTGGATAAGGCTGGTCCAGTCATATTCTTATCCAGTTTGTGACAAGCTGCACAATTAGTATTGTAAATTGTTTTTCCTTCTAAGATTTCGTTAGATGATATTGGATTTCCACAAAAAGGTTCAAAATCTCTCACACCACAACCAGGTTGTTGGTAAGAAGTGGTTAAAGAAAAAAATAAAATAAATAAACCTCCAACGATTATAAAAACTGATATGAAGGCAAATTGTTTCAAAATTTATTGCATCAATTTCATAACATCCTTAGCAAAATAACTTGCTATGATATCTGCACCAGCACGTTTAATAGCAGTGACTTGCTCTAGCATTACAGCATCATGGTCTAACCAACCTTTTTCGGCAGCCGCTTTAAGCATAGCATACTCTCCAGATACCTGATATACAGCCACAGGAATGTCAAAAGTATTTTTAATATCCCTAACGATATCTAAATAGCAGAGTCCTGGTTTTACCATGACGATATCAGCACCTTCGTTAATATCCATTTCGGTTTCTTTAAGCGCTTCTTCTCTGTTGGAAAAATCCATTTGATAAGTTTTTTTATCCTTTGGTACATCTACCATATCTACAGGTGCAGAATCTAAGGCATCTCTAAAAGGACCATAAAAAGCAGAGGCATATTTAGCTGAATAGCTCATAATGCCAACATCGATAAGATTAGATTGATCTAACGCCTCTCGAATACCAAGAATACGACCATCCATCATATCGCTAGGTGCTACAAAATTGGCTCCAGCTTCGGCATGAGAAATACTCATTTCGGCTAAAACTTCAACGGTAGCATCGTTAATGATCTTACCATTTTCAACAATACCATCATGTCCATAAGATGAAAACGGATCTAAAGCCACATCTGTCATTACCAACATATCTGGGCAAACGGCTTTTACAGTTTGTATAGCACGTTGCATTAGTCCATTTGGATTTAATGCTTCTGTACCTTTGTTGTCTTTTAATTTATCGTCAACTTTAACGAATAGCAAAACCGATTTTAACCCCAAACTCCAAAGTGTTTTTACTTCGTCTTTAAGTAAGTCTAGGCTAAAACGATAGTAATTAGGCATAGAAGCAATTTCTTCTTTAACGCCTTTTCCTTCAACCACAAAAAGCGGCACTAAAAAATCGTTTGGTGTTATATAAGTTTCTCTAACTAAACTTCTAATAGCCTCGTTAGTTCTTAATCTTCTATTTCTTCGTATTGGGAACATAATTTGTAAATCTGAATATGAAAGTGAATATGCTTATTTTTAGCGAATACAAAGTTAATCAATATAACCCATTTTAGAGTGTTAGAAAGTCTTAGTCTTTTAGAATTTAAATTTCCATGGAGAAGCTATCAAAAGCAACTATTAGATAATTTTGAGACACATATTTTAGATCAGCATTTTCATGTTATTGCTCCACCAGGATCAGGTAAAACAATTTTAGGTATTGAAATTCTTCGACGAATAGGAAAGAAGACACTTGTGCTTGCACCTACATTAACGATTAGAGATCAATGGCAAGATAGACTCCAGTCGTTTTTTACAGATGATAAGCCTTTTGAAGCCTTTTCGTTTGATGTAAAAAATCCAAGCGATATTACTTTTTCTACCTATCAGTCTTTGCATTCATTTTACAAGTCATTTGAGAATAAAGCCGATTTTCTTGAATTTTTCAAATCACATCATATTGAAACGCTTGTTTTAGATGAGGCACATCATTTAAAAAATGTCTGGTGGAACTGTTTAATCGCCTTAAAAAAAAGCAAACCTTATTTTATCGTGGCACTAACGGCAACACCTCCTTACGATAGCTCTAGCATAGAGGTTGGTAAATACTTTACGCTATGTGGTGAGGTTGATGATGAAATTTCTGTACCTAGCCTCATTAGAGAAAAAGACCTTAGTCCACATCAAGATTTTGTGTATTTCTCAAAGCCTTATGATTCGGAAATTCATCATATTAAAGCCTATAGAGATGGCATAGAGGCGTTTAAAAGCAATCTGTTTAGTGACCATAATTTTATCGCATTATTAGAATATCACAGATTTTACCAAGACCCTTTAGGATATGAAGATGAGATTTATTCTAATACCAGCTTCTTTTCTTCAATTTTAATCGCTCTTAATACTTTAAGTGTTTCTATAGACCGTTCTAAATTAGAAGTTTTAGGTGTTTATAAGTCAGATAATATTCGCTTTCCTAAGTTAGATATACATTGGTTAGAAATTCTTCTACAAAACCTACTTGTTGATGACAGAGAAAATTTAGAAGATTATGAAGACTATCTTTCTGTTTTAGAAAAAGAATTGCGTAAACTCAATATTCTTGAAAAGAATAAAGTGAATTTTTCAGGAAATGATACACTTTATAAATCTTTAGCTTTTAGTCCAAGTAAACTAGAAAGTATTGTTGAAATTGTAAACTCTGAGCGATTATCTCTTGGTACAGAATTAAGCTGTGTTATTCTAACTGATTATGTTAGAAAAGAGTTTTTAAACACCTTAGATGAAGAGGTTAATAAGATTAATAAAATAGGTGTTTTACCTATATTTCAATACATAAGAACGAGTACAGTTGATAATAAAGATTTAGCAGTGTTGACTGGCACAATTGTTATTGTTCATTATTCTATAATGCATGCTGTTGAAGCCTATAGTGGAGATGAAAATTATACATTTTCAACATTAAAAGCAGATGATAATTTTGTAATGATATCGGGTTCTAATACGGCTAAAAAAGCATTGGTTGTTATCATCACGAAACTTTTTGAAGATGGTATAATAAAAGTTCTCGTTGGTACTAAAGCCTTATTGGGAGAAGGATGGGATGCTCCGTCGATAAATAGTTTAATACTCGCATCTTTTGTGGGATCTTTTGTGTCTTCAAATCAAATGCGTGGTAGAGCGATAAGAATAGATGCTGAGAGACCAAACAAAACAAGTAATATATGGCATTTAGCGTGTGTTGATCCTACAGATGCTAGCGGAGGAAGTGAAATAGAACTTCTTAAACGACGCTTTGAAGCTTTTGTGGGTATTACGAACACAAAAATTCCTTTTATAACTAATGGATATGAACGACTGTCAATTCCTAAAGATATTTTAACGGATAACCTAGATCGTTTAAATTCTGAAACAATAGAACGCTCAGAAAACAGAGATCACACTTTTGTTCAATGGAAACAATCTATAGGCGAAGGCAGTAAATTAACAAGGCAACTACAATTTCAAAATTTTAAAACATCAGAATTTAAGGCAGCACGAGAATTGTACTTGTCTAAATTGGCACCATTAATTATTGCTGAGATTATCTTATTTCTTATAGTATTTTTTTTCGGTACCATTACACTAGTTTTTAGCTTTTCTTTAAATGAAAAGTTTTTAAACACAATACAGCTTATAGGCTTAATAACTATGGCATTTTTTGGCTACAAGTTATACAGAATGACAGTTTATTATTTGAGACATGGATTTCTTCATAAAAAGCTCAAAAGAATGGGACGTGTCATTTTAGAAACTATGAACGACATGAACCTACTCACTACTGATAAAAAGTTGGTTTCTGTTCAATCTGAAGAGCGATATAATAATGCGGTGGTATGTAGTCTAAAAGGAGCGAGTAATTATGAAGAGGCTTTTTTTCTTAAAACACTTACTGAGCTTTTAGAACCGGTTAAATCTCCTAGATATATTATTATAAATACAAATTTTTTTAAGAAAGGTTTTAATATTGAAAATTTCTATCCTGTTCCTGATGTTTTTGGCAAGAATAAAGAAGATGCGCTTTGCTTTCAAAAGCACTGGACGCATTACATGGGTAAAAATAAATTAATTTATACAAGGCAACCAGAGGGCAGAAGGTTGTTGTTAAAAGCTCGGATGTTTCACTATAAAAATGAGCTTAAAGATAACATAGAAGCTTCAACAGTTTGGAAGTAAACATTTTCTGTTTACGGCGTCTTTTGGATGTTTTATAATCCATATTTTTTATTGAAATCATCAGCAAGTTTAATCCATTTTTTAGGAGCATTAAAACGGTAACCTATGTAGAATTCCAAAAAAGGAATCGTATCATCTTGTACTGTTGAGGCATCAATCTTATGTTCAAGTAAGATGATATTTGAGTTTATTCCTGCAAAAAAAGTATCAGAGTTATAACCGACTACTGCTCTCCCAGAAAAATCATATAAAATAGAAGTGAAATCTCCTTCTCCCAGATTTGAACTATGATTTAAACCCACACCAGCATGAGCACCAAGGGAGAAAAGAAAATTTTTAGTCAAACAAAAGTTATAATAGTAAGAAGGTCCGACAGCAATGTCAAATGAAGATGCTTTTTCATCAATATCTTCTAAGGTTAAATGGTATTTTGTATAATAGTAATATATAGATGGGACAAAACTACCAGCACTTTTGGTTTGCCATTCATTCTGAAAACCTATAGCTCTAAACGAAAAATTCTTATTAAAAATATATGAAGTCGATCCTCCTATTTTGAAAGTTTTTACACCGCTGAGATTGACTCTTTGATTGTTTGATGAAAAGTAAAAGCCTTTTTGGTTATACAGGTCAATAGTTTGCATCCACTGACCTAAAAATGTCCTAATATTTAGGTTGAAAAGTCTGGAGTTATCATTGTCTTTATTAGCATTGAAAAATTTAGGAGAAAAACCATAATCTATTTCAATACTTCTAAAGAGAACAGAAAACCCCAAATACTCCCTTACATTTGGTTTTAGTTCGTATTTGGCATTATTTGCAACATCATTTATAATAAAACTATTGGAAGTGTTTACTAATGAAATTCGTGTTGATATTTTGTTAGGGAAAGTTGTTATATATTCATTCGTAGTTAGACTGTCTTGTTGTGAGTGTAAGAATCCACAAAAGAGAAACAGCATCACTATTTTGAATATTAAACCCACTCTCTAGGATTTTGTAAAACATCAATCAATTTTTCTTCGTCGCTTCCTTTTTCAGGATGATGGTCGTAAACCCATTGCACGTGTGGTGGCAAACTCATTAAAATACTCTCTATTCGCCCGTTGGTTTTAAGTCCGAATAGCGTGCCTTTATCGTGTACTAAATTGAATTCTACATAACGGCCACGTCTTATTTCTTGCCAATCGCGTTGTTCCTGAGTATAGTCTAAATCTTTGCGTTTTTCAACAATAGGTACGTATGCTTCTAAGAAACTATCACCAACTTCGGTAACGAAATAGTACCAGTTTTCCATGGTCATAACATCACTTGCTTTACAATAATCGAAAAACAAGCCACCTATGCCTCGAGCTTCATTACGGTGCGTATTATGGAAGTACTCATCGCAACGCGCTTTATATTTTGGGTAGAAGTTGGTGTTGTGCTTATCGCAAGCCGTTTTACAGGTTTGATGAAAGTGTTTAGCATCTTCTTCAAACAAATAGTAAGGCGTTAAATCTTGTCCACCACCAAACCATTGATCTACAATATTACCATCTTGGTCATACATTTCAAAATAGCGCCAATTGGCGTGTACTGTTGGTACCATTGGACTTTTAGGATGGATAACAAGGCTTAATCCACAGGCAAAAAAATCAGCATCTTCTACACCAAAATACTTCTGCATGCTATCTGGTAATTTGCCATGTACACCAGAAATATTAACACCACCTTTTTCAAACACATTGCCGTTTTCTATAACACGAGTTCTTCCTCCGCCACCTTCTGGACGCTTCCAAAGATCTTCTTGAAATTTTGCTTTGCCATCAATAGCTTCAAGTTTAGAAGTGATGGTGTCTTGTAATTGTTGTATGTAGTTGTAAAATTTGTCTTTCAAAATCTAACTTTTATATAATTCATATAACTCCATATCCAAAGGTTTTTCACCGATAGGAGTAAATTCATTCTTAAGAGTTTTTTGCCATTCAAAACTATTATTCAAAGCGACTTTAATGCTTGATAAGTTGTCTTTATGAGCAATAATTTGAAAAGCTTTCAAGCCTAGCTCTTTACTCGCATAGTCTAATAACAATTCAACAGCTTTGCTTATAATTTCTTTTCCCTTAAAATTATAATCTATACAATAAGCAAATTCACCTTGTTTTTTATCCCAGTCAATTTCTTTAATGTAAATCAGTCCTACTAGATTTCTGGTTTCACTTTGTTTTACAGTGAATAGAAACTCCTCTTTTCTTTCAAATTGTCTAACCTTATTTTCAACAAATAATTGGGATAAGGTTGGGTTTTGATTTTGCTCAAGCGTTTTTGGGAAATAGCGTTTTAATCTATCATTATTAGTAATGGTAAAATCACAGATTTTCCAAGCGTCACCATTGTGAATAGAATTAATTTCAAAACCATCGAACTGAGCAATCATTACACAGGTAAATTACTGTTAGATATTAGCTTTTCATCCTTTAAAAGTTTAACCGTATTTAAAGAAGATGCTGTTACACTCATTGGCAAAACCAGAATAACTCCTATAACAGGAACTAATAAAAACAGTATAAAAACAATACCATTTCCTATAGCAATACCTCTGTATTTTCTAACAAACTGAATACTCTCTCTGTATTTAAAATGACGTTCTAAAGTATAATCCATATTACCAAAACCAGCATAGTAAGCCTGAACTAGAAAGAGTAGAATGGTAGAGAAAATATTTACGACTGGAATAAATTTCAACAATAAAATAGGAAGTGTAATTAGAAGTTCTCTGATAAGGTTTCTAGCATTGATTCTAATACCTCTCCATAACTGTTCTTGAAAAGAGGTTTTACGATGCTGATGCTTTTGCACTCCCGTAAGATGTGCTTCAATTTTTTCTGAAACAGGACTCATAAACGGAGCAGATAATGCCATTATAATGTGCTTATAAAGGATAAGTCCAATGGCAATAATGATAATCGCTCCAATAAATGTTGAAATTGATGTAAAGGTTTCTTTTCCCCATTCCCAAAACCAGATTTTTGCTATAAATCGACCAATATTATCTGACAATCCATAGGAAGACAACAGAATTGAAAATGCGGTTAATACACTAATGACAATCGGAATAGCAAAATACTTCCAAAGCTTAAGTTTAGAGATTAAACTTAATGCACCAGAATAAGCTTGAAGCCCTTTTAATATGTTATTGATCATACAAGTTGTTTTGGTTGAACATCTTAAAAGACGCTGAACAGCTTGTTAAGTTACAATATTATGCTGAGTATTCTTTAACGGCATCAATAAATGCTTTGGCATTTTCTAATGGAATGTCTGGTAAAATACCATGACCCAGATTTACAATGTATTTGTCTTTACCAAATTCGTTTATCATTTGCGTCACCATGGCTTTGATTTTTGCAGGTGAAGAATATAAACGCGTCGGATCAAAATTACCTTGTAAAGTAATGTTTCCTCCAGTTAAATAACGTGCGTTTTTAGGAGAACATGTCCAGTCTACACCCAAAGCAGATGCACCAGATTTTGCCATAACATCTAATGCAAACCAACAACCTTTACCAAAGGCAATTACAGGAGCTTCGTCTTTTAAGGCATCAATTATTTGCTGAATGTATTGCCATGAGAATTCTTGATAATCTTCAGGAGATAACATACCTCCCCAAGAATCAAACACTTGTGCAGCGTTACAACCTGCTTTTACTTTTTCTTTTAAGTAAGCAATGGTTGTATCTGTAATTTTTTGAAGCATTTGATGTGCCGCAATAGGGTTAGTAAAGCAGAATTTTTTCGCTTTGTCAAAGTTTTTACTGCCTTGCCCTTGAACACAGTAACATAAGATTGTCCATGGTGAACCTGCAAAACCTATTAACGGAATGTCATCATTAAGCTTTTCTTTTGTTACTTTTATGGCTTGATATACGTAGTCTAATGCTTCTGTAACATCTGGTACGATGACATTATCTACATCTTGTTGTGTACGTATTGGATTTGGTAAATACGGACCAAAATTAGGTTTCATTTGTACCTCAATATTCATCGCTTGAGGAATCACTAAAATATCACTAAACAAAATGGCTGCATCCATACCGTAACGACGTATGGGTTGTACGGTAATTTCACTTGCTAACTCTGGGGTTTGGCAACGTGTAAAGAAATCGTATTTGGCTTTTATTTCCATGAATTCTGGAAGGTAACGACCTGCTTGGCGCATCATCCATACTGGTGGACGTTCTACGGTTTCTCCTTTTAATGCTCTTAAAAATAAATCGTTTTTAATCATAGTGTTTAGTGTGTAGTTTTTAGTGGATAGTTGTGGCTCTATACTGCCAACAACTAAAGACTAAAAACTAATTACAAATAATTTTCATTAACCAACTCAATCACGCTTTCTACTGTTGGCACTTTAGCAATACGTACGTCTTTAAAGTGTTTGCTAGCTTCTTTTGCAGTGGTTTCGCCAATACAAAAAGCGATGCCTTTAGCTACATTTTGTTTTCTATAACTTTGTACTGTAGAAGGACTGTAAAACATCACTCCATCTACGGTTTCAGGAACGCTTAAACTATCAAACTTGGTTTGGTAAGCTTCCACTTCATTAACCGTAAGGTTATTTTCTGAAAGAATATTAGGTAAATCATCCAATCTTAGGTCACTACAAAAATAGGTGACTTCTGTTCCTTCAATATAATCTACTAAATAGTTGGCTAACTTTTTTGCGTTAGCTTCTGTATGCTTAACTTTTCCAATACGCTTTTCAACCATACGTTTTGTTCTTCGGCCAACACAATAGATGTTTTTGAATTGCAACTCTACTGCCGAAAAGTTATGTAGCAAAGCTTCAACAGCATTTTTGCTGGTAATAATAACGTTCTGAATTTCTTTTCTAACAACCGTTTTCGGAATACGGTTCAAGCTAATTTTAATAGCATCATTACTTTCTGCTACAACATCATTATGAAAAAGTAACATCTGATCGTCCGTTAACTTTTTAGTAGAATAAATATTGGTTTGTTTATCGCTACGTTGCAATTGATCAATCAGAGTTTTTCCACCTTTTTCAATAACATATTCTGCACAGAATTTTGCAATATCATTATGCTTACCGAGTGGTGCGGTTTTTACGACTTCAATTTTCTTAGTACCATCTTTACTTAAAAGAATACCTTTGAAATTGATTTCGTCATTCTTAATTAAAGCCAAAGCACCGATTGGCGCTGTACAACCACCTTCAAGACGATTTAAAAATTCGCGTTCTATGGAAGTACAAATTTCAGTTTCTTCATGATTGATTTCAGCACAGATTTGTCTTATATCTTCGTCTCTTTCTAAAGCTGTAATCATTACTGCACCTTGGGCTGGAGCAGGAATCATCCATTGAAGATTTATCGAATTTTCAGGTCTAATATTTAGTCTTCCAATGCCAGCAGCAGCAAAAATGGCTCCGTTCCAGTCGCTATTTTCTAGTTTTTCCAATCGAGAATTAACATTACCACGTAAACCAACAACAGTGTGTGTTGGGTAGCGGTTAAGCCATTGCGCTCTTCGTCTTAAACTACCTGTAGCGATAACACCTTCTCTAGCCGATAAAAATTCTTCATTGTTTTTAAAAACCAAGGTATCACTAACATTACCGCGTTTTATAACGGCAGCTTGTACAATGCCTTTTGGTAAAAGAGTAGGAACGTCTTTAAGCGAATGTACTGCAATATCAATTTCTTCATTGAGCATAGCAATATCAAGAGTTTTTGTAAAAACTCCTGTAATACCAAGTTCGTATAAAGGTTTGTTGAGTACTAAATCTCCAGTAGATTTTACAGGAACTAATACAGTTTTATGACCTAGTTTTTCAAGTTGTGCTTGAACGGTTTTTGCTTGCCACAAAGCGAGCTCACTGTCGCGTGTGCCAATGCGAATAATTTTAGACATTTTCAGTGGTTTCTAACTGGAAAATTTTTTTGATAAGTTCAATACTTTCATCTGAAGTATTACCATCTTCTCTAAGATGATGTGCAAATTGATTGGTTATTTTCTGAATGATATTGTTCGTAACCAACTCAACTTGATCTTCATTAAAATCTGCTAGTTTTTTACGTTGGGTATTGATTTCAGAATTTTTTAAATCCGTCAATTTATGTTTTATAGCTTGGATTGTAGGTACAAACTTTAGTGTGTTCAGCCAAGCGTTAAAGTCGTTTGTTATATCTTCAATAATAGCTTCAGCATCAGGAATAAATGCTTTACGTTTTTCAAGAGTGTCATCCGTAATTTTTGCTAAATCATCCATGTGTATCAAAGATACATTATTTAGCTCAGTGACGTTGCTATTCACGTTTTTAGGAATAGAAAGGTCTAAAACTAAAAGAGGCTTTTCGGTATTGATAAGCGACTTGTAAAGTGTTGGATTTTGAGCTCCTGTAGCTACGATAACAATATCAGAGTTGTTAACTTCTTCTTCTAGATTTTCAAAATCTTTTACTAAGACATTGAATTTTCCAGCGACTTCCTCAGCTTTATCTTTTGTTCTATTGATAAGTGTGATATGCGGATTTTTAGTGTGTTTTACTAAATTTTCGCAAGTGTTTCTTCCTATTTTCCCTGTACCGAAGAGTAAAATATTCTTTTCAGAAATGTTTTCTACATTATTCATGATGTACTGTACGGAAGCAAAAGAAACAGAAGTTGCACCAGAAGAGAGTTCGGTTTCGTTCTTGATGCGTTTGCTAGCCTGAATTACAGAATTTACAAGACGCTCGGTAAACGAATTTAATAAGCTTTCTTTCTTCGAGGCTCTTGCAGCAAATTTTAATTGGCTAATAATCTCAAAATCACCAAGAATTTGACTGTCTAAACCAGAGCCAACTCTAAACATGTGATTGATGGCTTCTTTGTTTTTGTATACGTAAGCCACATCTTGAAATTCTTCAACAGTACCTTTTGTGTTTTCACAAAGTAAGTGAATCAACTGGTAAGGGTGTTCTGCAAAGCCATAAAGTTCTGTGCGGTTACAGGTAGAAATTACTAAAATACTTTCAAGGCCATTGTCTTTAGCTTGTAACAAAACATTTTGTTTTGCAGTTTCACTTACACTAAAGTGACCACGAATTTCGGCATCAGCTTTTTTATAGCTAAGACCTATAGCGTAAAAGTATGTTTTTCTATGTTGTTGCATTCGCTCGTTTACCTGACTAAGGAAATTAACAAGGCAAATGTAATTTTGTTAATGACAAAAAAATAACGCTAGAAGAACTTAAAGTGTCGTTAGTGGTTTTTTGAGGTGTTTTTTTAATATAACATGATATTTGTCATATTTTTGTAGTAAAACAAGGGGTTTTTCACGCTTTTGTTTAGAACGAATCTAAATAACATTGAAATGAAAACAGAAAAAGTACTGTCAAAAAGTGTCGCTAAAGGAACTTTTGATGAAACGTTTTTAGAAGAAGGGTTTTTTATCTTAACACATAAAAATGATAATGATGATGTTGAAATTCTTGAACGTGAGATTGATAGCTCATATATTCAATTTCATTTTTGTACCAAAGGTTCAGCAGATTTTGTCTTTAATGAAGGAAGATATACCTTAAATATAAAAGAGGAAACCTCACTTTTATTGTATAATCCACAACGCGATTTACCAATTCACTTACAATTACAACCACATTCTTGGCTAGCTTCTTTGGTAATTTCAATTAAAAAATTTCATGGTTTGTTTTCTGAAGATGCAGATTATGTTACTTTTTTATCTGATGATAATAGAGATAAGAAATATTACAAGGATGGAAAAATATCACCATCAATGGCTGTGGTACTCAATCAGTTAATAAGCTTTAATCTCAATAGCTCTATTAAGCAACTTTATTACAAAGGAAAAGCTTATGAACTTTTGAGTTTGTTTTTTAATAGAAGTGAAGATGCAAACATTGAGCAATGTCCATTTTTGGTGGATGAGGTTAATGTGGCCAAATTGAAAAGGGCAAAGGATATCATCATTGCTAATATGGCAGAGCCACCAAGTTTGCAAGAGTTGGCAGATACTATTGAGCTAAGCCTTAAAAAACTTAAAGAAGGTTTTAAACAAATTTATGGTGATACGGTTTACAGCTTCTTATTTGATTATAAGATGGAAGTGGCACGCAAACTTTTGGAATCTGGTGAAAACAATGTTAACGAAGTAGGCCTAAAAGTAGGCTACAGCACCTCTAGCCATTTTATTGCTGCGTTTAAAAAGAAGTTTGGTACAACGCCTAAGAAGTATATTCAGGCGACGAGTTAAAACCTCTAATAATCATAATACCCATTATAACCACCTCGAGCGCTAGGCGTCACACGTTTACGATCTTTGTAAATAGCTAGATTTATAATTTCGGTAATCTGTTCTTCTAACTCTTTAGTTTTATCTACTTCAGTACCGTAGTTGCTAGATTTGTTGTAGAAATCTACTACTAATTCTTTAGGATTCTTTGGTTTTATAAAAGAAATATAATGAAGGTTTTCAGACTTGCCAGAGTATTCATCTTCCTTATCAATTTTGAAGAAATACATAACGGCATTTTTACCTTTATCAGTTACAAAATCTCTTTTAAATAAGAAATTTATAGAGTCTGTTTCCTTTTCATAACGTGCATTAGATAGTAACTTAGACTTAGCAAATTGTTGTTGGTCTATGTCTAATGAATTCATTTTGCTAAGAAGTTTAGCATCGTCTAATTCCTCTAATAACAAATATTGATTCTCTTCGTCATCAAGGATTTTTTCTTTTAGTTTCGCAGGAATAGCTTCTTTGTGTTTAGCGAGTAGAACATAGTAATCTACAAGAGCAGATTTATCATCAACATTAAGTAATTTCTCGAAGAAATCTTTTGCATTACGATCATTTCTATAAGGAAAAATCAACTTTACATAGGTTGCTAAATCATTGGAATATGAATTATAACCATAACTAGAGTTGTTACCAAGATTACGCTTCACTTCAGTCTTACCGTCGTTTATAATCTGATTTTTGTATTTAGAATACGTTTTAAGCTTTACATAGCCACTGTCTTTTACCTTAGCTAATAAATTATACAAAGGTTGTTTGTATTCTTGAATGGTGCTGTATTGCAGTATTTTTGGAAATAAAGACGCTTTAAGTTCTAAAGAATCTCTACCGTAATAATTATAGAAAATACTTCCAACTCCATTTAGTGGTAAATCGCGATCCATTAATTCTAAAGCCAAATCATAAGAATCTTTATTGTTAGATTCTAACAAACCTTCCAAAATAGCAGTTTGTGTTTGAGGGTCAGAATAGCTATCGTAATAGAGTTGTTTTATAAATTTTAGATTGTCTTTTAAATCAATTTCAATCAACTCTTCAACTAAATGCGATTTGATGTCTAAACGCTCTTTTTCGAATTCAAAGTCCTTAAGCACCGCAACAATGTCTTTGCTATTATGCTTCTTAAACTTAATGAGATTGTAAGATTCTAAAACAATACTATCGTTAGCTCTCAAAGCTTCAAAAAATTGTTTGGTTTTATCTTGAAGAACGTCCTTGCCCATCAAAGTGTCTATTGGTGTAAAGGATTCGTAAAACTCAGTCACAAATGAAGATGGGCCGCTTATAGAATCAATAAGGGTTTTAAGCTCAAAAAGTACACCTTCTTTAAGAATATTTTTCACCAAAACTTGCTTAGCACTCAAGGAATCTGTGTAACTAAAACTATAGGAATAAACCTTGTCTTTTCTAGATTTAAGACGATTTGAAATTTTGAATTTCTTGTCTGGTGAATAGTAACGTGTGGTGTAGTTCACCTTTTTGTCTACATCGCTCCATAAGCTATCAACATTATGATACATCTGCAAATCATGAAACTTGGTTCTAGAAATAGAAATTTGCTCATTCGCATTAGTAGAATATGATGTTTGCTTGGTTTTTTCTTGATAGTCTTTATCATTTTTACCATTGTTATAACCACCATTATAAGGATTAGGTATAGGTGATTTTCCATTAGTTCTAACAGAAAAATGTAATGAGGTATCTATAACCTTTTCAAAATCTTTATAATCAGTTTTATTGAATTTAAACGACTTAAAAAAGGCATCTTTTTCACCGGTATCTGTACCAACATAGCCCAATAAATAATAGCTACCATCCTTAACAATAGTTTTGAGATGTAAGTTTTTATTTGAAGTAGAATCTAAAACAGCTTGCGATTCATAAGTTTTATAACCACCTGCTTTGAAGCCACCTTTAGCTTCACTAAGCTTGTGATTTTTGTACAAGGCATGATGAAAATATTTAGCCTCAAAACTATCTTCCTCTATATACGCTAAATCTTGAAGTGCCGCTTCTTCTATAAAATAATAGGCATCGTTTTTATAACCTTCTAATATTTTTTTACCACTATTTTCCATATTAGCTGTGATGTAATATTCAGGAAAATCTACTTGAAACTTCTTATGAGGAGATACAAATAATTGGTTAGAATTTGAAGGCGTTTTTAGCGTTATAGAATTGAATATTTTGTCTTCATGTTGTAAAACAAAATCGCTTCGACCAGCAAATTTTATAATGATGATCTCTAAAGGAGTCTGATAAATATGATACTTCTGAAACTCACCTTTCTTGGTTTTGTTTACAATACTGATGCCTGGGTAAGGGTCTGTTAGTTGCTCTTTTTTAATAATATCACCAGGAATATCTTCATAAAGAAAATTGTCAATATCTTCCAAAGTCATATTATCCTTTTCATTTGGCAAATACACAAAACGACTAATTCTATTTAAGGTGAGATAAGCACCATTGGTCATATCTGGATCTAAATAATATTTCTGTCCCCCGTATGAAAATTCGCGTAACTCATCATAGGTTTTCATTTTTAGAAATCCATCAGGAGTGGCATTTAGCTTAAGCTCAGGAGCTACAAAAAGACTGTCTAGTTTTGTCTTTTCTGTTTTACTGAAATCTGTTTGCTCAGACGTTAAAGCTTTTACTTTATAACCTCTTTCACGAAGCATATTAATCATGCCCTTTTCACCTGGTAAATGTGCTGCACCTACACCTGCAAAAACAGATTTTTTCGGCATCAACTTTTGAAGTGAATTAACCATGTTTTCATTTCTAATGTAAAGCATATTTTCTCTATAGAATTCCGTATTTACACCTGCACCAATAGAATCTAATAAATCTAGATTTCTATCTCTGTAAAGGTTCTCTTGAATGAGATAAGGGTTTTCTTTAGAAAATAATTTTTGAATCCAAGGATCTAAATCTTTTTTATCTGAATTATAAGCCGCCTTGGTTGTTAGATATCTAGACTCGGCTAAATCTTCAAGCGCATAAATTTCTTTATTGTTCTTTTTTCCAGCTTGGAAAATAAACATATCAAGATAGGTTTCTTCTTCAAAATTATCAGAGGCGTTGTTTTTACGATATAGATAAGCATTTACAGCATTATTATCCATTCTTACAGAACCTCTAACAGCCATTTCTTCAGGATGCGTTAGCTTAAAAAGATTAGTGTAAAATTCTGTTCTATAGTTGTTGTAGTAAGCCATTTCGCTAACCATCATATCATAGTTAAAACCTGGCCATGTGGTTGGGTCAGATTCTAAAGCAATACAATCACTTTCTTCTAATGCTTTATAAAAAACATCATCTAAGCGAAAGGCAACTTTTTTGCTAACGTGCATGGTACCATAGAGGTAAGACGGTTTTTCAAGACCATTACCAGAAATCTCCCAAAGTAAACTTTGATATTTCTGTTGGGCAATACAGGTTATTGAAAATAAGAATATAAGGGCAGAAATAAATTTTTTCATTTGTAAAACAGAATCATAGCATGTAAAGATATTTAAATCCTTGAAATAGCCGTATTCATTATATAAAACTCGATAAAAAACAAATAGTTTAGATGTTTATCCAAAACATTAAACTAACAAAGTACAGATATATTTTATTATATAGCAATAAAGAAAACCAATACTAACAAATATTTAGTATTACGATTAGTGTTGTATTTTTGTACTGCAATTAAAAACTATGAAAAAAGGCATACTACTAGTTAATTTAGGGTCTCCAGATAGTCCAAAACCAAAGGATGTAAAAAAATATCTTGGGGAATTTTTAATGGATGAACGTGTTATCGATGTTCCATTATGGGCAAGAACACTTTTGGTAAAAGGGATAATTCTTAATACAAGACCAAAAGCGTCGGCCAAAGCCTATCAAAAAATTTGGTGGGAAGAAGGTTCGCCTTTAATTGTAATCTCTGAACGCTTACAAGAAAAAGTGCAGGAAAAAGTAGAATATCCAGTTGCTTTAGCCATGCGCTACGGAAGTATGTCAATTAAAAAAGGCTTACAAGAACTAGTTGACAAAGGTTGTACTGAGATAAAAACGGTGCCGTTGTATCCTCAGTTTGCAATGGCAACGACTGAGACTATAGATGTTTTGGTTGATGAGTTGGTGGCTAAGCATTTTCCGCAAGTAAAGATAACTAGAACACCAGCATTTTATAATCGTAAAGATTATGTTGAGGTACTTTCTCAAAGTATAAAGGAAAAGTTAGAAGGCTTATACTACGACCATATTTTGTTTAGTTATCATGGTGTACCAGAACGACACATTCGAAAAAGCGACATTTCTAATGGAAATTGTAAAATGAATGGTAAATGTTGTTTTAAAATGGGCAGTCCTCAGCACGAGTTCTGTTATCGTCATCAATGTGAAATTACCACCGTTAATGTTGCAAAAACACTTGGTCTTAAAAACGGCACATATTCAACTACATTTCAATCTAGATTAGGATTCGATCCATGGTTAAAGCCTTACACAGATAGAACCATAGAGCGAATGGGGAAAGAAGGTATAAAGAAAATGGCTATAGTTACGCCTGCTTTTGTAAGTGATTGTTTAGAAACTTTAGAAGAAATTGCGATGGAAGGAGAAGAAATTTTCCATGAGGTCGGAGGAAAAGAATTCACAGTAATTCCATGTTTAAATGATCGTGAAGATTTTGCTCAAGTTTTGGTGAATATGATAGAAGAGTGGGCAACGACAGAAAAGACATTGTAATTTAATGGCAAACGTAACATCACAAGATTTAGGAAAACAGCCGATTACAAAATTACTTGTAAAGCAAGCTGTACCTGCATCTATCGGTATCTTAGTGATGTCGTTAAATATTTTAGTAGATACCATTTTTGTTGGTAACTGGATAGGTCCAATTGCAATCGCTGCTATTAATGTAGTACTTCCTGTATCGTTTTTTATAGCAGCACTTGGTATGTCTATTGGTGTTGGTGGTTCATCCATTATATCAAGGGCACTTGGTTCAAATGATGTTTTAAAAGCCTTAAAGACATTCGGAAATCAAATCACATTGACTGTTTTAATTACAGTTGTTTTTGTTGTGTTTGGACTTTTGTATGTCAATGATATTATTCCGGCATTTGGTGGTAAAGGAGATATTTTCGATCCTGCAAAAATTTACTATAAAATAGTATTATATGGAGTGCCTGTTTTAGCACTGTGCATGATGGGAAACACTGTAATTAGGGCAGAAGGTAAACCTAAATTTGCCATGTATGCCATGATGATTCCTTCTGTTGGTAATCTTATTTTAGATTTCTTCTTTATCAATATTTTTGATTGGGGAATGGCTGGTGCTGCTTGGGCAACAACAGGATCCTACATTTTGTGCTTTTTCTTCATTCTGTGGTTTTTTCTTTCGAAAAATTCAGAATTAAAAATAAACCTTACCCATTTTGGATTAGATCTACCTGTTGTAAAAGAAATAGCATCTTTAGGTTTTGTAACACTTTCTAGACAAGCAATTGTAAGCGTTACCTACTTATTGATGAACAATATTTTATATGATCTTGGTGGTGAAACTTCCGTAACAGCGTATGCTATTGTAGGGCGTATGTTAATGTTTGCATTATTTCCCGTGTTTGGAATTACTCAAGGATTTTTACCGATTGCAGGATTTAATTATGGCGCAAAACATTATGATAGAGTTAGGCAAACTATAAATAAAGCTATAAAATATGCAGCTTTATTGGCCACGGTTGTATTTATATTTTTAATGGCTTTCCCAGAAACCATTACAAAAATGTTTACTCAAGATGCTGAAGTGCTTAAAGAAACACCATCTGCTATGCGTTGGGTATTTGCAGCAACTCCTATAATTGCGATTCAACTTATTGGAGCAGCATATTTCCAAGCCATAGGAAAAGCTATTCCGGCTTTATTATTAACCTTAACCAGACAGGGTTTTTTCTTTATTCCGCTAATATTGATTTTGCCAAACTATTTTGGCGAACTGGGAGTGTGGATTTCTTTTCCAATAGCAGATGTTCTGTCTACAATAGTGACAGCCTTTTTTCTTTACAGGGAAGTAAGGTTAAATTTAATATCTGAAGTCAATCAATAATTTTAAATCCGTAATTTTAAGCTCATAACCAACATCTTGTAATTATGCGATTTTTAAAAATTATTGCAGTCTTACTGCTTTGCGTTTTCAATTCGAGTCTTAATTCTCAAAATTTTGATGAATCTGATTATTCTGCTTTAGAATATAGACTTATAGGTCCATTTAGAGGTGGTAGAAGTGCTGCGGTAACAGGTGTTTCCAATAAGCCAAATCTATTTTATTTTGGTGCAACTGGTGGTGGAATATGGAAAACAACTAATGGAGGCCGCGAATGGGAAAATATCTCAGATGGATTTTTTGGTGGAAGTATAGGCTCTATAACGGTTTCTAAAAGTGACCCAAATGTTATCTATGTTGGTGGAGGTGAAAAAACTGTAAGAGGTAATGTGTCTTCTGGATATGGAGTTTGGAAAAGTGTTGATGCTGGTAAAACATGGAAGTCAGCTGGTTTAGAAAAATCGAGACATATACCACGTATAGCTGTTCATCCAACAGATCATAACATTGTATATGCAGGTGTTTTAGGAAATATTTATAAGCCAACTGAAGAGCGTGGTATTTACAAAAGTATTGATGGTGGTAAAACATGGAAAAAAACATTATTCTCAAATGAGAATGCTGGTGTTGTAGATTTGATTATAGATCCAACTAACCCAAGAATTTTATATGCATCAACTTGGCGTGTACAACGAACGCCTTACAGCTTAAGTTCAGGTGGTGAAGGTTCAGCATTATGGAAAAGTACTGATAGCGGTGAAAGTTGGACAGAAATATCAAATAATGAAGGATTCCCTAAAGGCATTTTAGGAATTATAGGAGTGACCGTTTCACCTATAAATAACCAACGTGTATGGGCAATTGTAGAAAATAAGGATGAAGGTGGATTGTACCAAAGTAATGACGGAGGTGAAACCTGGAAACAAGTTAATAGTGAACGTAAATTAAGACAACGTGCTTGGTATTATACCAGAGTTTATGCAGATACAAAAGATGTCAATACTGTATATGTGCTTAATGTGAGATATCATAAAAGTACTGATGGAGGAAAGAATTTCAGTACATACAATGCTCCTCATGGAGATCATCACGATTTGTGGATAGCTCCAGAAGATCCAGAGCGAATGATTATTGGTGATGATGGTGGTGCTCAAATTACTTATGATGGTGGCGAAACTTGGAGTACATATTACAATCAACCAACATCACAATTTTATAGGGTTACTACAGACAATGCATTTCCTTATAGAATCTATGCTGCGCAACAAGATAATACAACAATTAGAATTCCACATAGAACTGATGGATACTCTATTGCTGAAGATGACTGGGAAAGTACAGCAGGTGGCGAAAGTGCTCATATTGCAGTAGATCCCGAAAATGATGATATTGTGTATGGAGGTAGTTATGATGGCTTTTTAACACGAGTTAATCATAAAACAGGAACTGTAAGAGCGATTAATGTTTGGCCAGATAATCCAATGGGTTATGGTGCAGAAGGTATGAAATATCGTTTTCAGTGGAACTTCCCAATTGTTTTTTCTAGACATAATCCAAAAAGGCTATACACATTCTCTCAACATGTTCATGTTACCGAAAATGAAGGTCAGTCTTGGGATATTATTAGTCCAGATTTAACTAGAAATGATTCAGAGAAACTAAAATCTTCTGGTGGGCCAATAACACAAGATAATACTTCAGTAGAATATTACTGTACCATTTTTGCCGCAAATGAATCACCATTAAAGGAAGGTTTGCTTTGGGTTGGTAGTGACGACGGTTTGATACATATAACTAAGGATGGTGGTAAAACTTGGGATAATGTTACTCCTAAAGGTATGCCAGAATGGATGATGATTAACAGTGTTGAGCCTAGTGCTTTTGACGAAGGCACTTGCTACATTGCTGGAACAAAATACAAAACCGGAGATTTTTCGCCTTACTTATACAAAACAACTGATTACGGAAAAACGTGGAAAAAAATAACTAATGGTATTGATGAAGAGCATTTTACAAGAGTATTAAGAGAAGATCCTAAGCAAAAAGGGCTATTGTATGCAGGAACCGAAACAGGTATGTATATTTCTTTTGATGATGGTAAAAACTGGAAACCATTCCAACTAAACCTACCAATAGTACCAATTACGGATTTAACCATAAAGGATAATAATTTGATAGTTGCAACCCAAGGGCGAAGCCTATGGATTATAGACGATTTATCACTTATCCATCAGTTGTACAATACTGATTTGAGTCAAGATGTTTTGTTTAAGCCGAAAGGTACGTATAGAATGCGTGGTGGAAGCAGAAAAGGAAGCAAAACGGCAGGTACAAACCATCCAAATGGAGTTATCACTTATTTTAATTTAAAAAATTACAATGAAGAAGATGAGGTTTCGCTAACCTACTTCAATTCCCAAGGAGATACCATAAAAACGTTTTCAACAAAGGATAAGGAAAATAAACTCAAGGTAAAGAAAGGATCTAACCAGTTTGTTTGGGACATGACTTATGACGGAGCTGAGCTATTACCAGGTATGATATTATGGTGGGCAAGTTTAGAAGGTCCAGCAGCAATACCAGGTAACTATAAGGTCAGCCTAAAAGTAAATGACAAAGAACAATCACAGAATTTTGCAATTTTAGCCGATCCAAGAGCAGAAAGCACTGTTGAAGAAATGAAAAAACAGTTCAATTTTATCTCTGACGTGAATGAGACCATTGATAAGGCGCATAAATCGATTAAGAAGATTAGAAATATTTCAAAGCAATTAAAGAGTTTTCAAAAGCAATATGAAGATGATGAAAAGGTGAAAGATTTGCTTGAAAAAGCAAAATCCCTTGAAGAAAAACTGTCTGATATTGAGAAAGAACTTTATCAAACCCAAAATAAAAGCGGACAAGATCCTCTAAACTTCCCAATTAAGTTAACCAATAAATTAGGTCATTTGAACGCCTTAGTCGGTATGGGAGATTTTGCTCCAACTGAGCAAGACATAGCTGTTAAGAATGAATTGACTCAAAAAATTGAAAAACAGCTAACAGCTTTTAATAAGTTGCTCGATGAAGAAGTAGCAGCTTTCAACAACGCTTTTAATAGTAAGAACTTAAATTATTTATTCATAGACGAGTAATGGAATACTACAACTACATAAAATCTTTACACCTTATTTTTGTTATCACTTGGTTTGCTGGCTTATTCTACATTCCACGATTATTTGTGTATCAAATCGAAGCATTTCACAAACCTTCTCCCGAAAAAGAAATTTTGGGTAAACAATTAAAGCTCATGGCAAAACGCTTATGGTTTATCATTACATGGCCTTCAGCAATTTTAGCAACCCTTTTTGCTATTTGGCTAATGGTTTTAATGCCAAGTTGGTTTCAGCAAGGTTGGATGCACGTAAAACTAACGTTTGTAGTATTACTTTTTATCTACCATTTTAAAACACACATATATTACAAGCAACTACAAAAAGATGAAGTAAAAGTCACTTCAAATTTTATGCGAATTTGGAATGAAGGTGCAACATTTATTTTGTTTGCAGTAGTCTTTTTAGTGATTTTAAAAAGTACTATCAATTGGATTTTTGGGGTTGTAGGTATTATTGTGCTAGGAATCTTAATAATGCTTGGTTTCAAGCTTTATAAAAATATCCGTTCTAAAAATCCAGATGCTTAATTGGCTTGATTATTGCTATATTTAGCGCAATATAATGCTTCATGAAATTAAAAAAACTGTCTTTACGAGCTAGGATATTCACAGCCATGATACTTTTAGTGTTATTGGCTTCGGTTTTAATAGCTGCAGTTACGATTTATCAGTATAATGAAGAAGCTAAAGATTATCACGAAGAGCGTTTAGAACGTAAGGAAAGAGGTATAAGACGAAGTATAAATTTCGCTATTAGAGAAACTACCTATCCTGTCAATACGGAAAATATTCCATTAATTTTTAAAGACGAAATACACGATATTGCAGCAGTGCATAACCTGCAAATTAATTTGTATGATTTAGATGGTCAATTACTAAAGACCTCAAAAGGGGTTATTCAAAAAGATACACTTTTAAATTGTTTAGACGTTGAAATCCTCAACAGTTTAGCAAATACAGTAGATCATCGTTATGTGCAAAAAAACGAAGTTAATGGTCAAACTTTTCAGTCTTCGTATTCTTATATCACCGACACAAAATTCAAGAATTTAGCCATACTCAACTTACCTTATTTAGAAAATGATGATTTTTTAAATAGAGAATTGAAAGAATTTTTAATTAGACTTGGTTTGGCTTATTTGGTGATGATTTTGGTTGCCATAGCCTTTGCTTTTTTAATTTCAAAATACATTACAAGATCACTAAAAACCATTAGTGATAAGATGAATGAAATTCGACTTGAAAAAAGAAATACAAAAATTGAAATAGGATCGTCTAGTGAAGAGATAGAAACACTCGTTAATTCGTACAACAGTATGATTGATGAACTTGAAGAAAGTGCAGTTAAACTAGCAACTAGCGAGAGAGAACAAGCATGGAGAGAGATGGCCAAACAAGTGGCGCATGAGATAAAAAATCCGCTCACGCCAATGCGGTTGAGTGTACAGAGCTTTCAAAGAAAATTCGATCCGAATGACGAAAATATCCACCAAAAAGTCAATGAATATAGTAATACTCTTATTCAGCAAATAGATACTATGAGTTCTATTGCTTCTGCATTTTCAAATTTTGCAAAAATGCCCGCACAACAACGTGAAGTTTTAGAAGTTGTTGAGGTTGTAAAATTAGCATTAGATATCTTTAATGAAGATTATATCTATTACCTACCAGAAGAAAAAGAAATCATTGCTAAGGTAGATAAAACGCAATTGATTCGTGTTGTTACCAATTTAGTAAAGAATGGTATTCAGGCGATTCCAAACGATTCTGAAGAACCAAGAATTGAAGTACGCGTTTTCTCTGAAAAGGATGTTGTGAGAATTACCATTTCAGATAATGGTATTGGCATAGCAGAAGAAACCAAAACCAAGATTTTCGAACCAAAATTTACAACAAAGTCAAGTGGCATGGGACTTGGGCTTGCTATGGTGAAAAATATTGTGGAAACCTATAACGGAAGTATTACCTTTACATCTCAACTTGGTAAGGGTACCACATTTACCGTAACCCTTCCGAAGGAATAATTACCATTCTGAACTTGTTTCAGAATCTCACAAGAAATAATCACATCATCTAAACTTACTTTAGATAAAAACTAATATTATGAGCTACGAAAACATAACATCCGAATTTTCAAACGGAATTACAACAATTACAATTAACAGACCCAAAAAACTCAATGCCTTAAACAAGGCGACTATTCAAGAACTGCATGACGCTTTTGATGAAGCTAATAACGATGCTGACACAAAAGTTATAATCGTTACAGGAAGTGGTGAAAAAGCCTTTGTAGCAGGTGCAGACATTAGTGAATTTGCCGATTTCAATGTAGAGGAGGGTGGAAATCTTGCCGCAAAAGGACAAGCTTTATTATTTGATTTTGTTGAGCATTTAAGTACGCCAGTTATAGCTGCTGTAAACGGATTTGCTTTAGGAGGCGGTTTAGAATTGGCTATGGCTTGTCATTTTAGAGTAGCGAGTACAAATGCAAGAATGGGATTACCAGAGACTTCTCTAGGTGTCATACCTGGTTATGGTGGTACACAACGTTTACCACAACTGGTAGGAAAAGGTAGAGCTATGGAAATGGTAATGACAGCAGGTATGATTGATGCTAACCAAGCTTTGCACTATGGATTGGTAAACCATGTGGTAGAGCAAGAAGAACTAATAGAGTTTTGTGAGAAAATAGCAAGTAAAATTATGCGTAATTCATCTGTAGCCATTGCAGAAGCTATTAGAGCTATTAACGCAAACTATGAAGATGGTGTCAATGGCTTTAACGTAGAAATTAAAGCTTTCGGTAATTGTTTTGGAACCGAAGATTTCAAAGAAGGAACCACGGCATTTTTAGAAAAACGTAAAGCGGATTTTCCTGGGGGATAAGACTTTTTATAATCTACCTGAAGCTAGTAAAAAACTAAAACACCTTTCGATTTGGCAATAAATAGGTCAAATTGAAAGGTGTTTTCTTTTTACGAAAGATAAAATTAACATAATGTACGGTTTTACCGTAAAATCTACTTTAGATACCACATTAGTTTTACAAAACATTAAAAACTTAAATAATGAGACTAATAGTATTTATCCCTCTATTATTGTTAGGAGCAATATTGCAGGCACAAGAAGTAATAGAAATTGAAACCAATACAGACTATAAAGATAGACAATGCAGACATCCTGGTGGTAATACGTGTGAGATTATCATTGAGAATGGTGGTAATACTAATATAAGCTTATCAGGAAAAACACTCACGTTTAAGGTATATAGAGATAGAATAACAGAAGAGATAGATGCGGCTATATTGGGAAAAACTCTAAAGGTTGATGGCAATGACATTTATATAATGGATAATCCATTTGTTTTAAGTAAAGACTTAAGAGACGCTTTGGAACTAGTGGAAGAAACAATTATACCTTCTGGTGAATACCCAGTTATTATAACAAGTGAAATAGTAGAAATAAAATTTCTAATTGAAGAGATGAAGTAATTTAGGGATGTATTAATGGCAATATCATCCTTGTCAATATTTTAAGATGATGAAGATACATGTGTTAAATAAGTTGTTTTTAGTAGTATGCCTTTCTTGGTGTTTCTATGGTTATAGTAATAATAATCCCAATGAAGCTATTGATAAGATTTTAACTGAATTAGTTTCTGAAATAAAAGAAGTAAAATCTAGTTATGAAAAAACGAATACAATTTTATTAAAAAAACTACAAGACAATAAAAATAAATTGGAGTTATCAAATGATAATGCCGAGCAATTAGCATTATTGATAGATATAAACCAATTAAACTCTCAGCTAAATTATAATTTAAAAGTAGAAGCTGCGGATCTTAGTAAAATACGCTATATTAAAGGCTTACAGATTATTAAGATTTTATACGAAAAGACGCTGTCTTTAGATCATCATTTTTCATCTGTTGCTACATTTAATGAGATAAATAATCTAAGCAACCCTAATCATTACCCAGAGTTTTTAGAGCTTAAAGGCAGTATAAGCAGCAAACAAGATAAAAAATCTGGCTTTGATTTAACTTCCATGTTAGGTGAAAATATATACACCTCGGTTATTCACTCTTTTGTCTCTCTATTTTCAAATGATAATACAAGTAAATCTGAAAAGGAAGCGGATTTAAAGGATGTTGAATGTATTTTGGATTTTACTTTAAGAATGCATAACGATTTAAGCACCATTTATTTTGAAACTGCATTTCTACAGAAAAGTAATGCTAATGTCCTCCATGAGCTAGAGCAATTATTTGTAGACTTTACTAAACCTATCAATTATTATATTCCTTTAGCCGAATGTAGAAATAATGATGATTGGGATGTTGTAAAGGAAAATTTAAACAGCTTTATAGATGAGCTCACACGTTTTTCAAAAGATGAGGCTTTACAGTATAAAGCGCATAAAATGCGAATTAACCTTGAATTTTCAATAGATAGATTATTAAACTTTATTACAGTTTATAATGCTCATATAGACCAAGGATCTAAGTTTTATGAAAAATTCGGGATCATGTTAGATAGTTATGAAAACGAACAACAATGTGCTACAGAAATACCTTTAGAATATATAAAACTTAAAGAAAATATAGCTATAACCATAGAAAAATTTAATACTGCATATAGACCTGTAGAAATAAATGGAAGCAAAATGAAAGAGATTTTGTATGGTATTAATGAGTATGAATAACTAGTGATTTAATCGTAATTGATAAACTATTGAATAACAATTTTTTAATATGAAAAATAAAAATATTATTTTTTCAATAATTATATTTTTTATTGGATTATCGGTTTTTTCTATTGTATTGTCCTACAAAGTAATCATGAATTTTAGAAGCCATTATACTTATAATATACTAATATTTAAAGAAGATGTAGAACTGAGTTTAATTGTTATGATAGCAAATATTATTGGTGATATAGGGTTATTTACTTATCTAAATAAAAGTGAGCTTATTAATAAGATGTTCAATATTGAAAAGTAAGCAAGAGTTTTAGCAACAAATTAACATTAACAATTATATTTAGTTTAGTAAAGAAAACAAGTAACAGTTTTAAACACTTACTAATCTAAAGTTTAGAGATTTCGTATTAAAACCATTTGTTTATAACTTAAACAAATGGTTTTTTTATTTATAAAAACTGACTTTCAAATTAAAATTAACAAATTATACGGAAAACCCATAAAACCAATACGTCTTTGAAGGTTACTTTTATTAAAGAATTTGAATGCATTCGGATTTTAAGAAAATAAAATATTTAATTAAAAATCCACAAACAAAATGAAGACTAAACTAACTTTGGGAGTCGTATTAATTGCTATATTGATTTCCGCATGTACCGTTGAAGAATTACCAAATGAAGACTTTAAACTATCTGTAGAAGATCTTGAAACTATAGAATACAACACTATGTCTATGGATTCTATTGGCCAAGGTTCTGAAGGTAGTGATATTGATCCTGGAACTGGAGGAGAAGACGATCCAGATGGTGATTAATTATTGAAGTAAACTCCTTTTTTCTATTTTTAGGAAATGAAAAAAACGACTTTTTTATTTATAACCATAACAGCATGTGTTTTAATTTCTTGTAAAGAACAGAAATATAAAAGCAAAGAACCACCTATACCTTCTAGGGTGGAATCTTTGTTTAATGTAGCACATGATAATTCTATACCTACAGTAGAAAGGAAAAAGGCCATTAATAATATCGAAGACTATCTTAATCAAAGAAAAAATGATTCCACTAAAAGAAGAAATTTTTTAAAAGTTGCAAATAGGTATTATAGTATAAATGATATTGATGGTTATTTTGAAAGTGCTAAAACCGCTCATAATTTAGCGTTAAAGGCTAGAGATACATTTATAATTGCGAGAAGTAATATGTATTTCGGAAAATATTTCCTAAATCTTAAAGAAATAGATAGTGCATTTTATTACAGTTACAAGGCTACAACATTTTTCCCATCCACCAAAGATAATAATACACAGCGTAGTGCTCTTTCAAGTTTGTCACTTATCTTAAAATCTGTAAAAGACTACCCTAAGAGTGAAAAGTATGCGGTTGAGGCATTAAAAGTAGTAGAAAATGACAGTGGTTTTTTGGCTAAATATGGTGCATACAATACGTTAGGGAGATTGTTTATGGAAACAGGTAAGTATAATTTAGCTTATGATTATCATAAAAAAGCTTTAAATATCACTGATAATTTCACTAGAAAAGAAAGAACATATCAATTAAGATTGAAATCACAATCGTTATTAAACATCGGTGTTTTAAGAATGGAGCAAGGCCTATATAAGGAAGCAGAATCTTACTTTAATCAAGCTAATGATTTAGGGATTCTGTCTGTTCAGAATCCTTTGAATTACGCTTATCTTCTAGAAAATTGGGCGTATACTAACCATAATTTAGATAAGAATAATATCATGCCACTTTTTAAGAAAGCTTTAAAAATACATGATAGTTTAGATTCACCATCTCGTAGTTCTGCAGAATTATTGTTAGCAAAATATTATAAAGAAATTGACAAAGCAGACTCATCATTTTATTTTGCACAAAATGCTTATGCATCTTCTAAGAAGAATGATCAGCTGGGTGATGAATTAAAAGCTTTACATCTTATGGCGCAGACTGATAAGATAGAAAATAAAGCAAAATGGTATGAAACGTATTTGTTTTTACAAGACAGTATAACTAAAAACGAACGTCAACAACAAGAAAAATTTGCATTAATAGAATATAATACAGAGAATATAAAAAGAGAAAAACAATTTGCAGAATCTCAAAGAGACGAAGCTAACACAAGATTTTGGATTGCTTTACTCTTAAGTATACTTATAATATTCTTGGCCATAGTAATTTATGTAAATCGTGCCAGAAAATTAAAAAATAAAGAATTGCTTATTGCTCAAAAAGAGTTAGAGGCTAACGAGCATATATATAATCTTATGTTAGAAGAGCAGTTTAAAATTGAGCAAGGCAAACATTTAGAAAAAAAGCGTATTTCTCAAGAATTGCATGATGGTATCTTAGGAAGGTTATCAGGTATTAGATTAAACCTTTTTGTATTAAATAAAAGAAAAGATGAGCAAACTATTGAAAAATGTCTGCCATATATTAAAAGTTTACAAGAAGTAGAGAAAGAGATTAGAGCCATATCTCATAATCTTAGTGAAGATCTATTTTCGGATCAGATAAATTTCACTAAAATGGTTTCAGGTCTATTTGATAACATTAAAGGGCATTCTAATTTAAAGCTTAATTTATATTTCGACGAACTTATAGATTGGAAAACTATTTCTACAACAACAAAAATAGAGGTTTATCGTATTCTCCAAGAAGGGTTTCATAATATTCAAAAGCATGCTAAGGCTAGTAATGTTGTTGTGCGTATGATTCAAAACGAAACTAATATTATTATAGAGCTCATAGATGATGGAATTGGTATTTCTAAATCAGACTCATCTTCTGGCATTGGTCTTAAGAATATAAGGGAAAGGGCTGAAAAAATACATGCCGAATTAAAAATAGATTCACAACCTAATAAAGGAACAATACTTTCAATTTCTATCCCTAAAAAAAACTAGGAAAAATCTTATACTTACATTAAGTAAAGGTTAACTATCAGATATATAAAAAAAAATTCTATATTTGATTTATACCTATCTATTCTTAGACTAAGTTACTTTATGGAAGTATTGATTATCGATGACCACCCTACACAAATTGATGGCTATAAAAGTATATTATCTTTTAGTGAAATTAACGAAACTCTAGAATTTACAACCTGTAATAATTGTAGAGAAGCTCACAATCTCGTAACCGCACATCAAAATAAACATCGCTTTCATATAGCAATAATAGATTACAGTATTCCACCATTTGAAGAACAAAATCTTTTTAATGGTGAAGATGTAGCTCGATTAGTACAAACTCATTCTCCAGAAACAAAAATAGCTATTATAACTTCTCATACAGAAGCTATTGTATTGTACAATGTACTTAAGAAAGTAAATCCTCAAGGGCTCTTAGTTAAAAGTGATATCGATGGAGAAGAACTACTCGAAGCTTTTTCAGCACTCATAAAAGGAAATATGTACTATTCTGAAAGTGTTAAAAAGGCAAAAAAGACATTAATTTCTAAAGAAGAACTTTTAGATACAACTAACAGAAAAATCATTGAGTTATTGGCACAGGGTATAAAAACCAAAAACCTGCCAACACACTTAGCATTATCTCAAAGTGCTATAGAAAAGCGTAAATCTAGTATCAAAGATGTTTTGGGAATTACCAAAGGAAATGATGAGGACATATTAAGAGAAGTCCGTAAACTGGGTCTAATATAGCTACAAACTTACCCTTATTTTAAATTTTAACATATAGTACGGTTTTACCGTACCACTAACTCCTACTCTCATTTTAATTTTACAGTATCAATACGTTGCAACAGAATAAGTATTGTATTTATTGTTTAATATTTAAAATTTAATAAGATGAAAATAAATTTCAATGAAAACCAAAAACAGGTATCAAGTATCCGAAGTCAGATTAAAGACGCTAGTGATTTAAAAAAATTCGATGATTTCTTAGCAGAACATGATTCATTTGATTTTAATGATGCAAATGATGTTGCGGCAGCGAAAGGATGTTGTGGAGGTGATAAGTGTTGTACAATTACTATTGGTTTTGAATCACCAATAAAAATGGGTTGATCAGATTGTTTTTTAAAAAAAAAAGAATTTGATAAAAAAAATTTAGAAAGGGTGTAGGCCGAAAAACCTTTAAAGAGTAGGCGTAAAAATATTTAAATTATGAAAATTCAATTAGACAAGAATCAGAGTTCAATATCAAGTATTAGAAGTCAAATAACTAAATCAGACGATTTAAAAAAGTTTGATGAGTTTCTAGCAAAAAATGATTCATTCGATTTCAATGATGAAAGTGCTGTAAGTGCTGCTAGAGCATGTTGTGGTGGGGATGAATGCTGCCATATAGTTATCAATGTACCTACTTTAGATTTTAAGTAATAACTAAAACATCCAAATTATAATGTTTAAGACTTACTGTGTCCTAATTAAATACATTCAAAGATGCAGTAAGTTTTTTTTAACTAATTAAAATTTTATCCTATGAGCCTAAATATTGATCAAAAACAAGTTTACAATGAGAATGTAAATAAAATTAGAGATGATGTTTATAAAACAAAATTTGATGAAATAGAAAGTATGGGTTTATTAGGTACTTACTTAATGGTTTCAGCTAATCTCTCAACATTCATATCAGATGTTAAGAGCGACAATCATTACAAAGTAATTCAAGATATTCAATTCCATCGTTCACTATCTTCATTAGATCAGTATTATTTTCATCTTTTAGATGATCTAGAGACAAAAGACGAATTTAATACACTAGAAAAATGCCATGATGAGGGACATATTTTTGTTACATATCACACCGGCTCATACAGATTATTTATTCAAAAATTAAATAAGGAGAATATCCCTTTTTGCCTAGTTACCGAAGGTGATTATATAAAAGATCAAGGAGATGTTACTCAAACATTATTTAAAAAATTGAATAATAACAAAAGAGACTTGGAGATTCTACCAGCAGAAAACCCAAGATTAATTTTTGAGCTAATCAAAAGATTAAAACAAGGTATATCTGTTGTTTTTTATATAGATGGAAATAAAGGAGCCTCTAATAAGAGTTTAGAAGAAAATAAGAATTTATTAAAAATAAATTTTTTAAATAATCACATATATGCCAGGCAAGGTATAGCTTTTTTGTCGTACTTATCTAAAGCTCCTCTTGTTACTGCACTTACTAAAAGAGATAAAGACTTAAATAATTCTATATGTTTAAAGCCTGTTGACACATTAAAATTGATTAATGACAACGACAGAAATGGCTTTATAAATATAATTACAAAAAAATTATACGGTGAATTAGAAAGTTTTCTAAAAGAATCACCTGAACAGTGGGAAGGTTGGTTCTATATAGATAAGTTTTTTCAATATGAAGATTCTCAAAATGAAAAGCTTAAAACAAAAGTCAATTTTACTTCCGATCAAAAAATAACACTGAAAATTAATCAGTTTGTTCATCTTATAAAGCATAGTGACGAAAATATGTTTTTAGTAAGTAAGAAAGATTATAAAATCATGAAAATAACGGATTTTTTATATGAAACTTTATCATATTTCAAAACACCAAGAGTTGTTTCTTTGAACAAGATTTTGAGCATTAGGGATACGAGTATAAATTGGAGTATGCTTGAAGAATTGATAGAAATGAAATTTTTAAAATCAGTATAAATGAAAGTTTATTTGAGTCTATTATTTATGTTATATATAACTTATTCTCTTGCACAAAAGGATAATGTTATTTGGAAAAGTGAGTTGGATTTTGGAGAAGGTGTTGTATTTACTACATTTTTAAATATCGAAAAGAATGAAAACAAATATGTTATAACATCTCCTAAAAACGCCGATATTAGAATGGTTGGTGGGCTTAAGGCGAGATTAGGTCGAGCACTTGGAAAAATACCAAATCAAGGGGTTTTATTAAAAATTGAAAGTGAGCAAAATGCAGATAGTATACACGGTACAACTAAATTACCAATTTTTGGTGACTTAAAATTTAAAGGAATTCTAACTTCCCAAAATTTTAGCGGCGAATTCATAAAAGGTGATTCAATAGTAATAGGAACACTAGAGGGTGAAAAATCAAAAGACAACCATTTAGATTACTCAGACCTATACTCTAAAATTTTAAAAATTACTGAAGAGAGAATTTTTTCTAAAAATACCTTAGATAATAAAGAATGGCGTAAGTTCAAAAGCAAGTTAAAGAAGCTCTGTAATAAGTCTAAAGATGATATAGAATTTTTCATAGGATTTAATATGATAAACTCTAAGCTTCCATTTTCCCATTACAATATTTTCATTTCAGAAGAAAATCAGGTAGATAATTCAAATGAAGTTTCACCAGTAGAGCCAACTGTAATTTTTGAAGAAAAGAACCCCAAAACAGCATATATAAAGATTAAAAACTTTAGTACCACCAAACAAGAATTAAAGGAAATACTTCCAAAAATCTCAAAAAATAAAAATTATAAAAATCTTATAGTTGATTTAAGGGATAATGGAGGTGGAGGAATAGGTGCGGCATTTGAACTTGCAAAGCATATTGCATCTAAGGATATAGAGGTTGGTTATTTCGTTACCAATAAGTTGGAATATTCAGGCTTCAAACAAGAATTATTTGAAACTTTACCTAAACTTCAGCCTGAATCTACTGAGGAATTTAGTAATGACCTAATGACAGGGAGAGGAGCACATCTTATTTTTGAAAGGTCTGACTCGGAAATTTTTTCAGGCAAAATATTTGTATTGACAAATAAAAATACAGGAAGCACTTGTGAACCAATAGTGTACGCATTGAAGAATAATTTTGACGCTACTGTCATTGGTGAAAAAACAGCAGGAGCAATGTTAGCTGCTAAATGGTTTGACGTAAATGAAAAATATGTTTTAATGCTGCCAATTGCCGATTTTTATACAACCGACGGTGTTAGGTTAGATCAAAGAGGGGTATTTCCTAATATTGATGTTGAGTCAGAAAAAGCATTAGAAAAAGCATTGGAGATAATAAATACTAACACTAATAACAATAATTAATATGGATTTATTAAAAGGAGGTGCCATATTAGGTGTAATAGTAGGTTTTTGGGATAAGATAAAGACATTTTTATGGATGATTTTATCATCCTTTATACAAAAGTCTGAAATTAAGACTGAAGATGTCCATAATGAGGTTATAGGTCATTTAATAAAGAATTATAAATACCTTAAAAGCTATGACAAAGTATTTGCTTCTCAGTACGAATCCTTCAGAACTGGTAAATATGGTTTAGTTGCATATGAAAAGTTTGGAGACAAAATGATAATCTTTTTATCAGAAAAAAAATATTTCTTTAAGTTGTTCAGAGTGCCTTTCATTTTTACTAAAAATAGTATGCCGGTAGGAGGGTCAGAATCTAAAGACGGCTCAGAAGGTAATAAAAGTTGTTCTCATATTATTTCTTTAAGAGGGAGTGTAGATGTTTCTAAAATAATACAAAAATCAACAATACAGAGAAATGAGTTAAGCTGGAATATTGAAGAAGAACATGAAAGGGCTAATAGGTTTAACATTTATTATTTTCCTGAAAGGAAGGGTATTCAAGAAAATAACAAAAAACAATATGGATACGGTTACTCTTGGTTTAGACAAAATCACTATAAAATACTGACGACTAATCAAGAGGATTTAGGTAGAGAAATAAAAAATCAGAGGAGTGCTTTAGATAATTTATTTTTTCCAGATAATGTAAAACACCTAATTAATTTAATCAATGTATGGGTAAGAAGTAAAGAATGGTATAAGGAAAAACACATTCCCTGGAAGAGAGGTTGGCTTCTTTATGGAGTACCTGGTACAGGAAAAACTGCTTTGGCTAGAGCATTTGCAGAAGACTTAGACTTGCCAATTTATTTTTTCTCATTAGCCCAAATGTCAAATGAGGAACTAATTGAGTCTTGGCAGAGCATGCAATTAAATGTCCCTTGTATAGCACTTATCGAAGATATTGACAATGTTTTTGATAAACGCAAAAATATTGCCCAGTCACCTTTGTTAATGCAGGGACATATGCTTGGTCAAGGAAACAACTTAAATGGAGGGAAAGGTGAAGGGAATAATTTGAGAACACCACTAACTTTTGATACACTTTTAAATTGTATCGATGGAGTGGACAAAACAGATGGCGTTTTTACTATAATAACGACTAATGATATATCAAAAATTGATGACGCTATTGGTCAACCAAATATACTTGAAGATGGTACTCAATCATTTGTATCAAGTAGACCAGGGCGAATAGACAGAGCCATACATTTAACTTATATGACAAGTGAAAATAAAATCAAGATGGCAGAAAATATTCTTTTTGAGTTTCCAGATATGTTAAATAAAGTCTATAGTCATATTAAAAAGAACGAAAGAGAAACACCTGCTCAATTTCAAGAATATTGTACTCAGATTGCATTAGAAGAATATTGGAACATTGAAAATGATAAACAAAGAAAAGTTCTAAAGAAAATCTCATAAAATTTGTATGAGAGTAATAGATTAATCTTTTATCAAACAATATTATTTCTAAGAGGTTAATAGATATAATATAAAATGAAAAAATATATTCCCATTTTGCTCTTGTCATTGCTCACGACTTTAATAGTGTTTTTAATATTTTGGTTAATAATGGGAGAATTTAATCTAATGTTTTCTGTGTTTTCAGGTTTAACCGTTTACGTATTCTCAATAAGAGTGACAAATGATCAGTAGAATGAATAGGTAAAGCTTATAGAAATTCTTCTAAAAAGTTTATGAGAATATCCATTAGTAAGAACCAAATAGATTTAATCCTAAGCTTTATGGAATAAAATCTATATATGTTAAAAAGTTGGTGTTTTGCAACAGATTGTACATAATCGTTTTTTGAGCTGTCTAGTTAATTCGGGAAGACCTTTTAGAATATTACTAAAAGAAAGAGAAAGCAACAAGATCATTTTTCAAAGAGTAATATTAGGATGTTTTCCATAATATACAAGATATCATGCTAAAAATAAATACTTTAAAATTCTTATTGCTGATACTAATTTGTTTAACAGTGAATTCTTGTGGCACAATAGTATTAAGCCTAATAGGTGCTAATGCAAAAGAGGTAAAACCGATAACAATAAAAAATGGGGAGAAAAATGTAGTATTTATACCTATGCACCATGTAGGAAAAAAAGAATTTTACAATTCGGTTTATTTACTTACAGATTCACTCGGAAAAAAAGGATATAAAGCTTATTACGAGTTAATAAAACCTTTAGTCCCTAGTGACACGGTTTATAATAGATTTAACTATAAAAAACTGCGAAAATTAATGAGTAGACAACTTGCAAAGGGAGGACATATAGATACTGTAACATATAAATTGTCTGGAAGAATAAAAATCAGTAACAAGTACATCAATCAACCACAACCAAAAGCACTTATTTCTGATATATCAAATCCATTAAATATTGATGTGTCATTAGACGATCTAATAAAAAAGTATGAAACAGATTATGGCGAAATAAAGCTAGATTCTTGTGATATGAATACAGGAATTTATCAAGAGTATAAATGTCAAGGAATTAAGGTGTTAGTTTCTGATAAATATAAAATTTTTAAACAGGGTTTAATAAGAGATTTCAGAGATAAACATTTAGCTGAGTATGTTCATAATTCAGATGATAGCAAAATCATTGTAATTTATGGTAAAGCGCATTACAATGGATTTTTAAGGGAATTGCAAGCAATAGATCCCACTTGGAATCAAGAATAGATTATTCTAGTATATTCATAAATTTTTATAGACAAGAGGTATGATATTATAAACAGCCATAACTTTAACATATATTACGGTTTTACCGTACCAACACCTCTTTTTATCAAGCTACTTTTACCTTGTCGATGCATCTGAAGGCTAACCGAAATGTGTCCTATTAATATCTTAATTATATTAAAATAAAAGCCAAAAATTATGAAAACGAGATTGTTTATTATTTCATTTTTTCTATTTAATTCTGTGTTGTTTTCTCAATCTAAATTTGCATTAGGGTTTAATCTAAGTGAACAGTTTATGCAAAAGGATATGGGTGTAAATATTGAAGGTTTGTTAAGTTATAACATAAATTCTGATATAACACTTGTATTAAGTGCAGCAAATGCAACAATGGAGAACAAGGACTTAGATTTAAAGTATAAATTAGACAAGTATGCATTTCAAGTCAACTATGATTTTGGAAAATCAGAGACTTCTAAGTTTGAATCTATTTTTGGGTTCTCTTATGTTAATTTTGATAAGAAGCTAAACCTTGAAGATGATAACGGGTTAGGAATTGATTTAGGAGTCCAGGTTTTATTTGGTTTAAAAAATAAACTGCATTATGGAATTAGGGTTGTTTCAACTTACAGTAGTGTTGCGCCAGGCGGTATATTGAACGCAGGAGTGATTTTTAGTCATAGCTTATGAAATCTGTAGTCTTATTTGCTGTGATGTTAAGGTTAAATGCTTTTGGACAAGATTTTAGTAGGGAGTATAATAATCTATTTTTTAAAGAAAATTGAATAAAAGATATACATAGTTAATACTACAATCATTAGCAAGAACCAAATGGATTTCATTTTAATTTTATGGAATGAAATCCAAATCTATTATAAAAGGTCGTGGCGCACAGCAGAATGTGCATAATCGTTTTTTTGAGTTATCTCATGAAATTCGAGACGACTTTTTAGAGTACTGCCAAAAGGAAGGTGAGATAGCAGATAAAAATAAAACGCAATACCTTAATGTTTTCCCAAAGACCATAGTTAATAAAGTCACCAGTCCAGATGTTGGTATGGCTTATTCTATGAATATGTACCAAGGTTGTGAGCATGGTTGTATTTATTGTTACGCTCGTAATAGTCACGAATTTTGGGGTTATAGTGCAGGATTGGATTTTGAAAGACGGATTTTAGTAAAAAAAGATGCTCCAAAATTATTAGAATCTCATCTAAAAAAGAAAAGTTGGAAAGCCCATCCAATTGTTATGTCTGGCAATACCGATTGTTATCAACCAGCAGAGCAACAATTCAAGCTCACAAGGCAATGTTTAGAAGTCTTTCTAAAGTATAAACACCCAACAGCAATCATCACTAAAAATGCTTTAATTCTAAGAGATTTAGATCTTCTAAAAGAATTGGCTAAGGACAATTTGATTGGTGTAAATATTTCAATCACCTCACTTTCAGAAGACACCAGGCGAATTCTAGAACCCAGAACAGCAACAATCAAAAGAAGAATTCAAACTGTAAAAGAATTAAGTGATCATGGCATTCCGGTAAACGTTATGTTGGCACCAATAATTCCTTCAATTAACAGTCATGAAATTTTACCTATGGCAAAAGTAGTTTCCGAGGCTGGTGCTTTAAGTATAGCTCATACAGTAGTAAGACTCAATGGAGCCATTGGAGAAATTTTTACAGATTGGATAAAGAAAACACTGCCAGATAGAGCAGATAAAGTACTACATCAAATAGAAAATTGCCATGGAGGCACTTTAAACGAAAGTAGATTTGGCTTAAGAATGCGAGGTGAAGGGCAAATAGCAAAACAAATCAATGATCTTATAAAGCTAGCAAGATCAAAATACTTTAAGAACAAAGTTATGCCCAGACTTAATACGTCTTTGCATGAACAGTATAAAGACGGTCAAATGAAATTGTTTTAAAAATAAAAAAGTGGGCTAACTAAGCAACGCCCACTTTTTACTAAATAAAAACTAATATATAAACAACAATCTATATTCTGAAATTCTCAACAAACACTCTGTTGTCTGATTTTACAACAGCTGTGTAGTCGCCTTTTAATTTGCTATCCAGTTTGTAAACTCGGTTTAAGATAGCTTCTCCCTTTACTGTTTCAGAGTGAATTAACTCACTATTGTAGTAAAGCTCTACCTTCATTTCATTACTTTGGGTAGCTAATTTTGAAATTAAAACTTTGTCACTCTCAGCTCTTACAACTGGTTTGTGAATTTTCTTTTTAGTACCATCTAAGAAAGAAACTGTGTGGTTTTTTACTTCGATAGTATTGATTTCAATTTCAAAATCTTTATTTATTTCTACAACATACTTACCGTTTTTCAATTGGGTAAAATCGAACAACGTTGTTAGATTTCCGTTGTAGTTTATTTGTCCACTGTAAATAACTTCACCTTTTGTATCAGATACAGAAATGTGACTTCCTTTTGCAACATAGTTAAAAATTGATTTAACTTTTTCTCCGTCATTGGCGTAGCCTGTCAATGTTCCCAACATCACCGCTACTACTAAGATTCTCTTTAAATTTTTCATAGGTTTTTCATTTTTTGGTTAAACTAAAAGTTACTGTTTAATAGAACGTTGTTTTTTAGTTATCAGCTTCAAATGATTAACACTACAAATGTATAGCGCATCGTAAGTTTAAAAAACAACGATTTTGGCTTATTTGTATTCAAAATTAACATCAATATTGTGTGTTATAAAATAATAGGTTAATTTTGCATATATTGAAGGTAATTATATATATAATTCCATTTTCTATTAAAATTATCTTTGCATATATATTTATTATGACAACTAGAAAACCCACATTAGAAAGAATAAGCCCAGAGTTTGGAAGTTCTCTCAAAATAAAGAAGAACGAGGCTTATGTTGGTGAAAATAAGCCGTTTTGGCATTTTCATCCAGAAATTGAATTGGTCTATGTTAATAAAGGTCAAGGGAAACGTCATATAGGTAACCATTTGTCCTATTTTAATAATAGTCAATTATTATTATTAGGGTCTAATTTGCCTCACAATGGTTTTACAGATCGTCTTACTATTAATGGTACGGAAACGATTGTACAATTTAAGCCAGAGTTTTTGGGAAATCATTTTTTTGACATTCCAGAAATGGAAACCATCAACAAGTTATTTGAACGTTCAAAAAAAGGTATTCTATTCGGAGTTAAAACAAAGCAGAAGCTTGGTAAGAAAATTGAAAAGTTAGCTGAAAAGGAAGGATTCAAAAAAATATTGATTCTTCTTGAAGTTTTACACGGTTTAGCAAAGGCAGATGATTATACCATATTAAATGCAGATGGTTTTGCTTTTGAAACCGAGCCACAAGATAGTGCAAAGATTGATGTGATCTTTAAACACGTTAACCAGAATTTTAAAGAGCATATTAGTTTAGATGAAATAGCAGATAAAGTGAGTATGACCGTTCCTGCGTTTTGTCGCTACTTTAAAAAAGTTACAGGAAAGACGTTTACCAAATTGGTAAATGAATATAGAGTAGTACATGCTACAAAGTTATTATCCGAAAGCCAAATGAGTATTACAGATGTGTGTTACGAATGTGGTTTTAACAACTTTTCGCATTTCAATAAATTATTTAAAGAGTTTACCGGAAAAAGTGCTTCTAAATATAGAGGAGAACTTAAGATGATGGTGCAGTAAATTTACTTAGGATACCATTTTACAAAACGAGTTATATTTCTTAAGTAAAAGATTTTGAACTTTGTTTTTTGGTTTTAAAATTTATATTTGTGGTTCTATAAAACAAATAATCAATTTATTATGAACAACAAATTTTTGCCCTTACTATCTTTCTTATTACTTATTGTCTTATCAAGCTGTAGCGATTCATCTTCAGACGAGTTTGATGATGCAAATCCAGATGCTGTAGCTAGATATATTGAAACTATTGCTATTGTATCAGCTCAAGATTCAGAAGAAGACATTAACATAACGGTTAATTATGATGCTAATGATAGAGTTTCTAGTATTACTGACGGAACTGACACTAGTCTTTTTGTTTATAATAATGGAGATTTAAGCAATGTATCAGGAGGTGGAGACAACCTTAGTATTGAGGAACTTTACCAATCACCTTACGATGCTTTTGAAACAGGTGTTGTAAATCAGTACGATAACAACGGTAACCCAGTGAATATCACTTTCTACGAAATGGAATATGATTTTAATACTGATGACTATATCCAAGTAGAATATACTGCTGAGGTTAGTTATGATTCTGAACCAAACCCTTATTTCTATACATTAGAGGCTGCTGGTATTATTGATGTTTTAGATCAAGTAGATCTTAATGTTACAGTTAATACTTCTAGTCCTGAAATTATACAAGCTAGAGCATTATTTCCTTTAAACAATATCAGTTCTATTACTTATAGAGATGATGAAGGTGTCTTACTATATGAAATTAATGCTGATTATGTATATAACGATGTAGATTACCCAACATCAGGTACCGTTACAGCTACGGCTTACGAAGACGATTTTAATGGTGGTGTGAATACTTACACAAGTATTTATTCGGCAACTTATACTTATAGAGATTAACTAGTTTTTTAAAAATATTTTGAAAGGTGATTTTATACTTAAAATCACCTTTTTTTATTTATTTCCTTCCCACTCAGCATAAAATTGTTTTAGAAAGCCTTCCATATAACGATGTCTTTCTAAAGCAATTTTTTTTGCAGTTTTAGTGTTCATCTGATCTTTCAATGACAGAAGCTTCTCATAAAAATGATTGATTGTTGGCGCTTCAGAGTTTTTATATTCTGATTTACTCATTTTTAAATTTGGAGGAATCTCAGGATTGTATAATGGTCTATTTTTAAAACCACCATAATTAAAACAACGCGCAATACCAATAGCTCCAATAGCATCCAAACGATCTGCGTCTTGAACCACTTCCATTTCTTTTGAAGTAAAGGAGGTGCCTAAATCAAATGAGTTTTTAAAAGACATGTGCTCAATGATTAGTGTCACATGTTCTATAATTTCACTATCAACATTTTGTTTTAGAAGAAATTCGCTGGCAACTCTAGGGCCAAGAGTTTCATCACCATTGTTGAATTTAGAATCTGCAATATCATGTAATAAGGCAGCTAAAGCTACTACTGTAATATCAACAGGCTCATTTTTGGCAATTAGTAGTACATTTTTATAAACACGTTCTACATGAAACCAATCATGTCCACCTTCTGCATTAGAGAGTTTGTCTTTTACAAAACTTATAGTTGAAGCAATAAGATCGTTAGTCTTCATTCTGAATATTGCTTTTTACAAGTTTCTCAGTAATTTCAACTAAGTCTGTCAAATATTCGTAATCTTTTGGGTTAATAGGTTGATGAACTCTGAATTTTATGTGAGCACCAATTCCCATAGGAAATTTACCATAGCGAAGTGTTTTCCAAGAATTATTTATAGTTACAGGAACAACTAAAGCATTTGGCATATTTTTTAGCATGGTGAGGAGTCCTTTGGTTTTAAAAGGCTTAGGCTTACCATCTCTACTACGCGTTCCTTCAGGAAATATAACAGCAGCCCATTTATTTTGGTCTATACGTTGGGCAAAACTTTCTATAGCTTTAATAGAACCTAGAGCATCTTTTCTATCAATTAAAACTGAACCTCCATGTCTTAAATTATATGAAACACTGGGAATGCCTTTACCAAGCTCTTTTTTACTGATGAATTTTACATGATGTTTTCGCATATACCAAATTAGAGGTGGTATATCGTACATGCTTTGATGGTTGGCAACAATAATTAATGGGACACCTTCTTCAATGGCGTAAGGATTTATAAACGTAAAGCGCGTACCCAATACGTTGAGACTTCGCATTATAAAAAATTGAAGCCAATCTACACTGATTTTATGGGCTTTGTAACCAAAAACATTAAAGCAAAACCACTGTATAGGATGAAATATCACTAAGGTTAATCCAAAGCAGATAAAATAGAGAATTGTTAATGGGTATGCGAGTAACTTTTGCATAATACAAATTTAAATCAATGACTTGTATGCACAAAAAAACCACGAACTAATTCGTGGTTTTATAATTTATAATAACTAAATACTTCTTAACAATGCTCATTATAAGCATCCATAAGGTTTTCTGCAATTAATTCTGCAGGACGACCTTCAATGTGGTGACGCTCTAACATATGCACTAATTCTCCATCTTTAAATAAAGCCATACTTGGCGAACTTGGAGGAAAGGGAATCATATATTCTCTAGCTTTAGTTGTTGCATCTTTATCAACACCTGCAAATACAGTTACTAAGTTATCAGGTTTTTTAGCATTCTGTAAACTCATTCTTGCTCCTGGTCTTGCATTGGCTGCTGCACAACCACACACAGAGTTTACAACAACTAAAGTTGTACCTTCTTTTGCTATGGCGTTATCTACAGCTTCTACAGTATGTAATTCTTCAAAACCAACGTTGGTTAAATCCTCACGCATCGGTTTTACTAATTCTGCTGGATACATATTTTTTAAATTTTAATTTATCTAAATTTTGAACTGCAAAGATACAGAAAATTAGTTGCTAGCATGAGGTATTCAGTAATCAGTTATAATGACGTCATTTCTATTTTCTATCGTAACAAAACCAAAAAAATATCTACAAACAAATAGTATATTTGAAAATCACATTAAAAAACAGTTTATGAGTTTTGCAAAATGGATTGGTGGAGCAATAGGATGGTCGTTTGGCGGACCAATAGGAGCTATTATAGGATTAGCTATTGGTAGTTTTGTTGATAATTTATCTGAGAACGGAACACCACTTATAGGAGATAGACAAACAGGAAAAAAGGAGCACGATCCTTACAGAAAAATGCCTAAATATGACACGCAGAAGGAAAAGCCTAAAACGAAATCGGGCGATTTTGAAGTAAGTTTACTCATTTTGGCTTCTATTGTGATTAAAGCCGATGGAAAGCAAGACCAGCGCGAACTCGATTTTGTACGTCAACAATTTAGAAACATGTATGGTGCCGAAAGAGCAAACCACGCTTTTGAACTATTTAAGCGTATTAGCAAACAAAATATATCCATGAGACAAGTTTGTTTACAAATTAAGCAAATGATGGATCATGCTTCACGCTTACAATTGCTCCATTTTTTATTCGGAATCGCCAAAGCCGATGGTTTTGTTACTGAAGATGAAGTTCGAAAAATTTATACAATTTCAGGTTATTTAGGCATTAGCAATAGAGATTACGATAGTATTAAAGCGATGTTTTATAACAGCACAAACAACGCATATAAAATATTGGAAATTGATAAGTCTGTATCGGATGATGAAGTTAAAGCGGCTTACAGAAAAATGGCCAAAAAATACCATCCAGATCGTGTAGGTCATTTAGGCAAGGAGCATCAAGAAGGAGCTGAAGAAAAGTTCAGACAGGTACAAGAAGCCTATGAGCATATTCAGAAAGAAAGAGGGTTTAAGTAGAATTTATTATGCTTTGGTTTATAGGTGGAATTGTATTCATATTTGTATTAGCTTTTGTGATTATAAAGCTAACCATTAATACAAAAGAAAATCCAGATTCTAATTTAGGAATATTAGAGCACCCGAGTACTTATAAAAAACCAGATATTGAGATGGTAGATAAAAGTTTAGAAGATTTAAATTTTCAGAAAAAGGATTAAATCACCCTCTAAATAAAAAGAAGTCATCTTTCATATCCTCAATCTGCGCATCTTCATTGGTGATAATATAATCTATCGCTTTGGAAGTAAATTTATCACCCTTATCGGTAAGGGAAACAATTTGATCTTCAATTAAAATCATATTGTTTTTTTGAGCTAAATCCAACACAGTTTTAGAGCGTACCTTTTGCCAGTTAATATGCTCGTTAAGGTGTTTTACATGGCGTTCAGAGATTTCATCATGGTTTTTTAAGTGCAACAAAAAGGTGAGTAAAGAAACCTCTGTACGTTGTTGTTTTTCTCGGTACATTACAGCAATGATTCCCTTAGCAGGAGCAAAGAGATAAACGAGTAAAAATAAAAGTCCCAATACTGTAGTTATAGATCCAGAAATTGAAGCGTCTAACCAGTGAGCAACCCAATATCCAGAAATAGCACTAAAAACACCAAAAGCTATTGCTAAGAGTAGCATCTTCTTTAAATCAGTTGTAATTAAATAAGCCGCAGCAGCAGGCGCAATCATTAAAGCCACAACCAATATGGCTCCAACAGCATCGAAAGCTCCAACCGTAGTAACGGAAGAGATAGACATTAAGCCATAGTGGATTATAACTGGTGAAAAGCCCAAGGAGGATGCTAAACCTTTATCGAATGTGCTTAATTTTAGTTCTTTAAAAAAAGTGAATAGTAATACAATTGTAATTAATAGTATGGTTCCAACTACCCAAAGTGATTTTGGCCCAAAATCTGTGTCACCTATCAATAGTCTATCAAAAGGAGAAAATGCAAGTTCTCCAAGTAAAACGGCATCAACATCTAAATGGACATCATTGGCGTTTTTAGCAATGAGAATGACACCAATACTGAATAGAACAGGAAACACTAAACCAATAGCGGTATCTTCTTTTACGAGTCCTGTTTTTTGAATATATTCAACCAATACAACAGTAATTATTCCGGTTAAAGCTGCCAAGAGGATAAGTAGAGGAGAGTTTAAATCTTGAGTGATAAAAAATCCGACAACAATGCCTGGCAGAATAGCGTGGCTTATAGCATCACTTATCATAGACATTTTTCTCAGTACCAAAAATGTCCCTGGAATAGCACAAGCAATAGCAACCAAACTTGCAATAATCTGTATTTCTAATTGTGCATTATTCATTTGTTGATTGTTGTGTGTATAGATTTGAAGCTGTATTAAAGCCATCTTCGGTAAGACTCCACATGTTTCCCTCAAGTTTTACATAGCCTTTATCTACAAGTTTATTGAGTGTACTTTTGGTATAACCTTGAAAATTATTCAATATTTTAATAGTGTGAGGATGCGAAATATTCTCATGAGTTTCGGCAATATGATACATAAATGCCAAGGTCTTATGAAGCTCTAAATCACGTCTATTTTTTATGAATCTAATTTGTTTAAACAATAATCCGCGACTCGGCGAAAAGATGAATGAAAACAAAACAAAAATTCCTGCAATAATAACAATAACAGGTCCTGTAGACAGGTTGTTTTGGCTAGCGCTTATTGCAGTTCCAAATACACCAGAAAAAGCACCAAATAGAGCAGCAAGGAAAACCATTACAGATAGACTGTTGGTCCATTGTCTTGCAGCAGCAGCAGGTGCTAAAAGCATAGCGCTCATTAAAACCACACCAACCGTTTGAAGCCCTAAAACAATAGCTAAGACAATAAAGCTGGTAATGAGAACATCAATAGTTTTGGTATTAAAGCCAAGTGTTTTGGTATAATCGGCATCAAATAGAAGTATTTTAAATTCTTTCCAAAAGGTAAGCATTACTAATAGACAGGTACTTGTGATTATGGTCATAAGCCATACGTCGCTTTCTACTAAAGTTGCTGCCTGACCAAAAAGGTATTTGTCTAATCCAGCTTGGTTAGCATTGGGTTGTTTTTGAATAAAAGTGAGTAATAACATTCCAAAACCAAAAAAGACAGAAAGAATAAGTCCTAATGCTGTGTCAGACTTCAAATGAGTTTTTGTTATGATGCCTCTTATCCAAAATGTTCCGATTAGTCCACTTACCAAAGCTCCAAGTAATAAGGTGTTACTGTCTTTAGCGCCAGTAATTAAGAATGCTATAGCAATACCAGGTAATGCAGCGTGAGAAATAGCATCTCCTAACAAACTTTGTTTTCTAAGTACAGCAAAACTTCCTAACATTCCTGTAACTGCTCCAAGAATTGCAGTACCAAGTGTTATAGTTCTTAAGGTGTAGTCTGAGAAGACGAGTTCTATGTATTCTTTAAGTTCTATAGTTGTTTATTTTGTCATTCCGCACTCGATGCGGAATCTTATTATTTATATGAGATTGCCACGCTACGCTCGCAATGACACTATTCTTGTATACTAACCTTATAATTTATTCCATAAGTTTTGGTAAGGTTATCATCATTAAAAATATCTTTCGTTGGTCCTGTCGCAATTTTTTTCACGTTCAAAAAGGTTACCCAATCAAAATATTCAGGTACGGTTTGAAGATCGTGATGCACTACAATAACCGTTTTTCCTGCTTTTCGTAAGGCCTTTAAAATATTGATAATGGCGATTTCGGTTGAAGCATCTACACCTTGGAACGGTTCGTCCATAAAATAAATAGACGCATTTTGTACTAATGCGCGTGCTAAGAAAATACGCTGTTGTTGCCCACCTGAAAGTTGACTGATTTGTCGATTTTTAAAAGCAAGCATACCAACTTTTTCAAGAGCTTCAAGCGATGCTTTTTTCTCTTTTTGGCCAGGTCTTTTAATCCAGCCAAGCGCTCCATAAGTTCCCATCATTACCACATCGAGTGCTGTTGTTGGAAAATCCCAATCAACACTGCCTTTTTGAGGTACGTAAGCAACTAATCTACGTTGTTTTTCATAGGATTTGCCATAAATATTAACGCTTCCGGCAATGGGTTTTAAGATACCTAAAATAGATTTTATGAGTGTTGATTTTCCTGCTCCGTTAGGGCCAACAATAGCCATTAAAACCCCTTCTGGAATTTCTAAATCAATATCCCAAAGCACTGGCTTATAATTATAAGCAACAGTTAAATCGTCTACCTTAACAGCTATTTTAGGTTTGTTTGATTCCATTACCTTGTGTGTTATTGAAGTAACGAATTAACGATAGTCTTTATATTGTATCTATACATACCAAGGTATGTGCCTTCTCGTGTACCAGCATCACCTAAGGCGTCAGAATATAGTGTACCGCCTATTTTTACTTCATGACCTTTAGATTTTACGGCTTCTTGCAAAGCTTCAATGGTGCGTTTTGGCACTGAGCTTTCAATAAAAATAGCTTTCACTTTATTTTCAATAATAAAAGCAGATAACTTTTGTACGTCTTGTACACCAGCTTCGGTAGCAGTAGATAAGCCTTGTAACCCTATAACGTTAAAATTAAAAGTTTTACCAAAGTAATTAAATGCATCGTGAGCAGTTATCAAAATACGCTCATCTACAGGTAAAGCACTCACAACATCTTCAACGTCGCTCAGAAGTTTGTCTAAATCCATTTGATACTTTTGCTCATTGTCTAAATAAAACTGAGCATTTTTCGGATCTTTTTCAGCTAATGTTTCAGCCACTTTTTCAGCGAAAATTTTAAAGTATTCAATATTAAACCACACATGAGGATCATAGTTAGAAGAAAAATATTCAGAACTGATGAGACCTCTCTTGTTTATTGCTTCAGCCAATGCTACTTGGGTTTTGTTTTGCTTTTCCATTTTTTCGAAAACTTCAACAAGTTTACCCTCAAGATGCAAGCCATTGTAGAAAATAATATCCGCATTAACGAGTTTAGATACATCGCCTTCACTCGCTTTATAAAGATGTGGATCAACTCCAGAACCCATTAATCCTTGAACATTAACCTTGTCTCCACCAATATTTTTAACCAAATCGGTGATCATAGTTGTGGTAGTTACAATGTTGAGTTTATCATCCTTTTTAGGTTCATCTTTACAGCTAAAAAGTGTTGCAATTAGTAATATGAGTACGTATGCTTTTTTCATGTTTTTATATTTTAATGTGAAAGTACTAAAATTCATTTATTAATTGAGTTTATAACGCAGACCTAAAAACAATCTAGCTCCTTGATTTGGACCATAGACATAAGAGGGGTCGAAAGTTAAAGCATAAGGATTATCTGCAGTTGGAATAACATTACCCTCAAAATCAAACTGTATATTTTCATCGAAAGGGTCATTTGCTCTGGCAATTATAAAAGGATTTCCTTTGTTTGGCGTCCAGTTCAGTAGGTTCTTTACACCACCATAAATTTCGAAATCATCAAATTTATCATATGTGAGTTGAATGTTTTGAATGCTCCAAGTTGGCGAGTATTCTTGCCTTGGATCTAATTCTCCTAAAAGAGGCAATCGCATTGGTCCATAGATATTACCAGTATAATCTAGGGTTAAATGTGTTGGATAATGTTTATATGTAAAAGACCAAACTCCCGAAAAGCGTTCCGTAAGAATCTGCTTTTTGGTTTCACCATTTTCTGTTTGAGAAACATCTTGATAAGTTCCACCAATTGATGCAGAAATTCCACTTCCAAAAATAGCATCTATATTAAAGCTAAGACCTGTTGAAGTGGAATATCCATCAAGATTATCATAAATAATTTGATTTGGGTTGGTGTCATAATCTGGTATGATGGCATTAGTGAAATAGGTATACCATGCCGAAGTATCAAACGTAAAGAGCATACCGTTTTTTAGGTAGAGTTTCTTTAAGTAATTGATATTAATGTTGTAGGATTCCTCAGGATCTAATGTCTCTTCAATAATCACATCTCTTGCTCCTGTTAATGCAGCATGTTCTTCTGTAAATAGATTGACGACTCTAAAGCCAGTGCCAGCATTTAGCCTAATGATATCATCTTCTGTAGGTTTAAAACGATAAGCAATTCGAGGTGTAAAAATATTTCCGTGTCTGCTGTCATAATCATAACGCATCCCTAAAAGCAAACTTTGCTTTTTAGTAAAACCAATTTCATCTTGAATGAATAGTGATGGTATTGTAACTTCATCTGCATTTAATGTAGCTGTGGTGTTATCATTATAATAATTGTAGCGTAGGGAAGTTCCAATAAGTAAATCGTGTTTACTTGTTTTTTTATCCCAAATAAGTTGGCCAAAACCAATACGTTGTTGTGCTAAGTATGGTGTGTCGCCATATACTGAATTTTGATCGTGATCGGAATACGAAAATTGAAAATTCACTTTTTCAGTAATAGGGAGCTGGTAGTTTCCTAAGATTTCAAAGCGAGAGGTGTAAATACTTTCTCCATAAACTTCGTTACCTCCTCTATAGCTTGGGTTCCAATGCATTTCACCTCCCCAACGATCTTCATAAAAATAGCGACCTGCTATTGAGAATTTACGGTTATTAGCACGTTTAAAATCCCATTTCTGAAATATTGATATACGGTCTTGCAGTGTTACATCCGTAAAGTTATCGTTATTATTATCTATTGGGTTGTTGTAATTAAAATAATTAGCGCCAAAAAGTACCGTTGCTTTTTTACCAATTCTTGATTTAAGACCAACATCAAGATTAACTTCTCCCCAACCAGATACAAAACCATCTGCAAAAAACCGTGGAGCATTTTCTGGAAGTTTGGTGATGATGTTAATGAGTCCGCCAACAGCTTCACTTCCGTACAATGATGAGGCAGGTCCTTTTACAATTTCAACTTGTTCAATGAGGGAATTAGGAATTCCAGAAAGACCATATACCGTTGATAGTCCACTCACAATAGGCATTCCGTCTATCATTACCAATGTGTAAGGTCCTTCTAAACCGTTAATATGAATATCGCCCGCATTACAGACATTACAGTTGAGTTGCGGACGAACACCGTTAACATTTTGTAAAGCTTCAAAAATATTGGGTGTGGGATTCTTTTTTAGAAATGTTGGAGAGTAAACTTCAACGGGAACAGGACTTTCTAAACGCGATACGGGTTTTAAGGTTCCTGTGATTATCACTTCGTTTAAAGAAGCACTCTGACTAAGATTGAAATTAATTGTAACATCACCATCTGAAATTTTAACCGTTCTTTTTTGTACAATAAAGCCAGTAAAAGAAGCTACAACAGAGTATTTACCTGCTTCTAAATTTGAAATTAAAAATGTTCCGTTTTCGTCTGTGACAGTTCCTTTTGTTGTGTTTTCAATATAAATATTTGCATAGGGTAGTGGTTGCCCCTCAGAAAACACTTGTCCTTTTAGACTGTATTTTGATTGAGCTAAGAGCTTTGAAGTTATTAGTATAAAAAGCAGCACTATTAGCCTCATGTAATTTTAAATCTTATACAAAATTAAAATAAAATTTAGATTAGTCTAAAAATATATTTAAAAATATAAGTTTACTATATTTACCTTCTACAAAACAATCATGATTACACTAACAGAAGAAAACTATATTAAAGCGATTTATCACATTGGCGATAATGGTAAATTATCTGTAAAAACCAATGCAATAGCAGAAGCTATGAACACCAAAGCGTCTTCTGTTACAGATATGATAAAGAAGTTGTCGGATAAAAACTATGCAGATTATAAAAAATATCAAGGTGTTACATTAACTGAAAATGGTAAGCGTGTTGCCATAAATATTATTAGAAAGCATAGGCTTTGGGAGGTGTTTCTGGTTGAAAAGTTGAATTTTACTTGGGATGAGGTTCATGAAGTTGCTGAACATTTAGAACATATAAAATCCGATAAACTTGTTGATGAGCTCGATGCATTTTTGGAGCATCCTACTCACGATCCTCATGGTGATCCAATACCAGACAAGGATGGTAATTTTCATCATATTGATAAAATTGTACTTGCCAAGGCTGAGGTTGGAGAAACCTATAAATGTGTTGGAGTAGATGATACCTCCACAGCTTTTCTTCAGTATTTAGATAGTAATAATATTGCCTTAGGAACAATAATCACTGTGAAACATAAAGAGCCCTATGATAATTCTGTAAAAATTTCATTAGAACATTATGAGATAGTCGTTTCTCAAAGTGTAGCTAAAAACTTATATCTCAAAAAGGTGTAATAAAGTTTTTTTAAGTGAAAGGAATCTAAAAATTGTGCGACAAATGGAATTTGTATTTAACCACTTATCCAAAACTAACCAATGAAAAATCTTTATCTGTTTATCGTAGTACTGATCTTATTTACCAATTGTAACGAGCAACCAGAAAAAAATAAAACTCAAAAGCAACAGATATCTAAAGAATTGACTTGGTTACAAAAAACCGAAAAAGCACATAAAAAAGAGAGCTTTCTAGCTCATGACGCTATTGCTTTGGACATGACAGTTAACTTTGGCGGAAATGAACGTTTGAATGGCAGAATGACCTTTTTAACCAATTCAACCAAAGGAAAAATTGAATTAAAAGATGGAACTGCTATTTATTTTGATGGTTCAAAAGTGTTTCATTCGCCAGATTTAAAAAATGAAAAGGCAGCACGTTTTGATGCCTATACTTGGATGTATTTTTTACTATTTCCTTCTAAGGTTGGTGATGATGGTGCAGTTTTAAAAGATTTGGTTCAGCTGCAATTAAATGATGTGGCTTACAATGCACAGCATTTATCCTTTAAAGGAGATGTTGGTGATGCGCCAGACGATTGGTATGTCATTTACAGCAATCCTGAAACTAACTTAATTGACTATGCTGGTTATATCGTAACGGCTAATAAATCTTTAGAAGCAGCAGAAGCAGATCCGCATGCTATTGGTTATGAAGATTATAAATCTATAGAAGGCATTCCAGTACCACACAGTTGGAAATACTACGAATGGACTAAAGAAAAAGGTCTTGGTAAAGAAATTGGTTTTGCGAACTTAAGCAATGTTGAATTTGTTGATGTCGATGCTACAACCTTTGCTATTCCTGAAGGGTTTTTAGAGAAATAAAAAGCTACTTATTTGTTTTATTAATTAAAGATTTTAAAACAAAAATTAAAATTAGCTCAACACCAATGCAAAAAATAGCATGAAGTATAGTTAAATTAAAAACAACTATAACTATAATTCCTGACACAGCTAAACCTAAGTAAAAAGTTAAACCAGCTAATAAATCACTGAAGAAATCAGATGGACTTGATTTATAGTCAAGAAAATAGCCAATAAGAATTAGAATTAATGACATCCACAGTCATCAGTTCCACAAGATTTGCTTGAGGCTTTCTTCGGCTTCCAGATAAATTTTCTAACCAAAAACCCAACAGCAATTAATAATGCTGTAAATACTAAGCTATTTTGAATTATTGTGTTCATCTTCTATATTAATATTTGGTAAGCTGCTAAAGCTACAATATAAGCAAAACCACTCATAACAACAAGTTGATACATAGGCCATTTCCATGAGTTGGTCTCTCGTTTTACAATAGCTAAAGTACTCATGCATTGCATCGCAAAAGCATAAAATAAAAGTAAAGATATACCCGAAGCAAAGTTAAATAATGGCCCTCCAAGTATTGGGTTAACTTCGCCAGCCATTCTATTTTTAATAGTATCTTCTTCATCACTACCAACACTATAAATGGTTGCTAATGTTCCTACAAAAACTTCTCTAGCAGCAAAAGAGCTCACAATAGCAATACCTATTTTCCAATCGTAACCCAAAGGTCTTATGGCAGGTTCAATGGCTCTTCCTGTTATTCCTATAAAAGAATGTTCTAGTTTATATGAGGCTACTTTTTGTTCAAGTTCTTCTTCAGAAAGATTATCAGACGCATATTGTTCTGTAACAATTTCTTCTGCATTATTGAAATCATCACCAGGACCATAAGACGCTAAAAACCAAAGTACAATAGAAATAGCTAAAATGATTTTTCCAGCTCCAAAAATGAAAGCTTTTGTCTTTTCTAAGACTGTAAGTGCTACATTTTTTACCAATGGCACTTTGTAATTAGGCATTTCTACTACAAAGAATGATTTACTTTTAATTTTTAGAACCTTATTTAATATCCAAGCAGAACCTACAGCAGCTCCAAATCCAATTAAGTAGAGTAGCATTAAGGTTAAAGCTTGATAACTTAAGCCTAAAAATCGTCCTTCAGGAATAACTAAAGCAATAATTATAAGGTACACAGGAAGCCTTGCAGAACAGGTTGTAAATGGTGTTACCAAAATAGTGATCAGACGTTCTTTCCAACTTTCAATATTTCGGGTTGCCATAATTGCGGGAATGGCACAAGCTGTACCGGAAATTAATGGTACAACACTTTTACCGCTGAGGCCAAACCGTCGCATAATTCGGTCCATTAAAAACACCACACGACTCATGTAACCACTTTCTTCTAAAATTGAAATGAATAGAAAAAGAAATGCTATTTGTGGTATGAATATTACAATACCACCAAGTCCAGGAATAATACCTTCGGCTACTAAATTAGTAAAAGCTCCTTCTGGCATTACACTTTTGGTCCATTCGCTGAGTGAAGCAAATGTACTATCTATAAAATCCATTGGTACACTAGACCAATCGTAAATTGCTTGAAAAATTGTAAGTAGAATTACTGCAAAAATTAAATAGCCCCAAACTTTGTGAGTAATAATTCTATCTAATTTAATGCGTAAATCTTTGGCCGATTTAAGGTCTATGGTTTGTCCTTTCTTCAGCGTATCGTTTATAAACTGATAACGTCTGATAGTTTCTTTTTGCTGAAGACGTTTTAAATCACTTTTAGGTTTAGTCTTAAAATCGGCAACAGCATCAATAGTATTTCTATCTGTTTTACCGAAGTTAACATCTTGGGTAATAACCAACCAAAGCTTGTAAAGTAACTGGTTAGGAAAAGCCTTTCTTAAATTGTCAAAATATGGTTCATCTATAGAAGAAGCATTAAGACAAGGTTCTGTAGATAAATCTTTATAGTTAGTAATGAGTTCTTTTAGTTCATCAATACCATGCTTTTTTCTTGTGCTTACAAGTGCAATTTTGGTTTCTAATTGCTGTTCTAAATAATCAATATCTAAAGAAATACCTTTGTAAGCCATACGATCAGCCATGTTAATGACCAGTATGGTTGGTATTTCTAAATCCTTAATCTGAGTAAAGAGTAAGAGGTTACGCTTTAGGTTTTCAACATCACTAACAACAACCGCTACATCAGGAAAATCCTTATCATTTCTGTTAAGTAATAATTCAATAACTACGTTTTCATCGAGCGAAGACGCATTAAGGCTGTATGTACCTGGTAAATCAATAATATGTGCTTTAACACCACGAGGTAGCTTACAAATACCTTCCTTTTTTTCAACTGTAATACCAGGATAATTCCCGACTTTTTGATTAAGTCCGGTAAGGGCATTAAAAACAGATGTTTTGCCGGTATTAGGGTTTCCTATTAAAGCTACATTAATCTGCTTACTCATCTAGATGGTTTCAATTAGTATATGAATCGCTGTTTCTTTGCGTATGGCAAGGTGAGAGCCATTAATGTTTAAATACATTGGATCCGCAAACGGAGCGACTTGCACAAGTTCTACAGCATTGCCAGGTAAACAACCCATTTCCAAAAGTTTAAGAGGAATATGAATTGAAGACACATCTTTAATAATGCCTTGTTGTCCGCGTTTTAAATCTGCTAAAGTCAATTGCGCTTATTTAGAATAGTTTTAAAGAAGCAAAAGTAAGGTAAAATTTTAAGGCTTTAAAACCTTTGTAAAATTTTTAAGATTAGTCTTCTTTCTTTAAAATGGCAATATCTTTAAGAAGTTGGTCAATATCTTCAGGATTGGTACCATCGTAAAAGCCTCTAATCTGACGTTTTTTGTCAATGAGCATAAAGTTTTCGGTATGAATCATATCATATTCATCACCATTACCATCGGTCTTTACAGCGAGATAACTTTTTCTAGCAAGCTCGTAGATTTGTTTTTTATCTCCCGTGACTAAATTCCATTTTCTGTCTATAACTCCTTTTTCAGTGGCATATTTTCTAAGTTGCGCCACACTATCTATTTTAGGTGTTACAGAATGAGATAAGAGCATTACTTCGTCATCACTCAGAATTTTTTTCTGTATTTCGAACATATGATCTGTCATAATAGGACAAATAGTTTGGCAGGTGGTAAAAAAGAAATCGGCCACGTAGATTTTATCCTCGTAAGTATCTTGAGTGATGGTTTCTCCGTTTTGATTTATCAGCTCAAAATCGGCAATCTTGTGATATTTTTTTTGGTATTGAATAGTGCTATCTACCAATTCTTCACTAACCATGGCTGGTTGATAAATAGGGAGCGGTTTTTTAACATTAAGAATGTTATAGATAATTAGGATTATTATAGTTGAAAGGACAAAAAAGAAAATTCCAAACTTTTTGTAGCCTTTAAAAAATGTTAGAAGTGACATTATTGTAATATGAGTAATTTAAATGCAAAAGTACAATGCAATAGAAACAAAATCAGTATTTTTAACAATAAAAATTAAGCTATGAGACCTTATTTATTAGGCTTTTTGATATGTTTTACACTATCATCTTATGCTCAGGATTATAAAAAGAATCTTGAAGACATTAGAGCCATGGAGGCAAAATCGGCAAGGCAGTTAATGATGACTCCAAAAAATTTAAATACCGGAAATTATGATGTTAAGTACCACAGGTTAGAGTTGAATGTAGATCCTTCTCAAACATCAATTTCAGGAGATGTAACTACTTATTTCGTTGCAAAAGAAGATTTAAGTGAAATAACCTTTGACCTTTCAGACAATATGTTGGTTTCTCAAGTTACAAAACAAGGCAATAGTTTGGCATTCTCACAAAACACCGATGATGAATTAGTAATTACTTTGCCAGCAATACAAAACCAAGGAGTTTTAGATTCATTGACCGTAAGTTACTCAGGTAACCCTATTAGTTCTGGCTTTGGTTCTTATGAGCAAAGTACACATAATGGAGATCCAATAATTTGGACGTTATCTGAACCTTACGGAGCTAAAGGTTGGTGGCCTTGTAAGCAAGATTTGAATGATAAAATAGACTCTATAGATGTTTATTTAAATACTCCGAGATTTAATCCTTCAAGTGAAGATTATGTTGCAGTGTCAAATGGCTTAGAACTTAGTCAGACTATACAAGGAGATGATAAGATTACACGTTATAAACACCGTTACCCAATTCCTGCATATTTAATAGCTATAGCCATTACAAATTATGAAATCTACACGCATCAAGTTCCCAATAACGGGAATCCTTTTGATATTGTAAACTATGTTTATCCTGAAAGTTTAACTAATGCTCAAACAGATACTCAGGTAACCGTAGATATTATGAATTTATTTACCAATTTGTTTGAAGAATATCCTTTTGCCGATGAAAAATATGGCCACGCACAGTTTGGTTGGGGTGGAGGCATGGAGCATACAACCGTTTCTTTTATGGGTTCATTTAATAGAAACTTAATTTCTCACGAGTTGGCACATCAATGGTTTGGAAATAAAATAACTTGCGGTAGTTGGAAAGATATTTGGTTAAACGAAGGCTTTGCTACCTATATGTCTGGTTTGGTTATAGAAGATTTTGATGGAGACACCTCTTTTGATATTTGGAAACAACAGCGAGTAAATTCTATAACGTCTCTACCTGATGGGGCAGTGTATTTATCGGACCAAGATACGTTAAGCGTTAACAGAATTTTCAGTAGTAGGTTAAGTTATAATAAAGGAGCTATGGTGTTGCATATGCTCAGAAAAAAGTTAGGTGATGCTAATTTTTATCAAGGACTTCAAGATTATTTGGTGGATCCTGATTTAGCTTTTGATTATGCAAAAACTGAGGATTTTCAAGATGTTATGGAGGTTTCTTCTGGTGTGGACTTAGATGAATTTTTTAATGATTGGGTTTATAATGAAGGATATCCAAGTTATACTGTAAACTGGAACCAAAGTGGAAATCAAGTGCAGCTATCGTTGTCTCAACTTCAAAGTCATACTTCTGTAAGCTTTTTTGAAGCAGGAGTGCCCATTAGATTGATGGGTACAATGGGAGAAAGTTTAGATCTTGTTTTGGATAATACAGAAAACAATCAACAATTTACCGAGACGGTTAATTTTACAGTTCAAGAGGTTTTGTTTGATCCAAGAACGGATTTGATATCTAAGAATAATACCGTTTCATTAAGTATTCCAAACTACAATTTGGGTGCAATAGCAATTTATCCTAACCCTACAAACAGTATACTTCATATTGATAAACCTGAAAATTTAGAGATAAATGCCCTTAAAGTATACAACAATTTGGGGCAGTTATTATGGCAAAGCAAAGCGGTGTCTCAAATAGACTTATCTGGTTTTGATTCAGGTGTTTTCATCTTACAAATTCAAACAAACGATAAAGTTCTAAACCATCAATTTATTAAAAATTAAGGTTCTAAAATCTATTTGTTTTCTAAATGATGTGAAAAGATTACTTTTGTCAATCGAAATTCGAAAATGATTACATGGAATTTATAATAAAGATATCTCAATTTTTACTCAGCTTATCGTTACTAATTGTGTTACATGAGTTAGGGCATTTTATACCAGCTAAACTTTTTAAAACGAAAGTTGAAAAATTTTACCTCTTTTTTGATGTCAAATATTCTCTCTTTAAGAAGAAAATAGGCGAAACCGTTTACGGTATAGGATGGTTGCCTTTAGGTGGTTATGTGAAAATTGCCGGAATGATAGACGAGAGCATGGACAAAGAGCAAATGGCAAAACCACCACAACCATGGGAATTCCGTAGCAAACCAGCTTGGCAACGTCTTATTATAATGTTGGGTGGTGTTACCGTAAACTTTATTTTAGCATACTTTATATATGTTGGTATTTCGTTTACCTATGGTGATAAAGACTACACAATTGATAGTTTAGAAGGTGGTTACTACATAGAGAATCCTTTGCTTTTAGATTTAGGATTTAAAACAGGCGACAAAATTATTGAAGTCAATAATGAGCCTGTAAAATCACATACAGATGTTACTAAAAGTTTAATTTCAGCAGAAGAATTTACTATAGAGCGTAATGGAACTACAAAGAAGATAAACTTACCTGAAGACTTTTTAGGGCAGCTTTCTTCTAGAAAAAACAGATCTAGTCTTTTTAGTGTACGTGTACCTTTTATGGTTGCTGAAATTAATGACACTATGCAAAACAAAGGTGTAGACCTAAAACCTGGAGATGTATTGGTTGCTATTAATGGTAGGGATTTAAAATATTTTGATCAATTAGAACCAACATTAGAAAATTATAAAAACCAAACGGTATCAGCGACTTTTTTAAGAGACTCAGAAACCATTCAAAGAGATTTAAAAGTAAATGCTAATGGGAAAATAGGCATATTCCCAGCCTACTCTGAAGAAAAGTTTGAAGAACTAGGTTATTTTGAAGTTACCAGAAAAGAATACTCTTTTATTGAAAGTTTTGGTGGTGGAGCTGATAAGTTTGTAGATCAGGTTGCTGGTTATTTTGAACAATTAAAAGCTATCTTCAATCCAAAAACAGGGGCTTACAAAGGCCTTGGCGGTTTTAAAGCTATTTACGATATTTTTCCAGACTTCTGGAGTTGGGAAGCATTCTGGACGCTTACAGCATTTCTTTCAATAATGTTAGCCATTTTAAATTTACTGCCAATTCCGGCGTTAGATGGTGGTCACGTTATGTTTTTACTCTACGAGATGATATCTGGTCGTAAACCAAGCGAAAAGTTCTTAGAACGCGCCCAATTAGTAGGTTTTATTATTTTAATAGCATTGGTATTATTTGCTAACGGAAACGATATTTTTAAAGCCGTTACCAACTAAAAAATTTACCGGAAAAAAATTGCGTTTCGTTTGGTAGAGAATAAAAAAATAATTTATATTTGCGCTCGCTAAAGCGAAAACAACCTTCCTCAGTAGCTCAGTTGGTTAGAGCATCTGACTGTTAATCAGAGGGTCACTGGTTCGAGCCCAGTCTGAGGAGCAAAAAAATCCCATCAAAATTGATGGGATTTTTTGTTTTACCTGTTTTTTCTTTGAAAAATTTTTTTTCTATAGAAGGTATGTGTATTCCAAATGTACTGTAATCGGTTTCTTTTAATATTTCAATAATAAGCTCAAGTCACTAAATAAAAAAAACCTCATCCAATTCAGATGAGGTTTTTTGTTTTTTTATGATTAAGCTTCGCAGCTTACACATTCTTTTTTCTGTTTGAATTTTTGAGCCGCATTCATGCTATGCTGATAGTACAAGGACTTTAAGCCTAACTTCCATGCTGTAACATGTATATTGTTTATTTCTTTAACTGGCATATCTGGATGCACAATAATGTTTACAGATTGGCCTTGGTCAATGAACTCTTGTCTTGCAGCAGCTTGGTAGATAATATCTAGCTGATCAATCTCCGAGTAGGTTCTAAATACTGCTTTTTCTTCTTCTGTTAAGAATTCAAGGTGTTGTACAGAACCATCCATATCTCTAACGCTTCTCCAAACTTCAGTTGTGTTTTGTCCTTTTTCTTCTAATAAAGCTTCTAAGAAAGGATTTTTAATCGTTGTTTTAATCTTAGCAATATCCTTTACATAAATGTTAGACCATATTGGCTCAATACCTTGAGAAACTTGTCCTAAAATAAACGCAGAAGACGTTGTTGGTGCAATAGCATTTAAAGTTGCATTTCTACGACCATAACCTTCTAAAACTTTAGGCTCACCAAATTTTTCAGCTAATTCTTCAGAGGCTTTATATGAACGATCTTTAATAGTTTTGAAGATTTCACGGTTAAGGTTGAACGCTTCTTGGCTATCAAAAGCATGCATTTTAGACTGTAATAAAGAATGCCATCCAAGAACACCTAAACCTAAAGCTCTGTTATCTTTTGCAAAGTTATAAGCACGCTCCATGAATAGGAATGTTTGACGATCATCTCTGTTATCTGAATCACGATAAACTTCTAATTTCTCAATAAATTCAGTGATTACTGCATCTAAGAAGTAAATCATTGTTTCTACAGCATCAGTATTTTTCCACTTGTCATAGTGTAATACATTGATACTAGAAAGTACACAAACAAAAGACCAATCATCATTTGATGGTAACATGATTTCTGTACATAAGTTACTAGCGTGAATCCTATGATCTTTATCCTTGTAAACTCCAGGTTTACCATCGTTAGCATTGTCAGTGAAGAATATGTATGGATAACCCATTTCTCCACGACTTTGTAATACTTTAGCCCAAGTTGTACGTTTGTCAACATCACCAGCAATCATATCTTCCATCCACTTGCTAGTTACAGTAACACCATGCGTTAATTGTTGAATTGGATTACCTTCAGTACCAATTTCTAAAAATTCTTTAATATCTGGATGTTCAATAGGTAAATAAGGGGAAAAACGACCACGACGAACAGAACCTTGGCTTACGACATCTACCATAGATTCAAACAACTGCATAATATGAACAGCACCAGAAGCTTGACCATTGTTTTTTACAGGCGCACCTCTATGACGAATTTTTCCAAAAAATCCAGATGTACCACCACCAAGCTTAGACATCATACCAACTTCAGACTGTGTATAAAGAATATTACCCATGTCATCATCAATATGAGAACCAAAACAACTAATTGGTAAACCACGTTCCTTACCAAAGTTAGACCAAACAGGCGAAGCTAAAGAGAAAAACCCTTCAGACATATAGTGGTAAAATTTATCAGAATAACCCGGAATTTTAAGGATTTGCTCCGCTCTATCTCCAATTTCTCTAATACGTTGCTTCGGAGTTACACCTTCTGTAAGATATCCAGATTCTAAAAATTTCTGGCTAAATTCATTTAACCATTCAAACCCTCCTTCTTCTTTGCTAGTGTTGGCTAGAAATTCTTTTCTTGCGTTAACTAAAGGGTTAGTAGTAGTTTGTTCTTGTACTTGTGGCTGATCAATAGTTTTGTTCTTCATGGATTTTGTGGATTATTAAAATAAGTCGTCGCTTGTTATACTTTGTGTTCTTTTGCTATAGTTGATAGATCTCTTTACAAAGAAATCACCATGTTTGGTTCCAATAATTTCATCGTCAAACCATTCTGTTTGAGATAATAAATTTTCATCAATATCAAATGCTTTTTCAATACCGATACTTTCTAGAGATTTGTTGAAACGGTTTTTGATAAACTCGTTTACTACTGCTTTTGGTAAGAATTCTAATTCACCATCTTCAAAAATCCAATCTACAATTCTGCTTTCTGCGATGTAAGCATCCTTACACATATCTTGAATAAGTGTGTTGTGATTTTCATCAAACCACTCAGGATTTTCTTCTTTGATAATGTTAATGATGTCTATACCAAAATCTCCATGTATTTGTTCTTCTTTTGAAGTTGCTTCAACAACATTAGAAATACCTTTAAGCATATTCTTGTGCTTGTTGAAAGCCATAATAATTAAGAATTGAGAAAATAGAGACACGTGCTCAATGAACAATGAGAATAATAAAATAGATTCTGAATATTCTCTGTTATCTTCACTCTTAGCATTTTTAAGCGCAGTTTCTAAATACTGCACACGCTTCATTATTACAGGTTTTTTCTTTAACTCTTCAAATTCTTTATTTAATCCTAAGATTTCTAGTAAGTGCGAATAAGCATCATGATGTCTTACCTCACTTTCAGCAAATGTTACACCTACAGATCCTATCTCTGGCTTTGGCATTCTGTGGTGAACATCTCCCCAAAATGTTTTTACAGCAACCTCAATTTGAGAGATGGCTAACATCGTATTTTTTATCGCCGATTTTTCTTTTTCACTTAGGTTTGATTTGAAATCTTGAATATCACTAGTGAAATTAAATTCTGTATGAATCCAGTATGAATGTCGTATCGCAGGAACGTATTCGTAAAGTTGAGGATACTCATACGGTTTTAAATTTACACGCTTCTCAAAGATGTTACTTTTACGACCTAGAGCTTGTTTATTTCTGTAAAGAATATAGGCTTTAGCCACATCATGAAATTCACTTTCCATCAGCTTATCCTCAACAACATCTTGTACCTCCTCTACGGTTGGTAAATAGTCTACATCTTGGTTTTTTCTTGCTAACAAAACATCATGAACGTTGTTTGCAATAAGCTGTGCATCAGTCGCTTCTCCGTGGTTAACGGCTTTCATCGCCTTTAAAATGGCGTTTGTAATTTTACTTAGCTCAAAAGGTTTTTGGCTAAAATTTCTTTTAGTAATGTGCAAAATTTCCATAAACAGAATCGGTTAGAATCAATCAAAAATAAGATTTGATAAAAGTCATAAAATATTCTAAACGAAATGAGGAGATGCCATCTTTGTTCTTAACAATTTATCAACATTGGGATTTTAAATTTTGGGTTAAGATGTGAAAAAACACCCCAAAAAAACATGCTGAAAATTTAGCTTAACAAGTGAAAAAATAGGCCTTAAAAAGGAGTTGTGTAAAGACTTGAAAAAGTGAGAAAAAGACTATTCTAAAGTTCAATTTTTAGACTTAAATTTTAAAGAAAAAAATTAATTGTATTTCTTTTTTAGTTCTTCTAGCATCACTTTTGTCATGGCATCTAAATCAAAATCGTGTTGCCAATTCCAATCTTCTCTTGCAACGCTATCATCAATTGACGAAGGCCAACTATCTGCAATGGCTTGTCTAAAATCGGGATTGTAGGAAATTGAAAATTCAGGCAATAATGATTTAATGCTTTCGTAAATTTCTTTTGGTGTAAATGTAATAGCAGCTAAATTATAAGACGATCTTATAGTCAGTTTTTCGGAAGGTGCTTCCATTAATTCGGTTGTGGCTTTAATAGCATCTTCCATAAACATCATAGGAAGGCTAGTATCTTCAGATAAGAAACATTCATAAGTGCCATTTTTAATAGCCTCGTGATAAATCTCTACCGCATAATCGGTGGTTCCGCCGCCAGGCATTGCTTTGTGACTAATAATTCCTGGATAGCGAATACTTCTTACATCTACATCATATTTGTTATGGTAGTATTCGCACCAACGTTCTCCAACTTGTTTGGTAATACCGTAAACTGTAGTTGGTTCGCAAATGGTGTGTTGTGGAGTATTATTGCTAGGTGTTGTAGGGCCAAATACAGCAATACTACTTGGCCAGAAAATTTTATCAATTACCTTTTGCTTGGCTAAATTAAGGACATGAAATAATGAATTCATGTTAAGATCCCAAGCTTCCATAGGGTATTTTTCGCCAGTAGCACTCAATAGCGCTGCCATTAAATACACTGTTTTCACATTATTGTGAATGCAACAGTCTTTAATTGCATTAAAATTTTTAGCGTCTATGATTTCAAAAAGGCCAGAATTTACTAAGTCTAGATTTCTGGTATTTATGTCACTGGCAATGACATTATCTACACCGTACTTTTCTCTAAGTTTTGTTGTAAGTTCAGTACCTATTTGCCCGCAAGCACCAATGATTAAAATTTTTGAAGACATGACACAATTAAATTTTCAGCAAAAATAATAAGAAATTAAGGTTGTAAAACTTAAAATGTTCAAAAAAAATGACTTTAGAATGCGATATCTTTAATAGGTTTTTATTGAGGACAATACAAGATCAAAATTTTAGTTTAAGTATCTTTACACCTTAAATAAAAAATGAAAATGAAGATTTTTCTAAACGTTTTATGCTTGGCATGTTTATTATTAATCAGTTGTGGAGACGATAAAAATGAAACTGAAGATATTGATGCAGCTAAAAAAGCTCAGCAACAACAGCCACTTATTACTGAAGATGCTATTGAAAAATTTGATTACACGGATTATGCACTCAGTAGTGAAAGTGAAGAACGATTAGAAAATTGGAAAAAATATCAAGAGTTAGCAATACAGATTAGCTATTTAAAGAAAGCTGATTTATCCTTCTTTAATAGCGAAAAAGAGCCTTTAAAGAAATTTTTGGATGAGTTCAATAAGTCAGTTCCTAAAACCCTTAGAACCAATCAAATTTTATCTAGAATTGCCATTCTAGAGACAAACATGCTAAAACTTAACGAAAATCTTAATCTCGATAATATAGAAGATCGTTTAAAGCTGATGGGTGTAAAAGATGTTCTGGAAGCTTTTTCTAATCTTAATTATCAGATTAATAAAAAGTTAGAAAGAGACTTCTACGACAAGATTAAACCTGAGTAATTTTTAAAACTTCATATAATTTTTTTGAAAGTTGTAACAATTTTATGATTTATTGGTCTAATAATTAATTACTTTTAATCAGAACTAATCAAATCATTAATTTATGAAAACCAATCTTAATCGTTTTTTAACGATATCAGGCTTGGCTATTCTTTCGTTTGTGTCGTGTAAAGAAGAAGCTAAGAAAGACACTGCAATGGCAGAGGAAGAGAAAATTCCTGGAATTGTATTGCAGAACATGGATACTTTAGTAAATCCAAAAGATGACTTCTACAATTACGTTAATGGCACATGGATGAAAGACACCAAAATACCAGAAGATGAGGCTGGTTGGGGTGGTTTTAATGTGTTACGAAAATCTACACGAAACGATGTATTAAACATTGTAAAAAAATCTAAAGAATTAGGTGCTTACGAAGAAGGTACAGATCAAAAGAAAGCCCTTTTGTTTTTTGAATCAGAATTAGATACGGTTGCAAGAAACAGGGAAGGAATCAACCCAATTATTCCATTATTAGACAAAATTGAGGGCATAAAAAATCTTGAAGATATGCAAACGGTGTATGCTAAAACCATAGGTATAGATGCACCATTTTTTAGTTTTAATGTATTTCCAGATATCAATGACAGTAGTGTTTATGCTGCGTATATTGCTCAAGGTAGTTTAGGACTTCCAGATCGTGATTACTATGTATTACAAGATGAAAAATCAAAAGAACGTCGTCAACAATACGTAGATCACGTTACGAGAATGATGCAGTTTGTAGATTACAATGAAGAAGAAGCTAAAAAAGCTGCAGAAATGATTTTAGAACTCGAAACTAAGTTGGCAGAACCACAACTTGATAAGGCTGAGCGTAGAGATTTCAGTAACCTTAACAACCCAAGAACTTTAGAAGAGTTATCGGAACTAACACCATCAGTAAACTGGAATATGTTTATATCAGACATAGGTGTTGAGCAAAAATTAGATACAGTTTATGTTATTGAATTAAGATACATGAAGGCTCTAGATGATATTTTAAAGTCTACACCAATAAATGACATCAAAACAATGATGAAATGGAGTACTTTAAACAGTAATGCTTCATTTTTAAGTACCGATTTGGAAAGAGCCAACTGGGAATTTTACAGTAAAACCTTAAGAGGAACCGAAAAACAAAAGCCAGCTGAAGATCGTGCTATGGATAATGTGACTGGTAGAGTAGGTGAAGCTATTGGTAAGTTGTATGTAGATGCTAAATTTCCGCCTGAAGCTAAGGAAAAAGCAGAGAAAATGATAGCCAATGTCATTACAGCATTTAAGGGCAGAATTGATAAGTTAGATTGGATGAGTCCAGAAACGAAAAAGGAGGCTATAAAGAAACTAGACAAGTTTACAGTGAAAATTGCCTATCCAGACGAGTGGAAAGATTATTCTGAATTAATGATAAAAGAAGGTAATAGCTATGCTGAAAACATGTTAGCTTTTGCTGATTGGAATATGAAAAAATCACTTTCAGATTTAGGACAACCAGTAGATAAGAAAGAATGGGGAATGCCACCACAAATGGTAAATGCATACTTTAATCCATTGAATAATGAGATTGTGTTTCCTGCGGCAATATTACAGCCACCTTTTTATAACTATACAGCAGACGAAGCTGTTAATTATGGAGGTATAGGAGCTGTTATAGGTCATGAAATTTCTCATGCTTTTGATGATCAAGGAGCTCAATTTGACAGTGATGGTAATTTAGTGAATTGGTGGACAGAAGAAGATTTAGCAGAGTTTAAAAAGAGAGGTGATAAGTTGGTAGAGCAATATTCTGCTATTAAAGTTAATGATAGTTTACATCTAGATGGTAGAAACACACTTGGAGAAAATATCGGTGATTTAGGTGGTGTTTTGGGAGCTTATGATGGCTTACAGATATATTTGGAAAAGAATGGAAGACCAGAAAAAATAGATGGTTTTACGCCAGAGCAACGTTTCTTTATGTCTTGGGCAACCGTTTGGAGAACTCTAAGTAGACCAGATGCTTTAGAAACACAAATTAAAACAGATCCTCATTCACCAGGAGTATATAGAGCGATTCAGCCTTTAAGAAATATTGATGCTTTTTATGAAGCTTTTGATATTAAAGAAGGTGATGCCATGTACATTGCACCAGAAGACCGTGTAAGAATTTGGTAAGAAACTTTGTGAATCACTATAAAAAAAGCAGCTCAATTTGAGCTGCTTTTTTATTCTATATTTAAGCTTTTATTAGTTTCCGGTAGCAGGTTTTTTAGCTGCTTGCGCTTTTTGGGATTCTAGAGCTTCTCTGCTCACTCTAGCTAAGTTGAAATTAGGGTCAATTGCTAAAGCATCGTTCATATGTTTTAGAGCAGCATCAATATTAGCAGTTCTATTTTCTGTGAAAGTTAAAATACCTTTTAGGTATAATAAGGCTGCTTTCATTGAGGTCTCATAAGGCTGTTGCGTTTCATAATAAGCACGCTTCATATCATCCTTTACATTTGCTAAAGCATAATCTATGTTTAATTTAGCACCAGCTAAATCTTGAGTTTGGATTTTTAGATCAGCCATTTCGTAAGCTAAATAAACATTTGGGTCTCTTTTATAAAGTACTTCATAATGTTCTAAAGCCATTTTTGGTTGATTAAGATTTTTTAATGCTAAAGCTTTTACTTCAACATTCATATCAGAATCTGTTGCATTCTTTTCTACACCAATAGTATTAAGAGCTTGCATATATTGTCCTTCAGAAAGGTAGATGTAAGCAATGGTATCTCTTCTGGCAACAGATGGTTCTAAAACCTCAAGATGAGTCATGGCATTAATGATACCTTGAATATCTCCTTGCTTTTTCATCTGTTTGTAATAAGCTTCGTAGTGCTTTTTTAAATCTGCATTAGTCTGAGCAAAAACACCAACCGAAAAAAGCATAATAACTGCAATTGTAATCTGTTTCATTTGTTCTTAGTTTATCATTTATAGTCTATTTAGTAGAATATTTGCTAAATCATTTTTATAAGCGAATATTACCTATAGAGGATTTAAGGCGCTAAAACTATGAAATTTAATAGAATTGAACCTTTAAAATTCTGCTAAATTCAAATATTCTGGATTGACTTAATCCAAAAGTTATACCAAACCGTGAACAAATTAAAATTAGAAAGACTTGTTCTGAAGATTTCAGATGTCATTTTTAGTATTGTAACCGCCTTTTATTTGAGAATAATCAATATTTAAGCCTTATTTAGTGAATAATTCCTATTATTTTAATATTTAATGTTTTGAAAGCTCAAAATTATTGTATAAATTTAGAATTCACTCAAAATCACTAACTATGGGAATCAAAAGTTTTCAAGGGTCGCGAAAACAACAAAATGTTGTTGCACCTTCGTCATTAAAAGTTAAAGATTATATGACAACTCAGCTTATAACCTTTACTCCAGAACAGTCCGTACAAGAGGTTGTAGAGTCTTTAATAAAAAATAAGATTTCTGGTGGTCCTGTTGTTAATGATAGGCAAGAATTAGTAGGGATAATTTCTGAAGGTGATTGCTTAAAACAGTTGAGTGAGAGTCGTTATTACAATATGCCTTTAGAACATGATAATGTTGAAAAACGTATGGTTAGAGATGTTGAAACTATTGATGGCGAAATGAATGTTTTTGATGCTGCCAATAAGTTTTTGAGCTCTAGAAGACGACGTTTTCCTATTGTTGAGAATGGAAAGTTAGTAGGGCAAATAAGCCAAAAGGATATTTTAAAAGCAGCACTACAACTCAAAGGCGAAAATTGGAATAGTACAATTAAGACTAGCAACTCTGCTTAGTCATCGCGTTTTACCAAAGCGTAATAGTCTCCTTCTAAAGGTAAATAGCCTTGGTCATAAACAAAATAATAGGTTGTACCTGCTTTTGTGGTATAAATACTTGTGAAGTAATTAAAGTCAAATCCCTTTTCAATGAGTTTAGCTCTAGAACATTTGGTTTTCTTATTTGGATTTAAGGCTTCTAAGATTCTATAGTTTTTTCTAAGTCTGTTATTGGTGTTTCTAATAAGATTCTTAGAATCTTTATTCATGCGGTTGTTATGGTTATTTCTACAACCATCACTACAGAATTTTTTATCAATTCTACCAATAATTTTACTGCCACATTCAGGACATTTTCTTTGCATATACTTCGCTTAAGTAACTACAATATAATAAATTAAAATAATTACAGCCCTTTTGCTATAATGACGGTATTAGTATTGTTGACATTGTCATAAAATTCCACATTAAACACTTTGGTCTTTAGATAATTTGAAATCGAAATAATTTTATCAGCTTTTGAAACTTTAACTGCTGCATTAAAAATTATGGATCCAGAAAAGTTTTTTAGTGCCAAAATATTATCCCAAAATTCAAAATCCAGAAATTTGTTTGGGACATCTAAATCTATGTAAAGATCCACAATAATAAGGTCAAATGTTTTAGAGTGGTCTTTAACGAACTCATAGGCATCCGCACAATGAATTTTTAATGTGTCGTTCTCGTCTATACCAAATTCAGTTTTAGCTATATCTATAATTACAGGGTCAATTTCAACAGCTTCAATTAGTCCAGAATAATTAAAGTCTTGTCGTAAGGTTTCAATGACGCTTCCTCCTCCTAATCCTAAAATTAATACTGAATTTACATTAGAAAGATTAATCTTCTTTAAGCCAAATTTTAAAATGCGTTGCAGTGAACCATAACTATAATTGGCATTTGCTGAGTTAAGATGTTTTTTACCGTTATACCATGTAATTTCTAACTTCCCACTATATTTAGAATTGATAGTTTTTGTAACAGGATAGATATAGCTGAGCAAGCGCTTCATAGGTTGTAAATATTGAAGTATTTATTCCTCAAGAAATTTAATGAAAGGTTTTATAAACCTATCGAAATCTTCAATATGTGGCAAATGTCCTATGTTATCTAGTTCAACCAATTTTGCATTTGGGATTTTCTCTTTTGTTTCTTTTCCCAATTTGCTATAGAGTCCCATAGTTTTTTTGACTTCATCAGAAACTAAGGGTTTTCCTAAAGCCGTTCTATCTCTTGTGCCAATAATTAGTAAAGTAGGTGAAGTAATATTTTTGAATTCGTAAACTACCGGTTGCGTAAAAATCATATCATAGGTAAGTGCGGCATTCCAAGCGATAGTTTTATAATCGGAATTTAAGGTCCAGCCAGCTAAAAGATTTACCCATTGGTCATACTCAGGTTGCCACTTATTGTCGTAATAGCTTTCAAGCTGGTATTTTTTTATGCCTTCATAAGATTTTTTAAGCTCATTATGGTACCACCATTCTACAGGCTTATATGGTACTTTAAGTTTCCAATCTTCAAGACCAATAGGATTTTCAAGAATCAACTTTTCAGTAGTTTCAGGATACATAAGAGCAAATCGAGTTGCTAGCATTCCTCCCATTGAATGGCCTAAAACAGCAGTTTTTGACACCTTAATGGAGTCGAGTAAGGCTTTAGTATTTTTAGCTAGTTGCTGAAATGTATAATGAAAATGCTGAGGTTTAGAAGACTTCCCAAATCCAATTTGATCTGGTACAATAACTCTAAAACCGTGTTTTGTTAGGCTATCAATCGTTGTCTCCCAATAAGCACCATTAAAATTCTTTCCATGAAGCAACATTACATTTTTTCCGTTGTAATTATCTGGCTTCACATCCATATAAGCCATCTTTAGTTCTTGTTCTTGAATATGTAATGTAACAGTGGAAACCTCAAAAGGGTATTCATAATTCGATAATTCAATATCTAACCATTCGAGCTTGTTATCTTGAGCATTAGTAAGTTGAAAACTAAGGAAAATTGCAGTGAAAACTATGAAGTTCTTTATCATTTGGGCTTTATTTATAAGAAAACCTAAAGTTAAAGATATTTATGCGAACCATCGCAATTAGGCATTTTTTTTGAGTGACCACAAACACAATCTAACATCCCTTTACCATCAAAAATCCTCTCGGTATATTTGCCTATTCTGTTTAATCTGGTTTGGTATTGTTTAGCACCAGAAAAATGTAAAAGATAACCTCTTTGTCTACCTTTAGTTAAGTTTTCAAATGCAGTTTTGAACTTTATATTTTCTTTAAATATTTGTTTTAATTCTTCAGGATATTCAAGCTCATCAGATGTTTCTATTTTTAAGCCAGATTTTTCAATTTCTATAGCTTCATATATGTACTTTTTAAGTACAGTTTTTAAACTCAATATGTCTTCTACACTTGTAAAGGGCACTATTCTAGCAGAACGAGAGTTTTTACCTGGTTTTTGTAAAATTTTATCTTCATCTTTCAATAAAGCGCCTTTAAGAAAGCTGATGTTACAGTAATTTTTTAGGCCGCCTATGATAACAATATTTTTATCTTGAAAAGTATAACAAGGTTTTCTCCACTTGAAATCTTCAACGAGGTTACATTCCAAAATCAAATTTCTTAAGGTTTCTAATTCTGTTTTCCACTTATTTGAATGCTCTAAAAAATCATCAACTTTTGGATTCATACTATTTAAATTTTTTAATGATCAAGAAGATTGTCTTTTCTAGAAATTATATATATACACATTATTACTTAGGTTGTGTTTTAAAAGTACCTAAATGTAGAGATATTTAAGCTCCTATGGTTAATAGTTATTATGATTTATTCAATTTCATGTGTAAAATGGGATACGGCTTTCCAGATGAATCTAATTCAGAGCGGCCAACAACTTCAAAACCAGAATATTTATAAAAGTCTAAAGCTTGTCCGTTTTGTTCGTTAACGTCTACTTTAAATACACCCAGATTTTCAATAGAATAGTTCAGTAATAATTTACCGATTCCTTTTCCTCTATAATCTGGATGGATGAAAAGCATTTCTAAATTATGTTCGGCAACTCCTGAAAAGCCTATAATGGTACTTTCATGATTTCTCACACATCTTAATTCTACAGCATCTAAATAAGAATTCAAAATGAGTGGTTTAAAATACTCAATATCGTCATCTTTAAGAAAGTGATGCGTCGCCCTTACCGATGCCTCCCAAAGATTCACCACTTCCTTATATTCAGATTTGTTTATGAAGTCTATTTTCATTTTAAAAGAAATTAATCGATTAAACGCATTATCATTTTTTTTCCACCAAAATCAATTTCTTGTTTAAGAATTTTTCTCTTTGAAACTTCAATGTAATATGTGTTTAATACCGAATTATCCGAAATGTCGTCTGTGGTTTCAACTTTCCAAATATTGTGAGTTTTTCCGTCAAAATCTAATTTTATTTTGGTGGTGTTTTTTATTGTGGCTTTAATTACACCAATTTTAGAATCAGGGTTATAGTCAAAAATAGAGATGCTAGTGGAGTAATCTTTGGCTAAAGGTAGAAGTCTTATTAGTTGTGGATAAAAATTACTGTCAAAAAAAGGCTTGTTGGTTTCTTCTAAAATTTGCGTTTTAGTATTGGTTTGTTTGTCAAAATAGTATCCAGTGATATTATCGTCAAACTTTAAGACCATATCCCTATTTTGGTTAAAAGAAGAATGGTATATAGGCTTTAAATTATCAGACGAAATAACGGTGCTATCAATCCATTGAGTAGATGATTGTTTAATATTTACTGAGGTAATAAAATAGATTAACTCTTTTTCTTTTTTTATTTGAGTTTCTATTTCACCAATTTTTACTTCGGTTGAATCTTTTAACATAATCCATTCCATATTATAAGTTTCTGATGTTAGAAACTCTATATTGGCATTATGATTTAATGGGTTTAATGGTGCATCTTGGCAAAAAGACTTCATATATATGCTTAATGCCAAGAATATTAAAAATATTATATTTTTCATTTTTTATTAATTGTTTTTTGAGGATCCCAAACACCAGTTATAACAGTGTCTTCGGCATATTCTTTAAATGTTTTTGCTGGTCTTCCTAATACGTTTTCTACATCATTACTGATCTTTTGGTTATTTGGATTGGTCAATACATGGCTAAATAAATACTCAATGAGCCAGATAACATCATTAGGTATTTGCATTTGCCTCATGCCGTCTACATATTGTTCTAAGCTTATGTCGTAAAAGTGTAAAGTTCTTTCACTGACTTTGGCAATTATGTTAACAGCGTCTTTAAAAGTAATTAATTCCGGACCTGTTATTTCTATAATTTTTCCGTTATAATTGTCATCCAACAAAACAGTGGATGCTACTTCGGCTATATCTTCTGCATCTACAAATGGAATTAATACATCAGACATAGGTAGCGCCACTTCACCAGAAAGTATAGGATCTAGAAAGAAACTTTCACTCCAGTTTTGGTTAAACCAAGATGCTCTTACAATAGTGTAATTGACACCAGAATTTATAACAATGTCTTCACAGGCTTCAGCTTCGGTTTCGCCTTTTCCTGAGAGTAAAACTATTTTTTTAACACCTAGCTCTTTTGCTAAATATGTTAAGCTTTCAATAGCTTCTCTAGCGCCAGGAACAGCTAAATCTGGATAATAGGTAACATACATCTTTTCGATACCATTTAAAGATTCTACCCAAGTGTCCTTGTTGTCCCAGTCGAAACTCGGAGAGGCACTTCTAGATCCAATTCTAGGATTAATTCCTCGGTTTTGTAATTGCTTTACTACTCGGCTACCAGTTTTACCAGTTCCGCCGATGACTAAAATGTTACTGTTCATAATTTGATTGATTTAAAATATTTTTTGAATAAAAATTGAGATTAATAATAGGATAAAAGAAATCATAGTTGATAGTGTTCTAATATTGTGATACATGTTCCAGTGACCTTCATAATAGGTTCTGAAATTTTTTAATTCTAAAGCGTTGAGTTGACTAATATTTAAAGCTTCCAATTCATTGTTTAAGGGAACATTCCCAAGGGCAGTAACTCCAAAAGTACCCAGTAAATAAATCATTGTTGATGATAGCAGAAGCCAAAAGACAAGCTTGTTATTAAACTGTAAGGCAGTGTTTAATATTAAAGCAGCTAAACTTCCAAAAAAGATTAAAAAGAATAGCGGATTTAGAATTTCCTTGTTGATATTCTGCATGGTTTCTAAATAAGTGAAGTTACTTACTTTTTTTGTGCCTAAAATGACCGAAACCGACCAAGCAAAGAAAAAACCAGCAGAAAGACCATTTAATAATGTGGTGCTGAAAAACGTAATAGATTTCATGCTTTATTTTTTGCTTTTAATTATGAAGCAAATCTATTACGATTGTATCTTAGGGACTTATTCGGGAAGAACTATGATTTATTCGAAAAGAATTTTTAAACCTGACTAGGTCTATAACCAAACTTTTTTTCAAAAGCATTTGAGAAAGAGCCAAGACTATCGTAGCCTACAGCCCATGCAGCTTCCTGAATGCTTTTTTGTTCATTTTTAATAAGATTGTAGGCCTTTTTTAATCGTTCATTCTGAAGGTATTTAAAAACAGGAACACCAAATTGCGCTTTAAATTCTTTTTTCAGTTTGTTGGTATTGGTGCCTATTCTCTGGGCTAATTCGGTTAGGGAAGGAGGATTTTCTAAATCGGACAATAGGATATTTTGAGCCAAATTTATTTTTTCTAATTGGGCAGTATCCGTTTTAATAGTTTGTTGGTTGGCCAGTTGTCCAAAATAATGCGCAAGCAATGCAGTCATATGGCTTTTGTAAAACATCATTTTAATACCTCCGTCATAGGTGTTGCTAAAGAATTGTTCAACTAACAGAAACATCTCAGGCGTCATGTTGAATACGGGGCCTTCTACATAACTATCTTTTGGGTGAACTAATTGGGATAAAAATTGTTCTAAAAACAGACCTTCTCCATTTGGTAGCTTATCTAAGCTTTTTAATGTAGTTGCAATAACCAAACATTGTAAAGGCTTAAGTTCTGAAACGTGATGTTGAAACTCTACTTTATCGTCAGCATAAAAAGACAGTACCATGCCTTTGGTATGATGAAAGGTTTTGGTTTTTTCGTTGTACTTTACCGTTAAACCAACATCACCAGATCCATAAAACGCTATAGCTATAACAGGCTCGTCAAAAAAGCAGGAGTCTACCAAGGTTTTATCGGTAGAAGCTTCTTCCAATAAAATAGTGCAATCGTTTATGTCTAAGATTTCACGATTCATGTTGAATTGTTAGCCTATTAACAAGATAAATATAGATAAAATCAAAATAATATAACTAGGCGTTAAATCCCGATTGACACTGTTTAATTTAAAATATTCACTATTTCCAATTCTGAAGTCTATCGAGATACAGGTAGCTTTCTACAAATTTTCTATGAGTAGAATCGGTCATTATCTCTACTAACTCAAGGGCAGAAATGTAACTAGCCAAATTACCGTTAGAGGATAAAAACTTTCCGTCTTTTATATAGGTTATCAAACTGTCATTCTGAACTTTTAGATTAGGATAATCTTTTTGTAATTGTGTGCCACCACCAATCCAAGTCACAATTTTGTGTCCATCGGCAATTCCTGCTTTACCTATTAATTGTGCTCCGCCACAATTGCTGACAGTGTAATCTGTCTCTTGGTTCTTTTCTTTTATGAAGTTTACAATATTGTTGTTATGTACTTGCGAATACATATCATAAGCGCTTGGCACAAATAAAGCTGTTAATTTCGGACAGTTTTCAAAAGTATAATCAGGAAGGATTTTAATACCTTCTTCGGTAGTAATTGGGTTTTGAGTTTCGGCAATTGTAATTACATTAAAAAGCTGTTCTCCATTTTCCGTAGGCTTAGCAAAAACATCTGAAGTGGCAATAATTTCACTTTGTAATACTCCATTGTACATCAAAAGCCCAATGGTTGGTAATTCAGATTTAAAAGGTTTTAGGTGTTTTGTGAGTGTATCTGAACTTTGTTGGTTCAGTTTTTCAATATTATTTTCTTTATTATCTGACTTATTAGAGTTACAACTCGCTATGAATATTAAAAGTATAAATAGAAGACTATTTTTCATCCTTAAAATTTCTCTCAAATATCGTTAATTTCTATGTTGTTGCCAACCATCACTGTTTTACTTTGCGAACTACATTTTTTCTTTAATCGCTTTTCTCCAAAAATAAATTCCGAATAGACAAGTAACAATAGCGAACATAATTCCGTTTTCTCCAAGCCAATGCTCGGTTCCTTTGATACTAATTGTTAATTCGGGTAATATTTTTTGAATATACACATTGCTAACAGCATGAAATATAACTGCTGGCCATAAACTTTTGGACTTAAATGTGTAGTAGGTCATCATAAATGACATGGATATTATTACAATATAAAATGAGATTAATTCTAAGATTACATTCTCGCCATAGTATACTATCACTGGCCAATGCCAAGTAGCCCAAATAATACCGCTAAAAATAGAAACACCAGTAAATGAAAGTACTTTTCTTAACTCGTATATAAAAAAACCTCGCCAACCAATTTCTTCTCCTAGCGTAGTTGCCGCTGATCTGATAACTTCGGTCGTTCCTACTAAAATAATAGCTATAATTAATGTAAATGTGGGACTTAATGTACCAATACCAAATAGCCCCAGTTCTTTTCCCCAATTTGTAATCGTTTCATCGTTTGCAAAATTTCCAAAACCAAAACTCCAGATTAATATGTAGGTTATAATACCGTACAAAGCAGGTGTAAAATAGGAAAGTCGTATATACTTCCAATTTCCCCAGTTCCAATTTAGGGATGAAATAGGTCGCTTCTTTAATTTTAAAGTAATTATTGTGGCTATAGCAGGACACCACATTAATGATCCTATGTATATTCTGGAAGGGTATAGGTTAACTATTGCATAATGAAATAAAGCACTAATAACAGTAACAATGGCTAGAAATAAAAGAATAGTTTTCCATGCATCTCTGCACTCCGATGGATTTTTAAGCATTTGGTTTTTTGATTGGTTTGTCTTAGGAAGACGAAGCGGTTAGAGTTTCGTTACAGAGTCTTTAAAGCCAATATGTAACCTTATTTGTAGGAAGTAATGATTTATTTCTTTGTAGAGATGTTTTTAATTTCTGCAAGGACTAAAATTTGTTGCATTTTAGTTCTACTATTTTATAAATTGTTTCTTTTCGGTTAATTGGTTCAGTGGTAATTATGATTCAGTCGATTTCATTCAGACTTCATTTTCCTGTCCAAAACCAAATTGTAGATTGAATAGAATTATTAAAAACAGTATTAAGATTTTATTTTTTATCATACAGTTTGCTGACATCTTTTAAGTTGGTTGCTTTATTGATTTCATAAAAATAGTTCAGTTGCCATTTCTGAGTTTTTTCTGCCTGTTTATTCAGCGTTTTATCCCAAACAGGATACACTCTAAAGCCTCTTTTTCCATCCTTTTTTTCTGAGGTTACAAAACCTTTATTGATTAATTCGGATTTTGGAAATACAAACTGTCCAAAACGATCTCCAGATTTAGCGTTAATTACATAAAAATCAAATAAGTCATTTTCGGAATAAGGTTCTGTTTCTCCGTTTTTATTACGTTTCCAAAATGTCACAAATTGCCCAACTTTTTTAGGTGTGATTTTTGAACTTCTGGAAATAATTTTCATTCCATTGAGTTCAAATTGACAGGCATCATACTCTGTTCCTTCATGTTCATTTTTCAGTTCGGAAATATTGAGAGATAGCTTGTTGTAAATTTTGGTTTTAACCTCAATAAGATTTCTATTCAGAGTTTCAAATTTAGTCATTTGTTTTCTTAATCCATTTTTCCAAAGTAATTACCTTTGGTTTATTCTGTTTATCATTCCATTCCGCCCAAAGTCCAATTTCATTCCCAAAATTTACTGCTAGTTTTGCGTCTGATACGACAACTCTCTTTGCAAATATTTCATTCGGTTCAGAAATTCCGCTTCCCCAATTCCACAACTCTTTTTCAATACCATCATTCCATCCAGAGTAATAAATTTCCTCACTTAATTCCTCTATCAATGAAATGATAATTTTTTCTTTATCCTTTTTAGAAAATGAGTTCAGTTCAGCTTTATATTTCAGCAAAAGAGTAGTTTCAATTTTTACAACTCCTTTTTCTTTACTCAAACTAATCAGTTCTTTTACTTTCTTATCGTTTAATCCAGAAACTTTATTTTGACTCAACAGTAAGTTCAATTTCGTTAAGTCAGATTCTAAAATAGCTGATTTAAGCTCTTTCATTTCTTGGCTTGGAAAATGTTCTATAATGGTTTGTATATGGTTTCGTTGCGAGAAAATCTGCGAGAATTTTCCGCCGTAAACCGAAGATAGCAAATTTGTGAAGACTTTTCGAGAGGAAAGTTAGAAGCAATGAACTATAGCTGTTGTTATGTATGGTTATTTTTCCTTAACATAAAATGTATAAGTCTCTTCTTTTAGAGTCTTTCGCCTTGCCTTTCTATTTATAATTAGACTTCTCTCATCAATAACGTGATGGTGATAACCATCAGAACCTTTTTCAATTGTGGGGTATAATTTATTTTTAAAGAGTTTTCTTTCAATTTCAAAAAGCCAAATTTCTCCGTTTTCAAATTCCAAACTGTAAGGATCAAACAGAATATCTTTTGAATTATATTTTGAATACTTTATTCTCTCCTTTCTAACTAGTTCAAACTTTGAATCTGATTTATATTGGTAAAATTTTATTAGACTATCTGTGATTTCAATAATGTCAGAAAAACTTCCAGGATATGGGTTAAAATTTAGTTCTTTCAATTTCCATCGTCCACTTAACCTCTTTGTTTTATCTTTTCTATACATTGGAAGTAATGAGTCTATTATTTCTTTTGATTTTTTTGATTTTGAAGAAGTAGAATCAAAAAGTTGAGCAGAATGAAAATATTTTAAAGCTTTATTTAAATTTCTTTTATTCAAGAATTTAACTCCTTTACTATAATTAACATCCACCCATTCTTCCGAATTAGGAACAGACCCACTCTTCATAGAATTGCAGCTAAATAATAAAGCAAATATTATTAATAGGTAGAAGTATTTCATAATTATACATCTTAAGTTTACAATCCATTACATTTAGACTATTAATCAGAAAGCACAAAAGAGAGGATTAAGGTTAAGT
>NZ_JARYTG010000005.1:0-353574 GCF_029911945.1 Winogradskyella sp. SYSU M77433 | reverse complement strand
CAAACTTCAACATCTAATTGAGAGTTAGCATTACCTTCATTATCGCTGATTTCATAAAAAGAAAGTGCAGGTGTTGTTAATGTAGAAACATCAACAAGAGGACTTGTTAGGGTTCTTACACCATCGTTACCTGAAGAATCACACCAAGCAAAATAGCCATTAGTTGCCGTTGTGCCTGTTATAGTTCCATTGTTTCCAATATGGTTAAATCCAGGGTCATCATCAAAAAACCAATCTTCACCACCATCCATAGTCCAACAAAGCGGTATAACACCACCATTTTCAAAACCTTCGGTATAAGGTGCTACGAAAGTAGAGCATTCTGTTGTAAAGGTAAAAGGACCAACCCAACCACTAAGTTCGCCGCCACAATTAGTCTGTACGTAGTATTCGTAATCTGTAGCAGGTGAAAGACCAGTTACAGTATAAGGATTAGTTACACCAGCATTTGTAGCTGTTCCTGTTGGAGGTGTACCAGCAGTAACCACTTCTATATTCCAATCAACAGCGCTACCACCTTGCGTCCAAGCTAATTCAGCAGAAGTAGCAGTGATTGCATTTGCCGTTAAAAATGTAGGATCAAAACAAGTTGGAGCCTCATCAAAAGTTACATCATCTATTGCTATGTCATCATAGAAGTCTGTGCCTACAATCTCAGAGAAGATGAACCTAGCTTGTACATCACCTGTAATTGTTAAAGTACTAATGTCAATAATTTTAAGTTCCCATCCAGCAGTATTGGTATTATAAGTCCCCATATTATTCCAAGCTGCACCATCCCAAACTTCAACATCGAGTTGTGAGTTGGCGTTACCTTCGTTATGGCTCAGTTCATAGAAAGAAAGCGCAGGTGTTGTTAATGCAGATACATCTACCAATGGACTTGTAAGAGTTCTTACACCATCAGTACCAGAAGAGTCACACCAAGCAAAATAGCCATTAGTTGCTGTTGTGCCTGTTATAGTTCCATTGTTTCCAATATGGTTAGCGCCAGGGCCATCATCAAAAAACCAATCTTCACCACCATCCATAGTCCAACAAAGTGGAATAGATCCACCATTTTCAAAACCTTCAGAATAAGGTGCTGTAAATGTCACACATTCTGTTGAAAAAGCAAAAGGACCAACCCAAGCACTTACATCTCCACCGCAATCAGCCTGAACATAGTAAACATAATTAGTAGCAGGAGTTAAACCAGTAATAGTATAAGGATTTGTGTTAGCTGTATGAGTAGGAGTTTCTGTTTGTGTTGAACCATCTGGAACAACTTCAATATTCCAATCTGTGGTACTCCCGTTTTCTGTCCAAGATAGTATTGCACTATCAGATGTTGTACTTATAACCGCTAGGTCAGATGGTTCAGGACAAGTAACTTCAAAAATAGTAACATCATCAAAACCAAAACCTTCATCAGTAACAGAGCCATCAGAACCAAATGCAATTCTAAAGATTACATTAGGTTGGCCTCCTAAACCTGTAAGAGCATGTCTTGCTATAACCCAAGCATTAGTACCAGCAGTACCAGTACCAGACCAACCTTCTTGTTGGCCACCAGGATTACCATTTATAGTATCATCAGTATACCAATTGTTTGGGTCTCCATTTGCTCCAACATTAACCCAGTTAGTACCACCGTCAATTGAAGACTGAAGTACAGCACCATCCCAACTAAATTCAATATCATACCAGATACTTAATTCAATTGAAGGTGCAGATAATGAGGATAAATCAAACACAGGACTAGTAACCCAAGAGTTTTCGTTTGAGTTATAAGTACCAGAAAGATTAGTTACCCAAGCATTTGAACCAGAAGCGGCACTGTTGATTATAGCACCCGTAGGAGTACCAAGTGCCCAAGTGCCGTTTGTTGTGTTGTCGGCTACCCAACCACCATCGCCAGATTCAAAATCTTCTGAATACGGATAACTTGTAATTTGTGCATTAAGATGACTAGAAAACGCAAATACAAGTAAAAATAGAAATAGCGTAATTTTTTTCATTAGTAATCGGTTTGTTAATAAATATTGCCCTAACACTAATCGATTGATTAGGAAAGGGTTGGTTTGTCAGTTTTAATATAGAGGTTGTAATTGACGATTTTAAAGGCTGCTTAACCACTTTTTTTCGTCATCCCGAATATATGAAAAATGCCTATTAACGGTATGTTAACAATGTTAATATAGATTAACTACTGTATTAATCGATAAAAGGTTTGGATATATTTAGGAACTTTTTAGCTGAATAAATACAGGGAAATGATCACTATATCCACCTCTATATTTTTTACCAACGTATGTGCGAAAAGGTTGACCCTTATATTTTCCGTGGTATTGGGTTACAAATTTTGAATTAAAGACGTTTGCTTTAAAAAAACGTAAGTTAGAGGTGCTTAAATCGAAGAAATTATTTGAAATCAATATTTGATCGAACATATTCCATTGAAAGTCATGATTCAAGCTTCCTTTGTCGTGTGATAAGACTGTTTTAAACGGATTGTAGAGTTCGCTTTCCTTTTCAAGAAGTTTGATGCTATTATCTTCTGGGTTGTCATTGAAGTCTCCCATAACAATGATTTTTGCATCAGAATCTTCTTTTTTAATTCTGTCTATAATAGAGTTAACAACTTTAGCAGCAGCTATACGTTTGTACTCTGTTTCTTTTTCTCCTTCTCGTCTAGATGACCAATGATTAACTATAATATTTAAATTTTCACCACCCAGTTTTCCTTGTACTAAAAGAACATCTCTAGTGTAATCTCTAAGTCCCATTTCGTTTTGTAAATAGACCGAAAATGTTTCTGAACTTTCAACAATAAAAAATTCACTTTTGTATAATAAAGCAACATCAATACCTCGTTCGTCCAAAGAGTCAAAATGTACAAACTCATATCCTTCATTTTCTAAATGCTCACTGTTTATTAAATCTGATAGTACATTATTATTTTCAACTTCAGCTAAACCAACAATAATAGGAGCAGGAGATTCTGAGTTATCGCCAATCTGTGAGATGACAGACCCCAATTTTCTCAATTTGTTTTGATAGCGTTTATAAGTCCAACGTTTGGCCGAAGTTGGTAAAAAATCATCATCGTTAGTATAAGGATCATTTTCAATATCAAATAGATTTTCGATATTGTAGAATGCTATAGTATAAATCTCAGGTTTTTCTATCATGGGATAAAAATATAGCTTTTTAAAAAATATGATAAGGAAAATCCATTTCCTTAACTTTGTACTTTAATTTATTTATGCTAGAGAAAAAAGATATAGAATTAGAGAGTGTAGTACTTATAGGTATTGTTACACAAGACCAAGATGAAGAAATGTCTAAGGAATACTTAGATGAGTTAGAATTCTTAACCTATACAGCGGGAGGAGATGTTGTAAAACGATTTACGCAGAAAATGACCATGCCAAATCCTAAAACCTTTATTGGTACAGGAAAGATGGATGAAGTAAAGGAGTTTGTGAAGGAAAACGAAATTGGCACCGTAATTTTTGATGATGAGCTTTCACCTGCTCAAGAACGCAATATTAGCAAAATACTGAATTGTAAAATTCTAGATAGAACAAACCTTATTTTAGACATATTTGCACAGCGTGCGCAGACTAGTTATGCCAGAACTCAGGTGGAATTAGCACAATGCGAATATTTACTACCTAGACTTAAAGGGATGTGGACACACCTTGAGCGCCAAAAAGGTGGTATTGGTATGCGTGGTCCTGGTGAAACAGAAATAGAAACCGATAGACGTATCGTTCGTGATAAAATTTCACTTTTAAAAGCTAAGATAAAAACTATTGACAAGCAAATGGCTGTACAACGAGGCAATCGTGGTGCCATGGTGCGTGTTGCACTTGTAGGCTATACCAATGTCGGTAAGTCTACTTTAATGAATGTGATTAGTAAAAGTGAGGTCTTTGCAGAAAACAAATTATTTGCAACTTTAGACACAACGGTTCGTAAAGTAGTGATAGGTAACCTTCCTTTTTTAGTAAGTGATACGGTAGGATTTATCAGAAAGTTGCCAACCCAATTGGTAGAATCTTTTAAAAGTACATTGGATGAAGTAAGGGAAGCCGATTTGTTGCTTCACGTCGTGGATATTTCGCATTCTAATTTTGAAGAACACATAGAGTCTGTAAATCAAATTTTAGATGAAATAGACAGCAAGGACAAACCAACAATTATGGTGTTTAATAAGATTGATGCTTATGAACCAGAACCTTTTGATGAAGAAGATTTGACGGAAGAACGCACTAAATCCAATTATACTATTGACGAATGGAAAAAAACATGGATGTCTAGAATAGGTGATAACGCTTTGTTTATTTCAGCTTTGAATAAGGAAAATATGGACGAATTCAGAAAACGTGTTTATAAAGAGGTGAGAGATATTCACGTTACACGCTTTCCGTACAATCATTTCTTATATCCAGACGTTGAAGATATAGAGTAATAAGGTTTATTAATGACGTCATCGCAATCGAACTTCAAAATTTGGATAAAAAAAGCGCTCAAAAACAAATGGGTTAAATGGCTGCTGATAGTAGTGGGAGCAGTTTTTGTGTTTCTTTTAGGTCTCTATATCAGTATATATTTAGGACTTTTCGGAAAACTGCCAACGACTGAAGAATTAAGTTCTATTAAACATGAACAAGCTACACAGTTGCTAGACCGAAAGGGAGAATTAATAGGCAAATACTACATATTTGATAGACAACCCGTAAAATTTGAAGACTTTCCTAAACATTTAATTGATGCTTTGGTCGCTACTGAAGATAGTCGGTTTTATGAGCACGATGGTATAGATAACATTAGTTTAATTCGAGTTTTTGTAAAGAATCTCATTCTTCAAGATAAAAGTGCAGGAGGTGGTAGTACTATTACACTTCAATTGGCTAAAAATTTATATGGCAGAAAAAACTATGCAATGTTTAGCATGCTCATTAACAAATTTAAAGAGTCTATTGTAGCTAAACGCATCGAAGAAATTTATTCAAAAGAAGAAATACTAACGCTTTATCTTAATACGGTTCCTTTTTCAGATAATACTTATGGTATTGAAAGTGCGTCATTAAAGTTTTTTAACAAATCAGTTAAAGAACTTTCAAAAAATGAAGCAGCTACTTTGGTGGGAACGTTGAAAGCTAATTCATATTATAATCCGAGACTGCATCCTGAAAGATGTGAAGGCAGAAGAAATGTCGTTTTAAGTCAGATGGTGAATTATGGCTACCTTTCAAATGACTCTTTAGACTATTTTCAGAATCAGAAATTAGAACTAGATTATCATTCCTATAATCATGACTTAGGATTAGCTCCTTATTTTAGAGAAGAAGTAAAAAAACAATTGCTAAAACTTTTAGATTCTATAAAATCACCCGAAGGTGAAACCTATAATTTATATAGAGATGGTTTGGTAGTTCATACAACTTTAGATTATCAAATGCAGGAATATGCTGAAGAAGCTATGAAATCTCATCTTGAAAAACTACAGAGTGATTTTGAAGCATCTTTTGGAAAAAACACACCTTGGAAAGGCAATTCTCAAATTTTAAAATCTGCTATTGCCAAACTACCATTGGTAAAAAAATATAAGGAAGATGGTTTGTCCGATACTCAAATTATGGATTCTTTAAATGTAAAGCGAAATGTAGAATTGTTTGGTTGGAAAGGTGATACCATCAAAAATATTTCTGTTGTAGATAGCCTTCAACATTATTTAAAATTTTTAAATACAGGAATGCTTTCTATTGAGCCATCAACAGGAGCGGTTAGAACTTATATTGGTGGCATTGATTATCGTTTTTTCAAATACGATCATGTATCCCAAAGTGAGCGACAAGTGGGTTCAACATTCAAACCTTTTGTATATACTGCTGCCATTGAGGATGGATTAGATCCATGCACATACTTCTCGTTGAATAAAGTAACTTACACGGATTATGACGATTGGACTCCTTCAAACTCAGGAAGTAAAGAAGAAGATCCTTATATTAATTATACCTTGGAGAATGCTCTAAGCAATTCTGTAAATACCATTGCTGTAAAAGTTTTAGATAAGGTTGGCATTCCGAAAGTTATAGAGCAAGCAGAAAAATTAAATATAACACAAGAATTACCTGATAAACCGTCTTTGGCGCTTGGTGTTGCAGAAATTAACTTGAAAGAACTGACCGGAGCTTATGCCAGCTACGTTAATAATAGTAAGTCTGTAAAGCCGTTTTACATTACAAAAATAGAAGACAAAAACGGCAATGTTATCGCCAATTTTGAGCCTGAAATATCCAAAGACCAAGCTTATAATGACTACACAAGGCAAGTTATGTTAGAAATGATGAAGTCTACCGTTAATTCGGGCACAGCTTCACGATTGAGGTCTACTTACGGTTTGCGAAATGATATTGCTGGCAAAACAGGAACCACACAAGATAATAAAGACGGTTGGTTTGTGGCCTTAACACCAGATTTGGTAACGATCACTTGGGTTGGTAACGATAATCATAGTATCGGTTTTAAGTCTACAGGTTTAGGACAAGGGGCTAACTCAGCATTGCCAATTTTTGCTAAGTTCTACCAAAAGTTGAATAATGATTCGGATTATAAAAGTATTACAAATGCTAGGTTTGAAAAGGCTTCAAGTGAAGTGATTGAAGACTTAGACTGTGAGCCAGAAAAACGTGATGGCTTTTTTAAACGTTTGTTTAAAAAGAAGAATAAGAAGAAAAAATTTGATTAAAAAAGAGGTTGTCTAAAAATGAGAATCTGTCATTCTGAATTTATTTCAGAATCTGAAACGAGTTCAGATTGACAAAACAGTAACTTTTAGACAACCTTTTATACTTTAAAAGCCAGTTCTAATTACTAGAACTTATAGCTTAAACCAATAGTGTAATACGTTTGTAAATCGTTATCTACGTTGTCAAACGTTGGTTCATCTGCAGTTCCCATTGGATCGTATTGACCAAGTGCATAATTAAGCGCTTCTTGTTTGTTGCTTCTTAAAGCAAAATCAAAACCTACACCAATCATTTTCCATAATGTATAGCTAAATGAGTTAGTCCAAGTCCAGTTAGACAAGTCGCTATCTTCATAACTTTGGAAAGTTGAGAAGTTTGTTTTAAAAGCAATCGCTCCAATTTGTCTTGTATAATCTGCTACGATTTTAGCACCAGCAGAAGATTCAAAAACAGTATCGTTGTCTGCAAAAACAAAGTTGTAGTTCAATGGGTGAATCACTACAATTAAATTATCGATAGGTGTCCAAGTAGCACCAATACCAAGATCTAAATAACCCGGATCGTTAAAGTTGTTCAATAATGTAGTTCTATATTCCCCTAATGCAGATATAGCCCATTTTTCACCTAATTTAAAACCATAAAGTGATGAAATATTAAACACATCAGTAGTTGGTTCAAAATCTTCACTATCAGTTTCAATATCTTTATTATCTAATTTAACCCATGCCAAATTAGTTGTTAATGAGTTTCTCCAGAAATATTTTTCTTCAATTTTATTGGCAAAAGCGTTGAAAGTAAAACCAATATTACCCGAAGAGTTATTTGGAGCTCCTTGTGCATACCAGTTATTGAAGTTAGATAAACTACCACCAATAGTACCAAAAGCTCCAACTCGCCAACCAGGTAAGGCATCTATTTGAGCTTGAATAGCGTCAGCTTCTTTTTGAAACTTATCTGCTTGTGCTTGTTTCTCAGCTTTTTGAGCTTGTAGCTCTTCTTTAGTTTGTGCAAAACCAAAAAATACAGCGAACATTAAAGAAGCTGATAAAAGTAATTTTTTATTCATAATGGATTAAATTTTAATAACTTAAGTTGCAAATATAAGTCTTTGTCAATTTTTACCCACCACAAAGCGATAGAAATCAACATTATATTAGACTTGTTTTTCTAATGAAAGTCACATTTATTTTTTCTTGAATAGCGGAACTGAAGAACATGCTTCGCCAAACATTATAGACTTTGCAATAGGTTTTAGTTTTTGAGATAATAAAACCAAAGCATTAGATGGTACAGGTTTGTTAGAGCAACCTTTTATAATTACAGGCAAATCTTTATAAATACTGAGATCTAAGTCTGAAATAATTGAAGAATAAATCAGAGATTCTAAATCGTTAAGCTCACCAATAACAGAGAGTTTAGCATACTCTTGAAGTTGAATGGAAATAAGCATATAAGCCCAATCAGGAACAATAGCATCTGTTGAACAATATATTGCAACATAGCAATCTTGATATTGAGACCAATCGTTCTCAGCAACATGAAGTCTAAAATCTTTTTCTCTAAGGACTAGACCTTCAAGTAACCAATCTTTAATATCAATTTGAACACGTTTTCCAACTGGATAATAGTCTTCTAAATCAATGACTTTAAGTTTACTGTTAGCGACTCTATTTATAATTTCTTCTGCCATATTAAAGCATTCCGAGCTCTAATTTTGCTTCTTCGCTCATTAAATCTTGAGACCAAGGCGGATCAAAAGTAATTTCTACTTCTGCATCTTTAACCTCGTTGATAGATTTTACTTTTTCTTCAACTTCTAAAGGAAGGGTCTCAGCAACAGGACAGTTAGGTGTTGTTAAGGTCATTAGGATTTTAACATCGTAATCTTCATTAACAAAAACATCATAGATTAGTCCAAGTTCATATATGTCAACGGGAATCTCAGGGTCGAAAATAGTTTTTAAAACTCTAACTATTTTATCTCCAAGTACGTTAGTATCTATAGTGGAATCGCTCATATTAATTCAATTGTGTTTGGTATGCAATGGCATACATTTTTAATTGTTTTATCATGCTCACCAAGCCATTGGCTCTTGTTGGTGATAGATGCTCTTTAAGTCCAATTTCGTCAATAAAATCAGTATTGGCATCAATAATATCTTTTGGGTGTTGGTTAGAAAACACTCTAATCAATATTGCAATAATACCTTTGGTGATGATAGCATCACTATCGGCTGTAAAATTTACTTTTTCATCAACCATATCGGCATGAACCCAAACTTTACTTTGGCAGCCTTTTATGATATGATCTTCAGTTTTATATTTCTCATCTATTAAAGGCAATGTTTTCCCTAAGTCAATCATATATTGGTAACGTTCTTCCCAATCATCAAACATTGAAAACTCGTCAATAATTTCGTTTTGAATTTCTTCAATAGTCATAGTCTCATTCTTTAAAGCAAAATTACAAAATAGCTATTGCTTTATAACATTTTCTTTTATGGATAACACTTTATTAACTAAAGCTTCTATCTCTTTAGGTGGATTTCCATGGTCAAACTCTGGAGTCATGTAGTGAATATCACCAATTTGTAAAGCTAAGGTAGCAGCAAGCGCTGCATCTGTGGCTCTATTATCTGTAGGAGCTTCCAATTTTGAAATACTTTGTAGGTCAACAGCTTCCATTAAGGTTTTGAGTTCTGCCCAATCAGAAGAGTTAATGGAATGATTTGTTATAGTTTGTAATCCTCTATCTTTCGAAAATTTGATACTTTTTTCTGAAATATTGAAATACTCATAAATACCTCTTGAACTCGTTTCATAAATTACAGAAGGACCATTATTACCATAAGATTTTATTGGTTTCTCTTGAATATTTCTTGGCTTCCCTTCAACCTTACTTGCTAAAATAATGGTTTCTTCTCCGTCTAGAAGTGATAAAACACCGTCTTTTAGAGTGAATGTTTTTATAGCAATTAAAGCATTTAAAAATTCACTTTCTACTTTACCTATTTCTGGTCCACAGAATTTTTTAGTAGAACCAATTTTATCGAGCGATATGCTATCTCCTTCAACGGTATAACTACCAAAGAAATTATTACAACCAGAACGTCCTGAAACCCGATTTGTACCTTCCTCAAAGGTGATACTCAGGTTTGTAGAAAGTATATCTTGATTAACAAGTTTTGAAATGCTATAAGTTCCAAAAATAGGGTCTTGCATAGCTTTACTTTTTTCTGCAACATCTTTAGTTGATTTGCACGAAAATGCAGTAATTAAAACGGTAAATATGCTTAGTAAAAATTTCATCTTTAAGTGTTTTATTATTCTAAGTTACACTTTTGATGCCAAAGTTTTACGATAACATCATAATTGCTTTTTTAAGGGCAGTAATAAAGGTGTCAATTTCCTCTTTGGTATTATAAAACATAAACGAAGCTCTAACCGTACCTGGAATCTTAAAATAGTCCATAATCGGTTGTGCGCAGTGATGTCCTGTACGAACCGCAATACCCATTTTATCTAATATTGTTCCAATATCGTAAGGATGAATATCACCAACATTAAAAGAAATCACGGATGTTTTATGCTGTGAGGTACCATAGATTTTTACACCGTCAATAGCTTGTAACTGAGCTGTAGCGTATTCCAAAAGTTCGTTTTCGTAATTTGCTATCGTATCAAAACCAACATTGTTCATGTAATCAATAGCGGCGCCAAAAGCGATACCTCCACAAATATTAGGCGTTCCAGCTTCAAATTTATGAGGTAAATCTGCGTACGTGGTTTTCTCAAAGGTTACTTCTGCAATCATTTCGCCTCCTCCTTGATAAGGTGGTAATTTCTTTAGCCATTCTTCTTTACCATAAAGTGCGCCTACACCAGTTGGGCCACACATTTTGTGAGCAGAACACACATAGAAATCTACATCTAATTCTTGTACATCAGCTTTAATATGTGGTGCGGCTTGTGCTCCATCAACTAAAACTGCGGCACCAACTTTATGAGCCTTTTTTATTATGGTTTCAATAGGATTTACTGTACCAAGCGCGTTAGAAACATGATTAACAAAGACCAATTTAGTGTTTGCGTTTAAAAGTTTTTCAAATTCTGAAAGCACTAATTCTCCTTCAGTATTCATTGGAATTACCTTTAAACTTGCTCCTGTACGTTCGCAAAGCATTTGCCAAGGGACAATATTACTGTGATGTTCTAAAGCCGAAACTATAATTTCATCTCCCTTGTTTAAAAGAGAAGAAAAACCATTAGCTACTAAATTAATACCGTGAGTTGTGCCAGAAGTAAAAATAATCTCATAAGCTTTTGCGGCATTAAAGTGGTTTTGAATTTTAATACGCGCTTGCTCATAAGCATCGGTAGCTTCTTGGCTTAAGGCATGAACTCCTCTATGTATATTAGCATTGTAGTTAGAGTAGTAATCTACAATAACATCAATAACTGGTTGTGGAGTTTGCGATGTTGCTGCATTATCAAAATATATCAAAGGCTTACCATTAACCTTTCGATTTAGGATTGGAAAGTCTTGTCTTATTTTTTCGACATTAAAATCTATATGTGATTTTGCAACATTCATTTATAAATCAAACCCAATATTTACACCAAGTTTACCAGCAATAATTTTAGTAATTCTATTTTTTAATTCAGGTATTTTTACAGAATCTAAAACATTGTTACTAAAGGCAAACATCAAAAGTGCTCGTGCTTCTTTTTCTGGAATACCACGTGAGCGCAAGTAAAACATAGCACTTTCATCTAGCTGACCAATAGTACAACCGTGAGAACACTTTACGTCATCAGCAAAGATTTCAAGCTGAGGTTTAGTGTTTATGCTAGCTTTATCACTTAATAAAATATTGTTGTTGGCTTGAAACGCATCTGTTTTCTGAGCTTCTTTTTCTACTAAAACCTTTCCGTTGAAAACACCAGTAGAATTATCACCAAAAATACCTTTGTAATCTTGATGACTTTCGCAGTTAGGCTCTATATGGTGAACTAAAGTATTGTGATCTACATGTTGTTTATCACCAATAATAGTGATGCCTTTCATTGTAGAATCTATACGCTCACCATTTTGGTAAAAGTTGAGGTTGTTTCTTATTAATTTTCCGCCAAAAGAGAACGTATGTACTTTTACAATACTTTCTTGCTTTTGGTTGATGAATGTATTGTCTATCAATGATGCTGATTGATTATCATTCTGAATTTTATAATAATCTACAATAGCACGTTTGTTACCAAAAATCTCAGTTACAGAATTAGTTAAAACAGGATTTTCTGTTAAACTCTGATGACGTTCAATAATTTGAACATGAGAATTCTCATCTACAATAACTAAGTTACGAGGTTGTAACATTAAAGCAGCTTCATTTCCTGTTGAAAAATGAAGAATTTGAATAGGTTTATCTACTAACTTATTCTTTGGAATATGAATAAAAGCACCTTCTGCAGAAAACGCCGTATTCAAAGCTGATAAACTATCTTTGGTTGCTATTTTATTGAAATAGTTTTCAATGACAATTCTATATTTTGGCTTTGTTAAAGCCGCAGACATTAAGCAAACATCTAAACCATCATGAGTGGTTTGTGATAAGTAAGAAGAATACTTTCCGTCAATAAATACAATCTTATACGAATCAATATCGTGTATAAAGTATTTCTTAATGTCTTTAAATTCTAGAGCATTTTCATTTTTTGGAAATACGCTATAATCGTGCTTTAAAATGGAGTTAAGAGAAGTATATTTCCAAGCCTCTTGTTTTTTGGTAGGAAAGCCTTCGTCTTCAAATGTTTTTATAGCTTCGCTTCGTATATCATGAACAGGAGAGTTCACATCTACTGTGTCCTCAAAAGCCATAAATGACGATACTAATTTTTCTTTTAAACTCATATAATTTGGTTCTTAGTGTTTAGTTTTTTGTCTCTAGTATAGATTAACCAAAGACTGTTACTATTACTAAATTTATGCGTTTGCTTCTTCTTTTATCCAGTCGTAACCTTTAGCTTCTAACTCATGCGCTAATTCTTTTGTACCTGACTTAACAATACGTCCGTTGTAAAGTACATGTACATAATCTGGAACGATATAATCTAATAAACGTTGGTAGTGTGTAATTACAATAACAGCGTTGTCTTTACATTTTAACTTGTTAACTCCATTGGCTACAATTCTTAAGGCATCGATATCTAAACCAGAATCTGTTTCATCAAGAATTGCTAGTTTTGGCTCTAACATAGCCATTTGAAAAATCTCGTTACGTTTTTTTTCTCCACCAGAAAAACCTTCGTTAAGAGAACGTGATAAAAACTTTCTATCGATTTCTAAAAGCTCAGATTTCTCACGAATCATCTTTAGCATTTCATTTGCTGGCATATCTTCTAAACCTTTAGCTTTACGAGTTTCGTTTATAGCAGTTTTCATAAAGTTAGTAACACTAACTCCAGGAATTTCTACAGGATATTGAAATGATAAGAAAACACCTTTATGAGCGCGTTCTTCTGCAGCAAGTTCATCAATGTTTTCGCCTTCTAGCATAATTTCGCCTTCGCCAACTTCATATTCTTCTTTACCTGCAATTACAGAAGCTAAGGTACTTTTACCAGAACCATTTGGTCCCATGATAGCATGAACTTCGCCTGGTTTTACTTCTAAGTTTATACCTTTTAAAATTTCTTTATCTTCTACACTTGCGTGTAAGTTATTGATCTTTAACATAGTTTTAGTTTGCTAATTTTATAACGTCTTCTTTATTTGGATCTGGTGCTTCCACCTTTAATATTTCTTTAATTTCTACGCGCCATGGCCAACCTTCTTCTCCTTCAGGTTTTGCTATTTTTTTTACTCTAACAGTTACAGGAACCATATCGGTAGCTTCTTTTTGAAATGGTTGTATTTGTTTAGCCAGTTGATGCATATTTTCATCAATTACTACACCATATATTTCGCTGGTAGTTTGAAAAACCGCGGCATCTGCATAATATACAAACTCACCTTTCATGGTTATAAAACCATCATTTTGATCGTAAGATTTTGCGCGATTTTCTTCGAGATTTACCGCTTTATTTTCTTCGTTTTTGCAAGCGAATAAAGCTAAGCATACTAAGATGGCTAGACTAAGTTTTTTCATTTTCAAAGTTTTATCCTACGGAACCTTCTAAACTGATTTCAAGTAATTTTTGAGCTTCTACAGCAAATTCCATTGGGAGCTTGTTTAATACTTCTTTACTAAACCCATTAACAATAAGGGCAATAGCTTTTTCTGTATCTATACCACGTTGGTTACAGTAAAAAATTTGGTCTTCACCAATTTTACTTGTGGTAGCTTCGTGCTCAATTTGTGCCGATTTATTTTTAGCTTCAATATATGGGAATGTGTGTGCTCCACATTCATTACCCATTAATAAACTGTCGCACTGAGAGAAGTTACGAGCATTTTCTGCTCTAGAATTTATTTGAACCAATCCACGGTAAGAGTTTTGAGATTTACCGGCAGAAATACCTTTTGATATAATTGTTGACTTAGTATTTTTACCTAAGTGAACCATTTTGGTTCCTGTATCAGCTTGTTGGAAATTGTTAGTTACAGCAATAGAGTAGAATTCGCCAACTGAATTATCACCTTTCAGGACACAACTAGGATATTTCCATGTTACAGCACTTCCGGTTTCAACTTGTGTCCATGAAATTTTTGCGTTTTTCTCACAAAGTCCACGCTTAGTTACAAAGTTGAAAACACCACCTTTACCTTCAGAATTTCCTGGATACCAGTTTTGAACGGTTGAATATTTTATCTCAGCATCATCTAAAGCAATTAACTCTACAACGGCTGCATGCAACTGATTTTCATCTCTGCTTGGAGCTGTACAACCTTCAAGATAAGATACGTAGCTACCTTCATCTGCAACAACTAGAGTTCTTTCAAACTGACCAGTTCCTGCTTGGTTGATACGAAAATACGTTGATAATTCCATTGGACAACGAACTCCTTTTGGTATGTAACAGAACGAACCGTCACTAAATACAGCAGAATTTAAAGCGGCATAAAAATTATCTTTTTGCGGAACAACCGTACCAATGTATTTCTTTACAAGTTCAGGATGCTCTTTTATAGCCTCAGAAATAGAACAGAAAATAATACCTTTTTCGGCTAATGTTTTCTTAAAAGTAGTTGCTACAGATACAGAATCCATAACAATATCTACAGCAACACCAGCCAATTTCTTTTGTTCATCTAATGAAATACCTAATTTGTTGAAAGTTTCTAACAATTCAGGATCTACTTCATCAAGACTATCGTATTTAGGTTTTTTGTTTGGTGCAGAATAGTAAGAAATGGTTTGAAAATCGGGCTTTTCATAATGCACATTGGCCCAATCTGGTTCGGTCATTTCTTTCCAAGCTTTAAAAGCATTTAGTCGCCATTCGGTCATCCATTCTGGTTCTTCTTTTTTCTTGGAAATAGCAATTACAATTTCTTCATTTAGACCAACAGGAAAAGTATCAGATTCAATATCTGTATAAAAACCATATTCATATTCTTTGGTTTTTAATTCTTCTCTTAAGTCGTCTTCGGTATATTTACTCATTGCGTATTATTCTGAGTTTTAAAAATTTTTAAAAGTCTTCCCTTTAGGAAGATTTAGATGGGCTTATAGCGAAAAAGATTCGCCACAACCACAAGTTCTATTAGCGTTTGGGTTATTAAAAACAAAGCCTGTTCCGTTTAATCCGCCAGAATATTCTAGGGTAGTACCAATAAGATACAGAAAACTTTTTTTGTCAACTATAATTTTTACGTCGTTATCTTCAAAGACTTTATCATCTTCAGCTTTGGCGTTGTCAAATTTTAAATCATAAGACAGACCAGAGCAACCACCACTTTTAACACCTACACGAATGTAGTCTGTGCTTGGGTTAAAGCCATCATCATTCATTAACTCAATGACTTTCTTTTTTGCAGTATCAGAAACTTTTATCATATCCTTATATACATTTGCTCTAAATAGAGGGCAAAGATACGATATAAGTATGGCTTTACCATATTACCTAACATTATATTAGAATATGATTTAATAGAAGTAATTTATTATTAGGGGAATCCCTTAAAATATAGTGTTTACGATGCTTTCAGTTTTGAAAAGCGTCGTGTGAGATAATACAATTCCTTGAGTGTATCTTTTATTTGACTGTTCGAAACTGTATTGGTATCAAAATTACCATGCTCATCTGTTAAAACTACAGTATCACAATGTGTACATGTAAACTCTGCTGTATGGTCTATGTTGGTTTTTGATCTGATATAATTGTGACCAAAGATGGCACAGGATAGGGATTTCTCTGTGGTAGGTTTCATAATAAGTTTAAGTTCATTAGGGCGATACAATTAACTAAAAATTATAAAAAAAGACGCTAAAAGGTTTTATTTTTCGATGAAATACACGGTTTAGATGAATTTCTCTTACAAAAGCGTTTAAAAAAGTTAGTTTTTCAATTATTGTAAGCAAGACAAAGTTTTATGATTCTAAAGAGAATAATGACTTAGAATAACTTAGCTATCAGAAGATTTCTAGCAAATTGTATCATAAAATACGGTATTAATACAGAACTATTTAAAAAAGCATAATACTTTTGCATTATGATAGAAGATAAAAACCCAAAGCGTACTCCTTTGAGTGAGTTAGGTGAGTTCAAACTTATTGAACACCTTACGGAACATTTTAAAATAACTCAGAAATCAACAATAAAAGGAATTGGTGACGACGCTGCCGTATTAGATTATGGTAAAAAGCAAGTGGTTGTGTCCACAGATTTATTGGTTGAAGGCATTCATTTTGATTTGAGTTATGTACCATTAAAGCATTTAGGTTATAAATCTGTGATGGTAAATTTATCGGATATTTATGCTATGAATGCGACAGCAACTCAAGTTACAGTGTCTATTGCTGTTTCTAATCGCTTTCCTTTGGAAGCTTTAGAAGAGTTATATGCAGGAATTACTACTGCTGCTGAAATCTATAATGTTGATGTTGTTGGTGGCGATACGACGTCTTCTACTTCTGGATTGATTATTTCTGTAACTGCGATAGGTGAAGTAGAAAGCGACAAAGCTGTTTTAAGATCTGGAGCACAACCTAACGATTTATTAGTGGTTAGTGGTGATTTGGGTGGAGCATACATGGGACTTCAAGTTTTGGAACGTGAGAAAGAAGTTTTCAAGGTTAATCCTCAGAGTCAACCAGACTTATCAATGTATACTTATATAATTGAGCGTCAATTAAAACCTGAAGCTAGAAAAGATATCATTGAATTGTTGAAACAATTAGAGGTAAAGCCAACTAGTATGATTGATATCAGTGACGGCTTATCTTCTGAAATTATTCATTTGTGTAAACAAAGTAAAGTTGGTGCTGACGTTTACGAAAATAAAATTCCACTAGATCCTCAAGTTATTTCTACATGTGAGGAATTTGAAATAGATAGCACAACAATTGCTTTGAATGGTGGAGAAGATTATGAGTTATTAATGACAATCTCTCAAGAAGATTATCCTAAAATTAAAGGAAATCCTAATTTAACGGTTATTGGATATATTGCAGAAGAAAGTAGAGGTATGCACCTTGTAACACGAGCAGAAGAAAAAATTCCGATTATTGCTAAAGGTTGGAATGCGCTTAATAATCAAGCATAAAGAGTTTTTGACTCTTTTCTAAGCGTTTGAGATGAACGCGATGCAATACAGAATTGATTTCTTTGAACTTTGGAGTTAATGGAATGAAGTTGCCATTGCCATCAATAGTCATTTCAGATTTACAGTGTTTACACTTGTATTCTTTAACATGATAGGTCACGGTTTTAGAGACTTTATAATCATGTCCGAATAAAGAGCAGTAAAGGTTTTTCATTTTTTTAATCTAGTCTTCAGCGATTAATGGATTCCGAGGAATTTAAAGATAAAAAAATGAGTTATTTACAAGTTATCAACATTTAATAAATCGATGAACTGAGTGTTTTTTGCTTTAAACGCATCATTCTATTGTTATACACGCGCTCTAAAGCAGAATTTATGTCCTGATGTTTAGGTGTAAGTTCTGTTAATTTACCATTGCTGGTAGTGGTCACTTGTTTTTTACAACACTTGCAAGTGTATTCCTTAACGTGATTGGTCACTTTTTTTGTGACTCGATAGTTGTGACCGAAAAGATCACAGTATAGTTTAGTTGGAGTCATGGTAGGTTATGTTTAAGGTTTATTTTTTAAATACCTTATAAACCTAGAAAAAAGTTTTCAAAAAAACGTCAAAAGCAATTTAATTTTCGATAAAGTGTTTTAAAAAGTAAGATAAATCTGATTTATTTTCAATATGGCTCATATGACCTTCTGATAAAACTTCTAAATCGATAGTAGTATCCTCAATTTTTTTCATCAAATGGGATTTATCAATAAGATTATCTTTCTCACCAATTATAATCAGTTTTTTGCCTTTCAAGTTTTTTAAGATTTCTAATCTGTTTTTTCGTCGCATCATACCTTCTTGCGCTGCAATATACCCTTGAAGCGGAGTTTGTAATGCTAATTTCAAGGCTTTTTCGTAATCGGAAGCATAGGTTACTTTGCTTTCTTCAGTAAACAAATTAGCAAAAGACAAGCGCACTAAACTTTCATATTGGGTTTGTGCCATTTTTATAGCACGTTTTCTTAAGGTTTTTCGCTCATTGTCATCAGCTTCAAAAGTTGAATTCATCAAACAGACACTAGAAACCATATTTGGTTGTAATTCAGCTAAAGCCAAAGCAACATAACCTCCCATGCTGTGACCTATAAATTTAGCTGAGTTGATGTCTAAATGATTCAGCACGGCCAAAACCGCTTCAGCCATAGCTTCCATAGTGTGGATGTAACCTAAGCAATCTGTTTTTCCATGGCCTAGCAAATCTATTTGAATAACGGTATGAGATTTGGTGAATTCTGGAACAAAGTCATTCCACATATCTAAATTCTCAAGGAAACCATGTAGTAAAACAAGCGCATCGCCTTTGCCAGAAACCTCATAGTTAATGACACTATTTTTGTATTCTAAAGTCATGAGGGCAAAGATAGGTTTCAAAAGCTACTTTTGCGACTTCATCATAATCATTTTAGTATATTTGGTAGCTTTCAAAATTAAAACTTGAAATACATGAAACGCAATCTCATTTTTACACTTATATGTTTTGTTGGAGTATTTTCCCTTCAAGCACAAATTAAAGAACAACAACTTGATAAACTTGTTGAGAATACTTTAAAAACCTTTGATGTTCCTGGAATTTCGGTCGGTATTTTTAAAGATGGTGAAGTGGTATATGCCAAAGGTCATGGAGTACGCTCTTTAACCAATAAAAAAGATATGAATGCCGAAACGTTGGTTGGAGTAGCGTCTAATAGTAAGGGGTTTACCTGCTTTGCTTTAGCCATGATGATTGATGAAGGTAAATTGAATTGGGACGATCCCGTTAGAAAACACATTCCAGAATTTCAGTTATACGACTCTTGGGTAACTGAGAATTTTACAGTTAGAGATTTGGTAACACATAGAAGTGGTATGGGATTAGGTGCAGGTGATTTAATGTTTTTCCCAGAAGGCAATGATTTTAATGTTGAAGATGTTATTAATAATGTAAAATATTTAGAACCAGAAACCTCGTTCAGAAGTAAATTCGCCTACAATAACAATATGTTCATTATTGCGGGTGAAGTTTTAAAACGTGTTAGTGGATTAACTTGGGAAGAATTTATTGAAACCAAAATCATGAAACTTGTTGGCATGACAAGTTCTAAAGCGTCTTACAACAGAGTGACGGACAAATCGAATATTATTGATGCGCATACTAGAGCAGAAGGTGAAGTTATTCAAATTCCACACGATTGGAGTGAAACCGCAAATGCAGCAGGTGGTATAATGAGTAATGTGTCAGATATGTTGACTTGGGCTAAATTTTTAATGAATGAAGCCGTAACCGAAAATGGAGAGCGTTTATTGAGTGAAGAACAATTTCATGAACTTTGGCAGTTGCAGACTCCATTAAAAGTTAGTGCTAACGATTCGTACGATTCTAACTTTAGAGGTTATGGTTTGGGTTGGTTTGTGACTGACGTTAAAGGAGGCTACAAACAAGTGTATCATACAGGAGGTTTAATTGGTACTGTTACCCAATTCACTATGATTCCGGATTTAGATTTGGCTATTGTGGTACTGACCAATCAAATGAATGGCATGGCTTTTAACACTATTACTAATACTATTAAAGATTCATATTTAGGGTATGAAGATCGTCATTGGTTAGAAAAATATGGAGCTAGAAATAGAGATTACTTAAAGTATAACGACAGCATTAAAGCTGAGGTTTATAATAATGTAGAAAAGGCTAAAAAGCAAGTATCACTTCCAAGTCCAGAACAAATTGTAGGTACATATACTGATGATTGGTTTGGTGACATTACCATATCTCACGATGGTAAATCATATAAAATTAAGTGTGAGCGTTCTCCAAGATTATTCGGTGAGTTATTACCATACAATGCTACTACGTCTGTGGCAAAATGGAACGACAGAAGTTACGATGCCGATGTTTTTATGCAATTCACATTTAATGAAAAGGAAGAAGTCGTTTCTGCAACGATGAAACCAATTGCTCCAATAACAGATTTTAGTTTCGACTTTCAAGATTTAGAGCTCAAAAAAACAAAATAGGATTACAATCGCTAGAATGCCATGAAGTATATGGGAAGCAAAGCGCGCTTTGCTAAAGACTTATTGCCAATTATTCTAAAAAATCGAAAACCGAATCAGGTGTATTTAGAACCTTTTGCAGGTGGTATGAATATGATTGATAAGGTAGATGGCATTCGTATAGCTAACGATCAGCACGAAGAATTGATAGCTATGTGGCAAGCCTTGATTTATGAGAATTGGGATCCACCAAAATCAGTTTCTGAAGCTGAATATAGACACATAAAGTATAATCCGAGTGAATACCCAAAGCATTTAGTAGCTTATGTAGGTTTTAATTCGTTTGGTGGCAAATGGTTTGCAGGTTACCGTCGCGATAAGCAAGGTAAACGTGATTATTGGTCCGAGCATTACCGAAATATTACCAAGCAAGTGCCAAATCTTCAAGGGATTCAATTGCGTTGTCAATCCTATACCGATTTAGAGATTCCTGACGAAAGTGTTGTGTATTGCGATCCGCCTTATGCATCAACTACGAAGTATAGAGATAAGTTTAATCACGAAGAATTTTGGGAATGGTGTAGACAGCAAAGTAAAGCTGGTCATAAGGTTTTTATCAGCGAATACAATGCGCCAGATGATTTTGAATGCATTTGGGAAAAAGGCTCAAAAACTACATTTTCTTGGCATGCAGAAAATCTATCGACTAAGGAAAGTGTGGAGCGACTTTTTGTTTTTAAAGGGTAATAAGCAGTATCTCTCTTTCGTCTCTTTGTCACACTGAGCCTGTCGAAGTGAAAGTGAACAATCGTTTAAATTTTAGATTCCGCATCAGGTGCGGAATGACAATATTTATTGACTATTCAAATTCTTAATCGCAGAAAACGCCTGATCCACCAAATGAATTTCAACCAAAACCGTAAACTCATTTGTGGTTGAAATCACCTCATAAAGTGAAATACCTTCCCAAGCAAAACGCTTAAAAATCTGATAATACAATCCCGAAATTTTAGAATTGTTTTCTGGCAAACGAATACTAATGGCCGACAAATTATCTTGCATTCCAATTTGGTTTTCAGCCTTAAAACTTTCTAAAACCAACTGTTTTTCTGAAGCTGAAACCACGATATTACTTTCGTAAATGCCTCTCGAAAAGCCATAAAAAGCTTTCGGATTAAAATTTTCCAACACTTTAGCATGACTTTCAATCAAAGTATCTGAATTCTGAAAAGTGAAATCCACAAGATTAGAGCGTACCGTGATATCACCTAGTTGATTGAGAATATTCTTTAATTTCTGTGATTGACGCAAATGTGTTGGTGGATTATAACGTCTTAACGCCATCATAATTGCACCTGTTTTTATAGGCTTTCGCAACATGTTGCTAATAGGTTGTTGCAACTCTTCGGATAAGGCTGAAAAGTTAATGATTTGCCTAAATAAGGCTTCTTCTAAAAAAGGTTGGGTGATGAGTATTTCCTCAACGCAAGATGCTATAGTCTTCATATCTTATGTGTCATTCCGTGCTTGAAACGGAATCTATCATTTCGTTATAACCTAATCTACAATGTTATTTATTTAACAATATGTGCAAAAATAAACTATTTCTTTAATTTTTATGTTTCTCACGAGTAACACTTATACATTTGCTTAAAAATTAGAGAAAAATGTTAGTATATAAATTTGGTGGCACCTCAGTAGGTTCGGTAGTAAACATGAATCATGTAAAGGATATCATAAATACCAAAGACCAAAAAATAGTGGTTTTATCAGCCATGTCTGGTACCACAAATGCCTTGGTAGAAATTTCGAGATTAATTGAGGTTGGTGAGGGAGATGCTGCCAAAGCGCATATCAAAACATTACACGAAACATACACAAACGTTGTAAACGATTTATTGCAAAACGAATCGTTACGACAAGATGTGCATCATTATGTCAATACCAGATTCGAAATACTTTCAGATGCTGTTGGTACTTCGTTTTCACAATTGTTACATAACGAAATAGTGGCTAATGGAGAACTGTTATCTACCTATATGTTTAGTCGCTTATTGCAACAAGAAGGTTTCAAAGCTAGACTTTTACCAGCTTTAGATTTTATGCGTATTGATAGTCATAACGAACCTGACAATTTCTATATCAAACAAAACTTAAACCGTTTAATAGAAAGTTCGGATGCTGCTGATATTTATATCACACAAGGGTTTATTTGTTTAGATGCTGAAGGAAAAGTAACCAACTTACAACGTGGTGGAAGTGATTATACAGCAACCATTATTGGTGCAGCTATTGAAGCCGATGAGGTACAAATCTGGACCGATATTGACGGTTTCCACAATAATGATCCACGTTACGTTAACGATACACAAGCCTTATCGCACTTGTCTTACGATGAAGCTGCAGAGTTGGCTTATTTTGGAGCTAAGATTTTGCATCCGCAAACCGTAATGCCTGTGCGTAACCTCGATATTCCGTTACGACTCAAAAACACCATGGCACCACAGGCACATGGTACGTTAATTACTAACAAAGTTCATGGTGAAGGTATCAAAGCTATTGCGGCAAAAGATGGTATTACAGCTATAAAAATTAAGTCGGTACGTATGCTGTTAGCACACGGCTTTTTAAAGAAAGTGTTTGAAGTCTTTGAGCGTTACGAAACCTCAATAGATATGATTACCACGTCTGAAATTGCGGTCTCTTTAACCATCGATAATACCACGCATTTAAAAGCCATAACCGAAGAATTAGAGCAATTTGCTACTGTAGATATAGACGATTATATGAGTATTGTCTGTTTGGTGGGCAACCATATTATTTACCATCCTGATACGCCAGAACTCTTCCAGGTGTTACAAGATGTTAATGTACGTATGATTGCCTATGGTGGTAGCAACAACAATATTTCACTTTTAGTAAATACTAGTGATAAGTTAGAAACTTTGCAGAAGTTACAACGTTATGTTTTTGAAGGGAAGGGTGTTGGGGTTTAAGATTCTCTAATTAAGAATTTCCTTAATAGCTATAAAATGATGATGAATTCCATTTATAGCCTTGATTGCAGAATATTTAGCCAAAAACTCTTTATCGTTTACAAATTCTTCAAGCATGGACTCAATTATGTAGTTTTTTATAGCTTCTTCAGAGGTTGCTCCTTTTTGATTTCCAACATGATTTTTATTTTTAAAAATAGCATATAGCATTTTTTCGAATGTTTATTTATATGTTATTAGATTGATTTGATAGTTGCAATATACAAAAAATGATACTTATTGTATGTTGAAAGCTGCATACAATAAGTATAGTTTTGGTTTATGGTGAATCAATTCATACTTAAAGAGTTTGGAAATCGAATACGTTTTTTACGAAACGAAAAAAATCTTAGTCAAGAAGAACTATCCTTTGTTACAGGTTTTCATAGAACTTATATCGGAATGATTGAACGTGGTGAACGCAATATTTCGTTGACCAATATTTTGGTTTTTGCTAAAGCATTTGAATTACATGTTGATGAGTTATTAGATTTTAGAAAGTCTAACTCAAAATTATCCTTTAAAGATTATCAATTTAAAAAGGATGATTAGATGAATAGAGCATATTATAAAAACTCAATAACCGAATTTTTAAAAGAAGACTCTAGTTTAATTCTTGGAAAACTAAGTCTAAATCACACAAATCGTTCTCTTGAAGATTTACAAAGAAATGCATGGGTTAAGCAGATTGAAATCCTAAAAAAAGAGTTGATAGGCTTAAATGGTTCTTTGTATTTCGAATTTCAGATACCTAGAATGGGTAAACGTGTTGATAATATACTTATAGTTAATGATTATGTGTTTGTATTGGAGTTTAAGGTAGGTGATGATTCATTTGGAAAAAACGCGCAACTACAAGTAATAGACTATTGTTTGGATTTGAAAAATTTTCATGAAGGAAGTCATTTTGCAAAATTAGTTCCGCTTTTGGTAGCAACTAATGCATACAATTCAGAATTTAATTTGGTTGAGGTTCTTAATCATAATGAAGTTGTAAAGTGTAGCCAAATAGGAATAAGAAATGCGATAAATATAATTACCAAGTCTTCAAATGAAGTAATTGATGTGTCAGAATGGGAGAATTCAATTTACAAACCAACACCAACAATTGTTGAAGTTGCTCAAGCACTTTACAAAGGGCATAAAGTTGAAGAAATATCTAGACATGATTCGGGTAACATAAACCTCAACAAGACATCAAATTATATTAGCAATGTAATTGAGGAGTCTAAGCAAAATAGTAAAAAGTCTATCTGTTTTATTACAGGAGTTCCTGGAGCTGGAAAAACTTTGGCTGGTTTAAGTATAGCTAATGATAGAATGCGCTCGCAAGAAGATGAACATGCTGTGTTTTTGTCTGGAAATGGTCCTTTGGTTGAAGTGTTGCGAGAAGCTTTAGCCAGAGACTATGTAATAACATCTAAAGAAAAAGGGGAGCGTGTTACAAAAGATGAAGCAAAGAGAAGAACGAATGCTTTTATTCAGAATATCCATCACTTTAGAGATGAATATCTAAAATATATCATTGAGCCAACAGAAAAAGTAGTTGTTTTTGATGAAGCGCAAAGAGCTTGGTCTAAAGAGCAGGTACGCTCTTTTATGAAACGGAAGAAGGGTATTGAAAATTTTGAAATGTCAGAGCCAGAGTTTCTAATTGATGTAATGAATAGGCACAAAGATTGGTGTACGATTGTTTGCTTGATTGGAGGAGGTCAAGAAATTAATACTGGAGAGGCTGGTCTAGAAGAGTGGATAAGAGCATTCGAAAAAAACTATAAAAATTGGGAAATTCATTTTTCAAACTCAATCATTAATAGTTCAAATTATATAAAAGAAGAAAAGCAAAGAATTTGGTTAAGAGAAAATGGAGTCTCTGAAACTGATTTACATTTAGCTGTTTCTGTTCGCTCATATAGGTCAGAAAAAGTTTCAGAATTTGTCCATGAGTTATTAGAATTAAATAAAGGTAGAGCAAAAGAGCTTTATTCAGAAATAAAAAAAACATTCCCTATTTACTTAACAAGGAATGTAGAAGTTGCTAAAAAATGGTTAAGGCAACAAAGTAAAGGAACAGAGAGATATGGATTAGTAGCGTCTTCGGGTTCAAGAAGATTAAAAGCTATAGGAGTTAATGTTAAAAATGAAATTTCTGCGCCAAATTGGTTTTTAAATCCAAGTGAAGATATTCGTTCATCTTATTTTTTAGAAGATGTTGCAACTGAATTTGATATACAAGGTTTAGAAATTGATAGAACATGTTTGATTTGGGGAGCTAATTTCTATTTGCAAAATGATAATTGGATTTACCAAAATTTTAAGGGTAGTAGATGGCAAAATATAAACAAAGAAGTTGATAAAGAATATCTTAAAAACTCTTATAGAGTATTGTTAACAAGGGCGAGACAGGGAATGATTATTTGTGTTCCTAATGGTTCTGATATTGACCATACAAGACCAAAGAACTTCTATGATAAAACTTATGATTATTTGAAAGAAGTCGGAATAGAAGAATTAAAGTGATAAAAATTCATTTAAAATTGGAATATCTGCTTCTGCCCAATCCAAATTTAGCAACTCTTCTTTCCTTGCTAAAAGGAAATTCGAGTGTTCTTTTAAAATTAAATCTCCGGTTATATAATTAGCTATAAAAGGAATTAATTTGATTTTAAAATCAGAATACTCTTGTGTAACTGGAGTTAATCGTTTTGTAACCTGAATTTCAATATTTAATTCTTCTTTGACCTCTCTTTTGATACAATCAATTTCAGTTTCGTTTGATTCTAACTTGCCACCTGGAAATTCCCATTTCAAAGGGAGTTTCATCTTATCGCTTCTTTGAAAAGCGTAAATTTTATCATCCTTTAAAATGATAGCACAAGTGACAAGTATAGCTTTCAATATTTTTAAGAATTCATCAACTCCTCAATCTCTTCAGCTTCAATCGGAATATTCGCCATTAAGTTAAAGGGCTCACCTTGTTCTTGTACTACAACATCATCTTCTAAACGGATACCAAAACCTTCATCTGGAATATAAATACCTGGCTCAACAGTAAATACCATGTTGGCTTGCATTGGTTCGTGTAGTAAACCATAATCGTGCGTGTCTAAACCAATATGGTGACTTGTACCATGCATAAAGTACTTTTTGTACGCTGGCCAATCTGGGTTTTCGTTTTGCACATCAGCTTTATCCAATAAACCAAGACCCAATAATTCTGAGGTCATTAATTTACCAACCTCCACATGATATTGTTCCCAAAGTGTACCAGGAACTAACATCTTGGTCGCTTCATTTTTAACACGCAACACAGCATTGTAAACCGCTTTTTGGCGTTCAGAAAACTTACCGTTTACAGGAATTGTTCGGCTTAAATCACTGGAGTAATTGGCATATTCAGCAGCGGTATCAAACAGAATTAAATCTCCATCTTTACACTGTTGGTTGTTTTCAATATAGTGTAATACGTTGGCATTGTTTCCTGAAGCAATAATTGGAGTATATGCAAAACCTTTAGAACGATTTCTTAAGAATTCATGCATCATTTCGGCTTCAATTTCAAACTCCCAAACACCAGGTTTTACAAAACCTAAAACTCTTCGGAAAGCTTTTTCAGTAATATTACAAGCCTTTTGCATTAAGTCGATTTCTATAGGATCTTTAACCGAGCGTAAACGTTGTAAAATTGGATTGCTTTTCGCTACAGAATGCGCAGGATACAGATTTTTTAACCATTTCGTGAAACGATCTTCACGTGTTTCGGTCTCAACATTGGCTCTGTAATGTTCGTTAGTGTTAATGTAAACCGTGTCGCATTGCGTCATTAGTTCAAACATTATTTTTTCTAGGTCTTGTAACCAATACACGGTTTTTACGCCAGAGGTTTCAAAGGCTTTTTCTTTAGTAAGTTTTTCGCCTTCCCAAACAGCAATATGATCGTTAGTTTCTTTTAAGAATAAGATTTCACGATGCTTTTCTTTTGGGCAATCTGGAAAAATAACCAAAATACTTTCTTCCTGATCTACACCACTGAGGTAAAAAATATCACGATGCTGTGCAAAAGGCAAGGTGCTGTCTGCACTCACAGGATAAATATCGTTAGAATTGAAAACGGCTAAACTGTTTGGCTTCATCTGAGAAGCAAAGTTTTTACGGTTTTTTATGAATAGGTTACGGTCTATAGGATGGTATTTCATTTGTTATTATGTATTGTCATTCCTGCGAAGGCAGGAATCTCATTAATATTAGTTAAGTGTCTGCTTGAGCGCAGTCGAAAGCTAAATCGAGTGGATAAAAAACATTTTGACTAAGCTTAAACTGACGTTTTATTGTCATGTTTTTTTTGTTGACTCAAAAATAAACAAACTAAAACGCAAGCCCAAGCAAGTTGTGATAATCTGTTAAACTTTATAATCAAATTTTGAGGATATATGGATTAATGGTTAAATTCAGCAATCTTTAATTGCTGTCACATTGAGCACTGTCGAAATGTAATTGAACAATATTTTTTAAAATTAGTTCTCGACTGCGCTCGAACTGACAATAGAAACTAAAACCAACCAACATGTCTAAAACTAAATTCCTATCGTTTGCATTTGCCGTAAGTTCTTTAATGGCCTTGGCTCAACAACCAGCAACGTCTGTTGAAACTGTGAGAGCAGCTTTGGCTCAAAAACAAAAAATGACTGAAACCTCTTTGGTAAAAAACGTGCCTTTTAAAAATATTGGGCCAACCATAATGAGTGGTCGTGTTGTAGATGTTGATGTGAATCCGGAAATGCCATCGGAATTTTATGTTGGTTATGCGTCTGGTGGTGTGTGGCACACCACAAATAATGGCACCACTTTTACACCGATTATGGATAATGCGACAACACAAAACGTTGGTGATATTGCTGTGCATTGGCCAACCCGAACGATTTATGTTGGTACAGGCGAAAATAATGCCTCGCGTTCGTCGTATGCTGGTATTGGTTTATTAAAATCTACCGATAATGGAAAGACATGGGAAAATTTAGGATTGATGGATGCGCATCATTTTGCTCCTATTTTAATCCATCCAGATAATCCAGATGTGGTTACTGTTGGTGCTACAGGTCATTTGTACTCTTCAAATAAAGAGCGAGGTGTTTACAAAACGACCGATGGTGGTAAAACATGGAAGCAGACGCTTTTTGTAGATGATGAAAGTGGTATTATTGATTTGCAACACAGTCCGAAAAATTACAACGTGATGTTTGCAACGTCTTGGACCAAAGATCGTAAAGCGTGGAATTTTACAGGAAATGGAAATAACTCAGCCATCTATAAAAGTACGGATGCTGGTGAAACTTGGACGAAAGTATCTACAGAAAAAAGTGGCTTTCCAACAGGTGAAGGTGTAGGAAGAATTGGTATCGCTGTGTTTAATGAAAATGTGGTATATGCTGTTCATGATAGTCAGTTTAGACGACCAGAAGAAAAGAAAAAGGAAGACAATACGGACTTGACAAAAGAAGACTTTAAAACCATGTCAACAGCTGATTTTTTGGCTTTAGAGGATAAAAAACTGAATGCATTTTTAAGAACCAACGGCTTTCAGGAAAAATACAGACCAGAAAATGTAAAGCAAATGGTACGTTCGGGTAACGTAAAGCCTGTTGATTTAGCAAAATATCTTGAAGATGCTAATTCTATGTTGTTCGATACTCCTGTTGTTGGTGCTGAGGTGTACAAAAGTACTGATGGTGGTAAAACTTGGAAGAAAACTCATGAGGATTATTTAGATGGTATCTATTACAGTTATGGCTATTATTTTGGTCATATCCACGTGTCACCAGTAAATGAAAATGACATTTACATTTATGGTGTGCCGATTGTGAAATCTAAAGATAGCGGAAAAACATGGACGTCTATCAGTGCAGAAAATGTGCATGCCGATCATCATGCGCTTTGGATTAATCCTAAGAACCCAAATCATTTGGTAGATGGGAACGATGGTGGTGTTAATATTTCTTACGATGATGGTAAAAGCTGGATTAAAAACAATTCACCTTCCGTAGGACAATTCTATGCCATCAATGTGGATAACGAAAAACCATACAATGTTTATGGTGGTTTACAAGATAATGGTGTTTGGTTAGGTGCTAACAATGCACCTGAAAACAAAGCCTGGCATCAAGAAGGTCAGTATCCATGGAAATCTATAATGGGAGGTGATGGTATGCAAATTCAAATTGATAGCAGAAATTCTAACATCGTTTATACAGGTTACCAATTCGGGAATTATTACAGATTAAATCTTGAAACTGAAGAACAGAAATACATTCAACCTAAGCATACTTTAGGGGAAAATCCGTACCGTTTCAATTGGCAAACTCCAATTTTATTGTCGCCTCACAATCAGGATATTTTGTATTTAGGTGGCAATAAGTTGATGCGTTCTATGAGCCAAGGTAACGATTGGGAAGCTATTAGTGACGATTTAACCAATGGAGGTAAAAAAGGAAATGTAGCTTACGGCACGTTGACGTCGATTTCAGAAAGTCCATTTCAATTTGGTTTACTTTACACAGGTAGTGATGACGGTTTGGTTTACGTTTCTAAAAATGCAGGTGGCAGTTGGACAAATATTTCAAACACTTTTCCGAAAGATTTATGGGTAAGTCGTGTGATTGCCTCTCAGCATAAAAAAGAACGTGTTTATGTAACTTTGAATGGTTACCGTTGGGACGATTTTAAAGTCTATGCTTACATGAGTGATGATTACGGACAAACTTGGAAAGACATTAGCGGAAACATACCAGCTTCTCCAGTAAATGTGATAAAGGAAGATCCTAAAAACGAAAACATCTTGTACATAGGAACCGATAACGGAGCCTATGTGTCTTTTGATATGGGTAAATCTTGGAATGTGTTTTCACAAGGCTTGCCAAACGTAGCAATTCATGATATTGTAGTGCAACCAGAAGCTGGCGATTTATTATTAGGAACGCATGGACGTAGCATTTACAAAGCCAACATTTCGGCTTTACAGAAGGTAAATTCAGAAATGGACGCAAAAGCCATAACGTTTTTTGATATGGAGTCTGTACGTCATTCGGGTCGTTGGGGAAGTTCTTGGGGAAGGTGGTACGATGCATTTGAGCCTAAAACAACCATTCAGTTTTACAGCAATGCTTCAGGTACAAAAACCTTAAAAATCTTGTCAGAAAATGGATCAGAATTAAAAAGTATGTCTGTTGATGTTGTTAAAGGATTAAACTATGTAGATTATGATTTAACGTTAACAGAAAAAGGAAAAAAGGCGCTTAAAAAAGAAAATAAAAATATTGAGTTTAAAGAAACAGGTAATAAGAAAGATTACTTGCCAAAAGGAACTTACACCGTAAAAATTGGTGATAGCTCTACAACGCTCGAAATAAAGTAATGGATGAACAGGAACACTATATTTCTGTAAAGCCTTCAAGCAAGAGTTTACAGAACTATATTGCGTATTATTATTTCAATTTTTCTAATCGAGACGACTATAAAAAGCGATACATTTTTTATCCGCATTTTAGGAATGCCATTACCGTTTACAAGCGTTCAAAAATCAGTTTTTCAAAAACGGGATCTATTGTGGTGCCTGATGCATCCAAAGAGTTTGAAATTATTTACACAGGGATTCATAATGAAAGTCGAACAGGTGAAATAAAAGCACCTTTTGATAAAATTGGCATTGTGTTTCAGCCATTGGGAATCAATAATTTCATGAAAGTCCCTTTTGGTGATGTTGTTACTGAAAACCCGATTAAGGACTTTGACTATTTTGGAAATAATTTTGAAGTTGCTCTAAAAAAAGTTTACGACACCAATAATGTAGATGAAAAAGTAGCTGTGTTAGATGCCTTTTTTAAAAATGAACTCAACCCTTTAGCTGAAGCTAGAATTATTAAAGCAGTCAACTATTTGTTTGAAGAAGATTTAACCATCCAAGAATTGTCTGAAAAATTGCAATTGAGCAGAAAAACAGTGCTTCGGTTGTTTAGGAAACATCTTAATTGTTCACCAAAAGAATTCTCTAATTTGGTGAAGTTTAGAAAAGCCATAGAAATTTATCGGAAAGGAAATTCCAACTTAACAGAATTGGCGCATGCTAATAAATATTATGACCAATCTGATTTTATAAAACACTTCAAAAAAGCAACAGGTTTTAATCCCAAAAAATTCTTTTCTGGGATTTCTCATTTGGGTACAGAAGACACGTTTTGGACACTTTTAAAAAATTAACTGTCCCATTTCTACAATTTTTATACAAGCAAGGCTGATAGATTTGCGATATGTTTTTAATAAATCATCATATCATGAAACGAACTTTTAGCCTCATAGCCATACTTTTTACATGCATTGTGTCTGCTCAACAATACAGCGGAATTTCAAAATCTCATAAAATAGCATCTACGGTTTTTGATACCGAACGTGAAATAAGAGTATTTGTGCCATTTTCTTACACCGAAAGTTATACACAGAAATACCCAACAATATATCTTTTTGATGCGCAATTCGATGCCTTTTTTGATATGACAGCAGGTTTAATGGATTATATGGCACAAATTGGTGAGCTCAATGAGTTTATTGTTGTTGGCATAAAAACAGAACATAGACCAAAAGAGTTTACTCCAATGTACGTTAACGAAAAAACTAAAACCGATTGGGAAGATGTAGAAATCGGTAAGTCAGAACTTTTGGAAAATCATTTAAAAGAGGAGGTCTTTCCTTTTGTTGAACAGAATTATAGAGTAGAGCCTTTTAAGATGGCAATAGGTCATTCTTTAGGTGGAACTTTTGTGCTCAACACTGTGTTCTCGCAACCTGATTTTTTTCAGGCAATAATTGCGATAAGTCCCAATTTATCTTACGATTATGAGCAGTTGATAAAAGCGTTTGACGACTACTTTAAGTCTAACGAAAGTCTGAATAAATTAATTTATATGTCGGCTGGTACTATTGGAAATATGGAAAATAGATTCCGAAAATCAGCACAGAAATTAGATAACATTATTGAATATCATAATCCAGAAGATTTAAACTACACGTTTAGAATTTTTGAAGGTGAAAATCATTCCACCACACCAATCTATACCATTAGTAATGCCTTTAAAGAAGTTGCGAAAATCTGGACGATACCAGAAGACCAAAAGCAAAAGATGCTAGAGGATAAATCAAAATTTTTTGTTGACGATTTAAAGGGTTTTTACGCAGAGTTATCTGTTTGGGCGAATTACGATGTAAAGCCAGGTGTAGATGAAGCTAATGGCTATGGCTACTTTTGCTTGAATGCCGAGAAAACAGAAGAAGCCTTAAAAGTTTTTGATTGGGCATTAGAGTTGTATCCAAATGATGCTAATCTTTATGATAGTAAAGCGGAAGCATTAGAAAAAAGTAATGATTTAAAACAAGCAAAAAACTACTACAAAAAGGCTATGGTTGTTCTAGAAAACACCAAAGATCAGTACGATCCTGAGAACTATGAATATTACAAGTCGATGTTTAGTGAGCATTTAGAAAATCTAAAAAACAAGAAGTAGAACCACTCTAATTATATTCATTCTAAATAATTAATTATAATACAGCGCAGTTGGCTAAAAACCATTTGCGCTGTATCTTTGTAAGACTAACAACTAAGATTAGATTTACAATGAGCGGAATTCTAAATTCGTCGATTGGAAGAAAGTTTGCCATGGCACTTTCGGCATTCTTCCTTATGATTTTTTTACTTCAACATTTTGCAATTAACAGTCTTTCAGTATGTAGCCCAGATACTTTTAACGAAGTGTCTCACTTTATGGGAACATTTTGGGTTATTCAATATCTGTTGCAACCCGTTTTAATTTTTGGTGTGATTTTCCATTTCATCATGGGATTTGTGCTAGAAATAAAAAACAATAAAGCAAGACAAATCAGTTATGCAAAAAATAATGGTGGTGCCAATTCTACGTGGATGAGTAGAAACATGATTTGGAGTGGAGGTTTTATCCTTGTGTTCTTAATCATTCACTTTATAGATTTTTGGATTCCAGAAATCAACACGAAATACATCGTTGGTGATATGTCTGGTACATTGCCAAATGGTGAGTTTAGATACTACGAAGAATTAGTACATAAATTTGAACCAATCTGGAGAGTAGCACTTTATTGTGTTGGTTTTGTATTCTTAGCATTACACTTACTTCACGGTTTTAATTCGGCTTTTCAATCTGTTGGTGCTAACAACAAGTACACAAAAGGTTTAAGAGGATTTGGTAAGTTTTATGCAATAGTGATTCCTTTAGGATTTATTGTTATTGCATTATATCATCATTTTAACCACTAAAAAATTTCTCATATGGCTTTAGATTCTAAAATACCTAATGGACCACTTGCAGATAAGTGGACAAATCATAAAAATAATATTAACCTTGTTAATCCCGCTAACAAAAGACTTATAGATGTTATTGTTGTTGGTACAGGTTTAGCAGGAGGTTCTGCAGCTGCAACTTTAGCAGAACTAGGCTATAATGTAAAAGCATTTTGTTTTCAAGATTCACCAAGACGTGCGCACTCTATTGCGGCTCAAGGTGGAATTAATGCAGCAAAAAATTATCAAGGAGATGGTGATTCTACATACAGATTATTCTACGATACTGTAAAAGGTGGAGATTACCGTTCTCGTGAAGCAAACGTATATCGTCTTGCTGAGGTTTCAGCAAATATTATAGACCAATGTGTGGCGCAAGGTGTGCCTTTTGCTCGTGAATATGGTGGACTATTAGACAACCGTTCTTTCGGTGGTGTATTAGTTTCTAGAACATTCTATGCAGCAGGTCAAACAGGTCAGCAATTATTACTTGGTGCTTATTCAGCACTTAACCGCCAGATTGGACGTGGTAAAGTGAAAATGTATAACCGTCACGAAATGCTAGACGTGGTTATTGTTGATGGAAAAGCAAGAGGAATCATCACAAGAAACTTAGTTACTGGTGAAATTGAGCGTCATTCTGCTCATGCTGTTGTTTTAGGTACAGGAGGTTATGGTAACGTATTCTTCTTATCAACCAATGCCATGGGAAGTAATGTTACTGCAGCTTGGAAAGCGCACAAACGTGGAGCGTATTTCGCAAACCCATGTTATACACAGATTCACCCAACATGTATTCCAGTTACGGGAGATCATCAGTCTAAATTAACATTGATGTCTGAGTCACTTCGTAATGATGGTCGTATTTGGGTACCTAAGAAAATGGAAGATGTAGAAGCGATTAGAGCAGGTAAATTAAAGCCAACTCAAATTGCTGAAGAAGATAGAGATTATTACTTAGAGCGTCGTTACCCAGCCTTTGGTAATTTGGTGCCTCGTGATGTAGCATCGCGTGCAGCTAAAGAACGTTGTGATGCTGGTTATGGTGTAAATACAACTGGTGAAGCGGTTTATTTAGATTTTGCTTCAGCATTTATGCGTTACGGAAAAGAACAAGCACACGTTAAAGGTTTAGATGAAAACGATGAAGCTTTAGTTAAAAAATTAGGTCAGGAAGTGGTGAGAACCAAGTATGGTAACTTATTCCAGATGTATGAGAAAATCGTAGATCAGAATCCATACGAAACACCAATGATGATTTATCCAGCTGTGCATTACACTATGGGTGGTGTTTGGGTAGATTATAACCTTCAAACTACAGTGCCAGGATTGTACTGTATTGGTGAAGCTAATTTCTCAGACCATGGTGCTAACAGACTTGGTGCTTCGGCATTAATGCAAGGTTTAGCAGATGGTTATTTTGTATTGCCTTATACTATTGGTGATTATTTATCTCACGATATTAGAACAGGACCTATCTCTACAGATTCACCAGAATTTGAAGCTGCAGAGAAAAGTGTAAGAGAAAATATTGAGCATTTAATCAATAATAATGGTTCACATTCTGTAGATCATTTCCACAAAAAGCTTGGTAAGATCATGTGGAATAAGTGTGGTATGGCAAGAAATGAAGCAGATTTAAAATCAGCTATTACAGAAATTGCTGAACTACGTGCAGAATTCTGGAAAGATGTAAGAGTTCCTGGTACTAATGACGAGTTTAACGAAGAGTTAGCTAAAGCGCTTAGAGTTGCCGATTTCCTAGAACTAGGTGAACTGTTTGCTAAGGATGCGCTTTTAAGAGAAGAATCTGCTGGTGGACACTTTAGAGAAGAATATCAAACAGCTGAAGGTGAAGCAATGCGTAGAAAAGAATTCCAATATGTTTCTGCATGGGAATATAAAGGTGAACCTAAAGATGCGGTGTTACATAAAGAAGATCTTGTTTACGAAAATATTGAAGTAAAAGAAAGAAGTTATAAATAAAAGGAAAGCTATGAATTTAACGTTAAAAATTTGGCGTCAGAAAAACGCAAGCGACAAAGGAAAAATGGTAGATTATCCTGTAAGTGATATCTCTCCTGATATGTCTTTCCTTGAAATGTTAGACGTTTTAAACGAACAATTAATAAATAAAGGTGAAGAGCCTGTGGCGTTTGACCACGATTGTAGAGAAGGTATTTGCGGAATGTGTTCCCTATATATCAATGGTGAAGCTCACGGACCAGATAGAGGTGTAACAACATGTCAATTACACATGCGTATGTTCAAGGATGGTGATACGATTACAATAGAGCCATTTAGAGCAACAGCATTCCCAGTAATAAAAGATTTAGTTGTTGACAGATCTTCATTCGATAGAATACAACACGCAGGTGGATTTATCTCAGTAAATACTTCTGGTAATACTATAGATGCTAACGCTATTCCTGTAAATAAGCATGATGCGGATGATGCGTTTGCTGCGGCAACATGTATTGGTTGTGGTGCTTGTGTGGCAAGCTGTAAAAATTCTTCTGCAATGTTATTTGTGGGAGCTAAAGTATCTCAATTTGCTTTGTTACCACAAGGACAAGTTGAAGCAACTGATCGTGTATTAAACATGGTGAAGCAAATGGACGAGGAAGGTTTTGGTAACTGTACAAATACAGGTGCTTGTGAAGTGGAGTGTCCAAAAGGTATTTCTCTTGAAAACATTGCACGTATGAACCGTGAATATTTAAAAGCAGCTTTTAAAGGCTAAATAAAGCTTATTTAATCTTATAATATTAAACCTCAAGTTATTAACTTGAGGTTTTTTTGTAACATAAAGTCATATTTTTCGTCTTTTATTATAGCATCTAATCAATCAAAAAATGAAAAAATTTATCCTTGTGCTTTCTGTACTATGTCTTTGTTTTTCCTGTAGTAAGACATTAGACCACACGATTAATTACACTATTACTCATTCTGAAGACCACTCTAGTTTAAACATAAAAATGACTTTCCAAGCCAATGAGAACGGACAAACAACTCTATTGTTTCAAGATAAAGCTTGGGGACAAGATAGTCTGCATAATGTAATACACGATATAAAAGTACTTTCTGAACAGGCTGAAATAACGACCAATAGAGATAGTGGTTGGTATGTGATCTCGCATCCTAAAAACTTAGACCAGATTGAAGTTGAATATGCAATAAACCAAGACAGTAAAGGTGATTTAAAAACGAGACAAGCCTATAGACCTATTATTCAACCTCAATATTTTCATTTGTTTTCGCACAACTTTTTTATGCTGCCAAAGCATGTTTTAAAACAGTCGGAAGATAGTTTTAATGTCAATATTTCGTGGAGTGATTTTCCTGAGGATTATAAGCTTGTCAACAGTTTTGGAAGTGGAGAGCACCTTCAAATTATAGAAGGTATTTCGGAAGAAAAATTTCATACTGCTGTTTTTGTTGGAGGTGATTTCAGAGCACATGAGATAAACATAAATGGTAATAAAGTAGTATTTGCCAATAGAGGTGATTGGGAGGTGTTTGAGGACTCTGAGATGTTGAGTATTCTAGAAAAAACGGTTACTGCTCAACGTGAATTTTGGCAAGACAATTCTCAAAAATATTATGTGGTCACTATGATTCCAACTGTACAAGAACGCGGCAGTTCTTTCCAAGGGTCAGGATTAACCAATTCTTTTGCGACAAATGCTTCAAATAATGAGTATTTAGAAGTTTCAGGATTGGTATATCTCTTCAATCATGAGTTGCAACACAACTGGATTGGATCCTTAATCAGAAATGATGATGAAGAAAAACAATATTGGTTTAGCGAAGGATTCACAGACTATTACACTTTAAAAAACATTGCCAAGAATGAAATTTATAATTATGATGAAAGTTATTTCATCAACGAATTTAATGCGTTTGTAAAGGCGCTTTATACCAATCCAGAAAGAGAAATGCCTAACAGTGAAATGACGTATGAAAACTTTTGGAGTGGAAAAGAAGGCATTCAAAAACTACCTTATAGACGAGGTGCTTTCCTTGCATTTTACTTAGATCAAAAAATAAAACAAGATTCCGATGGTACTAAAAGTTTAGATGATGTGATGCTCGATTTTAAAAATGATGCTGAAAAAACGGAACAAAAAATTACACATGCTTATTTTATTAAAACCGTAAATAAGTACTTAAAAGAAGACTTTCAGCCATTCTTTACTAAGCACATTGAAGAAGGAAAACTCTTTGATTTTAAATCAATTTATAACGAATTAGCTTTTGAATACGAGCCAACTTCTAAAGTATTTGATTTAGGTTTTACCTTTTCAGAAGATAGAAAGCAGATAGCATCTATTGATGAAAATTCAGAAGCTTATAAAGCTGGTCTAAGACAAGGAGATTCGGTAAAAGGAATGAGTTATTACTATGATTCCATAGACCACGAAGCCGAATTCACTATTGAAAGAGAAGGTAAAGAAGTTCTGGTAAAATACTTACCCATAAAAGAAGTAGACTTGCCTAAATTATTGGATAATGATTTTAATAAATCGCATTTAGACTTTTAATATAAAGCTAAAGTTACACTATAAAGTATGGGTTTTTTATATATTTCGACTTCGAAAAGTTTATGATGAAAAACCCAAATACATTTTACAAAGCACAACTGCAAATACACCAACAAACCGCAAAGGATTTGTATAAAAAGATGGGCTTATACAGCGTGCTTAGACTTACCGTGTTTTTACTGGCAGGTTTTGGTGTGTATTTAACGTATCAGAATTGGCAAATTGCTACAGTTATTGCGGTTGTAGGTATTGCTGTGTTTTTGTTTTTATTATCGAGGTATACTGATCTAAAAACTAAACGCGAGTTACATAAACGATTGGCTATCATTAACGAAGATGAAATTAAAATAGCTTCAGGTGATTTTCATGATAGAGCAGATGGAAAAGTATTTCAAAATCCTGCTCATGCCTATAGTTTAGATATTGATTTGTTTGGAAGAGGTTCTTTCTTTCAATACATCAATAGAACAACTATAAATGAGGGCACGCAATCGCTTGTAAACTGTTTGTTGGCAAACGATATTACTAATATTGAAGCACGACAAAACGCGATTAAAGAATTAGCTGATGAGCCTGAATGGAGGCAGTATTATTCTGGAGTGGCTCAAGGTGTAAAAGTGGAAAATTCTGCAAAATCCATTATTGAATGGCTAAAGGATTACAAACCTTTTTTAACCAATACACATTATTGGTTGACCATTGGTTTTAGTGTGACTTCAGTAGCACTTTTGGTATTCGGCATAATCGAAATTATTCCTATAAAATATGCAGGTTACTGGCTGGTTTTAGGTTTAGCGATTACCGGAAGATTTTTAAAACCGATTAATAACGTTGCTCAAAATACCGAAAAAGCCAAAGACACTTTTAGGCAATATGCCTTATTACTGAAAGAAATTGAACAGAAAGAATTTCAGTCTGAGTTATTACAACAACAGCAACAAAAAATTCAATCCGAAGGTGAAAAGGCCTCAAAGATATTTACAAAATTCTCAAAAGCTTTAGATGCTTTAGATAACAGAAATAACTTCATTTCAGCCATTTTTGGAAATGGGTATTTGCTTTGGGATATTAGACAAACTTATCGTGTAGAGCAATGGATTAGCAAGTATGCGCATAAGGTTGAGGATTGGTTTGAAGTGGTAACATTTTTTGATGCGTATAACACTTTGGGGAACTATGCTTATAATCATCAAGACTTTACCTATCCTAAAATTACCACAGAAAAAATCACTATTAAGGCAAAAGATTTAGGACATCCTTTATTGAATTCAGAAAAACGAGTTAATAGCGATTTAGAACTCCTACAAGAGCAGTTTTTTATCGTAACAGGAGCCAATATGGCTGGTAAGAGTACCTTTTTAAGAACGGTTGCGTTGCATATTGTTATGGCAAATGTTGGTTTGCCAGTTTGTGCTGAAGAGAGTAAATACAAACCTATTAAACTCATTACAAGTATGCGTACTACAGATTCGTTAACAGATGATAGTTCGTACTTTTTTAGCGAGCTCACACGACTAAAATTTATTGTAGACACTATTGCTGAAGACAAAAACTATTTTGTGATTTTAGATGAAATCTTAAAAGGTACCAACTCAACAGATAAAGCCATTGGCTCAAGGAAATTTGTTGAAAAATTAGTGGGTCAAAATGCTACAGGAATTATAGCCACGCACGATTTAAGCCTTACTGAAATAGAAGCTGAACTAGAGGCTGTAAAGAACTACTACTTTGATGCTGAAATTAAAAACGACGAACTCTTTTTTGACTACAAACTAAAGAAAGGCGTTTGCCAAAACATGAATGCAAGTTTTCTTTTGAAGAAGATGGAAATTGTTTAGTTATTAATAGAAAATGTCATTCTGAACTTGTTTCAGAATCTCACTTCAAATAGAATAAACAAGATGCTGAAATAAATTCAGCATGACAAAAATTTATGACAAAAAAAACCCTTTCCAAAAACAGAAAGGGTTCTTAACCAAATACAAAAATTAATTTGAAAAAATTATTTTAGTTTTAATGAGTCTAAAGCATGATAGAAAAAATCTTTTTCATCATTCATAGACACAAATAATCCATTAGGATATTTTTTTCCAAGAGGAGTTGTTACTACATCACAACCATCCGTTTCAATAGTTGCTAAGTTGATAGCCTTTACAAAGCTATTATCACCTCGTTTGTAAATATTAAAGCTATGATTTTGCTGGTCAGATACAATAATGAAACCTTCACCGTTAGCATAGGTTGCAATGGCAATACCTTCTATATCATCTTTAAAATCTTCGGTAGCAAATAATGAAATTTCTTCACTTCCTTTTTTAGGATCAGCATAATATTTTCTTATACCAATTCCTTCATCAGAGAAATATACATAACCCATTTCGTCATCTACAGCAATGGCTTCAATTTCTTTTTGTCCACTGAAGGTCCCCATTTTACGCAATAATTTAGAATGTACGCCTAATGAATCGCTAACTAAAGCATATTGGTATAAATAACCTTCTTTAGGGCCTTCTTTTCTACTTACAAATGCAGAAATTTCAGCAGTTTCTGGGTTTCTGTATAATGCAATTCCCATTGGTCGTTTTAGGAGTACATCAGTTTCGTCTTCAAAGACTTTAAAACCACCGTTGTCTAATGGCTTCATATCTGGCACAGAAAACACACGGATTTGGTTTTTTTCTCTTTCAGTAAATACCATAATATCTGTTTCTGTAGAATCTGTTAGTTTAAAACCGTATTCTACATCAACATTATTAGGATAACTTACGCCTGTTATAGATTTTTCTTTAATTATTTTTCCGTCTAAATCAAATGCGTATACACCACCATTGGTTTCATCTTTATCAGTACCAAAAATAATACTCTTTTCAGGGTTTTTACTGTTAATCCATATAGCAGGATCATCACTATCGTGAGGTAATTTTTCGGTTTTTAATGTTGGCGCAACTTCTGGCAAACCATTTCCGCAAGAAAAAACAACTGCAGAAATGACGCCAAGTAATAATGTTTTCTTCATTTTTTATTTTTTAAATAAGTCATATTTTAAACCAAAAGTTAAACGCATGTCGTAGTATTCCATTTGCATGGTTCTGCTACTTACGCCTTGGTAATAACGTAGAGGTTGATTAGTAATGTTGTTTAGGTTAACATACAGGCTTAGGTTTTTATTAAGTGCAACATTAGCATTAAAGTCTAAGAAAAACTGCTCATCATAATATCTATCGTCAAAAGCATTACCACCTATTTCATCGATATAAGCATCAGAGAAGTTAGCTGATAAACGTAAGCTGAATTTTTTACCAGCATAGCCTAACGAACCATTAAACATGTTTGGTGATGTTTGAGGTAAATCTAAATCTGTACGCTCTTCACCATCTTCGTTGCGGATACCATCTGCACTAGATGTTAAGTACGTGTAGTTTAAATAAATACTGAAATTCTTAGCAAAACCAGGTAAGAAATCTAAACGGCGTTGGAAAGATACTTCTGCACCAAACACTGAAGCGTCATCACCATTTAAAGGTTGATAAACTTGGTAACCTTCTTCATCTTCAGATTGGAAAATATAAGTGAAGTCAGATATACTTTTGTAGAATAATCCACCAGAAACAATACCAACAGACTTAAAGTAATGCTCTGCCATAAAATCAAAGTTCATAGATGTAGTTGGATCTAATTCTGAGTTTCCTAAGAAAATTTCTCTATCTTCATTACTTATTTCTCTGTAAGGCACTAAGTCTACATAGTTTGGTCTTGCTAAAGTGTTTGTCCATGCAAAACGAAGAATAGTATTATCTGTTACGTTATACTTAAGGTGAACACCAGGTAATATGTTAGTGTAAGAGTTTTTATCATTTACATCTGCAATACCTTCAACGTCACCATCTTCATTAAAAACAAGTTCGTTACCTGTACTTTCAATAGAAGTGTGTTCTAACCTAACACCAGCCAAAACACTAAATTTGTCTGTGATGTTTTGGTTAAGCATAGCGTAACCAGCATAGACGTTTTCATCTACATCAAAATTTGCTGTAGCATATTCTTCAGGTAAATCTTCTCCTTCAAACAGGTCTGTATTATTTAAGTTTAAACTTCCTATAAATTCTGGACTAGCAAAGCTACCTACTTGATATTGGCTACCAGCTAAATAATCAGAATCAGAATAGTCTCTTGTAGGTACCATACCTAAAAATTCTAGAGCACCAGTTTCGTCACTGTATTCAGTGAAGTCGTTGTCTCTGTTTTTGTTCTTTAATCTTGCTTTTGCACCAAATTTTAAGAAACCATCCTCACCATCAATAATAGATAATGGAGCTTGAGCATTTACAAAAAAATTGAAGTCTTTTTCTTCAGTATATTGGTTTTCTTCTGAAATCTCACTAAGTTCAAAATCTTCAAAGCTAGAATCTATTGCACTTACAGGAGAGAAATATGGCTTGTCTTGGTTATTGTTGAAATTAATGGCATACTCGCTTTCATATTCTAAATAACGTTCGTTTAAACGCTCTTCTGAAGCTTTAGAGAAAGATGCCATCCAGTCTAATTGTAAGTTACCTAATAAGTGTTCACCACCTAGACTGTAGTTTTGCATACGTTGGTCTTCTAAACGCGCATTTTTGGTTCTGCCACCACTAATACCGCCTTTAGATTGGCGTTTTACTTCAGCAGGAAACATTGTTAAGTTACCATTTCCATCTACTGAGAAGTCTCCAAGACCAATATCCTCACCATCTAAAATTTCATGCTCTAATCTAAAGCGATTTTCTCTATCATCTCTCCAGTTATAAATAGATTTAAAGTAGATATTGTTATTATCGTTTAATTTATAATCAAAGTTTGCAGAAAAACTTCTACGTACACGTTGTACTAAATATTCTCTGATTTCAAAAACATTTGCATAAGGATTTACATCGACTTCAGTTAAGTTATCTTCGTCACCGAATTCATTAAATTCAAACTCGTCTGTCCATTCAGCTTCAACGTTATCACTTCCAAAGTCGTTATCGTTAATAGATGCAGAAACCATCCAACCGAATTTGTCATTTTTACTTCTGTCACCAACTAAGAAAGATCCGTTTAAAATTCTTTTGTCTGTGATAAAGTTAAGACCAGAACCAGCAGTGGCAGACAAACGAAAACCTTGAGGCGATGTACGTGTAATTAAGTTTACAGAACCACCAAGAGCATCTGCATCCATATCTGGAGTTACAGCTTTATTTACTTCGATAGTTTGGATCATATCCGAAGGAATTAAATCCATCTGAACGTTACGGTTATCACCTTCAGCAGAAGGAATTCTACTTCCGTTTAAGGTTACAGAGTTCAATTGAGGAGCAAGACCACGAACAATAATGTTACGTGCTTCACCTTGATCTACCTGCATTGTAATACCAGGAATACGTTTTACAGCATCACCAATATTGGCATCTGGAAATTTACCGATTTGGTCTGTAGATACTACGTTAGTAATGTTTTGTTTATTCTTTTGCGTGTTTAAGGCTCTAGCTTGTCCGCTAAGACCATAGCCACTAATCATAACTTCTTCTAAAGCAGTATCTTCAGAGTTTAGTGTAAAGTTTAGAGTTACAGTTTCGTCAGCAACTACAGTAACTTCTTTGTTAATATCGGCATAGCCAAGGTACTCTACAGTTAATGTATAAGTTCCTTCAGGAATGTTAACTAAGGTATATTTACCATTAAAGTCTGTAGTAGTTCCCTTTTTTAAAGATAATATAGCAACGGTAGAACCAGGAATGGTTAATCCATTCTCATCTGAAATCGTACCTTGAATATTACCAGTTTGCGCATAACCTGTATAGGCTAATATCGTAATTAGTAAAAGTGTAAAATAATGTTTCATTAGAGGGTTGATTTTGTTTGAGACAAAACTAGAATGAAACCCTTTTTTTTACCTGAAGCTATTGTTAACAAAAAGTAATAGAACCCTGTAAAATGGCTATAAAACAAGGCAACATTTACACTGGCTTAACATTTGGAAAAGATTTGAGAAATATAAATTATAAATTGAGTAAATAGGCTTGAAGATCATCGTTAGAATCTAAGGGAAGCTTTTTTCTTAATCTGTAACGCGCAATTCTAACACTATCTGGAGTAATGTGAAGAATATCTGCTATTTCTTTAGATGATAAATTAAGCCTTAGCAGCATGCAAAGTCGCATCTCGGAAGACGAAAGTTTTTTTAGTGCGATTTTTTTAATGATTTTGAAAAAATCTGGATGAATTTGTCCAAAATAGCCCATAAGTTCTGTCCACTCGTTATTTTGGTTAAGATCTTGTTCAATGTCTTTTACTAAGTGTTTTAATTTCTTTTGAACAAGTTCATTATTTCTTCCCTGTATTTTGGTTAATGTTTTTGAAACATCTGACAGCATTTTGTTTTTATGAGCAATATGAAGACTGTAATTAGTAAGAGAGGATACTTTTATGTCTATTTCACGCTTTAAGGCTTCTTCTGCGGCGGTTTTCTTATCTAAATCTGCCTGAAGTAATTGTTGTTGGTATTCTAAAATATGCTTTTCATGTTTTCGTCTTTTTTTCCAGTAAATAAAACCTACTATTAATGCCAGAATTATTGCTCCTGTAGTTATCAAAATAACATATTGGCGTACTTTATTTATTTGATTTTCTTTATTCAGTAGTTTAACTTCCGCCTCTTTTTCCTTAACATCATAAAGTACTTGCATGGCACTAACCATTTCAGTATTATTTCTTTTGAGCTCTTTTTCATTTACAATACTTTGATTGTTGAGGTAGTTGTAGGCTTTTTCAAAATCTCCTGTTCTTGCATAGGTTCTTGCAAGATCTTTTAAGGCACTTTCAATTTGAGACGCATTATTAGTTTGTTGTGCTAATTTTAGTGCTTCTTCTGTGTAGCGGAGAGCTTTTTCAAAATTTTTGGTCTTACGGTTGGCATCACCAAGATTATTTATAATGTTTATCTGTAAATTTGAGTTACTATGCTTCGCAAATTCATGTGCTTTTTTAAAATAACTCAATGCAAGATCATATTGTTCTAGGTCTTCATAAATACTTCCAATGTTTTCGTTTACCGTTGCAAGACCAGTACTGTCATTTAGCTTTTTAAAAATAGCAAGACTTATATTTTGATGTTTTAAAGCATTGTCATAATCACTTTGTTTTTCAGCAATACTACCTAATAAGGCATTTGCTTCTGCTTTACCCTTTTCATAGCCGATAGTTTTAGAAAGTTTGAGACTTATATGTGAGTATTTTTTAGCTTCATTAAACTTTTTAAGGTCGAGATCTATAGAAGCCAGTGCGCTATAAACGTATACAGAGCTAGAGTCTTGTTTTTTTTGAATATCTAAATAAGCCTGATAGTTCTTTAATGCTTCTGCATAAAGCTCAATATTCTTGAAGAAATTTCCAAGATCAATATAGGTTTTGGCTATTTTTTGAGTGTTTGATTCTGCTTTTGCAGATTCTAGTCTATCTTTTAATTTGTATAATTGTTGGTCTAACTGTTCATTATTTTTTAAAGACTGCGAATTGGCAATTCCGGAAATTAAAAGATATATAAAAAAAAGGGTTTTGTGAAAACTCAAGATCGCTTTATTTTAAACTCATAAATAAACGCAACCAATGTTATTTAAACCTGTAATTTTTATGATGAAAATGTTATCAAATAAAAAAGCGGTTAGAAATTTTCTAACCGCTTTAATTTATTTTATTAAGAAACTAGTTTCTTAAGCTTCAAATGGAGCTATAGAAACATAAGACTTATTGTCTTTCTTCTTAGTAAATGTTACAATACCATCAACTTTAGCATGTAAAGTGTGGTCTTTTCCTTGGTATACGTTTTCACCTGGGTGGTGAGTGTTACCTCTTTGTCTTACGATTATGTTCCCTGCAACAGCAGCTTGACCACCAAAAATCTTTACACCTAAGCGTTTCGATTCTGATTCTCTACCGTTTTTAGAACTACCAACTCCTTTTTTATGAGCCATTGTCTTAAGGTTTTATTTTGTTAATATTAATGGATTAGAAAAATTACTTTTCAATTCCACCGTCTAATTTGTCTTGTAATTCTTTTAATTCGTCCCACTTACCATCAGCAGCTAATTTAGCTTGCTTTGGCCAAGTATCTGTAACGATGTGAGCTAATCTAGAGCTAGCTTCAGAAAGAACATTACTTAATTCTTCTGGAGTTGCTTTAGCTACTTTAGCAAAAGTTTCATATCCAGCGTTTACTAAAGCTTCAGCAGCTTTTGGTCCAGCACCTTCAATTTTCTTTAAATCATCAGCTTTACCAGTTGCTTTTTTAGCTGCTGCTTTAGGAGCGGCTTTTTCAGCTTTAGGTTCAGCCTTTTTAGTTTCCTTCTTAGGAGCAGCTTTCTTAGCTCCAGAAGTAGTAATACCTTCAATTACGATTTCAGTTAAGGCTTGTCTGTGACCGTTTTTTACACGGTAACCTTTACGTCTTTTCTTTTTGAAAACTATTACTTTGTCACCTTTAAGGTGCTTTAAGACTTTTGCACTTACTTGTGCTCCGTCTATAGCTGGGGCGCCAACAGTTACATTGTCACCATCACCTATTAAAAGAACGTTGTCAAAATCAACGTTTTTACCTTCTTCAGTAGATAAACGGTTAACAAAAACTTTTTGGTCTTTTGCAACTTTAAATTGCTGCCCTGCTATCTCTACAATTGCGTACATAGCGTAACGTTTTTATTAATTTGTTTGTTAATTAAAAAGCCTCCTTTTCAGAAAGCGGATGCAAATATAGTTCTAAATTCTTAATCTACAAACGTTTTAAGGCTTTTCAGTACCATTTCGTGCTTATTTGCTGAGGATTTTATAGTTCCTTCAAAAATGAGAAAGCTTTTTTATATAGTTTTCACATTTTATTATGTTAAAAAGCGGAATCATTCCTTATTTTTGTGGGGCTTCGTGTAACATTTTACACTCAACTAATACAAACACTAGTAGAATTTAAATTTTAAAAAACATTTTAATAATGAAAAAAAGCTTATTTACTCTTTCGCTTTTAGCGTTAGTTGGATTTGGTTCCAATGCGCAACAAGTAGAGTTTGAAGAGTACAATTTAGATAATGGGATGCATGTTATTTTGCATCAAGATAATTCGGCACCAGTTGTAACAACATCAGTTATGTATCACGTAGGTGCTAAGGATGAAAATCCAGAACGTACAGGATTTGCACACTTTTTTGAACATTTATTGTTTGAAGGTACAGAGAATATTGAAAGAGGTGAGTGGTTTACAATAGTAACATCTCAAGGAGGAAGTAATAATGCAAATACCACAGATGATAGAACGTATTATTATGAAGTTTTTCCATCAAATAGTGTTGAGTTAGGTCTTTGGATGGAGTCTGAGCGTTTAATGCACCCAATTATTAATCAAATTGGTGTAGATACTCAGAATGAAGTTGTAAAAGAAGAAAAGCGACTTCGTGTAGATAACCAACCTTATGGAAATCTTTTGGCAGAAGTAAAAAAACGTCTGTTTAAAGTTCATCCTTATAAAGGGACAACCATTGGTGAAATGGAGCATTTAGATGCAGCTACTTTAGAGGAGTTTCAAGCATTCAATAAAAAATTCTATGTGCCAAACAATGCTGTATTGGTTGTAGCTGGTGATATTGATAAGGCTGAGGTAAAGAAAATGATTAAGGAATACTTTGGGCCTATTCCAAGAGGTGAAGAAATTACAAGAGATTTACCAAAAGAAGAGCCAATTACAGAAGCTATTAAAGGAACAGCTTATGATTCTAACATTCAAATACCAGCAGTAATAGCTGCTTATAGAACTCCTTCTTTTAAAGAAAGAGATGCTTATGTGTTAGATATGATTTCTAGTTACCTAAGTGGTGGTAAAAGTTCGGTTTTATACAAGAAAATGGTAGATGAGCAAAAACAAGCTCTAGCTGTACAAGCTGTAAACATAAGTCAAGAAGATTATGGTGTTTATGCTTTATTTGGTTTGCCATTAGGTGAAGTTTCTTTAGACACGTTAGTAGCAGAGATGGATGAAGAAATCGTAAAGATTCAAACAGAATTAATTTCTGAGCGTGATTACCAAAAACTTCAAAATCAATTTGAGAATGACTTTGTAAGCTCAAATTCTAGTATTTCTGGTATTGCAAATTCTTTAGCACGTTACTACATGTTATATGATGATGTAAATCTTATCAATAATGAAATTGATATTTACCGTTCAATAACAAGAGAAGAAATCAGAGACGTTGCCAAAAAGTACTTAAATCCTAACCAAAGATTAGTACTTGAGTATTTACCAAAAAAAGATGAACAATAAGATGAAAACAAATTTTAATATGAAAGCTAAAATACCTGCATTTATTGTATTGTTTTTAATGGCAGTAGGCGTAAATGCACAAATAGATAGATCGGTAATGCCAAAACCGGGACCAGCACCTAAAATTACTTTAGAGGTTCCTGATGAGTTTGAGCTTAAGAACGGAATCAAAGTTCTTGTAGTTGAAAACCACAAATTACCAAGAGTATCTTATACTTTAACAATAGATAATAAGCCTATTACGGAAGGTAAAAAAGCTGGTGTTTCTAGCTTACTTTCTGCAATGTTAGGAAACGGAACAACAACCATTTCAAAAGATGAGTTTAATGATGAGATTGACTTTTTAGGAGCAAGCTTATTTTTTGGAGCTCAAAGTGCTTACGCAAGCTCATTAACTAAATATTCTGATAGAATAGTTGAATTAATGGCAGATGCAGCAATGAATCCTTTATTAACAAAGGAGGAGTTTGAAAAGGAAAAAGAAAAGTTACTAGAAAGCTTAAAATCTGAAGCAAAAAGTGTTGACGCTATAGCTGGGAGAGTTGGTGGAGCTTTGTCTTATGGTAAAAAACACCCTAGAGGTGAATTTACAACTGAAGAAACTGTTAACAATGTTGAGTTTGGTGATGTATTAGCATTCTATGAAAAATACTTTAATCCAAACAATGCTTATATCGTTGTTGTAGGAGATGTTAAAAGTAGAGATGTTAAGAAACAACTAAGCAAGTATTTTGGTAAGTGGGAGGAAGCAGCCGGTGTAGATGTTACAATCCCTGAGCCTGCACCAAATGCACAATACACACAGATTAATTTTGTGGATATGCCAAACGCTGTTCAGTCTAATATTTCTTTGACTAACAATGTAGATTTAAAAATGAATGACGAAGATTATCATTCAGTTTTAATTGCTAATAAAATTTTAGGTGGTGGTTTTAATAGTTACCTAAATATGAATTTAAGAGAAGAGCATGGTTATACTTATGGTGCGCGTTCTAACGTAGGAACAAGCAGATGGAATGCTTCACGTTTTACTGCTGGTGCTTCTGTAAGAAATGCTGTTACTGATAGTGCTGTTGTTGAAACTTTAAAGGAAATCAACCGTATCAAAACTGAACCAGTAGAAACAGATGCTTTAACAAACGCAAAAGCTAAGTATGTTGGTGATTTTGTTTTGGCTTTAGAGCGTCCGCAAACTATTGCTAACTATGCTTTAAATATCAAGCTTAACGATTTACCGAAGGATTTTTACTCAACTTATTTAGAAAAAATCAATGCAGTAACAAAAGAAGACGTTCAGCGTGTAGCTAATAAGTATTTCAAGACTGAAAATGCTCGTGTAATTGTAGTTGGTAAAGGAAGTGAAGTATTAGAAAACCTTGAAAAAACAGGAATCCCTATCAAGTATTATGATACTTATGCAGAACCAACTGAAAAGCCAGTTTTTTCTAAGCCAATTCCAGAAGGTGTTACAGCTCAATCAGTAATTAAAGGTTATATTGCTGCTGTTGGAGGAGAAGACAACCTTAAGAATGTTAATACTGTTTTAATGAATGCCGATGTTACAATTCCTGGTGCACCATATAAGCCAACAGCTGTTATGAAACAAATGGCACCAAACAAATCTTCTATGGAACTAATGATAGAAGGTATGGGAACTGTTATGAAACAAAATTTTGATGGTGAAAATGGTTACCAAGAAGGTCAAGGTCAAAAAATTCCTATGGGTGAAACTGAGGTAAACTCTAGAAAAGAAGAAAAAGGATTATACCCAGAACTGTATATAGATGCTTCAACAATCACTTTAGAAAGTGTTGCAACTATTGAAGGAAAAGACGTCTATAAAATTAGTGTAGCCAATTCAGATGGTCCAGCAGATGTAAGATACTATGATGTTGAAACTGGATTCTTAGTGAGAACTGAAGAAACTTCAGAAGCTAGTGGGCAGTCGATTGTTACAGTGACTGACTTTTCAGACTATAAAGAAGTAAATGGTGTAATGATGCCAAATACTATGAAAGTTACAACAGGACCACAAAGTTTTGAATTTAATATGACAGATATTAAAATAAACGAAGGGGTAACTGAAGAAGATTTCAAATAATAGATACCACCTATAATAAAAAAGCCGAAGTTTAAACTTCGGCTTTTTTTGTATGATTATTTTCTTCTATTAGCTAAATAGACACCTAATAATATAAGCAAAGTAGCTAGAGCTTGTATCAGACTAAATGATTCTCCATCTAATGTTCCCCAAATTAATGCTGTTATAGGAATAATATAAGTTACAGAAGATGCAAAAACAGGAGTAGACATCTGAACTAGCTTATTAAAAAGAACTTTGGCCATAGCCGTACCAAAAATAGAAAGGATTAATAAATACAGTAAAGCTTTTGGCAATGCGGTATTATTTAATGTTTCACTAGAAAAGAAATCAGTAAACAAAAGGACTATAAATGCAGGTAAAATTATAAATGCGTAGTTACCAGAAGCAATAGCCAAGGGTTTCACATTTTGTAAATAACGCTTTATAATATTCACATTTGCTGCATACATTAAGGTAGAGACAATAACAAAAAGAGCAAATAGGTAATTTTGATTCGGGTTTAATTCAGAGCCTTTATATATCAATATACAAGTTCCTATAAAACCTATTATTACACCAATAATCTGACGTTTTGTTGAAGCTATTTTAAAAACAGCAAAACCAAATAGTATAGTGTTTAAAGGAACTAATGAATTTAATATTGAAACAACAGCGCTATCAATTTGAGTTTCGGCAATAGCAAATAAAAATCCAGGAAAAAATGAGCCTAAAAAACCAGATAAAGCAATCCATTTCCATTTGTTTTTGTTGACAGTTTTCAATTTCCTATAACCAACAACTAATAATATTATTCCTGTTATTATAGTTCTTAATGCTCCAAGTTGATATGGTGTAAGACCAATAAGAGATTTTTTGATCAGAATAAATGAACTTCCCCAAATAATTGAAAGAACAATTAGGTAGACCCATTTTAAATTAAGGTTTTTCATACAAAAACTACTGAAAGTAATCACAAAAATCGTTAATTATTTCGCAGAAAACATCAATATTTATTAGATTTATCCAAATTTTTAATCCAAATAAATACATTACAATGTTTATTAAAAATATTTTTCTTGTTGCAATTATAACTGTAGCACTTACATCTTGTAAAAATCAATCAGAGCCTGAAGTAAAAACTGTAGGTATTGAAGTTTCTGAAAAAGATGTGGCTCAAAATTTAGATCCAAATGCTACTTACGCTAAAGTGGAATTTAATATTGAAGGTATGACTTGTGCTATGGGTTGTGCTAAGACTATTGAAAAGAAAGTGGCTAAAATGGAAGGTGTAAAATCTGCAAAAGTAGATTTTGATAAAAAGTTAGCTATGGTAGAATATGATGAGGCTAAAGTTACTCCTAAATCTATTGAAGCTACTGTGGCAAAAGTAGGTGAAGTATATAAAGTAAAAGATATGAAAGTTGTTGAAGACTTTAAATCTGAGAAATAAAGAATAAAAAATTATAAAACATAATAAACGCTATCAATTTTTTGATAGCGTTTTTTTTATTGTGCTTGTAGAATAATTAAGGCTAAAGCAATACAGCCAAAAGGTAAAAGCCATAACAAATAAATGGATGTTTGCTTAGACTTCATTTTTGCATTTAAAACATTCCTTCTCTTACCGTTGTAACGCATCCAGTTTTTAAAAATGATGAAAAGGGAAACCACTGCGAAAAGTACCCAAAACTTAGTAGAAGACATTATAACTAACTTCATCTGCGATGCAAACACTATTAAGAAAGATCCTAAAAGAAGAACAATAGACGCTTCTAAAAGATTGATATAAATTGATGCTAACTTTAGGCTCCTTTTACCTAATCCTTTCTTCTTATAAGAATTGAGAATAGAAATGTAATATGTGTCTAGCATAAAAACCTTAAGAAAAAAACAAAAACCTGCAGTAAGCAGGTTTTTGTACTTAATAACTTATATATTTTAAAGTCCTAAAACAGTTACGTTGTCTAGTTCAAAAGTTGCAGCAGCAGACGATGTAGATGTGTATTTAAAAGCGATATACAACATTTGTCCATCAGCAGCAGAAACATCAACATTTCCTGAGTTAGTCCATGTGTTCCAGCTATTAGCATTTGGGTCCATAGTAGCGTCTAGCATAGTCCAAGTTCCGCTAGTGTTTGGATCTCCACCAGAATAATCTGTAGACATGTAAACTTCTAAATCATTACCATCATACCTTTTATCTGTTTCAAAGAAAAAGAAAGTGTTTGTTACACCAGATAAATCAATAGCATTAGAGATTAACCAATCTTCATTTTCTTGTGCACCACTAGAGTAACCATTCATATATGCACTAGGTGCAGGGTTTCCAAAGTTAGTAGTTCCCCATATCTGAGCACCAGTTACGTTATAAGTAGACCAATTGTTTAGGTTGTTATCAAATCCGTCTTCGAATACTACTGTAAAATCATTAATATCAAGAGGTGTACATCTATCACTTTCAAAATCTACATCATTAGTATTATTTAAGAGTAATACTAAATTATCACCTCCAAAAGATTTTAATACAACTGCAGTAATAGTACCACCGTTTTGTGTAGGAAGTGGAGTGTAATAAAAATTAGCAAAAGAGCTAGTCTCTAATAAGAAGTTTGAGTATCCAAAACCTTCACAAGATTGAATTGTTCTTTGTGTATCAAAATCTTGTGTTGGGTCACCATAAGTACTACCGCTTAAGCTTTCAGGGAATTCAACATCATATGATGTAACAAGCATACCAACGTGACTTTCATTTATTTCAGATAAATTTAATTCTAATGGCACCATTGTTTCTGTTGTACCGGATCTAAGAATTTTTGTTGGAATTTGGTTTGCTGTAAACTGACCTACTTCATCCTCGTCTGGCATACCTCCAATAGAAATTACTTCGTTAGAGTTGTAACCAAGGTACATATCCTTTAGCTTAACATATACTTCGCGACCTACATTGAATTGGTTGTAAGAGTCAACTTGATTTAAAATAACACCAATTGCAGCTGTTGGATTTTCTGGTGAATCTTGCATATAAAATTCCTTGTAGAAATTACCAGTAGCATCAGATGAAGTTACATAACCTTTTACTACAAGATTATCAGGAATTTGAATAAAGTGGTCATAGTCAAAACCGCTTTGTCCAGCCTCATAAGTTTCATATAGTAATTTTAAGTCAGCTATTGATACTTCTTCATATTCAGGTTCTTCTGAATTAAGATCATCTAAAATTTCGTTCAATAATCTATTCTCTTCCTCTCCTAGGCTATTAGGAATGCTGTAGTCGTCATCTTCCACACAAGATGTAATAGCAATACTTACAAAGGCAGCAAGTAAAAGTGTTAGTAATTTAGTTGTTTTCATAATTTGAAATTTATTTTTCATAGTTTTTTTAGAATCTAAAATATACATTTAAAAAGTAGTTAGCGCCACGTCCATACCAATATTTTGAACCAAAACGTCTTTTAGGGTTGGTTGTGTCTTCTAGTAATTCTCTATAATTAGCATTTCTACCTTGCTCAAAACCACCAGTTTTATATACTTTGTCTAGAATGTTACCAACGCTAGCAAAGAAACCGATGTAATAATCATCTATTTTCCAAGATTTACCACCAATTAAATTTACCACCATATAATCATCAAAACGTTCTTGTTTTAATAATCCTCTAGCGATTTCTGGATCATAATCGTTCATAGGTAAACCGTCTGTAGGCTCTTGGTAGAAACTATTAGTACGTAAAAGTGGACTAACATCTACATAAGTGTCAGCAAAGAAGTTTGCTGTTGCACCAAACCACCAGTAATCAGGGTCTCTATATTCAAAACCTACAGAGTAAGCTTTTTGAGGTCCACCTGCTACTCTGTAATCCTTTAATTTAGACTCACCGTAGAAAGCAGATCTGTCGTTTGCAGAAATATATAAGTTAGGATTATTTTCATAAGTATATTGACCATAAGAAGCAGCACCTTTTAATTTTATTGTTGGTGTCACTTGAGCCTCAACACCTAGTTCGGCTCCAATATGTCTTTTGTCTACCCCTTGTAATACTTCAGATATTAAGTTGTTTGTTTCTACATTACCTTGTTCATCAAAGAAACCACCGATACCATCAGCGTAGTAGAATGATATTTCATTAGCATCCTCAGTCTTGGTGTAAAAACCTGTTAATTTTGCATTAACTATTGGTGATCTAAAGATATAACTTGCATCAAAAGAAGTTATTTTTTCTTCTGTAATTTCTTGTCCTGTAACATTAACACCATTTACCTTTCCAACAACATCATTATTTACCCTAGCGTTAGAATAGGTGTTACGTAATGAAGGGGCACGTGTTATATAACCTCCGTTAACATCAATTAAATGCTTACCAGATATTTTATAAGTAAATCCTGCTTTAGCACCAAACCCAGTAAAATCTAGTTTATCTCCTTTTCCAAAAGAATTATTGATATTAGCTTCATTAAGGTATAAACCTTCTCTTTGGTATTCTGTTTTAGTTACACTACCAGCTAAGTAAAAATCTACTTTATTGTACTTAAAAACACCTTGAGCATAACCAGAAATGATATCTGCATATAGATTATAATTGTATCTATATCTATCTCCTTCAAAAGCCACTTGGTCAGGATTGTTTAAATCAAACTGAAACCCATCAAATGAATCTACATTTAATACACCTGTTTCACTTCCTAGTAAATCAATGATTTCAGCAAAGTTCTCAGATTTCAAATGTCTGTAATTAACAGAAGCATTAAGCATTATGCGCTCAGTTAACTCGCTATTAAATATTGTGTTAACTGTTGTTTGAGTGTCATCAGATCTATCTTCGTATAGTGCATAAGCTGCATATTCGCCAGCAGTATTATTTGTTATATTGGCATCAATTATACGATTCCAATCAATCTGTCCATCATTAATAAATTCTTGCTCAGCCTCATAAGCTCCAGCATAATCTGGGCCATCACTATCAGCTAAGAAGTAACTAGGTAATTTTTGATAATAAGCAGGACTTGGGTTGGCACCACCAGGAAAGTCTAAACGACTGTTTCCTAATTTTCCCCATTGATGAGCAACATTGGTATTTAAAGAAGTTTTACTACTAATATCCCAATAATGGTTAAGCATTAAAATTGGTTCTTCTGTTTCTTTAACACGAGAGTTTTTCTTTTCTCCATCTAAATAGCCCCAATATTCATTGTACTTAATACCTTTTAAATCGTATACTTCTTGAGTGTTTGGTGAAGATTTTCCACGTCTGTTAGGTGCATAAATAGAAGTGAAATTAATACTGTGCTTATCATTGATTTTCTTTTCTATAGAAACAAAGAAAGAGTTTGCATCGTATAAAGTAGCGTCTTGGTAGCCTTCATCTCCCCATCTTCTACCAGCCATAAAGGCATAAGACCATCCACCTTCTAATAATCCAGAAGCATAACTAGCCATAATTCTATTAGTATAACTTCTGTTAGAAGAAGAGTAAGTTACACGACCACCTTTTCTATAGCTAGAAGCTCTAGTAATAATATTTGTTGTACCTAATACACCACCAAAGTTATATTCAGAAGGTGTTAAACCTGTAGTTAATACTTGATTACGAACAACATCATTAAGACCACCCCAATTACTCCACTGAGGTCTACCATTGTAGATTTTATTCATTTCAATACCGTTAATTAAAACAGTACCGTTATCAGAGTCTAAACCTCTTACTCTAAAGAATGAAGAACTAAATTCAAAAGCTGCAGTTCTTTGGAAAATATCTTGTGAAGACGCCAATAAACCAGAAATATTATCAGCTCCACTGGTATCATCATTAAGCTCGTCGTCAGATAATGTAATTGTAAATAAGTCTTGAGCACTCGATGTATCAGCATCAAGAATCATATCCGTAATATTAACGGTTTGTCCTTCATTTACAATAATAGGATAACGTTTTGTTACATAACCAGGCTTAGATATTTTTAATACCTGTTCACCTAGAGGAACATTTTCAGAGAAAATAAACTCACCAAAACCATTAGTTATTGTGGTCTGTTCAGTCTCTTCAATGGTAATTGTGACATCTGGAATTGGTTCTGACGATGTAGCATCTATTACACTACCTTTAATAATAGTGTTTTGGGCTACCATCGCAAACGATGAAAAAACTCCAAATAATAAAATAATTAAACTTTTTTTCATGTCAAATTTTAAAGTTAATAGTCTTTGTAGATTAAATAAAGGTTATTTAGGGCGTGCAAATTTACATCTTTTATAATAAATACATACTTTTGGCGCGAGATTTGATTTGTAATTAATGATAACATAACATACGTTAAATGAAAAACTTAAAACTCAGTATTTTATTTTTATTAACAATGATATTTGTTAGTGTAAACGCTCAAGAAAAAAAGCGTTATAAAATACATACAGTAGCATTTTATAATTTAGAAAATCTTTTCGACACTATTAATGATCCAACAAAGTATGATGAGGCAAGTCCGATGATGGAGATGAATGAGTCATACAGATCTGCGGCTTATATCAAAAAGATACAGAGTATGGCAAGAGTTATTGCAGATATCGGATCTGAAGATACAGGAAATTCACCTGCAATAATCGGTGTTTGTGAGATGGAAAACAGACAGGTTTTAGTAGATCTTGTTAATGACCCACAACTTTTGCATAAAGATTATGGTATTGTACATTTTGACTCCCCTGATGCAAGGGGTATTGATGTGGCTTTATTGTATCAAAAAGCTTTATTCAAGCCAATTAACTCTAAGAAGCATGAGTTAAAAATTTATGATGATAATACTAGAAAGCGTGTTTACACAAGAGATCAGCTTGTTGTAAGTGGTGAATTGGATGGTGAACTTATTCATGTTATTGTTAATCACTGGCCGTCTCGAAGTGGTGGTGAAGCAAGAAGTAGATTTAAGAGAGTTGCTGCAGGTAAATTGAATAAACGTATTATTGATTCGTTACAATCAATCGATCCTTATGCTAAAATTGCTACTATGGGTGATTTCAATGATAACCCAACAAATAAAAGTATAAGTAAAGAATTAGGTGCTGAATCAGATAAGGATGAAGTTAAGTTTAAAGGGATTTATAACCCATATGAAGATCAATATAAAAAAATGGGCTTAGGAACTACGGGTTATAGAGATTCATGGAGTTTATTTGATCAGATATTGATTACACAGCCTTTTTTAGAAAAAGATTATTCTTCATTTAGATTTTACAAGGCAGGTATTTTTAATAAATCCTATTTAACAAATAAATCAGGGAGATATAAAGGTTACCCATGGAGAACTGTAAACGCAGGTTTAGATGGCGGTTACAGTGATCACTTCCCAGTATACATCTACCTTATTAAAGAGGTAAACGAAGACGATTCTACTGAAAAAAAATAACTCATATAAAGAGTAATAAATAAAAAAGGTGTAATTCTTATTGCACCTTTTTTTATGTTTTAAAACCAGAGATTCCAAGGAATTTTAGCTAAAACCAAAACCAAAGCTAGCGTATAGAAGATAGCTAACATTTTAAATTTAGGTTTCGATGTTAATTTCTTTTTATGTTTAGAATACCCAATAGTTACAAGAGCAATTGCTATTATCATAGTAAGTGGATGCTCTACAATAAGGTTTCTTAAAGCGGGTATTTTCATGACTTCTCCCATACCACCAACTTCTTTTATCGTACCAAAGTAATCTTTCATAAAAAATAAGACTATACCTATTAGAAGTTGAATATGCATTGTTATTAAAGTAAACAACGCAATTCTAAAATCCTTTGGATCAAATTCCTTATTGCCAAAAAACTTTATTAATGCATTTACTGTAGCAATAATTAAAACTACAAGAACCAAATAGGCCCATTTAGAATGGATAAATTGTACTATTTCCATGAAAGAAGAATTAAATGTGAAATACAAAAATAAGGATTTGACTGTGAAGCCAACTATTCCGAAATAGTAATTTTATGTTTCAACTCGTTTCCTAGTTCATCAACAACTGTAATTGTATGATCTCCAGTTGTTGGTAACAAAGCTAAATCATGAATGTCTTTTGTTGTACCTATATATTCATTGTCCACATACCAATAGAGTCGCAACTCAGGTTTAGAATGCGCCACTTTAAGAATAAGCTCATTTGTTTTTCCACTAAAATCTTTTGGTAAATAAATAGTGCTTTGTTGGGTTGGGTAAATGAATTCCATGCTAATTCCTGAAGCTTCTAAACAATCATTCCGGTAAGGTGGTAAAGGTTTATAAAAAGGATTTTTATTCTGAAAATAATAAGCTTGTAAAGGCGGTAAAACAAACCACGGTTTATTTTTTATGTTTGAAACCTCTTCACATGAAGAATTTACCTGAAAGTGCTCAGACATATCTAAATGCACCAACTTATGAAAAGGACAAGGTTCTGTTTTTTTTCCGCTTTGCTGAATATATCTTTTCTCAGTATCATTACAAATTGAAGATGCTCTATAGCCACTTTTTTTACAGATAGACACTTCAAGCATTTCATCATAAGGTTTAGAAAACCATTCGCTTTTTGGTAGCAAATCAAAAACATCAAACAAAATAGGAGCGGCAGCTTGCACACCAACCAAACCTGGTCTCCCTTCTCCATCAGCATTGCCAACCCAAACACCAACCACATAGTTTTTTGTAGTACCAATAGCCCACGCATCTCTAAACCCAAAACTGGTACCTGTTTTCCAAGCGATTTCTTGCGAAGAATCATAATATTCCCAACTGTCATCACCTTCAGGACGGTTCACTTGTTTCATGCTTTCAAACGTGAGGTAAATCGAAGCCGCATCAAAAATGGTTTTTTCTTGAGTGAGTTTACCAAAGTCAATTGGCGTGATAAAATTGTATTTAGGTTCGCAAAATTCTTGTGTAAAATATTGACTAGAATTGGCACTAAAATGATTTAAGGTCGACGCCATTGCTGCATAGCTTTTACACAAATCCCATAGGTTACTTTCCGCACCACCAAGTACCAAAGACAATCCGTAATGATTGGCATTGTATTTTAAATCTTTAAGATGAAGTTGCTTCAAATAGTGATAAAACCGATCCACACCAAAATCCTGAAGCATTCTCACTGCAGGCACATTAAGCGAGCGAGACAAAGCTTCATTAGCATGAACAGCTCCGTCGTAGCTATTATCATAGTTTTCGGGCTGATAACTTCCAAATTGTGTAGGGACATCTGGTACTAAAGTGTTCGGTAGTAAATCACCAGCGTCGAGCATAGCAGCATACAAAAAGGGCTTTAAAATACTGCCAGTACTTCTAGGTTTATCAATGATATCTACACTATTCTGATGTGCTTTATCGGTTGGTGAATTACCAATGTAACTTAAAACTTCTCTAGTGTTCACATCGAGAATCAATACCGAAATGTTATGAATTTCATTTTGTTTTAATCTATTGTAATGTTGTTCTACAATACCATTAGTTTGTTCTTGGAGTATAACATCTATAGTAGTTTTTATACGTTTACCTTTATATTGCTTAGCAACTTTTTGAAGCAAATGAGGTGCAATTTGTGGTAGTGGATAAGGTTTTTGAGGCAAGTTTTCCGCAACAGAAAGCTCATAAGTTAACTCATCTATTGTACCATTATTTAATAATTTTTTGAGTAAGCGATTACGTTTTTCAAGTAATCGTTCTTGATTTTTTCCAGGATAAATGAGACTTGGTGCATTAGGCAAAACGGCAAGAGTGGCACTTTCTGCCCAAGATAATTGCGAAGCTTCTCTATTAAAATAACGCCATGCCGCAGCATCAATACCCACAACATTGCCACCAAAAGGTGCGTGGCTAGCATAAAGGTTCAAAATATCGTCTTTAGAATGTCTAAACTCTAAGCGTGTGGCCAGAATAAGTTCTTTTAGCTTTTCAAAATAGGTGCGCGACTGCCCTTTTCTAGATAATCGAATGACTTGTTGGGTGATGGTGCTTCCACCACGTTTTACACTTCCAGAGCTTAAATTTTCCTTTAAGGCTTTAAAAATTGAAATAGGGTTGAAGCCAGGATGTTTATAGAAATATTCATCTTCAAATTGAAGAATACAAGTTTTAAATTTCTCTGGAATACTATCATTTGCAGGAAATCGCCATTGGCCATCATCAGCAATTTTAGCACCCAATAATACATTTGAAGAACTTGTAATAACGGTTGCGGTAGGATCTTTAAAAAGCTGTTTTGGTAAGCAGAAATAATAAACTACAAGTAGCACAGCAATAATTGCGGATTTGATTTTATGGCGTTTTATGTAGTTTATGAGTTTCAATTTATTTAATAATTTGTCCTTGCAAGCGTAGCGAAGCAATCTGTTTCTTGTTTGTAAGATTACCATACTTCGACTGCGCTCAGTACTGGCTCTTATTCGTGCCTCATTCTTCGTAATGACAGTTTGCTATTTTATTTTTGAGATTCATGCTTTTGCAGGAATTGGTACTCACGTTCAACTTTACAAATTTTCACATTGTACCAATTGTACCATTGCTCTCGTCCTTTTTGTTGTGCTAAAAGGTGTTCGGAATTTGTTTTCCAATTTTTTATAGCTTCTAAATTTTTCCAATAGCTGACGGTTATTCCGATAGCATTTCTTGCACTATCCATACCCATAAAACCTTTTTGTTGTTTGGCTAAGTCTTCCATTTTTTGAGCCATTTCGGTATAGCCATTAATATCTTCAGTTTGGGTAGAGGTGAAGATTACAGCGTAATAAGGTTTAAAGTTTTTCATAGATAATTTTTCTATCCTGCAAGGTTTCTAAAACCTTGTAGGTTATAAGTTCTTGTTTTTTTATAATAGACCTACAAGGTGCTCAAAACCTTGCAGGTCTTAATAGATTCTGATAATGCCCAAACTGACTACTGTTTTTCAACAATCATCTGGCATTTCAAATTCAATGATTTTTTCAGTAACATTATCCTCGAAATCAGTTAAAATAAGCTTTATATACACGCGATTTGTAGATACGCTTATAGGATAATCTTTGATACTTCTCACAGTACCAAAATAACTTAGCCATTCACTACCGCATTTGTCTGTGATTTCTTCATGTGACGCTGTCATGGCCATTTTAATGAAGTTTTGCCAATCATTTTCTGTGTACACTAAAGTTTCAAATGTATTAGATTTCAATTGCTTTAGAGGTTTCCACTCGGTGTCATAATTTTTCCAATGTGTAGCATCACATTTTGAATCTTCACTCATAAAAGACATACTATTTTCATAGCGTTGAAATAAACTAACGTGTTTATAATCATTATCTACTAAAACTATTTTCTTGGCTTCAGGTGTTGCCGCAATACCTACTCTTATTTTAGCAGAATCTTGCTGTGTTAAATGATGCGTACGTTTAAAATCTATGGTTTCTAAATTTTTAATTTCAATATTAAGATGGTCTAAATCCAATCTTATGGTTTTTGAAATTTTTGTCGGAGATAAATAACCATTAAAAACATAGCCAATATATTTGTCGGTCTCCACCTTTACCCATTCACCACTTATTTTTTCTCCATTATCTAATACCACAAGGCTTTTGTTGGTATTTTCTACCACGTTTATGACTTGGGCGTACGACAATTTGCTTAGGATTTTACCATTGATGTCGGGTTGCTCTCTAAGAGATAAACCACTTTCGGCAGCAACATAAGCATTTTGTTGCGCTGTTATTACTAGGATGTTGAATACAAATCCAATCGCTAAAATCATTTTTGAATTTTTCATAATTACTTGTTTTTAAGTTTAACGTTTTAGCGGTTTACGTTCTAGGATGCTTGTCTTCCGGACGACAAGTAGTTTAGCTTAGGTTTGTTTATTCTATTACTTCTCAACCGTAATCCACTGACCTTTGTTTCTCACCAAATAGTCATTATCATACATCGCTTCGGCTTGGGTTCCTGGTAAATAATAGGTGCCGAGGTAAGATGCATTTAGCATTACCGTAAATGTTTTAGTACCATATTTGCCTTTTGGCTGCATATCAAAATAAAAGTTTACTCTATCGTCTTTGATGTCTGTATATCTTGCTTGACTTACCGTAGTATCTCCAAAATCGGTGAACCTAGTATTTACAATATCCCAACCAGAAGGAAAAATCTGTGTCAGTGCTACATCATTAATCGAGCTACTTGTTAAGTTGGTAATGCTTACAGTTGCTACAAAATCTTGACCTTGCTGAAGTTTTTCAACATCAATTGTATTGCCTTGTAAATCTTTGTAAACCGTACTAATCGAAAAACCACGCGATTCACTAACTTCTTCACCAAGTTTTAGTTTACCAGAATTTAAGATTCTTGCATAAATAAGATTGTCTTTTAAATTGCTGATCTCAATAGTATTGTTGCCATCATTAACAGGAATACTACGTTGTGCTATAGCGTTTTTAGTATTGATAGTTTCAGATTTACCATTAATGCTGTAGCTTAGTTTTAGATCTTTTCCGCCATTTTTAACCACCATTTTTCCCATAGCCAATAAGCTATAAGCTGTTGTTTGTGTACTCATCCATTTATTGCTCGATAATTCTTTGGCTATTGATTTTGCTAGATCTCTCACTTTTGGATTATCTGTAATTATCATAGTTTCTAAAGCCATAGCTTTATTTCTATCTACCGAACCATACGTGTAATAATTAGATCTTGGAGGTTGAAAATCTATATTAGCCGATTTTGAAATGGCATTGCTAGCTTCTTGTTGTCCTGCAAGTGCATAGGCTGCAGCAAGCCTCCATTTGGCTTCATTTGAGATTTCCTCAAATTCACGTAAACGGTTCATGCTCGCTAAATCTGCACTACCAGCTAAAGCCAAAGTATACAAACGGTAAGCTTGTGCTAAATCGCTATGATAGTGTCGGTAACTTGGTCTCCAATTTCTAGCCGCTTGTTTTTGGTACGCAATCCAATTACTTTTAAAAGTTAATGGTAATATATAACCTTTCTTTTCGGCTTCTATCATAAAATGACCAGCATAACTTGTTCCCCAATCATTAGCAGAATTCTCGCCTATCCAATAACTCATTCCACCACTTGGTTGTTGGAAATTCCCTAAACGCTTAATACCATTTTCAATATTACTCTGAATTTCTTTTTTCTTTTCATAAGTTAAATCGAAAATATCTGCTAAGAACAACTGAGGGAATACACTCGATGTAGTTTGCTCTACACAACCATGCGGATAGCGGATAAGATATTGCATACGTTTTGTAAAATCCATAGGAGGTAAAGTTGAAAACTCAACAGTTGCCGAATTGGTACCTGATACTCCAAAGGTTGAAAACGCAATGTTTTGCTTAGCGTTGGCTTCAAGTTCGTTATCAATAACTTTTGAAGTCATTGGGTTTGGATTTTCAACATCAATTTCAACTTTATAAGTTGACTTCTCTCCATTTCCTGTAGCAATAACTTCAATAGTGTTAATGCCTTTGGCTTTAGTGACGTCTAAATCAAAGTAGACCATTTTTTCATCTGGCTTACTAAATTGAAGCGATTGTGAAGCCTGGCCTTTTACAGTTATACCATCGCTAAGTTTTAAGGATAGGTTGACGTTTTTCACTTTATTTTCCATAGCGAATACGGTAACAGGAAGTGTTACTTTTTCACCAGGACTTAATTTTCGTGGTAACGTTGCCAAGACCATTAAAGGCTTTTTAACTTTTACTGATTTTTCTACATTTCCATAAGCTTCGGTTTGGTTATTGCCTGCTACAACCATGGTTCTAACCGCTCCAACATAGTTAGGCATTTTTAGTTGATGCGTTTTGGTTTCACCTGCATCTAATACAAAAGGTCCTAAATACGTTACAACCGGTTTAAAACGATTCGCTTTTTTGTTTTTACCTTTTGCAGCACTACCATCTCCACCAATGGCAAATACTTGATCTATACTTCCAGAATAAGCTCCGATAACATCATCGAAAATATCCCAAGTTTTTACGCCAAGTGCTTCGCGAGCATAAAATTCATCCCAAGCATTAGGTGTTTTAAATCTTGTAAGATCAAGTAAACCTTCTTCAACAACAGCAACAGTGTACGTCATTGGTTTGTTGTTCTTTTCTGAGACTTTGATTTGGTAAGATTGTTCTGGTTGTATAACATCTGGCATGTTAATTTTTGGCTCCAGTCTTGTTGCAGGATTTTCTACCATCATAGGAATTACACCATATAAACGAATTGGTAAATCGTTAGATGTAATAGCGTGTGGTTGTAACAACGAAATGTTTATGAATACGTTTGGTGCCATTTCTGGTGTCACAGGAATATCTACTGTAGTTTCACCTGGTTGTGTTTTTACCCATTGATGACTGATGACTTCCGTGCCATTTTCAATACTAACCAAAGCTCTACCTTCACTTCCCGAAGGAAATGTTAGTCGTGCAGTTTCTCCAACATTATAATTGTCCTTATCTGTAGAAAACACTAACATTTTTGCCGCTTCTTTATCTGATGATGGTGAATTTTGCCACCAGTTTTTGTAAAAATATGCTGTGCGACCAGTAGCATGACCACTTACGGGATCTACAATTCTTATAAGATAACGACCACGTTCATTCTCAGGAATTTTTAGTTTGAAACTACCTTTTCCGTTCGCATCTGTGCTGACTAAAAAATCTTGTACAGGTCTGTGATAACTACTAGAGACGTAGCTTGAAAGGTTGTCGTAAGAGGAATTCCACCACCAACGCCATTCTATTTTATAGACTTTTACTTCCAAGTTTTTACGTTGTACAGGTTTGCCGTCAGCAGTAACTGTAGCGACATTAAAAGTGTGATTCTCATCTGTGAAGTACGAGCCGTAACGGCTACCTTCAGGTGACTTTAAGCCGACAAAACTCTCGTAAGGAGCATAAGGCATCGTAAAGGCATCGAGTGAAAAATCTCCACCATTTTCAAAAGCTCTTACCAAAAATTGAGCGTTAAGCATGCCTGGAGCATTTTTTCCAATATTGAGTTCGGTGTTTATTTTAGCATTACCTTCGGCGTCTAAATTACCTTCATAAACATTGGTTTCTTCGCCATTAAAAGTTCGGGTTGGATCGGTAAAAATGTAATCATCGTAATTCTTGAATCCAGTGTAAGAGCTTGTGAATTTTGCTTTAATTTCAGCTTTAAGGTTTTTTGCTGGTGCACCATGTAACCATGCTACATTTAGATCTCCATTTAAAGGAGCGTTATTGGTTAAAATTTCACCTTCAAAATCGATATTTATTTTTAATCGATTCGGTTTTACAGTTTCTATTTTTAAGGCTTTTGAAAAATTAGCTCCACCTACAGAAACTTTTGCGTTGTAATTTCCGGTTTTGTAATCTGTTGAAGTTGGTACTTTAAAATCGTATACATTGTTAACGTTGTCTATGCTAACTTTTCTGTAAACTAGTTTGCCAACAGGATCTGTAATTTCTAGTTTTACAGGATGTCCTTTAGGTAATTTATTAGCAACATCATTGAGCATAAAGGTTAAAAATAGACTGTCTCCAGGTCTCCAAACACCGCGTTCTCCATAGATGTAACCTTTAAGTCCTTGTTGTAGTCGGCTACCAGAAACGTCAAACTTACTTAAGGAAAGCGAGTTGCCGTCCATAAGTTTTATGTAACTTACACTTTTTCCTTTTTCTACAATGGCAAATGTAGCACGTTTGTTAGCTTTAATTTCAACAATACCTTCTCTATTAGAAACAGCATCTTCTAGTTTTTGTTGCTGAAAATTGTAGAGTGTAACTTTTGCTCCACGCTCAGGTTCGGTAGTAAGTATGTTGGTAACTGCAAACAAGTAGGTGTTATTGCTCCCTTGCTTGGCGATAACTCCAAGTTCTGAACCAATTAGATTTTGGGCTACAACACGGTTGCCATAATTATAATAAGAATCGGTACATGGGTTGTCTCTGTCTCTCCATCTATAATTATTGTTTCTGTAGCTGTAGGTTAAATTATCCCAATAGCGTTCTTCTCTTATTTCTGCTTGTTCATCAGAAATATCTTCAGACGTGTAATAATCGTCTTCGTAGTAATAGTCGTCATAATAATCATCCTCTTCAATTTCTGTAGTTTCAGCATTAGACTCACAATCATAAAGTGAATACTCACGCTTAAAACTAAGCTCTACACGGTAAATAGCGCCAGGATTAGCATTCAAATATTTAGACAAATCAATGCTGTAAGCTCTCCAATTCCCAGGGTTAATAGCTTCATCCTGAACTAAAGTGATAGTTTCTTTTGCAATACGTCTTCCAACTTTTTTAATGTTATAGTCGTTATTGCTATTAATGTCATTGTCTTGTAAAAATTGAAGCACATTGTCTTCAAATATTTTAATGATTCTAACATCGACTTTACTAAGATTAACCGCTTCAAAATTGAATTTTAAATCTTTTGAATTTGGTAAAATAGTACCATTATTGATGAGTCTAACTTGTGGTTTTAGAGCATCAAAACGTAGTTGTTCTGAAAAGGCTGTTTTTAATTTATAGCCATCTTCATTTTTTATACCTGTAAATACATCAACTTGAATATCGCCAATTAATTTAGTGTCTGGATAGATTTTTAAAACATTACCATCAACAATATATTTTGGATTTTTTGAACCTTGAAGACTTACTAAACCTGAAAAGTTTTGTTGCTTTTTTATTGGATCTGAAAAATTAATCAAAAGAAATTGTTCTGGACTTTGAACCACTTTAGTGCTAATAATTGTAAAGTTATTTTTTCCAGGAATGACTATTGTGTTTTCACCTTCATTATCAGCGTTTATTGCATCTCCATCCCATTTTACCAAAACTTCACTATCTTCAACAGGACGATTAATACTATCTATTTTAAATTCAAAAAACTTAGAGTTTTCAGAAGCTTCATTCCATACAATTGAAAGTTTTTTATTATTCTGAGATGCCGTTACAAGCTTTTTTGCATTTTTTAGAGAAATGATGTCCGCAGAGCGTAATTGAGCACTTAAGTATTGCCACTCTTTACTGTAAGACTGAAGGTCGTTAGTTACAATATTAAAACTAGGTATTATAGTTTTAAACTGAAACGTATAATCTTCATAATCTGATGGTATTGACTTGTAAATTTCACCAAGTTTCACATTAACTGTATATTCCGTAGAAGGTTCTAAATACTCATCTGGTGTAAAAACTAAAGTATGCTTATTTAAAGCTTTAAGTTTTCCCTGTACATGAGGTTTTACAGTAACTATATTGGCATCTATATCCTGTTCTTCATTCCATGTTTCAACTGGCTCTGAAAGATTAATCCTAATTGGGTCAGCAACAGAAACTAAACCAGAAGTTGTGTAACTAATATAGTCTCTGAATTTGTAAATATTGTCTGTGTTTACAGGCTTTTTTTTGCAGGAAATGGCTAGAGCAACTAGTGCTACAATAGCGAGTAGCTTTTTGATTTGCATGTTGAAATGGTATTAAAATAAAACGTCTACGAAAAAGAAGGGTAGGCACATTCTTGTTAAATAATTACGCTGATTTTTTATGATTTAGTCTTTGAGTAAATGTTAAAAAAAACACAAAGTTTATTATTCGTAAATTTTAATGGTTATTTCACCGCCATCAGTCATACTTGCACGATACATTCCTGCGGTATTAAACTCCATAACCATGTAACCGTTTTTATCAACCGCAACAATGCCTCCATTACCACCAAGGTTAGGTACTTTTTCTTGTATGACCAATTGTGCAGCTTCTTTTAGGGATAAGCCTTTATACTCCATTAAAGCAGAAATATCATGAGCAACTTGAGCCCTGATGAAATATTCTCCCCAACCAGTACTAGACACAGCGCAAGTTGCATTGTTTGCGTAAGTACCAGAACCAATAATTGGAGCATCACCGATTCTGCCATAACGTTTGTTAGTCATACCACCAGTGGATGTACCTGCTGCCAAATTTCCATTTTTATCTAGAGCTACACAACCAACCGTTCCAAATTTTGAATCTTTAATCATGGGATCGTAGAATGCAGTTTTAGCATCATGGTCTAGTTCAGTTTTTTCTTTGTCTTTGATCTTTTTCAAAGATTGGAATCTGTTTTCGGTATAGAAATATTCTGGTGCAACGATTTCTAGACCTTGTTCTTCAGCAAATGTTTCTGCACCTTTCCCTGAAAGCATAACGTGTTCCGATTTTTCCATAACAGCTCTAGCTAAATTTATAGGGTTTTTTACAGTAGTTGTTCCAGCAGACGCACCAGCATTTAAGGTTTTTCCATCCATTATAGAAGCATCGAGTTCATTGGTTGCGGCATTGGTAAAAACAGCACCTTTTCCTGCATTGAAAAGTGGAGAATCTTCCATAACATTTATAGTTTTTTCAACCGCATCGAGACTGCTTCCTCCGTTTTTCAGAATTTCATAACCAGTTCTTATGGCCTCTTCTAATTTAGCCTTGTATGCCGCTTCTTTTTCGGGAGACATGTTTTTTCTTAAAATAGTACCAGCACCTCCATGGATTACAATGGCAAATTCTTGTTGCTTTTCTTCTGTTTTTTCAGAAGAATCTCTGGTAATATTGTTTGGATTTTCATCTGGATTGGGTACCAATTCACCACATGAAAAACATAAAAGTAAAATGACTAAAGCGCATAAAAATCTATTCATAGAAACAACTAATTTTAAGTGCATTAAAGTTACGTTTTTTAAACGCCAAGACTCAAGGGAAACTGACTTTTTATTAGTAACTTCGCATAAAAATTTAATAATTCATAAAAATTAGACATAAATGGAAGCAATTGCTACCGATTTCGGAATAAAAGAAGCTTTAAAACAATTAGGTGTTAAAGATGTTAACGATGGAACTTCTACAGGCTCTAACGGTTTTGGAAGTGGAGACTTAATTTCATCTTACTCTCCAACAGATGGACAATTAATTGCAAAAGTTTCTACTACAACAAGAGAAGACTACGATAAAGTTATAAAAACAGCTCAAGACGCCTTTTTACAGTTTAGAGCAATGCCTGCACCACAAAGAGGTGAAATAGTAAGACAGTTTGGTAATCGTTTAAGAGAATTAAAAGAACCATTAGGTAAATTAGTCTCTTACGAAATGGGTAAATCTTTACAAGAAGGTTACGGAGAAGTGCAAGAAATGATAGACATCTGCGACTTCGCTGTAGGTTTATCAAGGCAGTTAAACGGTCAAACCATTCCTTCTGAAAGACCAGGACACGTTATGAGAGAGCAGTGGCACTCTTTAGGTATTGTTGGGATCATTTCAGCATTTAACTTTCCAGTTGCTGTTTGGTCTTGGAACACAGCTTTAGCATGGGTTTGTGGTGATGTCTGCGTTTGGAAAGCTTCCGAAAAAGCACCACTTTGTGCGGTAGCTTGTCAAAATATTATTGCTGAGGTTTTAAAAGAAAACAACTTACCAGAAGGTATTTCTTGTATTATAAACGGAGATTATAAAGTAGGAGAGTTTATGACAACAGATCATAGAATTCCGTTAATCTCTGCAACAGGATCTACACGTATGGGACGCATTGTTGGTGCTACTGTTGCCGAGCGTTTTGGTAAATCTTTATTAGAATTAGGAGGAAACAATGCTATAATTATTACACCAACTGCAGATTTAAAAGTAGTGGTGCCAGGTGCTGTATTTGGAGCTGTTGGTACATGCGGACAACGTTGTACAAGTACACGTCGTTTAATTATTCACGAGTCTGTTTACGATAAAGTAAGAGACGCCATTGTTGGTGCATACAAGCAATTAACCATTGGTAATCCGTTAGACGAGAAAAACCACATTGGACCATTAATTGATAAAGATTCTGTAAACACGTATTTATCTGCAATAGAAAAAGCTAAAGCTGAAGGCGGAAATGTACTCGTTGAAGGTGGTGTTTTAGAAGGTGAAGGATACGAGTCTGGTTGCTACGTAAAACCAGCAATTATCGAAGCTGAAAATGATTTTGACATAGTACAAACCGAAACTTTTGCACCAATTTTATATCTAATGAAATACTCTGGCGATGTAGAAAATGCCATCGACATGCAAAATGGTGTTGCACAAGGATTATCGTCTGCAATCATGACTAACGAAATGAAAGAAGCAGAAAAATTCTTATCCTTTGCAGGAAGTGACTGTGGTATTGCTAACGTAAATATTGGTACTTCTGGTGCTGAAATTGGAGGCGCTTTTGGAGGTGAAAAAGAAACTGGTGGCGGACGCGAATCTGGATCTGATGCTTGGAAAGTGTACATGCGTAGACAAACCAATACTGTAAACTACTCAGATCAGTTGCCTTTAGCACAAGGTATTAAGTTTGATTTGTAATATTCGAATTAGAGATAAACTATATAAAGCCATATCGAAAGATGTGGCTTTACTTTTTCTATAGTTTTTAAATTCTATTAGATGCTATAATAAGTTACTACAACGAAAAAACCTTGTTCCAATTTAGCTGCTGGCCGTATGAAACAAGGTTTATGTAATTGATTAATAGCAATACAAATATGAGCATAAATATCATTCGAAAATAAAATTTGTGATGAATGGTAGAAAAAAATGTATAATCTGCACAGGCTGAAAAAATAGTTCGACAAGGTGCAAAAATTGGCGTTGAAATTTTGTAAAAATCCGACGAACTAGTTGTATTTCACCTTTCTCAATATTCTGTAAGTCTCTTTATATGAGTTGTAAAGTTCAGTGCTATATTTCTTCAAGTAAATTTTTGATATTTCTAGTTTGGGTAAGGCTTCTTCAAATCCGTTGAGGTAACAAATGAGATAACTTGCTGCTAAATTCTTCAAATCTGAAGTTTCATTTTGAGTCAAAGAAATACCTTTTTCAAGTTTTTCTAAAATAGCATTGTTGGCATTATAAATATGATGCAAAACTTTGCGGTCGAATTGAGGTGGCTCAAAAATCAATTCTGCATCAATGGAATAACTAACATTATTATTGAATTGAATGGTTTTCTCTTCGAGCTTATAGTACTTGTATGAATTATGAAGCCCCAAACGTACATATTCTACTATTTTAAAAGAGTTTTCATCATATTCAATAGAAACTTCATCTAAAGCTGAGTAAAATAACCGTACTTGCTCGTTGACTAGTTCTATATCTACACGCGAAAAGAAAACTTCATCCTTCACTTGTTTCCTTTGTCCAGACCAACAAAGCACAAAATATTCTTTAAAGACTTTATATTTTGGTTCGTAGTCTTTACGCTTATTCATAAAGTCAAAAACACCATCAAGCGTTAGTTGAATATTATTTTGCGCATGATTTTCAATTGAGGCGACAATCTTAGAATTAACATCCTTAATTTCTATATCAAAAACTTTGGGCATACTCATGCTACCATCTCTAAAAAAGACAGAACCACCATAATATTTCCAAATGTTTTTTCTGAGTGAGGTTATTTTTTCGTTGGGTCTTATGGTTACAAGACCAACGACTCTATCGTCAGGTAAGTGAGGAAATGGAATATTTTCATACTGAACAATTGGTGGATTGGTAAGATAAGCGTTGATGAGGTTTTGAATTTTACTGTCATCAAAAAAATCGACACCAACGATTTTATTGTCGTCATTTTCAATACCAATAACAATGTACGAGTTGTTTTTAGGGTTACTGTTAGACAGTGCGCAGATATGTTTTAGAAACTTTGCCTTTCCTTCTCTGTAACTAATATCAATTTTTCGCTTTTTGTCATAAAAACTGTTCTCATCATTATGAGCTAACAAATTTTTTATGAGGAGGCGTTTGTTGATCATAGTTCCTTTTCCGAAACAGGAATCTTTTTAAAGTGTTTCTAATTCTCTTTTTATATTTTCTCTGGCCTTATTTTCAAATTGTGTTTTATAACTTTCTGTAAAGTACAACGTTTCTCGTTCTAAAAAATGTAGAAGTACTTTTTTTCTTCCTGGGTTATACAAAAAATCAGGATAAATTTTATACTCCTGTCGTATCTGTTGCGTGTAATTTTTATAGGTTTCCCAATCTTTTCCAAGAATGGATAAATCAAAATCTAAAAGATAGGCATTATCCGAATTTTTGTCTAAAATAACTTGGTGCTTTTTTGTTGAAATAATCAAATTTTTAACATTTTCAATCTGGTTTTCAGTAAAATTGAGCTTTTTTAAGCTTTTTTGGGTAAAAAGTGCACTTTTTTCTTCGTTGTCTTTTTTTGTTGATTTATAGATTATATCATGATACCAAATAGCATAAAGTAAGGCTGGAAAATCCTCAATATGACTTTTGATGTTTTCTGCTTGTAGAAGCATACTTTCTATATGAGAAAGATTATGATAATGCCTGTTTTTATGAGCGTATTTTTTGTGTAATTCTGACCAAAGCGTGTTTATTAACGCTTCATCGTTTGTGTATTTTGAAGTTAAATCAAACCAAGAAGATTTAATCTTCTCTATCATAGCTCTTTCTTCACAATAGTAGAACTCGCCTGCGCGGTGCAAAACATTAAAACATCAGCAATATTAACATGTGGTGGACGAGACACAGCAAAATAAATCACTTCAGCAACGTCTTCGGCTTGTAAAGCTTTGTATCCTGTATATACATTATCGGCTTGGTTTCCACCTTTAAAACGTACTTGAGAAAATTCGGTTTCTACTAAACCAGGATTTACAGCACCAACTTTTATACCATATGGATTCAAATCTATGCGCATGCCTTCCGTAATGGCTAAAACAGCGTGTTTACTTCCGCAATAGACATTTCCATTTGGATATACTTCTTTTCCGGCAGAAGAACCAATATTGATGATATGTCCAGACTTTCTTTCGGTCATGCCTGGAATGATAGCTTTACTGACATATAGCAAACCTTTAACGTTAATATCCATCATGGCATCCCAATCGTCTAAGCTTCCTTGGTCAATGGGATCTAGGCCATGAGCATTTCCGGCATTATTGATTAAGATATCAATATTTTTAAATTCTTCTGGAAGGGATGCTATAGCTTCTAAGGTTTTTTCGCGGTCACGAACATCAAAGTTTAAGATATGTACATCAGTTTCTTTTGATAGGGCTTTTTGAATACTTTCTAAACGTTGTCGTCTTCTTCCACAGAGTACAAGATTAATACCGTGTTTTGCAAACTCGTGAGCAGTTGCTCTACCTATACCGCTTGTTGCACCAGTTATTAGTGCTATTAGCCCCTTTTTGTTTCCCCTTAGGGGAAAATCATCATTGTTCATAATGCTCTTGGTTTAATAATTTTTTGATGTTTTGAAAGTTCTATCGTATTACTTTAAAAGTTATTATTTGTAGCCCTTCCTTTTGGGAAGGGTTGGGATGGGCTTATTTTAAGGTACTTTATGCCCTTGACTTGCCACCAAAATTAAAAACCAGTCTTCTAATTCCAAATCTATTTTAGAAGCTTCTACTGCCTTAGTTAATCTAGTTTTGTTTGTAGTGCCTACAACTGGATGAATACCAGCAGGATGTTTCATAATCCAAGCTAACAGTAATTGATCTTCAGTAGCATTGTATTTGTCTTTTAATTCTCCAAGTTGCTTATGAATACGTCTCGTTTGCTCATTATCCTCTTTAAATACAGAACCCAAAGGCGACCAAGCCATAGGCTTAATACCACAAGTTTTTAAATAATCTAAAGTACCATCATGCATGGCTGTATGTTGGGTTAAGGAAAACTCTATTTGATTAACACCAATATCTGTTCGCAACCCAATCATTTCCATTTGGGAAGGGGTGAAATTAGAAACACCAAAATCTTTTATTTTTCCTTCTTTCTTTAGAATTGTAACAGCTTCAGCAATGTCTTCAGCAACCATTAACGGACTGGGTCTGTGTAATAGTAAAAGATCTAAATATTCGGTTTGTAGATTTTTTAAAGAGTCTTCTACAGAGCAAATAATATAGTCTTTACTATAGTCATAGTGTTTCACCTTGTTAGGTCTCTTATCACATAAATATTGAATGCCGCATTTTGAAATGAGTTGAATGTCTTCACGATTTATACTAGAATCCGCAAAGGCTTTCCCGAAATCTGCTTCGGTAGTATAAGCTCCGTAAATATCAGCGTGGTCAAAAGTGGTGATGTGGTTTTCAATGCAATGATGCATTAAAGTTTCCATGTCTTTTTTTGAAAGTTGTTTTCCCCAACTTCCCCAGGTCATGGTGCCTGCAATTAATCGAGAATATGTCACGTTAAAATCAGTTTATAAGGGTTTTTGTGCAATTCGTGTATAAAAATACTCAAAACATAAGAAAATCGGTATTATTGAGTGCTATTAATTCCAAATCTATTCGTTATGAAATCATTAATTTCTAGACCGTTACTTTTTGTGTTGTGTATTTTACTTGCTATGACTAGCTGTTCTAAAGATGAAGCTGGTTATGATGGTGAGCTATCTGGAGTTACTGTAAAACTAAAAAGCATTTCTAATGACTTAGGTGATGTGTATTTAGATATTAAAGATGTTCAATTAAAAGTTGAAAACAGTAACAATGCCAATTCTTGGATAAGTCTAAATGTCTTGCAGGAAACATACGATGTTTCAAATTTAGATACAGAACTACTGCTTGTTGATAATTTTGAAGTAAAGTCTGGTGCTATTTATGGAATAAGACTAGTACTTGGAGATAATAACTTTTTAAACCTAAATAATATACTTTATAGTTTGGATGTTGAAAATTTAGGTAATGCAACACCTTCTAATTTGGTTAACACGGAATTACTACGTAACAAATTTTACGATTTTACAATTGAGGTTGATTTAACTAAATCTTTAAGCTTTAATGAATCTGAAAACATGATGGTTTTAAACCCAAAACTGTATACAGAAATAAGAGAAATTCATATTTATTAATTTAATCCGATTTTATAAATATAATAGAGTGATAACCAAGTTGTCACTCTATTTTTTTAACTAAAGTTTAACTGGTTTTTTGGTCTTAATAGGTTATGCTAAATAATCTAAGAACGCTTTTCGTGCGTACCTAATTAATGAACCATAAAATCTAAAACATGAAATTTCTTAAACAAATTCTTTCAATTTTTTCAATGGCATTGTTACTAGTTGCATGTAATGATTCAGAAAGTTCTAACGATTCTGGAACAGCAACGCTATCGGTTAAACTTGTTGATGATCCAGGAGACTATCAAAACGTTTACGTTGAGGTAGAAGATATAATGGTAAAATATGACAGTGATGATTTTGATGAGAATGATGAAGGAGGATGGGAATCTATAGGGATTCTAAATCCGGGAGTTTATGATTTGTTAGAGCTTACAGGAGGTGTAAGTTTAGAGTTGGTAAACAATGAAACAATCCCAACAGGTCTTATTAAACAAATACGTCTAATATTAGGTGATGATAACTCAGTATTATTAGAAGGTGAAACAGAACCAAGACCGTTAAACACTCCAAGTGCTCAACAATCTGGATTAAAGATTATGATAGATCAAAGTATAAATCCTGGATATAATTATGATTTTATCCTAGATTTTGATGTTGAAGAATCTATTGTAATGGCTGGTAACTCAGGGAACATTAATCTTAAACCAGTTCTTAGAGCCAACCTAGAAGTTAATTCAGGAATTATTGCAGGTAATATTCAACCAAACGATATAGCTGCTGAAGTTACAGTAACTAACGGATTGTTCTCTACAACAACCTATACAAATGACTTAGGTGAATTTGAAATTTTAGGACTTCCTGAAGGAATTTATACCGTAACCGTTACTCCAGAAGCTTCTTCATTATTTACTCCAGTGGTAATTGATAACGTAGAAGTCAATATTGGTCAAACAACAAATTTAGATACCGTTATTTTTGAATAGCTTAACATAGTTTGTGAAAATTATTATAAAGCGCAGTACTACATAGTACTGCGCTTTATTTTTTAACCAATTGTTAACAGCAACTAAGAAATAATTTTAACACTTTGCGATGTCGAAAAAATTACTAATCATAATTTTGCTTATAATCCCTTAAAATAATGGAAGAAACGAGTACAGTTGATATTAAATCAATTAATGAAAAGATAGAAAAAGAAAGTGCTTTTGTAGATTTATTAACCTTAGAAATGAATAAGGTTATTGTGGGTCAAAAGCACATGGTAGAACGATTACTTATCGGATTGCTTGGTCAAGGACATATTTTATTAGAAGGTGTTCCTGGTTTGGCAAAAACCTTAGCAATAAACACTTTGTCTAAGGCTATTGATGCAAGTTTTAGTAGAGTACAGTTTACACCAGATTTATTACCAGCAGACGTTGTTGGTACTTTAATCTACAACATAAAGGAAAATGATTTTTCAATAAAGAAAGGACCAATCTTTGCTAATTTTGTCTTAGCAGATGAGATCAACAGAGCACCTGCTAAAGTACAGTCAGCTTTACTAGAAGCGATGCAGGAAAAACAAGTTACTATTGGAGACGAAACTTTTGTCTTAGACAAACCTTTCTTAGTAATGGCAACGCAAAACCCAGTAGAGCAAGAAGGAACTTATCCTTTACCAGAAGCTCAGGTAGACCGTTTCATGTTGAAAACCGTTATTGATTATCCAAAATTAGACGAAGAACAACTTATTGTAAGAGCAAATTTAAGGGGAACTTACGATAAAGTAAATCCTGTGGTTTCTATCGCACAAATTCTTAGTGCCCAGAAAGCTGTTAGGGAAGTTTATATGGATGAAAAAATTGAGAAATATATACTAGATATCATATTCGCAACACGTTATCCTGAAAAATATAAGTTAGGAGATTTAAAAGCTTTAATTTCTTTTGGAGCATCTCCTCGTGGTAGTATCAACTTAGCAACTGCTGCAAAATGTTATGCATTTATAAAGCGTAGAGGTTATGTAATTCCTGAAGATGTAAGAGCTGTAGTGCATGATGTTTTACGTCACAGAATCGGAATTACTTACGAAGCCGAGGCAGAAAATGTAACTTCAGAAGATATCATTAACAAGATTGTAAACGAAATCGAAGTACCTTAATCAGTTGGCAGTATTTAGTCAATAGTCTTCAGTAAAATGCAATATCCTGAAAACTTATAACTAAATACTATTTTAGGACTGCAAACCAAACTGCACACTGAACACGCATACTGAAAAAATGGATACAAAAGAACTTCTTAAAAAAGTACGAAAAATAGAGATTAAGACACGTCGTTTGTCTGATCACATATTTGGAGGCGAATACCATTCAACCTTCAAAGGACGAGGTATGACTTTTTCTGAAGTACGTCAATATCAATTTGGTGATGATGTAAGAAACATTGACTGGAATGTTACTGCACGCTACAACGAACCTTATATAAAAGTTTTTGAAGAAGAACGCGAGCTTACCATGATGTTGGTAGCGGATGTCTCGGGTAGTAAATTTTTTGGTACAAAGAATCAGTTTAAAGACGAAATAGTTACAGAAATAGCAGCAACTCTTGCATTTTCTGCAACTCAAAATAATGATAAAATCGGACTGATTTTATTTTCAGACGAAATAGAACTTTACATTCCGCCAAAGAAAGGACGCTCTCACGTACTTAGGATCATTAGAGAACTTTTAGAGTTTCAACCTAAAAGTAAAAGCACAAATGTTGCTGAGGCTTTAAAGTTTTTGTCTAGTGTTATGAAAAAGAAAGCCATAGTATTTGTGCTTTCAGATTTTATAGCAGATGACTATAAGCAAACACTCAAAATCGCTGCAGGAAGACACGATATAACTGGAATTAGAGTGTACGACAAACATGAAGAAAACATTCCAAATATAGGAATGGTGCAGATGGAAGATGAAGAAACAGGTGAATTACTACTTGTAAATACAGCTTCCAAAAAGGTGAGGTTGAACTACGGAAAATACTATAATGACCGAGTGAATTATTTTAGAGACAGTTTTACTAAATCAGGATCTGGTACTATAGATTGTAGAGTAGATGAGAGCTACGTAAAAAAATTGTTGGGTTATTTTAAAAGAAGAGGATAGAATTAAGTAAGAAGTGAAAAGTATAAAATTAAATAGCATTCTTAAGTTTTGTGGAAAAAGGACATTATTATCTCTAGCCTTTGTTCTAACATCTTTTTTCTCTTTTTCTCAGGTTACAACCGAAGTTGATACGACCAAAATAAGAATAGGCGAACAAATTAATTATAAAATTAATGTTGAAGCAGATTCAACAGCTTTAGTTGTTTTTCCTGAAGGGCAAACCTTTATGCCTCTAGAAGCTGTAGAAGCTACTGAAATAGATACAACAAAGAAAAAAGCAAACTTTTTACTGTCTAGAATATATAAATTAACCCAATTTGATTCGGGTTCGTACACTATTCCACAGCAAAAAATAATCATTGGAGATAAATCATTTCTAACGGATTCTTTACGAATCGACGTCAATACAGTAGTTGTAGACACTACAAAACAAAAGCTTTATGACATCAAACCAATCATTGAAGTTGAAGAACAAAGTGATTTTAATTGGATAGCACTTTTAATTGCTTTGGGTGCAATTCTTCTAGTTGCATTTTTGCTGTATTGGTTTATATGGCGAAAAAAACCACTAACCGAAGAAGAGGAAATAGCGTTGCTACCTCCTTACGATCGTGCAAAACTGGCTTTGAAAAAGTTAGATGAAAGCCAATATTTGATGCGTTCTGAAGTCAAAGATTTTTATTCTGAATTAACGTTTATCATCAGAAAATATCTAGATGAAAAAGTTTATGACAGAGCTTTAGAAAGTACAACAGATGAACTTGTCACTAGATTGCAATTACTCAAAGAAGGTAATCAAGTACCATTATCAAAAGAAACAATTGCCAATATAGAATCTATCTTAAAACGTGCCGATTTAGTAAAATTTGCAAAGTCTGCACCCGATACGGCTTTGGCAGAAATGGATAAAGCAACCATTGATAAAGAAATAGATCACGTCAAGGAAAGCTTGCCAGAACCTTCTGAAGAAGAAAAGTTATTAGATCAGCAATACAAGGAAGAGCAAGAACGCAAAAAGAAGCGTAAAAAAGTAATCCTTACCATTGCTATCTCTCTGTTCTTAATTGTAGCAACATTTGTTGGCTTTGGTATTAAATACGGCTTTAAATATGTAAAAGATACTATTATTGGTCATGAAAGCAAAGAACTTCTAGAAGGCAATTGGGTAGAAAGTGCCTACGGTTTTCCACCGGTTTGGATAGAAACTCCTAAAGTGTTAAAGCGTGTTGAGTTAGAAGTGCCTGAGGTTGATGATGAAAAAATGAAAGTTTCAACATTTATGTATGGAACTTTACTAGATGTTTTTAGTGTTACTGTAAATAACATAACGCTTACGGTTCCTCAACAACAAGCGCCAGGTCAACAAGGTCAGAAAAATGAAGAGTCTACTTTTGATCTTTTAAAAATGTCTGAGGAAACCATAAAGTTACTCGAGGCTCAAGGTGTCACTGATATTATTGTTAAAAACGATAAGATTATAACACCTAATGGTGCAGAAGGCTTAAAGACTTTCGGAACTATGAGCATAAAAATGCCAAATACCGAAAATAAGGTTAAAGCTAACTACATGTTTGCATTTTTTGCCAATAAAAATGTGGCTCAACAGATTATGGTGACATGGCCAGTTGACGATGAATATGCAGATGAAATGGTAAATAGAATAGTAGATTCAATTGAGTTAAACCCAGATGAAGCTGTAGAAGAAGAAAAGTAATGTTTGACAATATAGAATTTTTAAATAAAGAGTTTTTTTGGTTGTTCCTATTGTTGCCAATAGCAATAGTTTGGTACATTTTTAAGCATAACAAACAAACAGCAGAATTAAAAATTTCGACAATCAAAGGCTTTAAAGTAACGTCTTCAAAATGGTCAAAATTGAAACACGTACTTTTTGTTTTGCGATTATTGGCTTTAGGGTTATTAATCGCAGCCTTAGCCAGACCAAGAACAGTTGATGTATCTACAAGAACAAAAACCACAAGAGGTATTGATATTGTTATGGCCATTGATGTATCGGCAAGTATGCTGGCAAAAGATTTAAGTCCAAATAGATTGGAAGCTCTTAAAGAAGTTGCATCAGATTTTATAGATGGTAGACCAAACGATAGAATAGGTTTAGTTGAATATGCTGGTGAAGCCTATACTAAAACACCGATTACAAGTGACAAATCTATAGTGCTTAGATCATTGAGAGATATTAAGTACAACACTATCATTGAAAGTGGGACCGCAATAGGGATGGGATTAGCAACTTCTGTAAATAGACTGAAAGATAGTAGAGCTAAAAGTAAAGTTATCATTCTCTTAACGGATGGTGTGAACAACTCAGGATTTATAGATCCAAAAATAGCAAGTGAGTTAGCTATGGAATATGGGATTAAAGTTTACACTATTGGTTTAGGGACAAATGGTATGGCTTTATCACCAATCGGTATTAATCCAGATGGATCTTTCAGATATGGTCGTCAGCAAGTAGAAATTGATGAAAAATTGCTGGAAGAAATTGCTAATGTTACAGGTGGAAAATATTTTAGAGCCACTAACAATAAAAAATTAGCTGAGATTTATGATGAAATCAATAAGCTAGAAAAAACAGAAATAGAAGAAAAGAAATATTATAATTACGACGAAAAGTATAGACCTCTAGTACTTGCGGCAGGTATACTTTTGTTAATCGAATTATTATTTAGAAATACAATATTTAGAAGCTTTGTTTAGATTCGACGAAAAAATATGGTTTTGGACATTACTGGTTATTCCGGTAATCATACTATTGTTTATAATGCTTCAAATTTGGAGAAGATCTGCACAAAAAAAGTTTGCTGATAGCCTTCTATTAAAGCGTTTAAGTCCTAATCAATCTACATTTAAAAGTGTATTAAAAATACTAGTCCTTTGTGGAGCTTTTGCATGCTTATCTTTGGCTTTAGTCAATCCTAAAATTGGCACAAAACTTGAAACCGTTAGGAGTCAAGGAGTAGATATTGTTTTTGCAGTAGATGTTTCCAAGAGTATGTTGGCTGAGGATATTGCGCCAAACCGTTTAGATAAATCGAAACAATTGGTTACGCAAATTATCAATAGCTTAACGAGTGATAGAGTTGGTATTATAGCTTATGCAGGTAAAGCGTTTCCGCAGTTACCAATAACAACGGATTATGCTTCCGCAAAAATGTTCTTGCAAAACATGAATACTGATATGCTGTCTTCACAGGGAACTGCTATCAGCGAAGCAATTCAGTTAGCAAAAACCTATTATGATGATGAAGAACAAACTAATAGGATTCTTATCATTATTTCTGATGGTGAAGATCACGATGGTGAAGCAATAGATGTGGCAGAAGAAGCTAATGAAGAAGGCATCCGAATTTTAACCGTTGGTGTAGGAGATGTAAAAGGTGGTCCTATTCCTATAAAGCGAAATGGAGTTGTTTTAAACTATAAAAAGGATAGTAAAGGAGAAACAGTAATTACACGCTTAGACGAAACAACCTTGAAAGAAATTGCTAGTGAAGCCAATGGAGTTTATGTTAACGGTAGAAACACAAACGAAGTTGTTACGGCTATTAAAGATGTTTTGGACAAAACGGATAAAACCGAGTTCGAATCGAAACAAATAGCAGATTTCAAAGACCAGTTTCAATGGTTTTTAGCCTTGGGTATTTTATTGTTGTTTGTAGATATCTTTTTCTTAGAACGTAAAACAGCTTGGTTAAAGAAATTAAATTTATTTAATGAGAACTTTTAACTTTAAAATTTCTTTAACGCTAAGTAATTAAAGGGTTTGGTAATTTTAATTAATAAAGTCGGAAATAAAAAAATAAGTAAAATGAAGATAAATTTTGTAGTTGTAGCATTGCTTACTTTTTTTTCAGGTTTCGCTCAAGAAATTAATAAAGCACAATTAAAAGCAGAGCAAAACGCTAATAATTTTGTGTATAAGGCTAATGAATTGCTCAACGAGGATAATTATGTTGAAGCAGAAATGGAATATAGAAAAGCCATTTCCGAAGCACCTAATAAAGCAGTTGGAGCCTATAACTTAGCACATTCCTATTTCAGAAAAGGCAGTTTTGAGGAGGCTCTTTTTAGAGGTGAAGAAGCTGCTAAGAATGCTACATCTAAAGATGAAAAGCACAGAGCCTACCATAATATTGGTAATATTTTAATGCAAAACAAAATGTGCAAAGAAGCCGTAGAAGCTTATAAAAATGCATTGAGAAACAATCCGACAGATGAAGAAACCCGTTATAATTTTGCTCTAGCAAAAGAATGTGCAGAACAGCAACAAGACGATGGTGGAGGTGAAGATAACAAAGAGGACGAAAACCAAGATAGCGAGCAGGATAAAGAAGATCAGGAAAAGAAGCAAGACGAAAATAAGGACGATCAAGATAAGAAAGACGAAGGCGACCAAGACAAGAAGGATGGAGACAAAGAAGAAGATGAAAATGGTAAACCTAAAGACGATAAAAAGGATGATGGTAAAGGAGATAAGGAAGACCAAAATAAAAACCAGCAACAGAAGCCGAAGCCTGGACAAATGTCTCCTCAACAAATGAAGAATATCCTAGAAGCTATGCAAAACCAAGAACAAAAGGTTCAGGAAAAGATGAATGCAGAAAAGCAAAAAGGAGCCAAAGTAAAAACTGAAAAAGATTGGTAACAAATTGTAATAATTTGTAACCCTTAACTAAATGAAAATCGCAAAATACATATCAATTTTAATACTGATGCTTTCTTCAAGTTTAGCTTTTTCTCAAGTTAAATTTGAAGCTAAAGTCAGTAAGAAAAAATTAGGTGTTAACGAACGCCTAAGGATTGATTTTGAAATGAACCAAGATGGAGACAATTTTGTACCTCCTAATTTTGCAGATTTTGATGTAGTTGGAGGTCCAAACACGTCTATGAGTAATTCATGGATAAATGGAAAACGTACTTATAAAAAAACGTATAGCTACTTTTTAGCCCCCAAAAAAAGAGGGAGTTTTACTATAAAGCAAGCGACTATAGAGATTGATGGTGAAACCTATAAAACTTTTCCAGTAACCGTAGAGGTTACGGCAGCAGTAGATCGGCCTAATGCTCCACCTCAAGCTTCAGATATTGCTGATGATAACATCCATTTGGTAGCTGAGGTTTCTAAATCAGACCCGTATCTCAATGAAGCTATAACAGTAGTATATAAACTTTATGTTTCAGCTGAAACAGGTGTAAGTAGTTGGCGAGAAAAGGACAATCCTAGATATAATGATTTCTGGAGTCAGAATATCGAAATAAAGGGTCTTAATATTCAAAAAGGGCAATACAAAGGTGAAGATTATCGCTATGTTGTACTGAGAAAAACAGTATTGTACCCTCAAAAAACAGGAAAATTAAAATTAGAGCCATTAGTATTGGATATCACGGTTGAAGTGCCAACTAATAGATATGATATTTTTGGACGTCCATTAATGACAAAAGTACCTAAGCTCGTCACAGCTGGTAGTAGAACTATTGATGTAAAACCATTACCAGAAGAAGGTAAGCCAGCAGATTTTAAAGGTGCAGTTGGGGATTTTTCATTTAAAGTTACAACCTCAAAAACTGAGTTAGATGCATCGGAATCTCTTCAAGCTAAAATAGAAGTTTCAGGAAAAGGAAATTTAAAATTATTTGAATTACCTAAGTTAACCGTTCCAAGTTCTTTGGAAGTTTATGAGCCAGAGCATAAAGAAAATGTTCGCACAAACTTAAGTGGAATGCAAGGTGGTATTTCCGATACTTATACTATTGTCCCACAATATAAAGGGAAGTATCCTATTCCTTCAATTTCATTTTCTTATTTCGACTTAAAGACTGAAAGTTATCAACGTATTACTTCCGATGAAATAATAATTGATGTGTTAGACGGTCCAATGGCAAATACAAATACTAAAGAAAATGCTACCACAGAAAGTACAAAACAAGCCGTAAAAGCTAATACAAATACGTTTGCTTTTATAAAAACATCAACAGATTTCGTAAGTACAACGAATGAGTCTTTCTTTAAGTCTAATGCATTTTGGTCATTATTATTAGTACCATTTTTAGCAATCCCATTAGCGATTGTTATAAGAAGAAAACAAGACGAGCGTGCGGCAGATGTTGAAGGTAACAGAATTAGAAAAGCAGATAAACTTGCCAAGAAATATCTTGGTGCTGCCAAAAAATCTTTAGGACAAAAAGAAGCATTCTACGTGGCATTAGAAAAAGCTTTGCATAATTACCTTAAGGCGAAGTTGCATATTGAAACTAGTGATTTCAATAAAGAAAAAATAGAAAGTATTCTTACGGAGAGACAAGTTGAAGCACCTGTAATTTCAGACTTTATTTCTATTTTAGAAAGTTGTGAATTGGCACGTTATACACCAATTACGCAAGTTACTATGGAGAATGATTATGAAAAGGCAGCTAAGACAATTTCATTAATTGATAAGCAATTAAGATAGTATGAGAACACTAATTTTTATAGGTCTATATATTTTTAGTCTGTTGGGTTGGTCTCAGAATAATAGCCAATTGTTTGATGAAGCCAATGCCTTATACAATGATGGTAAATATGCAGAAGCTATAGACAAATATGAGTCAATTCTTGGCACTGATGTACATTCTGCCGAATTGTATTTTAATTTAGCAAATGCCAATTACAAACTCAATAATGTTGCTCCAAGCATTTACTATTACGAAAAAGCGCTTTTGCTTAAGCCAAACGATAAAGACATTCAGAATAATCTAGCCTATGCTCAAAATATGACCATAGATGCAATTGACAAAGTTCCTGAAGTTGGTTTTGCGAGAATCACAAAAAACATTGTAAATACATTTTCTGCCGATACTTGGGCTATCATAGCCGTAGTAGGAGTTATTTTGTTTGTTTTAATATTTTTAACCTACCACTTTTCTTATAGAACAACCAAGAAAAGAATTGCATTTGTAAGTAGCGTTGTTATTTTATTCATAGCCTTATTCTCTGTAGCTATGGCATTTCAAAAAAGCGCATTAGAAAAGAAAGATAATCCAGCGATTATCTATGTTCAAGAGAGTAGGGTAAAAACTGATCCTAACCAAACAAGCGAAGAAGTTTTTAGACTTCATGAAGGCACAAAAGTCAAGGTTTTAGAAACCTACGAAGATTGGAAAAAAATTCAATTAGCAGATAATTCTACAGGTTGGGTGCCATCAAAAGACCTACGATTAATCAAAGATTTTTAGTTTATATTTTGAATTTGTTAAATTCTTAATGCTATATTTGAGGTAAATGCAAAAAACCTCAAGACATATAAAAGCACTTTATTTGGCATTACTATTTTTAGTTTTAATATCTGCTCCAACAGTTATTATGTCTATTGATAGCTCTATCGACGTGTCAAGTTTTTACAATGTTAATGAGGAAGAAGAGCATGAAAACCTAAAAATAGTTTTCAAAACTACCGCTTTGGATTCACAAGCTTTATTTGAAGAACTTATTAGCTCAAATCATATAGGCTTTTCTTTTAAAAACTACTCTAAGCCTTATCTAAGTGTAGTTTCTCCACCGCCAGAATATATTTTATAGTTTTAATAAATCCCTTCTAAAAATTATAAAATAGCTCATGAGAAATTCTCATTGGCAAAACAATACATATTATGTTTAAATATTTAAAAAACGATATACCGGCAAGTATAGTCGTATTCTTTGTAGCCTTACCTCTTTGTTTGGGTATAGCTTTAGCTAGTGGAGCACCATTATTTTCAGGATTAATAGCAGGTATTATAGGTGGAATCGTTGTTGGCGCTATGAGTGGCTCTAAAATTGGAGTTAGTGGACCAGCAGCTGGTTTAGCAGCTATAGTGTTTGCTGCCATTAATAGTTTAGGCTATGAAGCCTTTTTGGTAGCCGTAGTTTTGGGTGGAATTATTCAAATAGTTTTTGGATTGCTTAAGGCAGGAGTTATTGGGTATTATTTTCCCTCATCCGTTATTAAAGGCATGTTAACAGGTATTGGAATTATTATTATATTAAAACAAATTCCTCACTTTTTTGGCTTAGATAAAAACCCAGAAGGAGCTTGGGACTTCTTTCAGAGCGATGGTGAAAATACATTCTCAGAACTCTTCAAGATATCTGATTTCTTAAGTCCTGGTGCTACTTTAATTGCATTTATATCTATTGGTATTTTATTGTTATGGAGCAATGTCTTGTCTAAGAAAGGAAAGATCTTTCAAATTATTCAAGGACCATTAGTAGCTGTAGTTGTAGGTGTTGTTTTTTATCTTTTGACAAAGGATAGTTCAACTTTAGGAATTGCTAAAGAGCATTTGGTAAACGTTCCAGTTCCTGGAAGTGTAGACGATTTTTTAGGTCAGTTTGCCACTCCAGCATTTAGTGCTATTACAAATCCAGAAGTATGGCTTACGGCTTTCACTATTGCTTTAGTAGCAAGTTTAGAAACTTTACTTTGTGTTGAAGCAACAGACAAGTTAGATCCAGAAAAAAATGTAACACCAACTAACCGAGAATTACTTGCTCAAGGTACAGGAAATATTGTTTCAGGACTCATAGGAGGCTTACCAATAACCCAAGTAATTGTACGTAGTAGCGCGAATATTCAGAGTGGAGGTAAAACCAAAATGAGTGCCATTATTCACGGATTCTTGCTCTTAATATCTATTGTAACTATTCCTGTTTTATTAAATAAAATTCCACTTTCAGTCTTAGCAGCTGTGCTACTTATTGTTGGTTATAAACTAGCAAAGCCAAGTATTTTCAAGGAAATGTGGAAATCTGGATGGAGACAATTCGTTCCGTTTATTTTAACGGTTTTAATTCTTCAATATAATTTATTAGTTGGAGTTGGAGTTGGTTTAGCAGTTGGAATATTTATAACTTTATACCAAAGTTTTAAAAACAGTCACTTTTTACATAAAGTTGAAGAAGATACCAAAGGTGAACATCATGTAAAGATGACTTTAGCAGAGGAAGTTACGTTTTTAAACAAAGCAACGATATTGAAAGAATTGGATGCTTTACCAGAAAACACTTATTTAGAAATTGATGTTAGAAAAACAACATATCTCGATTTTGATGTCATTGAAATTCTAGAAGATTTTGCAGTGAAAGCAAAACAGAAAAATATTCATATAAAACTATATTCGCAACGAGGAACAATAGAAAATCCTGATAGTTTTGTAACGTTTTTTAAACAGAAAAAAGAAGATATTAATGTATGATCAACTTTTATTGGTCATACAGACAAAGAATAATAATTAACTATATTTAGAAGTCTTAGAGGACTTAAGAGTTTGAATAAAAAAAGAAAAACTGATATGAAAGCACATACAAGAGAGACACAGGCAACTATGACTCCAGAAAAGGCTTTGGAATTTTTAAAACAAGGAAATGTACGTTTTCAGAGCAATTTAAAAGCCAATAGAAATTTACTAGAACAAGTTAACGATACTGCTGAAGGCCAATTTCCATTTGCAACGATTTTGAGTTGTATAGATTCAAGAGTTTCTGCAGAATTGGTATTTGACCAAGGTTTGGGTGACATTTTTAGCATAAGAATAGCAGGTAATTTTGTGAATCAAGATATTCTCGGTAGTATGGAATTTGCTTGTAAACTTGCTGGTACAAAACTTATTGTTGTTTTAGGACATACAAGTTGTGGTGCCATAAAAGGTGCTTGCGATCACGCTAGAATGGGTAATTTAACCACGCTTATCAATAAAATAGAACCTGCGGTTTATGCCGTAGACGAACCTGAAGAAAAGGCGCAACGTAACTCGTCTAATTTAGAATTTGTTGATGCAGTTTCTAAAAAGAATGTAGAAATGGCTTTAGAAAACGTAAGAAATCAAAGTGTGATATTGCATGAAATGGAGGAGAAAGGAGAAATTAAAATTGTAGGAGCTATGTACGATATTAGTACTGGTGAAGTTGAGTTTTATTAAAAACTTAAACACATAAAAATAAAAAAACCAGAATTTGTGTTCTGGTTTTTTTATTTTTACTATTTAATTTTTAGAACCAAGGCTTCTTTCCAACTTGGTAAGTATTGTAGAAGTCCGCATCAGATTTAGTAAGATAAATGATACCTTCAATAAGACCGATGATGCTCATTATCCATACGACAAAAACACCAACTCCAATACATGATAAAACAATACCAATAAGAGTAACACCAAGCATTATTCCTCCTTCTTTACTATAGCCTAAAATAAATTTATGAACACCAAAACAGCCAAAGATTATACCTAGTATTCCGGCTAAAATCTTTTTGTTGTCACCACCTGTTTTGTCAAAAGCTTCTTTAGCTCCTTGAGTAAATTCATTAGCGGTTTCTTTGGCTTCGTCAGAGAATTCCTTTGCTTTTTTACTGATGTTATCAGATGCTTTTTTTGCACCATCTTTTGCGTCATCTAACATATCGTTAAGATCGTCGCCCAAATTTTTGTTATCGTCAGACATTTTAAATTTTTAATTGGTTAGTATTATACGGTTTAAATTTAGTAAAAAAATTGAATGCATTACAGAAAAGTCTTATCAATAGGTTCCCATAATTCAATTTTATTACCATCATTATCAAGGATCCACCCAAACTTTCCATATTCATAAGTCTCCATTTCCCCTACAATTGTTACACCTTCTTCTTTTAAAACTTTTAATAATTCTTCAAGATTTTCAACCCTATAATTAAACATGAAGTCTTTTTTAGAAGGTTCATAATATTTTGTGTCTTCTGCAAAAGGACTCCATTGTGTAGAGCAATCTTTCCCTTCTTTATCTTTCCACCAAAAGGTGCAGCCATAATCATCTGTGTTAAAACCTAAATGCTTTTTGTACCATTCTTTTGAGGCTTTTGGGTCTGTAGTTTTAAAAAATAATCCACCGATTCCTGTTACTCGTTTTTTCATTTTACTTCTTTTTTAATGCTGATTCATAAATTTTTATCCATTCCTCACTAGACATTTTTCTGGTGAGTTCGCCTAATAGTTCATAGGGTATTTCGTCTATGTTTTTAAATCGAATACAACTTTTACCCATGTCTAATTTGCGTTTACAATGCTTCGGATACTCACTAACAAACCAATCTAGTAATTCCTTTTTTGCATAAATTCCCATATGATAAAAGTTGATTGAATTTTTCTGGGAAGCAAAACTCATGAAAGGTAAAGGAATTTTAGGATCACAGTGATAGCCATCTGGATATACAGAATGTGGTACATAGTAACCAATCATTTTGTATTGTATACCTTCTTCAAAACCTTTAGGTAGGTTAGCATTAATTATTTTTCTTAGTTTTTTTAAAGCGTCTTGTCGCTCTTCTGGAACTTGACTAATATAGTCCTCAGGTGAAATTGCATCGTATTGCATTTTAGAGTGGTTTAGTAGTTATTTCTTTTGGAGAATCAATCCTGAAATTAAAGATATAATAAATCCTATTAAGACCACAGTGATAAACATAAGTAATGCCATAAAACCAGATCCTCCATAGTCCTCCATCTGTTTACTCAGTTCAGCTTTTTTTAGGGCTAATTCTTCTCCAGAGTAGAGTGTCTCATAACTTTCTAAGGTTATAGCTAAGTATTCTTCAGCAAAGTCAGGATTTATAACTGTAGTATATAAATAATCCATTAAGCCAACACCAAGCCCAACAAAAGCAGAAATTAATAGACCTATTAATAAAGCTTTACCAAATGTAACTTTTCCATTATTAACATTGTCTCTATAATGTCTTATGCCAAAGTAAACAAAAGACAAAGAGGCTATCATTGAGCCATAGCCAATAATTTCTTGAGTCGTATAACTTAAACCGTTACCAAAGGTTAGAGCTAAACCAAAAATAATAGCTCCAAGTAAGAGTCCATACCCACCAAATTTCAACACTGTATTTTTCATATATTTTCAATTTTAGTTTAAAGCAAATGTATCTGTATACACCATTTTTGGGCTCATACTAAAGTACCAAAAAGCTAATACTAAAGTCTAGAAGTTTGTTTTTTAGATGATTTTCAGAGATTTTGCAATTTGAACAGCTTGCGTTCTTCGTTTGGCATTAAGTTTCAATAAAAGATTTGAAACATGAGTTTTAATAGTGCTTTCAGAGAGAAATAATTTTTCACCAATTTCTTTATTGGAAAGACCTTCAGAAATATGTTGAAGAACGTCATATTCTCTAGTTGTAATTTCTAATTCACTTATTTTGTTTGTGTCTATTTCTGCTGAATCTATATCTTTTTTACGAAGAGATTTCTTATTGATATAAATACCTATAAAGAAAAAAACGAAGGCAATAACCGATACAATTATTTCTGTACTAACATCTCCGGTTATTAGAGCAAATTTGCTAAATTGAAAGAGTAGTAAAATTGCTAAAATTAGCAATCCAAACACGAGAATAGTTTTCTTCATGTTTTAAAATTAGCAAAATTTTGCTTTGATCTTATCAACAATAGTTTGAGCGAGTTTTACTTTGCTTTCTATAGTCCAGCCAGCAACGTGAGGAGACAACAAAACATTTTCAGCGTTGATTAAATACTCAAAAGCTTCTGGCATATCTTCTGAAGTAAAAAGATTTTCAAATGATGATTTTTCATACTCCAAAACATCGAGTCCAGCACCTAAAATTTCACCTGTTTTTAAGGCTTCTACCAAGTCTTTTGTCACAACACTTTTACCTCTTGCAGTGTTGATTAACCAAAATGGTTTTTTGAATTTACTGATGAATTTAGCATCCACCATATTTAAAGTTAATGGTGTTTGCGGTGTGTGAAGACTTAATACATCAGCTTTAGATTGCAATTCTTCTAAAATAACTTGATTGGCATTGGCGTCACCAACTCCATGCTGTATATCATAGCAGAGGACTTCAACATCAAAACCACGTAGTTTTTTAGCAAAGGCTTTTCCCATATTACCATAACCAATAATACCAACGGTTTTACCATCGAGTTCAATGCCACGATTAGCTTCACGAAGCCATTTGCCTTGGCGTACTTCTTTATCCGCTTTGTTGAGTTTGTTAAAAAGAGAAAGTAGCATTCCTAAAGCGTGCTCACCAACAGCATTTCTATTGCCTTCAGGAGCAGAAATGAGATACACACCTTTTTCTTCGGCATAATCGCAATCAATGTTTTCTAAACCAGCACCAACACGACCAATAAATTTAAGGTTTGTAGCAGCATCTAAAAATGTTTTGTCAATAGTAAATCGGCTTCTGATGATAATACCATCATATAGAGCAATTTTATTTTCAATTTCAGATTTTGAAGATGTAAAATCTTCATGGTTTTCAAAACCCAAGGTGTTGAGTTGTTCAATGAGTAGTTCGTGGTTACTGTCTAAATGAAGAATTTTCATAGTCTAAAATCCAATAATCCAACCTGAAAGTACAAAGAATAGATAAATACCTAAGATGTCATTACTGGTTGTAATAAAAGGTCCTGTAGCAATGGCAGGATCAATACCTCGTTTATCTAAAATAATAGGAACAAAGGTACCTATTAAAGCAGCTACGGTTATAACACACATCATAGATATTGCTATAGCAAGACTTTCCGTAGTATTCTGTCCAATTAAAAATCCAAATAGCACCACTAATAAAGCCAAAGCAAACCCGTTAATTAAGGCTAAGCCCACTTCTTTTAAGAGACGGTTTAGTAAACTACCTTTTACATTATCATTAGCCAAACCTTGAACAATAATAGCGCTAGATTGTACACCAACATTTCCTGCCATTGCGGCGATAAGTGGTGTGTAAAAGAATAAAGAAGGTACGGTTTCCATAACTTCCTCAAAACCTTTCATAATAAATACACTACCTAAACCACCAAAAAGTCCAAGAACCAACCATGGTAATCGTGCTTTTGTTAATTCTAAAATGCTATCATCAGCTTCAACTTCTTGGGTAATACCTGCTGCTAATTGGTAATCTTTATCAGCTTCTTCTTTTAAGACATCAACAATATCATCAATGGTAATTCTTCCCAATAAAGTCTGGTTATCGTCTACAACAGGAATAGCTTCCAAATCGTATTTTGCCATAACCTTTGCAACATCTTCAACATCATCATTGACATGTACCCAATCCACACTTTCTTTGGCGATATCTGCAATTTTCTGTTCACTTTTGGCAACGATTAAATCTTTTAGAGATAATCTACCAATAAGTTGCTCTTTTTTATTGACGACATAAATAGAATGTACTCGGGTGACATCTTTTGCCTGACCTCTAATACGTCGCAAACAGCCAGCAACCGTCCAAGTTTCATAAACTTTTACGAGCTCTTTTGCCATGAGACCACCTGCAACATCTTCATCATAAGCTAAAAGCTCTTGAATTTCTGCCTTATGATCTTCATCTTCAATTTCTGAGATAACGGCTAGTTGGCGTTCTTCAGGAAGTTCTGCAATAATATCTGCTGCATCATCGGTATCTAATTCTTCAATCTCTTCAGCAATTTCTTTGGCAGATAGTTGCTCTAAAATCTTCTCTCTGTTATCCTCATCAAGTTCCATAAGGATATCAGAGGTTGTTTCAGAGTCTAAAAGTTTAATAAGGTATAGCGCATCTTCAAGATCTAATTCATCAAGAATTTCGGCAATATCAGCATAGTGGAAATCATTTAAAAGTCTTTTGAGTTCTTTGTCGTTTTTATCTTCGACAAGCACTTCAACTTTTTCAATAAGTTCTTCTGTGAGCTGAAATTGTATGTTATCTTGAGTTTCTTCCACGCGATTATATTATGTCATTTTCGAGAATGAAGAACGTTGTCATTTCCTAAATTTAGCTGTTTGAGCTATAACGATTTTAATGACAGCGTTTTAAATATCGTTTTCAATAAGCGAAGTCAGTTCAATAAAATCTGAAACGCTCAATTGTTCTGGTCGTTGCCCAAATATAGTATTTGCTTTTAAATTATCCGACAGATTGAATGTTTTTAAACTGTTACGTAGTGTTTTTCTGCGTTGCTGAAAACCTGTCTTTACGACTTTGAAGAAGAGTTGTTCATCACAAGGAAGTGTGAAATTTTCTTTTCGTTTTAATAACAATACTCCTGAATCTACTTTTGGAGGTGGATTAAATACTGAAGGTGGAACAGTAAATAGATATTCGGCATCATAAAAAGCCTGAGTTAGAACGGATATAATGCCATAAATTTTTGAACCTTCTTTAGAACAGATGCGTTGCGCAACTTCTTTTTGAAACATCCCAGAGAATTCAGGTACTTGATGTCTTAATTCTAAAGTTTTAAACACAATTTGCGACGAAATATTATAAGGAAAATTACCTATGATTGCGAAAGGTTTTTCGTTAAACACTTCCGTTAAATCATACTTTAAAAAGTCTTTTTCGTAAATTCTGTTAGATAGCGTATGGTAATTATTTTTTAAATACTCAACGGACTCGGTATCTATTTCTACAACATGTGTGGTAATATCTTTTTTGAGGAGATATTTGGTGAGCACACCCATGCCTGGACCAATTTCCAACACATCTTTATAACCATCTAAAGATAATGTGTCTGCAATTTTTTGTGCGATATTTTCATCTTTCAAAAAGTGCTGACCTAAATGTTTTTTTGCTTTTACTTGATTTTGATTATCCATTAGGGTTTGTCAGTTTTAGATTCTTTTATTGCTACAAAGATGATTAATAATCCTAAACCAACACCACAAAGAAACCCACCAATAGTTTCCCATGGTTCAGTATTGTGAAAGTAATAAGCCATAACTAAACCAATTAAAATGAGAAGTAGACTAATACTTCTGAAAAGAAATCGGTTTTTGTATATCTTTTTACGGGCTTTCATATAAGTCTAAGGAACATTAATAGTTCTATTTGTTTCTTTTGAAGCATCATAGATTTCCAGTAATAACTCAATTATGTTTGAGAAAAGTACTATAATCGGTCTTGAAAGAAATCTTAATAAAGGCTTTATAAAATAATCAAGCATAAATACTTAGTTGTAATCTTTCGATAAAGATTAGAACCACTAAATTACTTGAAATTTACCGAATATTCATCAACAACCTCAAGTTCAGTTCTAAAGGCGAGCATTTTGTCGGCAAAACGTTTTAGACCATCTTGTCTTAAACCTTCAGCGTGGTTAGCATAATAGTTTTCTAAAGCTTCTCTGCTGTGCGCTCTGTACTGAATAGAGTAAGTGACTCCACCCATTTCCTCTTCAACTAAAACTTTGGTCAGTTTAGCTTCTTTAAAGTGACCTGTTGCTAACACTTGCGGAATGTGTTCTTTTATCCAAGTAAGCCATTCTTTATGAATGCTGTCGTCTATATTTACTGTGACGTTGTATATGATCATTGTTTGAATTACATAATGAAATTAGATACAAAAGTAAATAAATGAAAGTTGATTGCTTTGTGTTGAAATATCTAGAATCAAAGTTTTTTGACTAAAGACTATAAATCAATTAATACTATCACCTCTCAGCATTCTAAATTTCTTACGCGATTCAATAAAATAAATACTGTCTTCGTGTTCAAAGATAATTTTTTCGTAAAGCTGCTTGGCTTCTTCTGGTTTTGCTAATTGTGTGTTGTATAACTCTGCAAGATAATAATAGGCATCATCTGCTAAAATATCTTCACTATAGTCGCTGATAATTCTTTGGTAGTTAACTTCTGCTTTTTCGTATTGCTTTTTCTTTTCAAATAGTTTGGCTTGCTGAAATAGTGCTTGGTCAACTATACTTTCAGTGCTATGTTCTTTCAAAATTTTATCTAAAAGTGAAATCGCTTCATCTGTTCTGTTTTGAAACGCTAACAAATCGGCTTTGGCATAATATTTTAAAGCGGTTTGTGTGCTGTCTTCAAACTTATTGTCCGAAATCAAAAGTTTTAAGTCTAAAGCATCATTGGCAATAAGTTGCGATGTGGATGCTTTAAGAATTTTAAGTTGGGATTCTGCCCAGTCAAAATCGCCTTTGTAGTAGCTGGTCTTGGCAACTTTAAAACGTGCTTCTTGAGAAATTGTGCTATTCTTTAAATTCATCTGAATTTGAGAATAGAAAATTAGCGCTTCATTAAATTTCTCTTGAAGTACCAAGATATCTGCTAGAAGCAACTTTACTTCAGCCTCTTGAAATTCTGAAATATTGAGCTTCATACTTTGTCTTAAAAAAGCTGTAGCACTTTGTGTGTCCTTTTTGTAAAAGGCTAAAAATTTCCCGTATGCTAGTTGAAGTGGAATGGTGAGTTCTGATTTCCCAAATTCATCAAAAAGCATGCTGTATTTTTCATCTATTGCATCTAGCTCTTTTGTAGAAGTAGCATTGTTAGTGTCAATTTCCAAAATATACTGATGCGCTGTTAAAGCAGTTGAAGCATCTTGAGTGGTTTCAATGATGTAATTAAAAATATCTTTTGCAGTGTCATCATCGTTATCATTATGTGCGGTAACAGCAAGTTCAATGATACGATCTAAACTTACAGGATTGCGTTTGTAAAGTGCCTTTTCTTGTATAAAGGATTTGCTATAGGCTTTTTCTTGAACGTACAGCCAACTCAACATTTCGTACCAATACGGATTAGGCTCTTGTTGCAGTTTTTTTAGTAGTAAACGTCTAAGGAAAATATTATTTTCATTATCACTGTTTTCCGATATAAAATCGCTAATAGCACGTTTTATATTGTTAAGATAATTTGGTCTGTAAGCAACATATTCTATATAATTAGAAAACATTTTTTCTACATCTCCCTGATCTCCATAAATTCTTGCTAACTGAATGCTGAAATCCTTATCTGGTGTAAGTTCTTTACCTTTATTATAAACCCTTATGGCTTGGTCTAATAAGGAATGATCTTCAAATTTTTTAGCGACACTATAAATGTAATTAGGATTTTCGTTTATGTATGAAATAGCCTCTTCATAGTATTTATTGGCTAAATCTAAGCTACCTTTTAATTGGTAGTTGTAACCCAATTCTATCACTATGGTTGGATTACGTCTTTTTTCTAAGCGTTGTACAAGGATATGTTCAGCTTCATCATATTGCTCTAATTGTTGATGGGTTTCAACAAGTTTAAAGATATAATTATAGCTATATGGTTTTTCTTTATTGAGTTCCTCGTAAATGATAAGTGCTTTTTTGAACTCACCACGTTTAAAATAATTGTCTGCAAGCACTTCACTATTTTGAGCAAAACCCAAATGAAGTCCAAATAGGATAGATAATATTAAAATGCCCTTTTGCATGTTACAATTTTTGTAAATATAACAAATGCTAAACCGAGATATTGTAAATGTTTTGATAAAAAAAATGCCTAAACTGAGCGTTTAGGCATTTTGACCAGCAAAATAAATGTGCTATTAACCATTATTCGTTATAAATATGATTCAGTTACTTTGTCTTGGTGTTTTAAAATTTCTTATAGTATTAAAACAGAACTTTAGATACTAAAACTATCAAAGCTACTAGTAAAACAATTCGTTTTATATTTTTCATAATGAGGCCAGTTGTAGTTTGGGATAGCTAACTTCATAAAAATAATTAAAACAAACGAAGAAATACCTAAAAAATCGATAAAAGACCAATATTTTTAACAATCGAACTGTTTTCTTGGTTACTAATCGGTATTAAGAAATCATATCAAAGCCTGTGTATGGTACTAAAACATCTGGGATTTTTATACCATTTTCTGTTTGATAATTTTCTAAAATACCAGCTAAAACTCTTGGCAATGCTAAAGAGCTTCCATTTAGTGTATGGCAAAGTTCATTTTTACCATCACTATTTTTAAAACGGAGCTTTAAGCGATTCGCTTGAAAAGTTTCAAAGTTTGAAACTGAAGAAATTTCTAACCAACGATCTTGCGCTGTAGAAAACACCTCAAAATCATAAGTTAAAGCAGAAGTAAAACCTAAATCTCCACCACAAAGGCGTAATATTCTGTATGGTAATTTTAGTTCTTTAAGGATGTCTTTTACATGATCTACCATGCCATCAAGTGCATTATAAGAATTATCAGGATGTTCAACTCTTAGAATTTCTACCTTATCAAATTGGTGTAATCTATTAAGTCCTCTTACATGAGCACCCCAATTTCCAGCTTCACGTCTAAAACAAGGTGTATAACCTGTAAGGCCAATTGGGAGATCACTTTCATTTAAAAGTGTATCTCTAAAAATGTTGGTAGCAGGAACCTCTGCCGTTGGAATTAAGTATAAATTGTCAGCTGTAACATGGTACATTTGTCCTTCTTTATCTGGTAATTGACCCGTGCCAAAACCAGATGCTTCATTTACTAAATGTGGGACTTGTACTTCAGTATAACCTGCAGCTGTATTTTTATCTAGAAAATAAGAAATTAAGGCGCGTTGTAATCTAGCTCCTTTCCCTTTATATACAGGAAAACCTGCGCCTGTAATTTTGTTTCCTAATTCAAAATCAACAATATCATATTTTTTTATCAAATCCCAGTGAGGTAAAGCTCCTTCAAACAACGTAGGAACGTCTCCTTCACGGTAAACCTCTTCGTTATCCTCATCAGTGTTACCAGCAGGTACAATTTCATTTGGTACGTTCGGAATTCTATATAACAATTGATAAAGTGCGTCGATTTTTTCGTTAAGTTCTTGCTCTAAAGATTTAGTGTTTTCTTTTAAAACACCTGTTTTTTCTTTAAGAGCATTGGCTTTATCTACCTCTCCAGATTTGAATAGGTTACCAATTTCTTTGGATATGGAATTAGATTCTGCTTTTATGTTATCTAAATTAGTTTGAATAGCTCTACGCTCTTCATCTAATGCAATAACTTCATCTAACATTTCTGTAGGATCGATGTTACGCTTTGCTAAGCGTGCAATAACATCGTCTTTGTTTTCTCTAATAAAAGGAACTTGTAGCATATCTAATTCGTTTATTTTTTACGCTAAATAACGTAAGTGAACAAGAGACAAAAGTAAAAAGATTTTAACCGGATTAAAACAAAAAAACAGCCTATTTTGAAGGCAATATCCAGTCGTGGTGTTTAAAGTGATGCCATTCCTCATTAGCAAGATCTACCTTTGAATCTATAAGGTTTTCATAAGATTTGCCATTGATACTTACTCGGGTTCTAACATGGACTTCTACGTCCATCCCTTTTTCAGCAAAATGCTTTTTTAAATATTGAGCAAACTGCCAAATAATATCAGGTTTTGTGGTTGCGCTACGTTGTTGCTTTTTGGTTAAAAAGTCTTTCATTCTTACAGGTGTAGACTTATTTGTCGCCTTATCGGTTATGGTATAGGTAGCGATACCGCCTTTTGACCGAAGCATCATTCGCCAAGATAAACGATGGCCTTCTTCAGTCCATAAGACATTGTCTGAAAAGAAATGATGTCTAAGAGGTAGCCCAATTTGAATTAAAAAATAAACTGATGATAATGCAATTAGCACCTTACTATAATTAGGAACTATAACCTTTTTGGAGTCATAGAAAGGTTTCTTCTTCAAAAAGATGTTTTTAATAGTCTTAGGTTCAAAAAAGAAAAGACTAAATGCTAATGATAAGTAAGGAAAAATACCGATTTGAAATACTATTGAGTTGAACAGATGAAAAAAGATAGAGGCAAAAAAGGCATACTTTCGAGTGGGTTTAAATAACAACAGAGGAATAATTAAACCATCGAATAAAATACCACCATATGCCAAAAAGTAATGCACTGTATTTTGTTGCAAGAAATCACCAATTATAGGATAGTTGGCTTTACCTTTCATCAGTAAAGCAATTACTGTGGTGTCTAGCCAATCTGGATATAACTTAGCAATTGATGCATAAGTGTAAAGTATAAAGAGTTGTATTACAAAAAACCATTTGCACCAACTAGGCATTGAAATCTTTTTAAGATTAGGATTGAGCTTGGCATCAATTGAAGCGTACCGATTTGCTGGCATCAAAACCATAATAAAGCTTAAAATACCTAATAGATAATAGTGGTTGTTGTAAGACGATTTTTGCATTAGGTAAGTTGCAGTCCACATTAAAGCAAACATTAACATGCTAAATCGGTATTTGTAACCAACCATAATGAGCAGTCCAAAAATGGACATTACTACATAATAAACATACATCCAATTTCCTGGAAGTGGTTGTAACCATTCAAAACCAATAAAAGAAAAGGTAAATTGTGGTTCAATCATTACTCTTCTCACCCAGCCAGTAAGTATGGCTCCGAAGGATTCTAAAAAACATAGTAAGCCAAAAATGATTCTAAAAACAATTAGACCAGAATTGTCAATATGTTTAAATAGAAATTTATTCATTTTGGTTTTTGATGAATGCTAAAGCATCAGTTTTGTCTTTAGAAAGTTGATCTTTTAAAGCCTCAAGATTTTCAAATTTTTGTTCACTTCGAAGTCGTTTTAAAAATTCAATTTTTAAATTTTCATTGTAAATATCTTTTTCTAAACCAAAAAAGTGGACTTCAATAGAACGTGTTTTACCACCAACTGTTGGGTTGGTGCCAATATTCATCATACCAAATATTGTAGTGTTATCTATTGTAGATTTTACAACATAGACTCCATCATGCGGAATGAGTTTATAGTCTTCTTTAATAGAAATATTAGCTGTTGGGTAATCTATGGTTCTGCCCAAACCTTTTCCTTTCACAACTTCACCTGTTATAAAATAATTGTAACCCAAATAGGAGTTTGCCAAATCAACTTCACCTTTGTCAAGAGCAGTTCTTATTTTGGTTGAGCTTACCGTGACATCTTCTATATCTTGAGCTGAAATTTCTTCAACTTTAAAATGATATGTTTTTGCAAATGCTCTTAAATCCTCAATATTGGCACTTCTGTTTTTTCCAAAATGATGATCGTAGCCAATGACAACTTGCTTGGTATTTAGTTCATCAACAAGAATACTCTTTACATAGTCTTCAGCAGAAAGATTTGAAAATGCTTTTGTGAAAGGTTTAACGATAACTTCCTCTATTCCGAAAGACTTTAGCAACTCAATGCGTTCATCAATAGTATTCAAAAGCTTTATAGAATTATCTTTTTGAAGCACCATGCGCGGATGAGGGAAAAGGGTTAATACTACAGGCTTATAGTCTTGCTGTCTGGCAAGGTTAACAACACGCTTAAGTATTTTTTGATGCCCAATATGGATACCGTCGAAGGTTCCTATAGTAGTTACTTTTGCAGGTGTTGTGCTCAAATTTTAAATGGTATTTTTTGTTTTAACCTAAATATTTTCAAAAACAAAACTACGGTTATTTTCCGTTAAATTGATTCATTGTATTGCTAACTCCTGCTAAAGCAAAAGATTTAACAAGTTCAGCAGATTTTTCTAAACGTTCTTTAAGTTTAGACTGTTCGTCTTCATCCCATTCGCCAAGTACATAATCGATTTGTCTACCTTTACTAAAGCTATCACTGATGCCAAATCTGAAGCGGTTGTAGTTTGTAGTCTGTAGTTTATCTTGAGTATCTTTTAGGCCATTATGACCTCCGTCGCTTCCTTTGGTTTTTAAGCGTAAAGTGCCAAAAGGTAAGTTAAGATCGTCTGTAATAACTAATAGGTTTTGTAATGGAATTTTTTCTTTTTCTAACCAGTACTTTATAGCCTTTCCGCTAAGATTCATATAGGTGCTCGGTTTTAAAAGTATAAGAGATCTCCCTTTTACTTTCACAGTACACAGGTCTCCAAGTTTAGCGGTTTCAAAAGTTGCTTCTTCACTGTTTGCTAAATGGTCTAAAATTTTAAAACCGATATTGTGTCTTGTTTCCGTATATTTTTCGCCAATATTTCCTAAGCCAACGATTAAGAATTTCTTCATTATTTCTTCTTCTGTTAGTTCTATTTTATGGTTTTTAGTAAACCATTTTTTCCAAAACTTACACATGGTAAATATTTTGTGTAAAAATAAAAAAGCATTCTGTAAAAGAATGCTTTTTTGATATTTGAAAAAGTTTTATGTCTATTCTTGAGACTCTGCTGCTGGAGTTTCAGCTGCAGCTTCTGCAGTTTCTCCTTCTTCAGTTTCATCTTCATCATCGTCAGCACCTGCAACAGACAATCTACTACGTCTTACTTGGCAAACAACAATGTTGTCTGGGTGCATGAACTTGTAGTCTTCATTAGCTAACTCACGGATGTAAAGTTTAGTTCCGATTTTTAATGGAGTAATATCTACTTCAATAAAATCTGGAAGTTTAGAAGGGATAGCTTTTACTCTAAGCTTACGGTAAGGTACTCTTAAGTTACCACCATTTAATACACCTCTAGAAGTTCCTACTGTTTTTACAGGAATTTCCATAGTGATTTCTTTGTTCTCATAAATTTCATAAAAATCTATGTGAAGAATTTTGTCGGTTACAGGGTGAAACTGAATGTCTTGCATTACAGCATTAAAACTGTCTCCGTTATCTAGGTTAATCACAACAGTGTGCGCATTTGGAGTGTACACAAGTTTTGAAAACGCTAGCTCAGGTGCTGAGAAATGCACTGGCTTTGCTTCTCCTCCGTATAGTACGCAAGGAACCTGACCAGCATTACGTAAGGCTTTTGTTGAATTTTTGCCTACGCTTTCTCTTTGAGATCCATCGATTGTAATTGATTTCATTTTAAAAGATTTATTAAACGTATATTAATTTCCTCATTTTGAGGGGTGCAAATGTAAGAATATAAATGGAAAAACGGCAGTATTAAAGCAGTTTTTTTAGAGTCCTAAATTACATTATAAATTTGTTACTTATAGAACTGTTGTGGTGCACGTTGTACATTACTTCAGCAAATAAATCTGCACAGCTTAAAACTCTAAGTTTTTTGCTTTCTTGTTTTAAAGGAATAGAGTTAGTTACTATTAATTCTTCAAGTTTAGAATTTTCAAGTCTATCGTAAGCACTTCCAGATAATATAGGGTGCGTACAAATAGCTCTTACACTTTTTGCGCCACGCTCCATCATAAGATCTGCAGCTTTGGTAAGTGTACCTGCTGTATCTACCATATCATCTACAAGTACAACGTTTTTACCGGTAACGTCACCAATCAATTCCATGTGAGAGATAACATTAGCTTTAGCACGTTGCTTGTAACAAATTACAACATCGCTTTTAAGCGCTTTAGAATAGGCATAAGCACGTTTAGAACCACCCATATCTGGTGAAGCAATAGTTAAGTTGTCTAAATTTAAACTTTTGAGATAAGGTAAAAATATTGTAGAAGCGAATAAATGATCAACAGGTTTTTCAAAGAAACCTTGAATTTGATCTGCATGCAAATCCATAGTTATAATACGAGTTGCACCAGCTGCCTCAAGCATTTTAGCAACTAGTTTTGCCGCAATAGGAACTCTAGGTTTATCTTTTCTGTCTTGTCTAGCCCATCCAAAATAAGGCATTACTGCTGTAATATGTCTTGCAGATGCACGTTTTGCAGCATCAATCATTAACAACATTTCCATAAGATTTTCTGGTCCAGGATGTGTAGAACCAATAATGAAAATTCTAGTACCTCTTATAGATTCTTCATAAGAAGGTTGGAACTCGCCATCACTATAAGTAGACGTTATAACATTACCTAATTTTACACCATAAGCTGAAGCAATCTGCTCTGCTAAATATTGACTTTGTGAGCAAGTAAAAATCTTGGCTTCAGTAGTATTGGTCATTTCTAATCGGAGGTTTAAGAAAAATTGAAAATATTGCGACTATGAAAGGGTCAAAGTTAGAAAATAATTTGGCTTGTAAAAATTATAAAACCTACTATTTTTAATTGCTCTACAGAAATTATTTTCTATTTTTGCTGTCCGAAATTGCTCAAGTGGCGGAATTGGTAGACGCGCTGGATTCAAAATCCAGTTCTTTCGGGAGTGTGGGTTCGATTCCCACCTTGAGTACAGAGGCTTTGACAGAGATGTTGAAGCCTTTTTAATTTTTAAGGTACAACATAGGTACAACAATATTGGTGTGTTTATAGTCTTTAAGACTCATAACCCGAAGGTCACTGGTTCGAGTCCAGTTCCCGCTACTAGTAAACAAAAGGCTTCACAGAAACGTGAAGCCTTTTTTATTTTCTCTGTACAACATATGTACAACATTTTTAATTTTTATTTGAACTTTATTATTCTAGACGTAATTTTTTAAAGAAAATTTTATTTCTTAAGGTTGCATCTTTTAGTAGTTTGTTAAAGCCTACAATTTCAATGTACATTTTATAACCTCTATGATAGCCAAAATATGAATCATTATCTGGACTAACTGTTAATTGATGTTTTTCAGCAAATTCCCTGATTTTATCATTGATTGTACAAACTACATAACCGTAAACAGGAGTGTGGTCATTTACTTTAATTGGTTCAAGTCCTTCTGGCATTTCATATTTTCCATCTCTTATATCTTTTAAATATTTACCAATCTGCATCACAGGATCGTCATCCTCACTATATGCTGTCCTTTTAGGTCTTTTAAACTCAAATATAGTCAAAGGGTTACTAAATTCATTATCACCGTTTCTAAATGAGTTCTTTTTGTCGAAAATTACTAAGTCGGGTTCCTTTAATGCGTCTTTTTTTGTTCCAATTTTTTTATCCGAGGCAACATACTCTGAAAACACTAATCTTTCATCTAAGAGCCATAAATTATGGTCTCGATAATCGAGTGTCTCTGAATCTTTACCCATCGGATAAATTAAGTGATGAATATCCTTTTCTAACTCTCCTTTTCCATCTTCTCGTCTTTTTAGTAAGTTAGTCATAGCATCCAATACTAATTTTCTATTAAAGACATAATGTGCTAAGTCACTTTTTCCAATTTCCGATATGGTCGATATCGCCTCAGATATTTTATCTTGGTTTTCTTCTCCATTTTCCGAGAGAAGTCTTTGTAGTTCCGATTTTGTGAATTGTTCTTTTTTGAATTTTATCTTTTGTAGTTCTGCCTCAATTTCACTTTCATTGATACTATATGGGATATTTGATAAGTCTAATTCAGAAAAATAGGATTTGTGCCAAGGAGCTTGTTCAGAAACATAGTTGCGAATTCTTTTTACTTTTTTTTCGATCCTTGAAGAAACTTCTACATCAAAAAGCCCCTTAGTTACTATGGCTGTTTGTTGTTCTATTTGTTTTTGTGAATAAGGATTATAAATGGTAGATTTTTCTTTATCAAAGTCGAATGTCTCACGTTCTAAAGACACACTGCTATCTAGATACTTACCTATGACATATGTCCTGATAATATAATTCTTGGTGACAGTTTTTTCGTTGGATTCTGATTTGTCAAAAAAATCGTCTTCAAACTCGGGAATATATTTATGAAGATTTGTTTCGGTTACGGCTCTATTGTTAGCAGTTAAAATGATTTTACTTTTTTGATTACCAGCAAAATACATTTTGAATATTTTTACATTAAATGTTTGTGAGTTATCAGTTTTTTCTCCTAAAACAAATTTTTTATCACCTATAAGCTGAATTTCATTTTTTGCTGTTAAATAATCATTCAAGATAATAGAAGTACCATCATCATCTTTGACAATTATTGTTGGACATTTAAAATCATCTCTTAGAAAAAATATCAAAAGCTTATCTAAAAGTTTTCTTGATATTGTCTCAATGTTTTTATCAAAGCTCTTTTGATCATTGAGGTTAAGTAATGAAACTTCTGCATAAGTATCTAAAGTATCTGAAACAGTAATTTTTTCATCTTCAATGATTTCAAACTTTCTACCAAATTTAAAAGTTCTTTTTTTGAAATTTCCCGCATCTTTATAAACACTGTCTACATTTACATTTTTAAAGTATTTAACAAACATAAATCGACCAAAACCTTTTCCGCCAATTTCCTTTTTTTCTTGACTATAGAATGTGTCAAAAGACTCTCTGTTTACTGAGTTAAACCCCTCGCCATTATCTCTTACGATAACCCCTTTTATAAATGGTTTTGAATCATCTAATTCTAATTGTGTATCTCTAATCAGTTTGATTTCAATTTTACCATTTTCAACCCCACTTTTAGAAATTGAATCTATTGAATTAACAACTGCTTCAATAATTGGTGTATACACATTAGATTTGCTTTTAATGTTATCTATTGTTCCCTGAATATTAATTCTACTCATATACTTTCCTTTAAATCCTCAAGAATTTTGATTTTATTATTTAGCACAGTATTCAATTCAACTTTTTTATTGAACTGTTTAGTTCTAGTTATTTCCGATGATAGTTTTAAAATATCTTTCTCTAATTTATCAACTTCTTGCTGATATACCACAATTTTAGTTAGCGATTTTGTTTTAAATTCTGGTTTACCAGATAATTGAATGCAGATGTCTTTATAAACAGCATCCAAAGTTCCTTTTAAATTTAGGATGTATTTGTTTTCTTCAATTTTTAACCAATTTGATTTAAAGGTCCAATCTATAATCGAATTGTCTTGATTTAAAGGGTGAGGATGCTTTGTGGAGGTAGAAATAAACATTTCTTCACCAAACTTCACAATAAAAATAATCGGGTATGGGATAGATTTATTTATTATATCAAGAGGTATCTGTATGTCTTCTTTTGTTTTTAATTCGATTTTAAAAACCTGAATTTCTTCTATTTCTTTTGATGGAAGATTAGTCGTTTCAGTTGATAATTTATGAGTCCACACAATTCGACTTATCAAATCTGTAAATAATTTTTTCTGTTTTGAATTGGTATATTGGTCAAATGCATTTTTTGGAATGACCCTTTGTACTTTAGTCGATATAGGAAGTTCAAAAATAGCCATGTTACCTTACGATTAAAAATGAAATTAGTTTAAAATCTTCAATACCTTTAATCTTATCCTGTAAAGCAGTTGTTCCACCAGATTTGAAAAGACTTAAAATTTCTTTTTCTTCTTCAACTTGTAATATACTGGCAATACTTTTTTTCAATAGTTCTGAAAATTCATGCATATCATGGTATTCATCCGTTTCATTGTTCAACTCTTGGCATAATTCCGAAATTGGTTTATTGACCCCTTTACACAGCATCCTGATAGCATCTAGAATTTTCTTCGACTCTACATGGCTTAATAATAACTCACCAGAGTTTTTTATATAAACCATATAGTAAGGATGTAACCTATTAAGTTTGTTGATATTTACACCTGAATTTAGGTTTTTTAAAATGTAAATAACGCCAGGTTCAAGAATTGGGCTAGATTTAACAACAGTATGTAAACCTTCAGGAATATCCCGAAGCTCTCCATATGTTTTGATATAATTGGTCAAGTCAACACGGAAATCATTTAATCCGAGGTCGGTAATGCTCACCCCTTCCCTTAAATCTTCTAAGTCAATAACTTCTTCTTGTAGTTTTTGAAGCTGTATTTTTCTGTAATCTAAATCTTTTTCATCTGTATTTAGAATGTTATCATCACCAGTACTGGCCATATTACTAATCAACATTTTACTTTCAACACGTTGTTTTAGGTTTATATAGTTATCAAGAGTTGTATCTGGCCAAAAATTAACCATAGTAATACTGGAGTTTTTTGAACCTATACGGTCAATGCGACCAAATCTCTGAATAATCCTTACAGGGTTCCAATGTATATCATAATTGATTAGATAATCGCAGTCTTGAAGGTTCTGCCCTTCCGAAATACAATCTGTAGCAATTAACAAATCAATGTTTTCATTTAACTTAGGATAGAGTTGGTATTTGTCTTTTGACAAAGGCGAGAAACAAGAGAGAATGGCATTTAAATCCGCAGGAATTTTTTTAGAAGTGCTAAGTTTTCGAGTTCCAGTTATCAACGCTGTATTTATACCATACCTGTCTTTTAGGTGTTTATTTAAATGTTCGTATAAGTAATTGGCAGTATCAGCAAAAGCAGTAAAGACTATTGCTTTCCTATTGTCTGTATTAAAAGGAGATTGAATTTTTTTGTCTAAAAGCGAAACTAAATGTTGAAGCTTGGTATCTTTTTCTCCACGAATGTCAACAATGTTGCTCCATAAATTGTTCAAAATAGATAAATCTTCACTTAAATCTTCACGCCATTTAGTGGCATCCATATCATTGATATGAACTTTGATTTTCTTACCAATAACACTTTCTTCATCACCCCAATCAGCTTCCCAATCAAAGTTTTCATCATTTAATTTAGCTTGTAAGCCCTCGTAATCACCTGAATCATTGTCAATTGTTTTTATAGCTTTTTCAATTTGTGAAATAATACCTTCTAATGTAATTCTGAACGAGTCTACTGAACTTTCTAAACGCTTTAAAAGGTTTATGCGCATTAATATCCTGAGACTATTTTCACGGTCTAATTGAGTTAGCCTACCTGATTTTACTGTTTTGTCATACAAGTCTGCATAAAGTTGCATCTTACTTGGTAGAATATAATTTAAGGGTGTATAGATTGATAAATTGAGTAAAGTGAGTTTTTCAGCAATGTCCACATAAGTCACATCCATAGTATCTGTTAGAGGACTTTGTATAGATACAGGTTTATTACGCTCTGGAAACTTTCCAATAGCAGTTGTGTCGTAATAGGTTGTAATGTGTTTTCTTGACCTTGCAATAGTTAAAGAATCTAATATCTCAAAGAAATCAAAATCAAGCATATCAAGAAGCTTTTCTGTGGTGCGCTCTGATGTGTCATACTTACTCCAAATATTGAATGCTTGTTGCGCTCTTTTAAAAACCAGATCAATGCCTTTATCGGTATCAAGTTTATCATCAATATTGACAGCTTCACCCTCATAAGCTAGAGCTAATTGGTTCTTTAAATCATTAAACCTATTGTTTACAGGGGTTGCAGAAAGCATCATTACCTTAGTTTCAATACCTTCTTGAATCACTTTTCTTAATAGGCTTTGGTATCTATTTTCTTTACCAACAACAGTGTTGTTATTTCTAAAATTATGAGATTCATCAATAACGACAAGCCCGTAATTTCCCCAATTTACAGATTCCAAGTTTCGACCATTACTTTGTCCTCTTTCTCTTGATAAATCCGTATGAAAAAGTACATCGTAACGCAACCTATCTTTGGCTAATATATTGTTCTTATCGTTGTGGCGGTATGTATTCCAGTTGGCTTCAAGTTTTTTTGGGCATAAAACTAAAACATCCTTGTTTCGCATTTCATAGTATTTGATAACAGCCAAAGCTGAGAAGGTTTTTCCTAAACCAACACTATCAGCTAAAATACATCCCTTATACTTTTCAAGTTTGTTAATAGCACCAATAACAGCATCTTGCTGAAAATTATATAGCTTATTCCATATTACAGATTCTTTAAAACCAATTTGGTCATTGGGTAGATTTTCTACAGTAAGGTCATCTAAAAAATCATTGAAAATATTGTAAAGTGTAATGAAATATATAAATTCGGGGCTATTTTCTTTGTAGGCACTTTCAAAGTAGCCTTGAACTTTCTCCGTTACGTCTTTTAAGTCATCTTCATTTTCCCAAACCTGGTTAAACCAATCCAAATATGCTTTGCTATCTGGAAATTCTGATTTTTGAATTAGAGTCGGAAATCCTTTTTTGTGTGTGATACCTAAATCAGAACTAGTAAAACTACTTATGTTAGAATAAGCATATTCTTTCTCATCAGAATTTTTGACATGAATCATCCCATTTAAAGGTAAGTTTTCATGTTTATTTGATTTGAAGGTAACCTTTTCTTTTACCCATTTCGAACACTCTTTAGCAATAGAGCGTTGGTTAAGTTGATTCATCAGCCGTAACTCAAACTCACCACCACATAATTCAGACTCTCTGTAAATATGGGGTATGTAAAATTTTCTATCCTGCTTTTGGAAACTTTGCTCAATAAAGGTAGGAGAGGAAAATATAAAACGTAATTCATCAATATTGCCTAATTCTTTTTTCAAGGCTTCAAAGGCATAGATAGAAAAAGAAGCGGCAGCAATACTAATTTTACTACCCTTGTCAATACTAGCTTTTAGGTCGTCACCAAGCCTATTATTTACATTATCTATTAACTTCATTCTTATAATCGTAAAGCCTTTATATGTTTCTTAGTAGCGTTGATTAAGGAGCTCATGGCATTAACCGCTTGATCAATTATTAAATCCCACTTTTCCTCTTCATCTCTATATCCACCTGAACTATACTCTTTTCTAATACTACAAACTCTATATCCTTCCAATTCATCCCAATTCAAACTATCTCCAAAGCTTTCTTCTATGTCTTGTTTTAATTCTTTTAATGTTTTCAAAATAGTCAGATTTTCATCTTCTGACCCCTTACCTCTATCAATGCGAAGCTCAATACGAACATTGTGTTGATTAACCCAGAAAACATATGATAGTCCTCTTACACCTGATGAAGCACCTATCCAAGCATCTCCAGATGGAGAAATAGCAGAGAAGGTTGTTACTCTTTTTGTATTTGTTACAGATAGAAGTTTTGTCCAAAATACTCTTCTTTGTTTATGTCTTAATGAATCTTCCTTTTTAATTTTACCTATTTGTTTAGACTCTTCACTAGGACCAACAATTTTGGATAACAAAGGAGCGGGATTACTTTCACCAATTTTGATGGCTTCGATTTTTAAGAAATAAAAATCACAACCATTATCTGCTTCGTTTAACCATGATATAGCGTTTATGTGTTCTTGTTTTGGATTTTCAACAATCCAAATGGCAACCTTAGCCTCAAAAGAAGTCAAGTACGTTATTAATTTTCCAAGATGGTCATGGTCACTAGGGCCATATTGGTTCTCTATAACAACAATATCACCGTTATCATTTTCAGCTTTAATATCAACGTTGAAGCTTCCCGTACTTTGTTCTCTTTCTGGGTTTATTAATTCAATACCTATTGCATCTCCAAGAACATCAATATTCTCACAAAGCCAGGGTGTAAGACTTCTAGCCTCATAAGGGAAAGCCTCTCTAATTGGGATTCTAATAATTTTTTCTACACTACTCATTGGCTTTGAACTATTTCCATTAACTTGTCGTAACTACTAACTTTTTCAAACCTAACCTCATTACCACTAATTTCTTTAAAATGTTCCCCTGCACAGTGGATTTTCAATTTTTCAATTTCTCTTAAATCCAAATCAGAGTCAGAGCCTTTTGTTTCGGTTACAAAATAGATCTGTCTTACTTTATCCTTGTCAAAAACAATAGCCCAGTCTGGACTGTAATTAGTCACAGGTGTAGAAACATAAAAACTTTTCGGAAGTTTAGCATAAACAACAACTTCTACACTATTTTCTAGGGCAGTAGCAAATTTGGATTCTATGTTTGAATCTGATGTTAAAAAATCATAGATATGCTTTTTGAGTAATTCTGAGTTTCTAAGTGCAAATTTGTCATTAGTGAATACTGTTTTGGCATCATGTCGTTCATCTGTTTTGTGATAAACAATGTTATTTATAATGAGACTTGCTTTTGCCTCATTTATTAATTTACCGGCCTTGGCAATAAACTCTTCAGGATTTTTACGAATGAGTAGAAACTTTTTCTCGCTTATGGATTTTAAAATGGTAACAATGGTCTTTCTAGTTAAATTGGTTAGCGCTTCAATCTCACCAACGATGTCATATACAGTATTCGCATAGAGGTCATTTTTTAGTTTTTGAAATTCCCTTTTAGATTCTTTAACCAAACTGCCTTCTTGCATTTGTTCTTTTGTACCATCTTGCAATTCGCCAGTCTTTACTTCATAGATTCTATCTCCGATATTTAGCTGGGCATTGATTAAAATCTTACTATCTTCAATTAATTTTACAGTATCAAATTTTACTTCATAAATAGTTTTTAGATTTATTTTGTCCCATAAATCTTGAAATTCTTTCTTCTTAAAGTTGCTATTTGTATTTAAAATAACAGTTTCTCGTTCATTTTCGGGTTTAAATTCTTCGCCTGTATAAATAGATTTTAATAGTTGGCAAATGTCATTTCTATATGGTTCTAATTGTTCGGGAAGTGGCACTTTATTTTGTTCGATAAGCTCCCTTCCCTCTATTGTGATTTTATCATCTTCATCAATCACATCTTCTTTATATAGAAGCTTATTCAATTTTTTGGCTTCCTCTTCAGTTATACGATGCTCTTCTTCTTTTTCATTCGTAATTAATTTACCAACAAAATATTCAACTTCAGCTCTTTGTGGTCTGTCTTTCAAGGTTGCTGCAATTTCTTTCTGCAAGCCTTTTGCAAAAGCTTCATAACTTTCCGAGGCAATGACCGTAAGCTTATTTATTTCATGTACTTGTTCGCCTACTGCTTCAAAATCTAAGCGATTACCATTTTTGTTGACACATAATCGCATACCTCTACCAACTTCTTGTCGTCTTCTAGTTAGACTGCCACTTTCAGGGTTTTTTAATGCGCAAATTTGGAATACATTTGGGTTATCCCATCCTTCTTTCAATGCTGAATGTGAAAAGATAAAACGTGTTGGTTCTTTAAAGCTAAGAAGTCGTTCTTTGTCTTTCATAATCAAGTCATAAGCGGAAATATCATCAGATTCTTCTCTTCCACGCTTAACGCTCGGGTCAACCATCTTGTTCTTTTTGTCAATTGAAAAATACCCCTCATGCACTTGGGAAGCATTATCACGTTTTAGATATTCGCCGTAATTGCTAGGCATATAGCCTTTATGCACCAAACTTGGGTCTGTGTCTTTTAAATAATCATTATAATCTTGATGAAAGAGATCAAGAAATTCATTAACGGCATTTTGATATTCTTCTTCAAATATTTTGGCATAATCACCAAGTTCCTGTTCGCCTTCATCATCATAAATTCTGTATTTTTCAACGGAATCAATAAAGAACAGAGATAATACTTTTATACCCTTTTCAAATAATTGTTTTTCTTTTTGCAAATGCGACATGATACATTCACGAATTTGTACCCTTCGAAATGCATTTTCATCCTTATCGTTTAAAATATCGCCAGGGAATATATCTTGACCACCAACAACAATTTTGTTGAGATAACCATTGATTTCAGTAATGGTCTGATTTTTATAGGCTGGCATATTGCCAGATAATTCATAAAGGTTTGCACCTTCACCTAATTTTTTCCTTACCTTTTTAACACCTGAGCCAACACGTTGCTCAAATTCTACCACGGCGAAAGGCGGTTTAGTAGTGCTTAGGCTAATATGCTCTAAATATAAATAGCCTGTAGTACCTGTTGAACCTTTTAAATTGATGCCTTTTACCTGAATTTTTTTAACCAAGCGTTTGTTATATGCATCTAAAGCATCCAAGCGATAAACTTTGTTGTAATCTTCTTTATGTGTTGCAGAGTAACGCAAGGTAAATAGAGGGTTGAAATCTTGCATACTCTCCAAAGTTTTCTTCCCATCAACCGACTGTGGCTCATCAATAATCAAAATTGGGTTGGTTTGGGATATAATCTCAATGGGTTTTCGTGTACCAAACTGGTCTAATTCTTGGTAAATGCGCCTTGCATCTTTTCCTCTGGCATTAAAAGCTTGTGTATTGATAATCATTACGCTTATTCGGCTATCGGATGCGAAATTTTCAATGTCCTGCGGACGACCTGAATTATAGATAAACGGATTTATCTTATGCCCATATTTCTCTTGAAAATGTTCTTGAGTTACTTGAAAGGATTTGTAAACCCCTTCACGAATTGCAATGCTTGGTACGATAACAATAAACTTACTCCAACCATATTTTTCAAATAATTCATACATGGTGCGGATATAAGTATAGGTTTTACCTGTCCCTGTTTCCATTTCAATAGTTAGATTGTAACCTAACTTAACACCTTTAGGTCGTTCAATTTGTGCGCTTTCATGTAGGTCGTTTTCCTTCTGAACAGCCTGTATATTCTTTAAAATTTGATTTTCTAAAATTTGGATTTGACTATTTCTATAGCCTATATCTTCCTCAATATTGAAATCAAGCATGGTTGCGCCAGAGGCAACTTGTTTTGCTTTACGGATAAGCTCTTTACTGCGCTCCAAAGTAAAGCGATTTGTTTTTAAGGGTTGCCCCTCAAAACAGTCAACAACTGCCTTTACAGCTCTTAATTGAAACTCTTGTTCTTTAAATTGTAACTTCATTTTATAATATCAATTCCAATATTCTAGTGCCTGCATCAGTAGTGCTATACATTTGACCAGGATGTGTTGGTTCTTCAGGGTATTTCATAGCTACCCAACCTAATTCAATTAATGGATCAAGATACCTTGCTCTATTTTTAGATTGGTTGCTTAAATTCATTTTTTCAAAAAGTTCTGATCTCTTCATTTGTATTATTAATAATGCTAGCATTTCATCAACTCTATCATGAACAGAATTTTCAATAATCTCTTTAGCAACTTTATCAGCTTCGATACTAACTCCGTTACTAACTTGGTTACTAAAAGCAATAATATCTTCTAAACTACTAAAAACACTAGTCTTAGCTTGGTTAGTAGCTCCGTTACTTTTAGTAAAAGCTTTATGAACAGGAAGAGTTACTAAAACATATGTTTGTTCATCAGTTTCAAATATAGGCTCAGGAGAACCATTAGTAGCCATAGCATCATAAATAGTTGGAAAACCAGTGCCACGACCTTCAGTTAATTTAAGTTCTTTAAGAAAGTCGCCAATACGTCTATTTCTATATTCTCTAGCTACAATACGTTTATGAGTACTAAGTACTTGGGCATTTACAGGAGGTACCGGACTAGGGTGGCTTAGTATTTCTATTTTATCTGGCCAAACTTGAATTTCTATAGGCGACCCCAACTCATAACTTTTGTGGTAAACGGCATTAGAAAGGGCTTCCTCGAAAGCATCAAAGGGGAAATTATAAAACCTTTGGGCTTCGGCTTGGTTGGAATCTTTCACCACTTGCTCAAACATAATGTTGGTCTTAAAGAACGAAAACATATCTCGTAATTGCTTTTGTAAAGGGCCTTTAAAATAATATTCTTTGAACGCTTTCCCCGAATTGTCTTGATGCCACACCAATTCAATCCAGGCTCTAGGGAAAAAGTTTTCAGGGGCTTTGGTAAAAAATAGTAATCCCACATTTACAGGGCGAACATCCTCATTTGCACCCTTAGCAATTAACATCGCTTTACAGAGGTCAACCAAGGGCATAGATGTACTTGAAGCGTATAAATCACTTTTAATTTCCTGTAAGTGTGCTTGTATTAATCCTAAATCGAAATCTTGAATAGTAGATTGGTTATTTATACGGTCATCAAAAGGAATACGAGCCGCCAATTCTTGCAAGCGTCTTAAATTATCGCCACGAGCAACAATACTTCGAGAACCTACCCGAATGTAATGGTGGCGTTGTGCACCATTACCTTGGGTACTTAGTGCAGTATACGGACGATTATCGCCCGCAGGACACCACATAGCTAATATATGTTGTCCATCCAACACATAAGGTTGGGTAATAGGAAAATAATTAGGTTGTATTTGATATGCTAACCTAATTAAATCGCCTTGTATTGCATCCAACTGGTTTTTCTGTAAACCAGAAGGGGGTAAGATAGGCTGTCCATTGTTTTCAGCAATTCCAACAATAATGTAGCCACCGCCCCAATTATGAATGTCGTTGGCAAAGGCACACATAGAATGCACAATATCTTCAGGATTCCAACCTTGTTTAAACTCCAAGCGTTCCCATTCTACGGTATTACCATGTACTAAATCTTGTATGTTTACTGGTAACGCCATAGATTAAATAACTTTCATTTCAGTCTCAGGACTTAATTGTTTTAACAACTGTTTTACGTTTGTTTTAGCGGTGTCATCTTTAAAGCCACTATCCTTAAACACAATACGCAATGGTGCTTCTTTGGCTATTTCTTTGGCGAAAGCCTCATCTATACCGTTATCAAAACAGGCAAATAGTGAATTTTCAGAAACCTTAAACACCTTTTTACCGCTAATTAATGCTTGCTCAATTTTAAGAGACAATGGTAAACCCCAGTCTAGCATTACTTGTGCCACTAAGTCATCGGCCGTTCTATCTGGTTTTATATTGTCTGAGAACAGTTCTAGGTTTTCTTGACTGTATTCTTGGGGCTTGTAATACACATCTTGCATATTGCTGTCGTCTAAGCGATACACTCGGAAACCATAATCTATATCTGCACTGGTTTCTTCTTTTATATTTTTGGACGCTCTACGGATACGTTCTTTACCTATATCTGTTATATTTTTGTACCCCTTTTTATAAGCATCAGTTTTTTCATCAGTGTTTTCAGGTAATTGAATTTGAATAAATTTCCTTTTATTATTGTCTTCAGAATTAGCATCAATAACCGCATGTGCTGAAGTAGCTGAACCTGAAAAAAAATCTAACACTATATCTCCTTCTCCAATATTTCCCAAATTCATAAGATATTTAATTAATTTTATTGGCTTTGGGGTATCGAATACATCTTCAGGCATTAGTTTAAGGAGTTCATATTTTGCTTGTCTATTGTGTCCTGTTTTATCTAAGTCAATCATTAAACTAGAAGGGGGTAAGCCTTTCATATCTTGCAAATAAGTTCTTCTCCTTATGTTTTTTTGATCGGCTGTAAATCTAATTTCGCCTGTACTTATTTTTTCTTGCATTACTTTTTTAGACCACCGCCATCCATTTTTAGGTGGTTCTATAATTGTTCCATTTTCTGATTTAATATTATAAATTAAGTTTTCCCGATAATTAGGTGAATTCAAAGGGTTTCCATCAAAATATGGGCCTCTTGGGTCATTGTCTGGATTTTTAAAATGTTTTTGTTTTGACTCATCTTTAATTAAGGCAGGTTGCCAATTTTGATTTTTAGAATAAACCAATGTGTGATTATGGTCTGTAGAAAATCCTTTGGCATCATTATTACTGTTATCTTTAGAACGCCATATGGCGTTAGATACGAAGCAAATTTCTCCAAAAATTTCATCACAAATTTTTCTTAGATTATGAACTTCGTTATCATCGATCGAAATAAAAATTACTCCATCATCCGTTAATAGGTTTCTAGCCAATTTTAGCCTTGGGTACATCATGCTCAACCAGTCTGAGTGATAACGCCCCGAGGTATCAGGGTTAGCTTGTAGGCGTTGGTTATATTCGTCTTTAAGCCCACTTTCTTCCTTATATTCTTCACTATCTTGAGTAAAATTGTCTTTATAAACAAAATCCTTGCCTGTGTTATAAGGTGGGTCTATATATATCATTTTTATTTTGCCCAAATAGCTTTCCTGCAACAGCTTTAATACCTCTAAATTGTCTCCTTCTATATAGAGATTTTCGGTATTATCAAAATCTACAGAATCTTCTCTTACAGGACGTAGGGTTTTGGTGGTTGGTAGGTTTGCTGTTACAATAGCTTCACGTTTCCCTGGCCACTCTAAGCGGTAACGCTCTTTTGTGCCTTCAACCACAGCATGACTTAATTCTTGCTTTAGTAAATCGAAGTCTATGGCTTTGCCATCGGTACTTTCGGTTACACAGTTTGGGAACAACTGGGCAAGCTTTTCAAAATTTTCATTTACTAAGTCTGGCGAGGCAAGGTCTAGTTTTTCGTTGGTCATAGAGTTTTCCTGTTTATAAACGGCGAATTTTATCTTACTTATAATGAATGAGTAAGATAGCATTTAGCGTATTAAGTGTGTAATGTTTTTTGAATTAATTACGGACACAAATACAAGCATTAATGGTTAACGCTTACTTCTGTTTAACAAATATAAAATTTAACAAGTAAATGCAATAAGCAGAACTTTGGAATTATCAAAATTCATCTTTGAATATAAGTACAAATTTTTAAAAATAGAATTCTTTTTAAAGCGAAGAAAAGAGCTTGTAACTTAGTCTTTATAACATGGCTACAAACTCTTTTCTTGCCTTAGTTTTGAAAAAATAAATTGCTATTTTTCTTTTGTATTATGAACATTAAATAAAATGTTATCATTGACTGCCTTTTCCATTTCATCAGAAACGGTTGGTGGGCTGTTATCATTGGCAGTAATAGCAATTTTGCTCTCTAAAGCATCAGCCCAGCAATATAAATGAAATGATGTTGGGGTTCTTGTCCCACATTCCCATTTACTTACCAATCTGTCTGCTACTCCTAATGAATGATTAAGCTCATCTTGGGTAATTCCAAGCTCAAGCCTTCTCGCTATCAATAAGAGTACGACATCCTTTAGAAAGTCAGTCCTAGTTTTTTTTGGATAATTAAACTTCATAGCCATAATAGTCTCCTTAGTTGTAATTTCTTTTAAAAACTAATTGGGATGGAGATTACGCACTCAATAGTTAACTTTACATAAACAAGTTGCTCTATATTAGTTACAATTGTAGTTTTTAGTGCGTATTCATGACTTTCATTAAGTTTTAGACCTTCTTTTCATACAAAAACAGAAAGGAATCCTAATGGTAAAAACAATTACAAACAACGATGTCATTCTCATCGACCCTGACGAAGAGACTAAAGTTGTCACTCAACTTTTAATCGACATGAATGCCTTTATTTCCATTAAGACTGCCGAGATAGTCACAACATTGGATAAAACGACACAATATAGAGAGCGTAAAGCAGGTAGATTTCCTAAGTTGCACTCGATAACGGCTTTAGGTCAAAGGAAAGCCTATAGGATACAGGACGTGAAGCAATGGCTTGAAAATCCTTGTTCATACTCTGCTCGTTAGACTCATAACCGTTGAACATTGTGTCTCTTGGCAATACTTTTTGTCTGAGAATATCAAACGTAGGAACGCTCTCAATATTTGAGCTGTCAATAATTAAACTAATAGCTTTATTGAGAGCGTTCATTGCATTCTTTTTTTCAATATCATACGTATATTGGTCATATACATCGGTAATATCATTCCTTACGTGGTTTAGGCACATCTTTACCAAATCCTGACGACCAAATAGACCTGCTACGATTGTAGCCCCTGTTCTTCTTAGATCGTGAGGTGTGAAGGGTTCTTTGATTTTAAAGACGTTGAAATGACGTTTTATGGGCTGGCAAAGCGTCCGGTTGTGCAATGGCTTAAGATTTGTCTTTATGACACCACATTTTGAATATTGTCCAGTCGAGCCAAACACCAAACCCTTTCCATCTGAGTATTTTTTGACCTCTTTCAAGATGTTCATTGCTTTATCGTTAAGATATATTCGATGCAAATGACCATTCTTTGTTTTTGGTAATGTCCAAATACGTTCATTAAAATCAATATCTGACCATTTCATTTGCCTTACTTCACCACCTCTGGCTAGGGTCAGCAACATAAATTTTAAGGCATATCTAACAATAGGGGTCATTTTGATTTTATCAACACCGTACCAAAACAAGTATATCTCTTGGGGTGTGAGATGTCTGTTTCTTTTCTTTTTCTTGATATTGAGCTTGATGTCTAAACAAGGATTATCTCTGCGTCTCATCAATCCCATATCTGAGGCAAAATTAAATATTCGTCTTATGTAACTGTAAAGATGGGTTGCACTACTAGGAGCTTCCCTTATTGTAATGATTTCATTGAAGATTTTAGCCAAGTCTTTTGGTTCGATTGTAGTAATTTTTCTTTTTCCTAAATGAGGGATTAAATCTTTTTTTAAGCATTTTTCTTCGACTTTATAGCTCTTTTTTCCTGACTTTTTTGAATGTTCTAAATATAGTTCTACGAGTTGTTTGACAGTCAGCTCTTCATCAAACTGTTTTTTTAACTTTTTTAGTTCATCACTTGGGTCTGTTCCGCACTCAACCTTTGTTTTGGCTTCATTATACAATCGATGCGCTTCACTCAAGCAAACTTTAGGGTATCTTCCTAAATTCAACTTTCGTTGTGTTTTGTTAATTCGGTAGTAATACACCCAGGTTTTTGTTCCTTTCGGTGACACCCTTATACCGAAACCTGATAACCCTTTACACCAGAAAATTTTGCTTTTATCTGTTTTTAAATGTCTTATTGTGGGGTCTGTAAATTTCAGCGAAGTAACTTTTTTGGAAGCAAATTTGGAAGCAAATATGGTGTTTTTGTCTGAATTTAAGTACTGCATTATGCAATCTGTCCTTTCTTGAAAACAAATAGTTAATGCTTGAATACTTAAAATCGGGGAGTACTGATACGCACAGTAAAACGCTGTACGCCTTTATCATCAACACCTACAAATAATACTGGACAAAGCGAAGAAATATATCTATACACTCATAGTCCGTATTTGTACGGTGTGCCCTGATAGCTCAGTTGGTAGAGCAAACGACTGAAAAGCTGATTTTAACAATCTCTTTGCCTAATTTAACCTTTTGATTTTACATGCTATTTTCAAACATTAACCATTTGCAATTACTTTTTAGAAGCAAATATGGAAGCATTTAAGCATTTATTCTTTATAAAGTCAAATGATATTCAATACAATATGAGGAAATACTTTATAATTTATAGTATGTAGAATAAATCTACATCTTACATTCTGAGTATGACCGATTGTGCAAATTTATAGTTAGTATTTCATCGCTTATTTAAAAAATTCGATGATCGGTTTTTGCGAATTTTAAGAGTTAAATTAAGTGCTTAAGTATGAATTATTTCGATTATAACACCTTTAACAGGAAGTATATACCATACTATTTTTGCATAATTCCATATTAAAGGATAAGTTATGCTAGAGTTAATAGGATAAGCCATATCATTAAGACACTTATCTCATCACCAACCTATGGGGTCGACTCTAGGCCTCTAAAATGAATTAAATTTGTTCGGGTAGCATGATCTACTAAATTAATATTTAGTACCTTGTATTCATAATTGTTTGAATAATTTAATAAACCATTTCGGGTTATTGGTGATTAAATATTAATTTCAGCAATTCACACAGAGTATTCCCAATCGTTTCCTTAGCGATTGGGATATTTTTATATTGTCCATAAAATTAAATTTATTTAACTTAGTTCATCTTTAATTGTTCTTGATAACTGAAGTTAGTTAGTAATTGGTTTATTCGGCTTATCTTGACAACCTTAAAACCAGTTAAATCCCGACTTTTTTTGTCGGGATTTATTTTTTCTAAGCGTAAAATGTTGTCCTACTAATTTACAAAAAGTAGAACAATTGGTTTACTTTTTAAAGATAATAAGAGAATGATTTGTTTGAAATTGTAACCTATTGCTTAGAAGACAATTGATAGGTTTAACCTAAGTAAAAACCAATAAGGATAACTCTATGTAATTGCTTTGTATTTTGTCCATTCAAAAAAAATTAAAAATTTCACCGACAAGGTTGTCTATATTATTGTCTAAATTATAGATATGCTCGTCTCTAGTATGTATGTATATATACAATAAGCTTAATACAATAAAATTTATGCATTGATTAATTTCAATCAAAACCTATCTATAATCACCTGGGTTTGTCAAATTTTTTATGAAATAAAAATAAATGTAGTAGGATAAATATACCAAATACTCTAAAGTTAATCGCAGTGCGCTCATATGGTCAATATAAAATACGAAAGAATGAAGAAATGGTATTATGAAGAATATTGACTTTGAGAATTTATATAACTTGATTTGGGATTTACTTTTTAATTGTATTTCTTCTAGTCTGCCAACGTAAATAACAAAACCGCCGAGAATCAATATGGAAATACAGGTGGCTAAATTTATCTCCAACGTATAGGCATATTTACTAACTTGGAATGATCTTATACCTGTTATCGTATCAGTTGCTAAATGGCCCCATTTCAAACCCAATAAAAAGTTAAAAAGCTTTTTAACTTTTACCAAGAATGAAACCATCCAAATAGATGAACAATAGCTCACATATTTTTTGAGTATTTTCAAGTTTACTGAATTTTTTACACTTAACTTGATAAAGTGTCCCCAAATAGCCAAATATAAAATTAGGCCGTAAAAATTCTTTTTCATAATCTAAACATTTTTATTTAATGCTTAGACAAAAGCGCTATTATTCAATCAAATATTTACCTGTGCTAACCAAATAAAAACGACCAATGCCTAAACACATCGAGAGATTTATAATACCTTTTTCGTATTCCACGAAAAAGCCATGTTCTTTTAAATAAGCTCTTAGCTACTTCGCTTGTAGCTTTTGATAAAACATTTTTGCTGAAATGTGTGGTGAATTCCATAAATATTAATTTACTGTTATACAATTATAATTAAAAATTATCTAATAAACAAATATTATATAATATTATATTTTTACGTTGTTGAATTTTGAATAAATAAAAGTTTATTTAAAAAACCAGGGGTTTTGAGGTAATATAAAAGTTGTATTTTTCTGTTTCTAGTAAATATGTTTAAGGTTGATTTTAATTTTCAAGTTAAAAAACATACTTAACAAATAAATTATGTCATAATATTACAATTATTATATAATATATGAAATATTATATTAAATTTATATATTTTACAACTTTTTTTTATTATTTTTATTATTGAATAAAATCACTGTGTGATATTATTCGAAAACTAACAATTAAAACTAATTTTTAAGGATGGTTCAGATTACTAATAATACAACAGCACGAAAACTGTTATTCGACAAGGGCGATAAGGATAAACCTCTGTTCAATAGTTTGATTTCTATGGTAAGGCTAATGGTGAAAGAAGAAAATGGAAGCGAAAATTATACAGAGTCAGAAGAGAAAACAAGGCAGAATAGTATAAACACGCACATGAGCGCATATTTAAACGGCAACAAAAGACTTTCAAAAAAAATTCAAAAGAATTTTATGAAAGTATTGTTTAATCGTTTAGAAACGGATAATCCAAGAGACCCAAAGATAAAAGAAATACTATTTGCTATTGAAGCTCAATTTCAAAATAAGAATAAATTGCTTTCGGAGAATTATTTAAATAGTGAATCTCTCAGACAATTTCATGAAAATTGTCAAGCTTCTAAACGTATAATTTTTGTTACAGCCGAACCAGTAGAATTATCTCAAACAAAAATTGGAAACCGAATGATGGATTCATTATCGGATAACCTCGGTCTTGTTAGAGGTAAATCTAAAAATACGACTAAGTATGTTTACATATTTCATAAACGGAACGAGTTAGATACTATTGCAGTTGAATTCTGGCAAAACTTATATGATCTAAATTTAGAAGTTAGTGACACTGATCCTTTTGAAAATATTAAAGAGATTAATGATAATGATAGGTTATCAGTTTTTTCAATACCTCACGATAACTTATTTGTGTTACCGGTGACTTGGTTTGATTATGGGTTACCTAATCAACGAGCATATGTGAATTTTTTGAATGATACATATTTGGAAATTTTTAAAATGCCAGAGACTGTTTTTGAAAGATGGCATTCACAGATACACGAAGTATTGAGTAGCCCTGAAGAATTCAAAAAACATGAGATTAAATTTAATGATGTTATAAAGAAAAAAAGTATAAAAAAAATAGATTATGAATTTTTTTAAATCCATAATCTATTTTTTTTCACTAACACTTCCTTTCCACTGGATTACTATATTTGTTATATAAGTATTATCATTTCTCGTTATTTCATATCTTATTTTATTAGCGCTGATGCGCTTTAATTCCTGCTTTAGAATTCGATTATACAGTTGATCCAAACAAAATCCTTTAACCGTAACCATATGAGTTGCAAAAAAGATTTTAATAACTCTTTCCTCATTTTCAACACCCAGCCAAGAAGTAAGATAATGACTGTATGGGAAGTTCTGACGTGTTCCATCAAGCAACACAAAATCTATAGTCTTTGATTCACCGATTTCATATGTCTTAAAACCGTCATTTTTAGTTTCATCTATTTCTTTCTTTTGACTAGCCTTGGCAATTTCCAAGCTCTTGAATTTATAGTTCTGGCTCATAATCAATGTCTTTAATTTGTGTTTTTAATACCTCTTTTGTCTTTTCAGGGTTGATATCTAGGGTTTTGGTCTTAAAATAATCGTACTTTATCAGTTCGGTAGCCCCTTGCCGGTCACCTGATTTTTGAATTTGTTCCAACAAATCATCCTTATCATCAGTGTAGATGGTTACATTTTCTCTTGCCCTTGATACCGATACATAGAATTGTTTTTGATTGGATGCGGGAAATGTAACAGCAGGTTGGGAGACGAATACTTTATCAACCGTTTTTCCTTGGGCACTGTGAGAGGTAGAGGCATAGGCATAATCAAAATTACCGTGATTGGCTTCAAGTTTATAAATCGTCTTTTTTGACCTTGACTCCTTAACCGCTTCAATTTCACTTTTACTGTTCACCTTTGTAATTTTTAACTGAGTACCATTATTTAATCTTTTACCATTGGCATCAAAACCGTTTTTGGTAATCTTTATCTCATCCTTTAAGCTCAATTGGATTTCTCTTGTTAAATACAGATCATAATCCTTTGCCCTTTGGGTGGGCAGGATATGATGTTTTCCCTGTTTGTCTTTTACATAGACTTTTTTGTTCTCAATCTTATCAACGCTTAAAGCAGAACCACGTTTTAAACCTTCTAAATTCTGGTTCAATTGAACTACCTGTCCTTTTCTATAGTTTCGTAAATCTTTCTTTTCGGATTCGGTCAGATGTAAATTCTCATATATAGTGACGCTCTTTTCTCTTTTTCCTAAAAAGCCATTTTGCCTTAAACTGTTTCTAATTGCTTGATTAGTTTCCCGAACCTTACTTTTTGTAGGGGCAATAACCAAAGCGGTTTTTTTCTGTTTTTTTGATTCTAGAAAATCATTTACTAGAACATTATCTATTTCAGATGGAGAACATTCTTTAATACATCCTTGGCTTTCCAATTTACCAAAGCCTGTTTTGATATTGCCCTCACTAATATCCTTAACTGCTGATTTATAATGCTCTTCTTTTTGCCTGTAGATGGTTTCCATTGAAGCATAGGGGATATGGGCAACTGTTTGCAAAATGCGCATAGCATCACCACGGTTGACCGCCGAATGTTGTTTTGGGTCACCCGATAGGATAAGTCTAGCTTTTTGCTTTTCAGCAACATCCATTAAAGCTACCATATCCTGTGAACCGAGCATTCCAGCCTCATCAACCCAAATTACTTGCCCTTTTGTTTGTTCTTGGAGTTTCTTGTCAATTAAGAGCCTGGCAACGGTATCAGCTTTTTTGAAGCCCTCTTTCTTTAGGACATCCCTTGACGCCTCAGCCGTAGGTGCAAATAAAAACACGTCTTTACCTGTTCTTTCAATCTCAGGGACAACTGTTTTAAGTAAGGTCGTTTTTCCTGTCCCTGCACCACCTCTAATCATCGTCAGCTTATTTTGGGATTTCATTACATGCTTTATCACATTTTGTTGTTCAGGGTTTAAGTGCTTGTATCTTGAAACATCAAAATCAAATACCAAAGGATGTAATTTGCCAATACCACTACGAGCCATGTTGACCATTTTTCGCTCTTCTTTATGAACTAAATCCGTTGTACATAGGCGTTGACTTCCAACTTGAACTTTAAAAACTTTGTCATTCTTTTCCAAAGCCCTGTCAATATCGTCCAATGACAAATGTTTGTTATCTATGGCATATTTATAACCTTCAGCTAAAATTTGCCTATCTCGTTTAACAGAGTTTCTTGTGAAAACGTGGTCTATAGAGTGTTCAATTGATTTCTCAGCCGTAAGGCCCAAATCCGTTGTAGATATTTCCTCTTTTACTTTCTCATCTATACCTTCTTTGATGAGTTGTTTTTTCCAGTCTTCTCTAAGTTCTTCCATTGTTAAACCTTTTTTCTTTCCCGAACGTGTTCTAGCCCCTAATTGGTCCAGTTCTTTTTGGGATTGAATGCCCTTTTCTTTGGCTACTTGGCCAATAAGATTGGTGCGTTTTGAAAAATGGTCGATTGCCTTTTGTGGAATCATAGCCAGTTCAAAGCCGTTTTTGGTTTTTCTTATGTCATAGCCAAGATTGGAAAGCTTATCAGCTAACCTTTTTTGAAATCGGGCTTGGTGATAGGGCATATCCCTTTTGATATCGTGAAACTGCCCTGCCTTGAACTTATCCTCAACTTGGTCATAGGTAGCGTTGAAACAGAAAATATGGGCGTGTAAATGACAATCTGGCGCATTGTTTCCAACTGGACGAGCGGTTTGATGGATAAAATCAGCCCAAAGTAATTCACCTGTATGCCTATCATCTTGCTGATTCTGTACCCGAATACGAGCTTGGGCATCCTCTTGTATGTCTAGCATTGTTTCTTGAACACTTTGCTCAAAAGCTTTGAGTACTTTTTTATCACCGCTTAGCCCCCACAACAGGCTACAACTTTTACTGGCATGAAACGAAATATCATAACCGACACGTCTATCCTTAACCGTTCTTTGGGTAAGTGAATCCCCAGTTGAAGGATTGATATTATCGCATAACTTATCAAAGATGTCTTTATCAACGGTTTTGCCCTCAATACCTAAACGCATGGCAATCTTGCCATGAAAGCATCCGTTCATTTCTTGATCTTCGATGTAATAATCTGCCTTGGATAAGGCATCCTTAAAGTAATTCTTAGCTTGAGCCGAAGTCTGGCTCTGAAACATTCGTATCATGCACTCTCATTCTTAAAAGATTAAACTCGTCTTTTAAAACTGAATTTTGTATGTGACTACGCACAAGGTTAGAGAGCATAATGCTTAACGAATATAAGAAATTTTTTGTAGAACTAGTTTATTTCTTTCTGTGCGTATTAAAGTCATTCGTTATCCCCTTATATCGATTGAGATGACATACAGCGATAACACCAACGCATTGATTAGCCCTTCACTTGCCCGCACCTAAACCGTGTGGTTACGGGCCAATCAATTCTGCCTTGGTGTTGTTTTCGCCATATCATCTCAATTTTAAATATAAGGAGTTTAATGATGACTACTAAAAACGCAAAACAAGATAAGCCTGGTGACCGCCCTACTCATGGTCTCTATGTAAAGAGTGACCAATTCGGCAATCCTATAAATATGCGATTTTCTGCAATTTGGAACAATTCTGAAAAAGGCTATATGAGCCTAAGCCCTGAAAAGCTTCAAATCAAGGAGAATCCTAAAGCTGAAAATGGAGAACCACGTTTTCAATTATTTCTTAAAACCAAGATTTATGGACAAGATGCATCCATTCAATTTGGAGAAATCAAACCTGAAAAAGAAGCTAACTGCTTCGAGGTCAATCTTGGGGATTTAGTGATTTTTGAGAATAAGCCTCGTGAGGTAGTTGAGAACAAACAAACATCACAGAAGAAAACCGCCGTCAATGGACAGCCAAGACCATAAAACGATAAAGGGGCTTTTGCCCCTTTATTCTTCTTAGGAAAGGAAATTTTAATGTCCAACTATTCAAAAAAAGATATTCAACAGGAAATTACAGACCAGATTATTAACCTATTGGATAAGGTTAGTATTGAAAACTATCAACCACCGTTTGGTCAGCTCTCATCTTTGGGTTTACCAACGAATCCAATAACCGAAAACCCCTACCAAGGAATAAATATACTTAGTCTCTGGTTACACCAACAGGCTAAAGGCTATACATCCAATGAATGGGCAACCTTTAAGCAATGGGATGCAATTGATGCCTCTGTCAAAAAAGGTGAAAAATCCAGCAAAATTATCTTTTATAAGACCCTAATCAAATCTGAAGAAAATAGTAATTCTGAAATTGAGGAACTAAAGATACCGATGCTTAAGGTTTACAATGTTTTTAATGCCAATCAGATTGAAGGGTATAAACCCAAAATAGAAGAAGTTCAAATTGATAAGGTAAAACCTCTAAAAGCTATTGACTTATTCTGTAAAGAAACTGAGGCAGTTGTTAATCATGGAGGCTCTCAAGCCTATTATGATACGGTCAATGATTACATTAATATGCCAATGAAAACGCTATTTCAAGATACGTCTCAAGCTAATGCAACGGTTAATTACTATGCGACTTTGTTACATGAGCTTACACACTGGACTGGTGCAAAGCATCGCTTAAATCGCTTTGGAGAGCAAAACAAAAATGATGATATCAAGGAGAATTATGCTTTTGAAGAACTCGTTGCTGAATTAGGGTCTGCCTTTCTATGCGCCCAACATGGTATCACTCAAATACAACCTGAGCATCATGCAATCTATATTAAGAGCTGGCTGAAATCTCTTAAGGAAAATAAGACTTATATTTTTAAAGCATCAGCCCAAGCTTCCAAAGCAGTTAAATATCTAAATGACAAAGAACCAGTTTTGAGTATGTAAATATTTTAAAACTTTATTCTTCTTAGGAAAGGAAATGGAATGAACTATAACACCAAATTATTGGCAGAGCAAAATGATATGTTCAGAAAGCATATTGGTATGGTTGAAATGGATATAATCGATGTCAAAGGAAAACTCAATATGACTATGGGAGTTGATGCCTTATCTAATTTTCAGAAGTTGGATACACTTATCAAACTTTGGGCTTACGATGATTTCAATGAAGATAACGACCCTCATGGTGAACACGATTTTGGTCGCTTTACCTTGGATGAAAACAAACAGGATATTCTTTGGAAGATTGACTACTATGACACAAATTATGAATATGGTAGTGAAGACCCAAGTAATCTTAAGATAACCCGAAGAGTTTTGACGGTTATGTTACCTAGCGAATATTAACTCTATTAAACAGCATTTAAGATTAAAGCCATTCAGATTTGGATGGCTTTTCTTTATTGTATAAACCCATAGACATTTCATAGTATTAGTTTTGGTAGTTTTGGGGCTTGCAGCGCTTCGCTCGCTTTTTAGTACCTTACCAATGTTGGTTTATATATTTTAAGGTACTTTTTATTTTCAGAATATGGCTTATTTCTAAGGTGTAAAATGGCTTTCATACAGTGCTAACCTCTATCGAAAAACACAGCTTTTTAATATCAGACATCTCCCCTAAGCAGTGCTTGAGGACTTTTTTAAGATTGTATCCTAATAAACTTAAGTTATTTTGGTTTCGGTTTTTTTGAGGAGGAAATTTTATTGTTTTTTTCTTCTGATTTTATTTTATCCCAACGTTTAACAATTCTACTCACAGCAGTTTTTGTCCAAGTTTTGCCTCTAGAGGTTTTTATATTTCTTGAATTTAATTCGTCTGCTTTATCTTTTAAAGAACTAAACCCTAATTTGTCTAATTCATCTAAGGTGATCCCTATTTCTAAAGCAAATTTATCAGCAAGTTTAGAGACTGTTTTGCCAACATATGGATTACCACCTCTACCTAGGCTTTTTTTATTAGATAGATATAATAATGTTTTTGAAAGAGATTCACTATATCGCTGATTGATTATTGATCTAAAAGGAATTTTCTTTTCAACAACCAAATCAATAAATTCAAAATTATCAACAAGGGGCATTATATCGTCCAGTGTAATTTTTTTCTTAGTTTCTTGGTATTCTTTTCTTATTTGTTCAACAATATCAGGGGATTTTGATTTCAAATATAACAATTGTTCTCTACCTTCTTTCTCATAAAGTTCAATAAGTTTTCCGTGTAATTTGTTGTTATGATAATCAAGTTCGTAATCTAATACCTTTTGATTGCTCTGTACATTTTCAATTAAGTCATCAAAAGTTTTGATTGTATCCTCAATTATTTCATTCACAATATCATTTTTTTCTGATTTATTGCCATCAACTGAAGGAAGGCCATAAATAAGATCTGACAATTGAAATTGCTTTTTTATAGCATCATCATTTCTGTTTAATTTACCTTTTTCACTCATACCATATTTTTCATAAAAGTACAAATTATAAATTTTAACATACTAAAGGTATCAAATATAAATATTTTTGATACCTTTGTCTTGTTCTTAATTAATATATAGGGATGAGAAAATTAAAAACATATTATAAGGATGGAAATTCAAAAAATCCATTTGTAAATGCTAAAGAACAGAATTGTCCAAACAACTTTGTTTGGATGAAAAAGAAGGACAATAACGATTTGGCAAATCGGGGTGTGAGTGTATAATTTTAAATTTTAAGCTATGTCAACTAAGAAGTATGTTGTTACGCACAATACTGGGAGCAGTATTGCTAAAGTTCGAGAGTATGGAAACTCTACGATCAAGACGGTTTCAGTTTCTAGTTTGCCAAGTCAGGTAAAAAAGAGACTTTAAAATCAAAAAAAACTGAATTTTGAAGGTTAGAGAGCAAAATCAGTAAACTTATCCTAACTAGCGCATCTTAGTTTAAGTTTTAAAAGACCATCTACTGGACGCAGAAGATGTGTCTTTTATTAATCTCACAATTAAAATCACAAGACATTAAGTATTCATATGCTTGGGGTAAATGGCATATTTCCCCAACAAGGACTCTTGTGTCTAAAAACAAATAAAATGGTAGTACAAAATGATCATTTAGATAGGGTGATTTGGTCTTGGACCAATGAAGATTTCTTTCAAGTTAGGGATGCTTCAAATGGTATCTTTGTTAGTGGTGGCTTAGGTTCAGGTAAAACTTCGGCGGTTGGAAATCTCATCGCTGGACATTATATGCGAAATGGATTTGGCTTTTTGGTACTTACTGCCAAAGAGAACGAAAAAGATCTATGGATAAAATACTGTAGACAATACGGACGAGAAAAAGACCTTGTGGTTTTCTCGCCCAATTCGGGGCATTACTTCAATTTCTTTGAAGAAGAGTTGTTACGCAACGACAATGGTAAGGCTATTGCTCACAACATAGCTGATGTTCTTATGAACGTCATTAAGTCTGGTACAAGGGATAGCCAAGAAAGTGATAAGGCTTTTTGGGATTCAACCCTGCAACAACTGATTGTCAATGCAGTTGATTTATGTCTGTTGACCAAAAACAGAAAATTTGAGCATGTCTATAAAATTATTCAATCAGCGCCAAGAAGTAAGCAAGAATTACAAAATGCAGATTGGCGGATTTCAAGCAAATGTTTTCGCTTGATTGAGCATACTGCCTTCCATTTAGACAAAGCTGAAAACACCCGAGAAAATATAAAGCTCAAAAGGCGATTACAGAATATAGAAGATTTCTTTTTGGAAAGTTGGATACATCTTTCAGAAAAAACGAGAAGTATTGTGGAACAAATGTTCTTTGGATTTGGTGACCGTTTTATGAGAGAGCCTTTAAGGGAATTGTTTTCACTTGACACTACCATAAGACCAGAGGATACCTTTAAAGGAAAAATCATCATAATTGATTTACCAGTTCTTATCTATGATAAAACAGGACGTGATGCTCAAGTGCTTTGGAAGTACCTTTGGCAAAGGGCTATACAGCGTAGAAAGTTAAAAAACGATACCCGACCCGTTTGTCTTTGGGTCGATGAATTCCAAAACTTTATCAACCCTGACTATGACATCCAGTTTCAATCCATAGCTAGGGAGTATAGAGCTTGTACAGTGTATATGACTCAAAACCTACCTAATTTTTATCTGAATGCCGGTGGAGGTGAAATCGGCAAAACAAGATTTAAGGCTCTAGCAGGAAATTTAGGAACAAAATTTTTCTTGGCCAATTCTGACCCCGAAACCAATGAGTACGCATCCGAATTAATCGGGAAAGACTGGAAATGGTCTCAAAACGAGGGGCTGACGTTTGGTGAAAAAAATAGCAGTAGTCAAGGAAGATCCGAAATATTTACAAATATCGTTGAGCCTTCGAATTTCACAAGATTAAAAACTGGAGGTCCTGAAAATGACTTTATGGTTCAGGCCTATGTCCATAGACAGGGCAAGACCTTTAAATATTACAGGCAATACCAAAATGGCGAATTAGAGGTCATTGAAGAAAGCCACAAGTTAATCCATTTAAAACAAAACATATTATGAGACGAGAAAGACAAGAATTCCAACACCGAACAGGAAAACAGACCATTTTTAGAACTGTAACTGCAGGTAGGGCAAGTGCTTTGTATCAGATGGGAAGCGATCTAATCTTTGCCATTAGTTTTTACCCAAGCTATATATCAGAAGCTTTTATGCGAAAGCACTATGGAGAACGCTATTTTTCATTTTCAGTAGCTATTATAATCTCACTCTCTATGCTTTATCCATATATCTTTTTAGGCGATAAAGTCCGAGAGGTACTTGGATTGCCTTGGCTACTATTTACTTTAATATTTCTTTACAAATCTATTCGTCACCGTATGGAGTTCAAGCGATATAGTATGAATTATGACTTTGATAGATTTAGTTACAGTGATGGGCAAATATTTGATTTTTGGTATGATTTGATTGGAACAAAAATATTAGGTTTGACCGTTACTAGATACCGTATCTTGGTGCTTTTTGAACCTGCAATTCCTATTTTAGTTGGATTGTTCTTAATGTTAGTTTCATTTACCAGACCAGTAGGTATTTTGATATTCTTAAGTGGGCTTTTTTTCGGTTATCGAAGCTTGATGAAAGCATATTATGCAAGAGGCTATGTATTGGATGCTATTGATGAACAGGTTGTATCCAAATGGAAACATGATGTCATTATGGAAGAAAAGCCAAAGGCTCAAACAGGAGGCCTTTCCTTTCCTATAGAACTGCCCAAAAGCAACGACTTAAGGCAAAACCTCATTAGCAATGTGGATGAGAAAAACCCTTTAGATATTTGGGCAAATGAATAGGTTTAACAGCTTTTGCAATTGTCGCTGTGCAACATCATCTTATTTACGAAACGGACTTGGAATTCGATATAGTCATTCAAGTCCTTACGGGTGGTCTCACCCAAATCGTGGCGTCTTAAGGCAGACCTTATGTTCAGCTCAGAGAGGACGGATATATAAAGAGGTGGCGTGTAGCCAAGACCATTTACGAGTAAATCACGAGCTTGGACCTTATAGTCCAAGTCCTTTTCCCTGTAGGTTTTTAATTTGTCTTCACAGATAGGAAGTCCAAAAGAATGAGTCACCGTTACACCTCTTTGTTAAAAGAAAGTGTAACACAAAATCAAAGGAAATGACACAAAAACCAGATGACCTTGAATTGAAATATATCCAAGAACTGGCTAAGAGCAGTAAAGAAGTACAGGATTTGTTAAAGGAAAAGCAAAAGGCTATTGATGATTTAAACAGGGGCAAAAAAGTATCTTTCAATAAGTATGAACCGGCACCCTCGCCAAAGGGTGATATTCGACTTATTAAAACACATACAAAAGAGCTAAAATCCGATAAGCAAATCGAAAAAGAAACCTTTGAGGTCAAGAATGATTATAATGAAAAGATAAAACAGGCTTTAGAGGAAAAAGCTTTTAAGAACGACCAAGACTATATCTATCCAGTTGTCAAGAAAATGGACAAAGACGATACTGTTATTCTTCTTGAGCAAGGTAGGCAAGCCTATAAGGAAAAAGCAGTTGAATCATCCCTCGCCTATGATTTGGACGAAATAGACGACCAATACCAATCCCTTTATTTGAGTTTTGAAGAAAATGAAAAGGATATCGATAAATCACCATCGCCAAGCGATGATTATGAATGAGTAATTATGCAAGTTGTTTGTTTAGAAGAAAAAGCATTTTATGCCCTTTTTGATAAGGTCGTTGCCTATCTTGACGAAAAGCAAAAGGAAGAACCACTTCAATGGATAGATGGTGAACAGGCTATGGCAATGCTCAATATTGCCTCCAAAACAACCTTACAAAAGCTAAGGGATGAAGGTAAGATACGTTTTTCACAGCCTCAAAAACGCATCATTCTTTATGATCGTTATTCCTTGCTTGATTACTTGGAGCAACATGCCAAAGAACCTTTTTAGCTATGGAAGAACAACACAAGGTAGACAAGGACTACAAAGAAGCATTTAATCAAGGTTATATGTTATCAAAAGAATTGGGATTGAAACCAGATATTTTGGACGGACTCAAAGCAGGAAAACAACGTATAAGAGCGATGAAAGATGGTATGTCACAATACCAAGAGGAAATCAGTCCAAGCAAAACCAAAGATCAATATAAAGACAACATTCCATCATTGGACATTGATAGTTTGGACAATTTTTACATTGACCTTAAGGATCAGGACAAAGACTTGGACAAGGATATTGGTATGGATATGGACTGATACAATAAAATAGCCCGCAAACCCTAACCTTATTGCGGGCTATCTATCACGAATGGGAAAACCCTGTGTTATTTCCAATCCGTTTATTTAAACACTATTTCGCCGACTTTATTGTCCCAACCATTAGGATAATAGAATTCAACCTTTTTTACATTGACAATTAAAAGTCCTAAACGATGATCCGGTTCAGGCTTTTCAAGTGCATAAGTTATGATGGTGTTCAACTGTTTGGAAGGTGGAAATTTGGGATGAGTTTTATTTTCTTCGAAATAATCAAAGAGTTTTTCTGCTTCATCGGCAGAAATATCCAAATCTTTAACATGACGTGATTTTCCGCCCTTGTATCTAAAATCTAACTTCCCATACCAATTGCCTTGTCTACCTCCAAAATCAATCAAGATGCTTTGGTTGATTATCAGTTTGCCAGATGGTACATCATATGTGTTTACGCTAACATTCCTAAAGCCTTTGTATACCAATGCTTTGGAATCATAATCTTTGGCTTCTTCTTCCGCTTTCTCAATTTTTTCCTGCCATTGCTTTCTAATTTCCTTTAACTTAAAAGGGTTGTCACTATTTATAGAAATACTGCGATCGCCATCCATCGCATAAACATAATACTCGGCGAGACTTATGTATGGTTTCTGAACTGAGTTACTGCAACAATTACCACCTTTTTTATATTCTTCATTCGACCTTGGATTATCCAAATAATTACTGTAATCTATATCCGAGCATAGGTTAATGGCACCAAGGAACATTGTTCTTAGATTATCCTTTTTAGTTTCAAGTTTGAACTTTTCTATATCCTCTAATGTTTGTGGTGCTGATTCATTACATCCGACTAGACCAATAAATAACAGAGCGAGCTTTATAGTCTTTAAATTTCTCATGTTATTCAAGTGTTATTGATTCAACAATGGCTTCATATGAACTTATACGCACGGATGTAATCGTCTGTCCGTTTAATTGATAAGAGTTATCTTCGAAAATATCTTCGGTGTCGTTGACGGCAAAAATTTCATCGACCACCTGTTCACCGTTATAGAAAGTAATAGGTGTTTGACTGTTTATGAATATTCTTGCTGTTATACTTGAAACACCACTAGCTTGACTTAAATCAAGTTCTATATAACTGGCGTTTCCATCTTGTGGATATGCTAAGAGCAGACCAGGATAAACTTCCGAAGGATTTGGTTCTACTCTAAATGCTTCAAAGGAATAGCCCTGTACCTCAAAGGCTGTGTCATCTAGACCAATTGGTATATTGGATAAATCAATTGTAACAGGGTCAAAGGTTGGATTGTTATCTTGGTTGCCGTCATCGTCACTAGAACAGGAAGCGGCCATTAAGACTGGACAAAGAATACTGATAAATAATATTTTGAAAATTGAAGTTTTCATATAGATAAATTTTTAAAATGATTAATAAACTTTTTGATTTGGGAGTTGTGAAAAAGAATTACTTAAGGGGAACGGATGCGAGGTGTTTTCATATCGGTAAAAAAGAAGCGTGGAACTTAGTGTGTCTCGATATCGTGGTACTGGTATACCAAAGAGTCAAAGACAGCAACTAAGCCCACGCCTTACCGTGGGCAATAGCTTCTGACTTATCACATGACTCTTTTAAAAATTACCAGTTTTCGATATCAGTGAAAAAGTTAGCTAATGCTTATTATGTATGTTCTAATAAATTATATATCTATACTTGTTCGTTATTTTAATTATTGAATCTAAAATAGTGATTCCAAAAACCACGCCAAAAAGATTCTGAGATTTTTTTAAATTAAGGAGAAAAGCTGACAAGGTTTTCATCAGCAAATGAAGTATAGTTAGTATCAGTAATTATTAGATGGTCCAAAATCTTTAAATCAAGATAACCAGAACCTTTAACCAAACGTCTTGTTAAGTTGATATCCGATTGACTAGGCTTAGTGTTGCCAGAGGGATGATTGTGTCCAAGAATAATGGCACAAGCCCTCGCCTTCAATGCAGAGGCAAAGACCAGTTTTGCATCGACTAAGGTACCTGACACACCACCTTGGGATATGGGGACAATTCCCATACAGCTATTATTACGATCAAGGAGCAATATCTTAAACTCTTCATAAAGATTGATGGTCAAATCATTCCAGTTTTCCCTAAAGAGCTTTTCAGCGTCTTTGGAACAAGACACTTTAGGACGCTCTGAAGCCTTGACTTTACGCTTATAGTTGAGTGATATTTCACTGATATTTGTTTTAAATTTTTCTGTCATCATAAATTATTGAAGGAAAATGTTTGATTTTTGTACGCACTGAATAGATATATTTTTTTATATTTGATTATCCCTTAATGAATTAATTGATAGCTCGTTTTTTATTTGATAACACTTTTTTGATTATCTAAAAAATGAAGCAAAAATTTTCAGTCCTAATTGTTGAGGACCATCAAATCAACATTGATAGTTATAAAAATGCATTAGAATTTGCTGGTGAGAAAGCAAATGTGAATTTCACGGTGTCTGAAGCATTAAACTGTGACCAAGCGTTTGAAAGAATAGCATCTCTTAAAGAGAGTGGCGAATTAGATATAGTAATTCTTGATATCAGCCTACCTCCAAGTAAGAAATATGATATATTGAATGGTGAAGGCTTAGGTTCTCTAATCAAACAAAAATTTCCAAAATGTAAATTAATGGTTTGTACTAGCCTTAATGATAATTTTAGACTTAATAGTATTCTTAAATCATTAAATCCAGATGCTTTTTTAATTAAATCTGATATTACTTTCTTGGATTTGGTTTCAGCCATTAATAAAATCTTAAAAGACGGTTCCTTCTATAGTGAAACAATACTGAATCTAATGAGAAAAAAACTTACTTCTGATTTGGTATTGGATGATTTGGATGTCAAAATTCTACAAGAAATTTCGAATGGGGCAAGGATGAAAGAGTTAACAGATATAATTCCGTTGTCGAAAACTGGAATTGAAAGAAGGAAGAAAAACTTGAAAAATGTTTTTAAAGTGAAAAACGATAGTGATAGGGATTTAATTATAAAAGCACGAGAGAAAGGCTTTATCTAATTTAACAATCTAAAGTATTCAAAATGAACATATTTTGTAGGCGTTTTTAATTTTTAAAATTGGAATAAATTGTTGATTTTTAGGTTGTAATAAAGCGGAAGTCGAAAAGCTAAAAAGAGTAGACAAAATTTAAATAATAATTATGAAAAAATTTTCAAAAATCGTGCTAGCATTATTTTTAGGAGTATGGACATCTAATCTTGCTGCTAGCGAGCTGAATTCATTTGCAGAAAATACAGACGCATACGTCTTAAACGACTGTTCATTTGAAGAAAAACTATTAGCTACAGACGCGCTATATTTTGTTAAGATTCCTTTAAAAGGAACATTTACTCTTCATGGTTGCACTATGACTTATGACATTACTGTAAGTTATAGCGTTATACAAAATCAGGTCACTAATATAAGTGGCAATATTTCTTTCAGTGGTGCTTGCTCGGGCTCGATTGATTTTGATATAGATATGAGGTCTAATAGTGATGGTACTATTAATGAATTACCAGTCTTTGATGAGGTGGATGTTGATAATAAAACTGAATTTGAACAGCATCTTGTTAGTGAAATCAATAGAGCTATAACCAAATAATAATTAAAGAAAGTATTGTTATTTTTTAGGAGCCATTCTCGGTTAAGAATGGGAATGGCTCTAATTTCCTTCAGATAAATAATTTTAGACTTAATAATATGAAAACTATAGAATTATATTTTATTAATGGTTTATTGACCGCGCTTTTGTTACTTAGTCAAGTTTCTTCATATACTGATAATTCTTCTCTAAAAGTTTCCAAACATGATTCAAAAAAGTTTGTGCCTTCATTCTTTTCATACAAGACATTTAATACAAATGATTTTGGAGCAGATGTTCCTTTGGAAGAAAAAATCGCTAAATCTGCATTTAATAATTTTCAAAGGGATTTTATAGCAAACTCTAATGTTCTTCTTTTAGATGGTTATGTTTTTGCAAATCTCGATCCTGGTGTATCGGTTAATTTTGAGGGTGAAAATTTCGTATTTTCTTATAGACATGGAAATATAAAAATGGATGTTTCATCTGATCAATGTTATGAATTAGAACCTGTCAAATTTAAAAAAATGGAAAAAACGGATTTACTCAAACTCGAACCTACAGAAAGTGCATATGTTCATGAGGATGGTAATTTTATTATAGTTATAGATGCCAATTTGGATTGGAAAATTCAACCCGCGCTCTTTGCAAGTCAAATGTTCCCTTACGGTGTATCCAAAGTTTACGATAGAAAAGAAAAAACATTAACAAAGCTTATTAATGTAGAAAACGCTACATCCGAACAAATCTCTAAATTGGAATTAAATGATTTTAATTCTACCAATTGTACTAAAGTTAAACCATTTTTTTTGTAGTGGAAGATAAAATTTAGGCTAAATTAAGTATAGTGGAATTTTGTTCATGTAACTTTTGAGAAAATGCGGCCCAATATTTCTTACTTCTTTGATATTTTTCTCTCTTAATTGAAAAACCTTCGATTTTTTATATTCTTGAAGTTGACGCCGATATCTATTTTTATAATTAAAATGAAGGCTTAGTCATAAGTTAAGCTTCTAAAAATTAATTACTGAATCTAAAGCTTCATCAGTTTCTTTGTGTGTAAAATTTTGTTGATAGTTTATAGTCGTTGTAATAGAGGAGTGACGATAAAGCTTTTGCAACATTTGTATTGGAATTTTATCACCTGATAGATTGCCAAAAGTATGTCTGGCAATATGCATCGTTAGTTTTTTATTGATTTCAGCTTTTTCAGCAATTTTTTCAAGGTATTTATTGAATTTCTTATTTGCTGTTTTAACCTTGTTATAAATGTCTTTTGGGTCTTTCAAATTGGCTTTTTTCATTTCTGAAAAAATAAAGTCATCATTGGATTGTTTATTTATCTTATAAGACTCTAAAATTGAAATAATTTTCTCAGGCAATTTAAGAGAGAGTAACTTGCTGTTTTTACTCATTCTATAATGCAATCGACCATCATAAATATCATTCCATTTTATCATCAGAACATCGCCTACTCGCATACCGGCAAGATAAAAGCTAAATAGCCATATATTTTTTGCATTTTCTTCTTGTTTGGAAAGATTATCTAACCTTTCTATGGCTTGTATCTCTTCAATAGTTAGTCCTATTTTTTCTGTCTCAGGAAATTTAATGCGAATTTTGTCCGCTCCAAAAGGATATAGTTTACGATCTACAATCCCTAAGCGAATAGCTCTATTATAGAGTGTTCTAATAACTATAAGATTATTGATGATTGAACGTTCAGAATTTTTGCGTTTTGTTTTTAAATGAAGAGAAAATTGCCTTAATAACGCCTCATCTATTTCATTGAAGCTTAAATCATCATTATTTACAAAATTTGTAAAGTGATTTACGCGAGCCTTATCTGATGACAACCGTCTTAATTTTCCAGATTTTTCTAGCTCATTCATATAGTCGTCTGCAATCTCTTTAAAGCTTGTTTTTGTTAATGGTGAAGTAATTTCTTTTTTTATTTGTTTTGAAGACACTTGTTTTTTTTGTGACTCTAAATCAAGCAATGTTTGGTTGGCTTCTGCCAACTTTATTAAAAGAAGATTATTAAGACGATTAGCATTTGGGTAGGACTTACGGACTTTGTTATTAGAGCTATCCCAATATTTATCATCAATATACTGACCTGTATAAAGATATGTTGTTTTACGATTTTTTGTAATTCGAACTGCTAAAGGATATAGACCTTGTTTGTTTGCTTTTTTTCGAAGGACTACTTTTATACTTGATGCCATGTCATTGAATTTATATCAAAGATACAAATTTTAGGTACAACATAGGTACAACAAATAATGGTTTTTAATGTTTTTAAATGATGAGTTTTGATTTGTATTTAATGTAATTATTTGAAAATCAATATAAATAAGATTGGTAAACTTCATTACACGCTGGATTCAAAATCCAGTTCTTTCGGGAGTGTGGGTTCGATTCCCACCTTGAGTACTTGTAAAAACCGTAATTCATTTATTATCAAATGATTACGGTTTTTATTTTGGTATGTTTTTTGTGACTATTTTGTTGTTAACTAATTGCAAACCAATCACGTCATGATAAGCAAATCAACTATCTTCAGCTTCTTTTTTTTAATTAGTTCAATTTTCATCAACGCACAAAAAGAAATAGAATGTAATATGAAACTTTCTATTTCTCATGAGTTAGTTAAAAGTGAAAAATACGATACTGCTTATGAACCATGGTCTATTGTAAATACCGATTGTCCAGAATTAAATTTTGCTATTTATGTTGATGGTGAAAAAATATTAAAGTATAAAATAGATAATTCTGTAGGTACAGAAAGAGTTGGTTATATAGAAGAGTTGTTGGCTTTGTGGCAAAATCGTAGTAAGTATTATGAGAGTAAAACTCCTAAAGGTGAATATCAGGCAAAAGCTTGTCAATTAATCTATGATTATAGAGATGATTTAGGTAAAAGCAAACAAGAATTATTTGCCTGTTTTGATACTACTTTTGAAACAGATAAAGAAACCTTTACACATCCTAAGAGTTTATATACTTATTTTTCCTTGGTTGTAGATCTTTATGAAAAAGGTGAAAAAACTGCAGCAGAATTATTCAACACATATGACAATATCAATGAGAAAATTCAATTAGAAATTCAGAATTATTCCGAAAAGCTAAATGTGTTATTACAAAAGCAGGAGAATGGAGAGGCACTCAATAAAACAGAGAAAGCAAATAAAAGGGCTTATGAAAGTTACCTTAAAAATTATACAATCATTGAAGAGAGTATAGATGCTATTTCTAGCTCAAAGGCTAATTGTGATAATTTAATACCTCTTTACACTAAAGATTTTAATGCTAATAAAGATGATTCAGTTTGGTTAAAACGTGCTGTAAGTAGAATGTATCATAAAGAGTGTACAGACCATGAATTATATGAAAAATTGGTAAAGCAATATGATCAGGTTTCTCCATCGGCAGATACTAAGATTTATGTAGCAACGGTTTTACTCAAAAAGGGTAAAAATGAAGAGGCTTATAAGTATTTAGAAGAAGGCTATCGTTTAGAAACAGATACTTACAAAAAATCAAACCTTGCTATAAGAATAGGTGTTATATTTAAAAGTAAAGGGCAATATACTAAAGCACGAAACTTTTTACAGGATGCGGTGAAATTAAATCCTTCTAATGGTAGACCACACCTAATAATTGCAGATATGTATAGTGATAGTGCAAAGAACTGTGGAAAAGATAATTTCTATCAAAGAGCTGTATTTTGGTTGGCAGCAAAAGAAGCTGAAAAGGCAGCTCGTTTAGACCCTACGTTACAGAAAACAGTTAGTAAATATGTTGCTAGTTATGAAGCTAAAGTACCAACAAAAGAAGAAATATTTTTGCGTGAAATGTCTGGCAAAACAATAGAAATAGGTTGTTGGATTAACAGGTCTATTGTAGTTCCGTAATTTTAGTCTTTTAAAAATATAATCTAAATACCGCATTAGTCGTTAGGCCTAGAGAAAATCTTGAGAATTTATCTACGCTATCGCTATCGTTAGTTCTAAAGTAATTGTTGATTGCATTTTTTCTGTCGGATATATTCCAGACTGAAGCACCAACTTCAGATCTAAAAGTGCTACTTATTTTAAACTTATAAAGTGTTGAAGCATCTATTCTTAGATAGTCTTTTAATCGCTCACCGTTAGCAACATCCCAGTTAATATCACCATCTTCAATTTCGTTATTTTTTATTGGTATTGAGGTTGGTTTGCCAATTCTGTAATTAATACCTGCAGAAATATTCCAAGAATCAGTGCTGTAGGTGCTACCTAATGCAAAGGAATGGGTAATATCAAAATTGCTCGGAAACTCTATCTCTTCTAAATCTTCAAAAGTGTATTTGTTGTTTATATATGAGTAGCTCAACCAATTGTTAAAGTCGTTCAGTTTTTTTCTACATAAAAATTCAAAACCGTATGCATTGTAGCTCCCTTGTTCTCTAGCAAACTCATACTTAGTCGTAAAACTTTGGCTTTGCGTAGTAATACCATCAACTGTTTTGTAATAAAGTTTAGAGTCTAAAAGCCAACCTTTGTTTTTGTATAATATTCCGAATGAAGCCTGTTTACTTTTAATAATAGGAATACTGTCATTTTCGGTAAGCTGCCATCTTCTTTTTTCAATACCCAAAAAATCATTTTGAAAATTTACAATTTGAGATACATTTTGATGTTTGAATTCTCCTAAAGCTTCAATTTCTATATGATTTCCTAATGCTTTTCTAATACTAAGTCGAGGTTCTACGATAGCTTTTTGGAACTTTGTAATATAGTTGCCTCTAATACCTGCTCTAATAGCAAAATCATTAGCTGCATTACTAAATTTTGCTTGACCATAAACAGCATGTTCTCTTAAAACTTCTTCATCTCGCCTTACAAAACGAGGTAAATCAATATCGTTGAGATTAGTAATCTTAGTTTCTGTAAAATCATAGCCCAACTTTAGCTTCCAGAGATTTTTAGTGTAAATGTTTTGGACTTTAATACCTGTTTCAGACACGATGTTTTCCTGTAAAAAAAGCTGGTTAGAAACAATATCAGCATTTAAGGATTGCAATTTGTAATCTGAGTTGTAAGTGTTTATTATGGTTTCAAATTCTTTATTCCATTTTCTGGTATAATTCAGGCCAAATCCTAGTGTACTTTGAGACACTTTACTTTGTCTAGTAATCATGTTATCATCCAGCTCAGTTGTTTCATTAAAACTTAAATCGTTGCTGTTGTGAATAAAATTCAATCGGATGAAATCTTTTTCAGAAGGATTGTATAGCCAGCGCAATGAAGCGTCATAAAAATTGAATTCTTGATCTGATTTTGCAATTTCAGAATTGTTGTTTTGAATCTCGTTATCTTGGGTTATTCTATCAAAATACACTTTGTAAGTCGGTGTTCTTACAAACTCATCCAACGATTTTCTTGAAGCTACTTGAAGTGATGATTTTTCGCTAATGGGTATGTTGGTAAATAACTCTGCATTCAGAAAATTTATGCCAAAAATGCCTTCAAAATCTGAATTGATTTTTCGGTCAGTTTTCATATGAATTGTACCAGAAACACCATCAGTAAAAGACACGTCCGAGCCATTATTGATAATAGTGGCTTTCTGGGTCATATGAGGATTAAAGCTAGACATAAGCCCAAAGAAATGACCTGTTTGGTACATTTTTATATTATCCCAAAGAATAAGGTTTTGGTCGTTAGAACCACCTCTAATGTTAAGGTTAGATACTGTTTCATCGGTACTTAAAATACTTGGTAAAGCCTGTACGGTTTGAAGAACATCAGACTCAATTAATCCTGGTAAAAGCGTAAACTCACTATAATCTATAGAGGTTGTCCAGTCACTATCTTTATCTATACCTTGAACTAAATAAGCTTTTAATAAAACGGTACTGATCATTTCGTGATGCTCTGACATAGTAATGACACTACATTGTTCTAAATCAAAATATCTGGCTTGTCTTTCTATAGTTTTAAAACCAATAAATCGTATGGATAGCATATCGTCCAAAGAATTTAATTCTAATTCAAAATAGCCATCTTTGTCACTTATAGTGTATTTAGAATCACTGGTTATAGTTGCTCCTTCAAGCGGTTCTTGTAAATATTCATCTTTTAAATAGGCACAAATTTTTATAGGTTTAGATATGGTAATTATAGCTTTACTGACTATTGTAAAAACTAAATTTGTTTGGTTATGAAGGCTTTCAATTTTAGCTGATAGGTCTAAATCCTTACGAGGCTCAAAAACTACAATATCATCAAGAAGCCCACTTTTGTAATTAAATATTACGTTGTGGGCTGTCTCTATTTTAGTTAGTATGTTTTCAATAGGGAGTTTATTTTCTTGGTCATTATCCTGACCTTGCAAAAAAGCAATTGAGAAAAAAAACAGTAGTAAAAGAAGTAAGTATTTATTTGGTGGCATTCTCTATTGTCACTTCCTTATTTTGGATAAGAAAAGACAAATTTAGAGGATTTGTAATAGATTTTAAAGCATTTTCAAGGTTATTATGCTCAAAGGCACCAGTGAAATGTATTGTATGACTTCCTTGGTAGTTTATTTTAATATCATATTGCTTTTCAAGCTCAGTAAAAACATCTTGCAAAGTGGCATTTTCAAAAACACTCATACGTTTTATCCAATGAGGTTCGGCAATAGTTACCTTAGTTTTTTCTGTGTTACCAGATTTTAAGGAAAATTCTGTTCCTGCAGGAACGATTACTTCTTTATTATTATAGTTTACAGTTACTAAACCTTCATAACAAGACACTTTAAACTCATTTTCTCTAGAAAGTACATTGAATTCTGTACCTAAAACACTCACGTTTCCTTGATTGGTAACCACATCAAAACGTTTTCCTTTTTCAACATCAAAAAAGGCTTCACCTTCAAGATTTAGAGAGCGTTTTTCACTCCATTTAGAGGCATTATATTCTAAATGAGATAGTTCGTTAAGGTTTACTATTGAGTTATCTGGAAGAGTAATAGTTTCGTTTTGCGCTAACTCTGTAGTGTAGCTATTTATATTGTCTTGGTTTAGAACGGTAAAAAGTGCTATGCCAACAACCAAAATTGCTGCAATGCTAGAAATTACTTTAGTCCAGTTTATAGTTTTTGTGGTGTTTTTGGCAGGTAGTTGCTTTTCAAATTCGTCAAAAGACAAAACTTTAGCATTCTCGTTTCCTCCAAAACGTTGTGCTTCTTCAACAATTTCTTCATATAAAGCAGCATCTTTCAGAGCTTTAAAGGAAGTCATCTCTGATTCAGATAGTTCGTTGCTTAACCACTTTTTAACTAAAATTTCTTGATCCATGACTTTGGGGTGTTCTATATTTAAAACAACTCTCTTTTAAAATGTCCCAAACTTTTTTGAAATAAATTTTAATTGAGCTGTTTATACTTAAAACAACTCATGTTAAAATATCCCAAAATTATTTTTTGTTGAGTTCTTCTAACTCGTTCTTTAATTTGTTCAATGCTGCATAAATCCTATGCTCAGCAATCTTTTTTGTGATTCCTAAAATTTCTCCAATTTCCTTATGTGTCTTACCATCGACCTTGCTGAGTAGAAAAGCAGCTCTTTCATCTTCTCTCAAATTTGATAATGCACGTTCGTAACGTTTAGAGAATTCTTTTTTTCTTAAAATAAATTCTGGAGACTCGTTGGTGTAGTCTTTTGGTTTTACTTCTTGATATTTAAACACTACTTTTTGATGCTTTACTTCGTTTAGCATTAAATTATTTGCAGTAGTGTACAAAAATGATTTTACAGCTTCGGGTGAGACCTTACTGCAGTTTTCCCAAAGTTTAATAAATGCCTCCTGAACTTTATCGGAAGGATTTAGCAAATCTCCATATTTATATAAGAGAATATTACTTAAACTCTGAGCATACTTTTCGTAAACTCTAGAAAAGCGAAATTTATCGCATATGTCGTTATGTAAAGATTTAGGCAAAGGTTAGGGGATCTTTGTTCTTTATTAGGGTGTCGAAATATAGAAAAAAAATAAACTCAGCATGTGCCCTTTTAGTTAAAGTGAAGTAGCAATATTGATTTGTTAGAAACATCTATATTTTTTTGTTTATAAATCACAAAAAACCGCTTTTTTTTGAGAAAAATTCAAAAGTGATTTTTGAAATAAAAAAAATAAAATTTTTCTTGGGACAATCGATTACAGGGTTGTTTTAATATTAAGAACCCCTAACGAATTAATCCCTATTATGAGTAGTAACTTAAACATCGCCCTTACGGAATTGAAGTTAAAAAATGTAGACTTTCGTCCTAATCTTAATGAATTATTATCCCAATTAAAAAATAAAGAAATTAATTATTATCGTACTAAGGTGGTGGCCCTATCCGAAGCTGTAATTGTAGACCCTTATAACAATTCTCAGCAAGAAGAACTTAAGTCTTCCCTAAATCAATTAGAGAGACTTTTGACAGCATCATAAATCCTTAATAGGAAGTGTAGAAATTCCTGTTAAACCAAATTCCCTAACTAATCCTACTTAAATGGTCACAACGTTAAACGTAAATAGTATTTCTTCTCAGTTGAAAGCTGAAGAAATTAATAGATACAGATCGAAAGTTATAAGCCTTTCAGAAGTATTATTATTAGATCCAGGTAATAGGTCATGTCAAGCATTACTTAATATGACTTTAAAAAGATTAGAAAGATTACTTAAGCCTTAAGATTTAATAATACCGAAAGAAAATGATTGAAAACTTTGATATCAACACCAAAAAAATGGTACAGTTTCTTTCTGAATTAAAAGAGAAAGAACTGGTACAGTGCAAAGACAAAATTGCACAACTAAAAAGAATGTTAGTACAGAATCCAAATGATTCTGTTAACGAATACAAATATCAATTAGCTCAGATTCGCTATGATCAATTAAAGCGAACAACTAAAGGACTAAAACAACTAGAAAGCGGATGGAAGTTGTAATTTTGGGCTTTAAAAATATATTGAGAATGATGAATCGAATCACAAAACCTTACTTTTTATTAAGTGTTTTGGTTATGGCATTAGTTTGTTCGTGTAGAACGGAAAACGACCTAAGTATAGATCCGCCTGAAAATGAATACATTCACCCCAACTCTACATTAGCCAATCTAATGGGAAGAGTAGCGATGAGTGATGGTTCAAGTGATAATATAATAGACCAATCAAGTAGTTTAAGAATTCAGTTGCCTGTTACGGTTACAGCTAATGGAACGGAGCTTTTTATAGAAGATGAAGATGGCTACCAAGACATAGAAAACATTTTTGATCTTTCTGATGACGATGAAGACATTTTAATTATTTCTTATCCTATTACTGTAATAGCACCAGACTTTACAACATATAGTGTGAATTCTGATTCTGAACTAGAAGATGTTACAAACATATTTCCTACTACTGAGGATGATGATGACATTGAGTGTATAGACTTTGAGTATCCAATAACCCTATATTATTTTAATGAACTTACAGAAACTATGGATTCTGTAACTATCAATGAGGATAGCGAATTATTCAATTTTATTATTGATTTACAAGATTATACTGCCGTTACTATAGGTTTTCCGGTAGTTATGATTTTTTCAGAAGGAACAACAGAAACCATAGAAACTGCTGAAGATTTAGAGAATATCATTTTAGTTTCAGATAATACTTGTGATGAAGATGATGACAACGATTATGGTGATGACGATTGCGAATCTTGTTCAACAGCTGATCTCGAGGATGCCTTAGCGCAATGTACTGAGTGGTCAATAGATAAGTTGTTCAGAGATAATAACAATTTGGTGAACCTCTACACCGATTATACATTCACTTTCAATGGTGATGGAACTATAACTGTAATAGAAGGAGCAAACATCTTTGAAGGTACTTGGGAGGCTGTTATTATAGATGATGAATTATTTTTTGATGTTAATGTTACTGATTTACCAGATTTCAGTGATACTTGGGAAGTCATCAACATAAATATGCAACCAACAGAAAAGAAAATAGAATTAAGATTAGGTGTAGACCGATTAAGATTCGGTAGCTACTGTAACTAACTAAATCCCTTACTAACAATACTAACTTTAACATATAATCCATACAAATAGAGTATTAATAGCAATTTTATATGTTCAATGCCTTTGTCCAAATCGACAAAGGCATTTTTTATTTACAAAACCTAACTGTTACATTTAAAATGTAAAAGCTAATCTTAACACGGAGCTTAACAAAAAATGTCAATATTTTCCATTACATTAGTGCGCAACTAGCAAATTGAATATACCAAGGCTTTTGCAGCTGTTTTGGTAACACTAAACAACAACTAATTATAATGAATAAACAGACCTATTTAATTCTTATTGCTGCGGTTTCAGCATTAGGAGGCTTATTATTTGGATACGATACAGGAGTAATAAACGGTGCACAATTTTACCTCACCAAGTTTTTTGAATTTAATGAAACCACCCAAGGTTTTGTTGTTGGTAGTGCTCTAATTGGTTGTTTTGTTGGTGCTATTGCAGCAGGGTTTTTAAGTGTTAAAATAGGAAGGAAGAATTCATTGATTTTTTCTGCTATTCTATTCACGGTGTCTGCTTGGGGATCTGGACTACCAGAAATACTCCCTCAAACTATACCTGTTTTAGTGGTGTTTAGAATTATTGGTGGATTGGGAATTGGTATAGCATCCATGAATGCTCCAATGTATATTGCGGAAATTGCACCAAGCAACATTAGAGGCAAAATGGTTACCTATTACCAATTAGCTATTGTAATTGGTTTTTTTGTTGTGTTTTTGGTAACCTATTTTATTGGTAATAATTTATCGGAAGCAGAGAATTTAGAATTTGGTTGGCGACGCATGTTTTGGTCGGAATTGATACCAAGTACTTTATTTCTAATACTTCTGTTTTTAGTTCCTAAAAGTCCAAGATGGTTGGCTTTGAAAGGTCAAGATACTGCAGCTTTACAGATTTTAAATAAAATCCACGGAGTTGAACAGGCTCAAAAAGAAATTGAAGAAATAAAAAGTTCTTTAGAAACAGAAGAGAACAAAATAAAAGTGAATTACTTTTCTAAAGCAATATTTGTCATTATTCTAATAGGAACTGTATTGTCAATGCTTCAGCAATTCACAGGAATCAATGCTGTGCTTTATTATGGTGCCGATATATTTGAAAAAGCATTAGGTTTTGGAAAAGACGATGTGCTTTTACAACAAATTTTATTGGCTTTTGTAAATCTGGTATTTACGTTCGTTGCTATGTTCACGGTTGATAAGTTGGGTAGAAAACCATTATTGTACATAGGTTCTGTAGGAATGATTATAGGTTTCTTATTATTAGGAGTCTCATTACAGCAACAAGCTGTCGGTTTTGTATCTCTTTTAGGAGTATTAATTTTTATTGCGTCTTTCGCTATGTCCATGGGACCAATAGTTTGGGTAATATTGTCAGAAATGTTTCCTAACAAAATTAGAAGTGTTGCCATGTCTGTTGCAGTTGCGGCACAATGGGCAGCCAATTATTTAGTGACTCAAACTTTTCCAATGGTTATGCAAAGTGAAGTAAATAACGGGCCAACGTGGAATGGTTCTTTACCTTATTTCATTTTTATCGGTTTTATAGTTGTCATCATATTTTTGACTTATAAATTCATTCCGGAAACTAAAGGAAAATCTCTGGAGGAAATTGAAGCTTTCTGGAAGAAATAATTAATCGTACATATTTAAATAAATAATAAACTAAAGTCTTTCCATTTTGAAAGGCTTTTTTTTAAATTTATGTATGAAACAAACCGTAACATTTGGTGAGGTGCTCATGCGCCTTTCACCACTAGGAAACAAAACACTGATGCAGTCTAACCACCTTGAGTTTTATTTTGGTGGTACAGAAGTTAATGTTGCTATTTCTATTGCTAATTTTGGTGGAAAAGTAAAGCACGTTTCATCAATATCTGATGATTTTGTAGGTGATACAGCAATATCATATCTCAGAAAGTTTGGGGTTAGCACCTCCGAAATTGTACGTTCTAAACGTCCTTTAGGAATTTATTTTTTACAAGTTGGTGCCGTAATGCGCCCAAGTTCTATTTCATATAATAGGTCGCATTCTGCTTTTTCTGAAATACAACCCAGTATGGTAGATTGGGAGAAATCACTTAAAAGGTGTCATTGGTTTCATTGGACAGGTATTACACCAGCCTTATGCGAAGGTGGTTATAAAACTTTAAAAGAAGGACTACAATTGGCAAAAGAAAAGGGGATTGAAGTCTCAGCCGATCCTACTTATAGAAGTGGTTTGTGGAAATATGGTGCAGATCCTAAAGATACCCTTTCAGACTTGATGCAATATTCTACCATCTTCATTGGAGGAATTAACGAAATGAATGAGCTTTTGGGTACGAGTTATAGCTATTCAAATGAAGATTTTATTGAAGCTAGTAAAACCTTAATAGAAACATTTCCTTCCATAAAGAAAACTTTTGATAAGATTAGAACTCCTATTAATGCCTCTTGGCATAAGATAAGATCTAGAATGTGGAATGGTCAGGAATTTAGAGAAACAGAGGATCTAGATATTACGCATATTGTAGACAGAATAGGAACTGGTGATGCCTTTGCAGCAGGTTTAATTTATGGTCTGCAAAATTTTGATGACTATAAAGCCATGCAATTTGCGGCTGCAGCGAGTGCATTAAAACACACATATGAAGGTGATGTTAATTTTTCTTCGGTTGGAGAAGTTATGAATATTTTAGAAGGAAATACTTCAGGAAGATTTAACAGGTAAACCTTATTTATCTGAGGACTCCCTAACTATTAATTCAGATTTTAAGATATTTTTGTTTAAGGTTGGCTTCCAATTTTCATCGTTAACTCGACTTAAGAAAGTTTCAGCAGCAATCTTGCCTATTTCGGCACTATGCTGATTTACTGTTGAAATTGTTGGACTTACCAAAGATGTAAATGGTTCGTTTCCAAAACCAATCAAACAAATATCTTCAGGGACATTAATATGATGCTCATTCAATACCTGAAGCGCTCCTAAAGCCGCATTGTCACTCGCCACATAAACAGCATCAGGACGTTGCTCTAACTGCAAAAACTTTTCCATCATTTCTCTACCATCTTCAAGCGTAAGATTGCTTTCAGTAAGTAAATTTTCATCTAAAGGCAGATTGTTTTTCTTTAAAGCATCAATATAACCTCTAATTCTATTGTTAAAAATTCGAGTTCGTCTATAACCACCAATATGAGCAATACGCTTGCAACCTTTTTCAACTAAATGTTCAACAATCATATGGCTGCTGTCATAATCATTTATGCCAACGTAGTCAACATTTAGGTCATTTTCACCACGATCAAAAAGAATCAATGGAATTCCTTTAGATTTTATTTTCTCGTAAAACGACAAATCAGTTGTTTCATTGGCCATAGAAGCAATGATGCCATCTACTTGAGTGTAAAGAAGCGTATCTATATTTTTACATTCCTTTTTAAAAGATTCCTTCGACTGCGTAATAATGATATTGTAACCAGCCTTATCAAGAACAGCCTCCATGTTTTCAATAACTGAAGAAAAGAAATTACTGTTTGTACGAGGTACAATAACTCCAACCAAGTTGCTTTTACCTTTTCTAAGTGCGCTGGCTAGGTGGTTAGGTTGGTAGTTTAATTCTTTGGCAACACGCTTAACGGCAGCTTTAGTTTTTTCGCTTATTCTAGAGTCATCGTGCATGGCTTTAGATACTGCTGCAGGTGATATGTTGAGCACATTAGCAATGTCTTTTATAGTCGTTCTTTTTTTATTTGCCAAGTTTTTATATATTTGCTTAATCGTTTAAGCAAAATTAACGTATTTAATTTTAAGAATCAAAACTAAGACAGTTTTGATTTATTTTTAAATCAAATGCTTAAACGTTTAACCAACAATAATTTTATAAATAATTAAACTAATATTTAAGAATGAAAAAAGTAGTCACTTTTGGAGAAATAATGTTAAGGTTAGCTCCTCAAGGTTTTTTAAGATTTTCACAGGCATCTAGCTTTGATGTAGTATATGGAGGTGGAGAGTCTAACGTAGCAGTATCGTTAGCTAATTATGGTGTGCCAGTTGATTTTGTAACGCGTTTACCAAAAAATGATATTGGTGAGTGTGCTATGATGGAAATGCGTAAAAGAGGTGTAGGTGTAGATAAGATTATTTATGGTGGTGATCGCTTAGGAATTTATTTCTTAGAAACTGGTGCTGTAAGTAGAGGAAGTAAAGTAGTATATGATAGAGCACATTCTGCAATTTCTGAGATTGAGCCAGGTATGGTAGACTGGAAAGCAGTTTTTAAAGATGTCGCTTGGTTCCACTGGACAGGTATTACACCTGCTATCTCTCAAGGTGCAGCAGACGCATGTTTGGAAGCTGTAAAAGTGGCGAGTGAAATGGGTGTTACTATTTCAACTGACTTAAACTATAGAGCAAAGCTTTGGACGTATTGTGATGATGCGCATAGAGAAAAAATAATGACAGAATTAACATCGTACTGTGATATCGTTTTAGGAAATGAAGAAGATGCAGAAAAGCATTTTGGTATTCATCCAGAAGGTTTAGACGTACACAAACACGGACACGATGTAAAAGCAGAAGCATTTTTATCTGTTTGTAAGCAAATGATGGCTAAGTTTCCTAAAGCTAAAAAAGTAATTACAACTTTAAGAGGATCAATTTCTGCTTCTCATAACACTTGGGCTGGTGTATTATACGATGGAGAAAAAATGTACGAAACCCGTCAGTATCAAATCACTGATATTGTAGATAGAGTTGGTGGTGGAGATTCATTTATGGGTGGATTAATTTACGGATTATTAAAATACCCTGAAGATGATCAAAACGCATTAGACTTTGCTGTTGCTGCTTCATGTTTAAAGCACACTATTAAAGGTGATGCTAACTTAGTAACAGTTTCTGAAGTAGAAAAATTAATGGGAGGTGATGCTTCTGGACGTGTAGCAAGATAAGTTATGGCAAATTATTCAAGAATAGAAGTTGTAAATGTTATGAAACAAACCGGTTTAGTACCGTTGTTTTATAACTCAGATATCGAAGTAAGTAAAAAAGTAATTAAGGCTGTTTATGATGGTGGCGCAAGATTACTTGAGTTTACTGCAAGAGGAGATTTTGCTCACGAAGTTTTTGGTGAGTTAAACAAATATGTTCTTAAAGAACTTCCAGGAATGATAATGGGTGTTGGTTCTGTTACCGATGCTGCATCTGCGTCTCGTTTTATGGCGCTTGGTGCTAACTTTATCGTTACACCTGTATTAAGAGAAGACATTGCTATTGTTTGTAATAGAAGAAAAGTAATGTGGTCTCCAGGATGTGGTTCTTTAACTGAAATCTGTAGAGCAGAAGAACTTGGTTGTGAAGTTGTAAAGTTATTCCCAGGTGGTATTTACGGACCAGACTTTGTTAAGGCAATAAAAGGACCTCAACCTTGGACAAGCATTATGCCTACAGGTGGTGTATCTCCAACTAAAGAAAACCTAGAAGGTTGGTTTAAAGCTGGAGTAACTTGTGTTGGGATGGGCTCAAAATTAATCGCTAAAAATGCTGATGGTAATTACGATTTAGCAAAGATTGAGTCGGATACTAAAAATGCTTTAGACATTATTAAATCACTTAGATAATTATTTAGAAATTGAAATCCTCTACGTTAACTATAAAAGAAATCTCTTCAATGTCTGGCTTTTCTGTGTCAACAGTTTCAAAAGCTTTGAACGACAAGCAAGATATTAGTATAGAGACACGAAATGCTATTAAAGGAATTGCAAAAAAGTTTAATTATGTACCCAATAATTATGCTGTTGCTTTGAGAATAAAAAAATCGCAATCTATAGCTATAGTTTTACCTGAGGTCACTCAAAAATCTTATAACCAAGCTCTTTGTTATTTACAGCAATCAGCAGAGGGATTTGGTTATAGGGTTTTATTATACCAAACATTTAATTCACCTACAAAGGAAGAAGATTACATTAATAGCTTAAATGATGGTTCTATTGATGGAGTTATTATTGTTTCTACAGAAAATAAAAGCAAAGTAAGCTACAACAATTCTTCAATTCCTTTAGAGTTACTACAACTCAATCTTAATCATTCACCAGAAGAAATAAAACAACTTTCACATAGTAGTTTAATGAGTCTTTTGAATATTGAATAACTATCAAAGGACTATCTTTACCGAAACCAAAAGAACGCATTATATATGAAAGACGTTGTATGGGGAATTATCGGTTGTGGTGATGTTGCTGAAATAAAAAGCGGTCCTGCATTTCAGATTTGCGAAAATTCTTCTTTGCTAGCTGTAATGCGCAGAAATAAGGAAAAAGCACAAGATTTTGCCAAAAGACATGACGTGCCATTATTTTTTGATACTGCTGAATCTATTTTGAATCATCCAGAAATTAATGCGGTTTACATAGCAACTCCTCCTTCAACACATTTGTCTTATGCCATAGAAGCTCTGAAGCATAACAAAAATGTGTATTTGGAAAAGCCAATGACATTAAATTCAGAAGGGGCGAGAGTATTGTGTGAAGCTTTAGAATTAAGTCATTCAAAATTAACAGTAGCACATTACAGAAGGCAACTGCCAGCTTTTTTAAAGGTAGAACAACTTTTAAAAGAAGGTGTTATCGGAGATATTATTTATGCTGATATTCAAATTTTACAGCCAAGAACTAACAACATAATTGCCAATACAGAGGATAATTGGAGGTTAAATCCTATAATTTCAGGAGGAGGATATTTTCATGATTTAGCACCACATCAAATAGATTTAATGTTGAAATGGTTTGGAAAAGCAAAATGGGTAAAAGGGTTTAACTCAGAAGCAATTCCTAACGTTTCTACGACAGTAAATGGCATAATAGAATTTGAAAGTGGAGTTCAGTTTAGAGGTCTTTGGAGTTTCAATGTTTCAGAAGCTAACAAGAAAGATGAATGTTTAATCTCTGGAACCAAAGGCTATATTAAATTTTCATTTTTTGGTGATAAAGTAGAGCTTCATACTGATGGTGAAACGACTACTTTTCAATTTGAAAATCCTAAGCATATTCAGCAACCAATGATTCAAAATACAGTGGATTATTTTTTAGGTAAAAAAGATAATCCTTGCACTGCAGATGAAGGGCTTTCAGTAATGGAGATTATGGATACTTTTACGAAAAAAGCCTAGACTATTGAAAAAGGCAATTCAATATATGTTTATCTGTACTTCAGCATTTACATGTATGAATCTGTTTGTTAAATCACTTGACAGCTTCAATGTTTTTCAAATTGTTTTTTTTAGATCCTTAGGTTCTTTATTCTTTACACTACCTTATTTATTTAAGAATAAAATTTCTTTAGCAGGAAACCGAAGAGGACTGTTGATATTACGAAGTATTTTTGGACTCATATCTATGATGCTTTTCTTTTTATCCTTAAAATATATTGCTTCAGGAACAGCAGTGTCTATTCGATACATATCTCCTTTTTTCGCAACTTTTTTTGGTTTAGTACTTCTCAAAGAAAAAGTAAAACCAGTGCAATGGTTGTTTTTTGCCATAGCATTTTTAGGTGTCATAATTCTAAAAGGTCTGGATTCCGAATTAGAACTAGAAGGTGTTCTTTACGCTTTCTTATCGGCTTTTTTTGCGGGCTTAGTTTATATATCTATTAGAAAAATTGGAAGTGATGACCACCCAGTAGTTGTGGTTAATTACTTTATGCTTATTTCAACTCTAATAGGCGGATTATTATCTATACATGTTTGGATTACTCCAGTTGGTACAGAATGGCTAGTACTTATGAGTTTAGGTGTTTTTGGATATTTCGGACAACTCTACATGACTAAAGCCATGCAAATAGCAGAAACCAATCAAATAGCTCCTTTTAAATATTTAGAAGTTATTTTCACCATTATTCTCGGTTTAGTATGGTTTGATGAAAGCTATACCGTTTGGAGTTTGGTTGGAATACTTCTTATTGTTTTTAGGTTTAACAATGAATGTACTTGTAAAAAAGAATTAGCGTTCTTTTTTTAAAATACCGCTTCGGCAATCGCTTTAATATTATCACTTTTTCCCATAGAATAATAATGCAATACGGGCACGCCAGCTTTTTGTAATTCTTTAGATTGGTTAATTGCCCACTCGATACCAACTTGTCTTACTTGCTCGTTAGTGCTACAATTATCAACTGCATCAATTAAATCTTCTGGTAAATCTATTTTAAATACTTGTGGCAATAACTGTAAATGACGTTTTACAGCAATGGGTTTTATACCAGGAATGATTGGCACATTTATACCTTCTTGTTTTGCTGCGTCTACAAACTCAAAATACTTTTTATTATCAAAAAACATTTGTGTTACAACATAATCTGCACCAGCATCTACTTTTTCTTTAAGGCGTTTTAAATCGGTTTTTAAAGATGGTGCTTCAATATGTTTTTCTGGATAACCAGCAACACCAATGCAAAAATCTGCTTTATCATCAACCTCAATAACATCGTGAAGGTATTTACCTTTATTTAAATTCTGAATTTGTCCTACCAATTCCTTCGCAAACTGATGTCCGCCTTTACAAGCCTCAAAATACTGCTGATGTTTCATTGCATCGCCACGTAACGCCATCACGTTATTGATTCCTAAATAATGGCAATCTACAAGTAAATATTCTGTTTCTTCTTTTGTAAATCCGCCACACAACACATGCGGTACTGTATCTACATCGTATTTATGTTTTAACGCCGCACAAATCCCAACCGTTCCTGGTCGCATACGTGTAATTTTCCGATCTAAAAGTCCTTCTTTTTCAATATAAACGTACTCTTCTCTAGACGTTGTCACATCAATAAAAGGCGGTTTAAATTCCATTAAAGGATCAATATTATTATACAATTGCTGTATGCTATTACCCTTTTTTGGCGGAATAATCTCAAACGAAAACAAGGTTTTTCCGTTGGCGTTTTTTATGTGTTCTGTTACTTTCATTGTTAGTGTTTAGTTTTTGGTGATTAGTGTTTAGTTATTTCTAAAAACAAACAACTATAAACTATCAACCAAATTTGGGCTTAACCATTTTTCAGCGTCTTCTTTGCTAATATTTCTTCTTTTTGCGTAATCTTCTAATTGATCTTCGGTGATTTTTCCTAAACCAAAATATTTAGCTTCAGGATTTGCAAAATAATAACCACTTACACTCGCTGCTGGCCACATGGCTAGACTTTCGGTTAATTTTACACCAATGATTTCTTCAACTTTTAAAATGTCCCAAATGGTCCTTTTCTCTAAATGATCTGGACAAGCTGGATAACCTGGCGCAGGACGAATACCTTTGTAGGCTTCTTTAATCAACTCTTGATTGCTTAAATTTTCATTAGATGCATAACCCCAAAAATCTGTACGCACTTTTTGGTGCAAATACTCTGCAAATGCTTCGGCTAATCTGTCGGCTAATGCTTTAATCATTATGGAATTGTAATCGTCGTGATTCGCTTCAAAATCTTTGGCTAATTGCTCGGTTCCAAAACCTGTAGTCACGCAAAAACAACCGATGTAATCTTGAATTCCTGTGTCTTTTGGCGCGATAAAATCGGCTAATGCGAAATTTGGAACACTTTCTCTTTTTTTGAGTTGTTGACGCAGTGTTAGAAACTTCACCGAGTTTTTTTGAGATGCTGAATCAAGTTCAGCATGACAATCTTCGATCATCACCTCAATATCATCATTGTTAACTGAATTTGCAGGAAATAACCCAAAAACTGCTTTTGCTTTCAGCAGCTTTTCATCAAACACTTTTTGTAGCAATACTTTGGCATCTTTATACAATTCGGAAGCTTGTTTACCAACCACTTCATCTTCTAAAATCTCAGGAAATTTACCATGTAAATCCCAACTTCTAAAAAATGGTGACCAATCGATATAGTCATATAAAAGTGTGATGTCAAAATCTTGAATATCTTGAATTCCTAATTGATTTGGCTTTATAATTTCAGTAGTATTCCAATCAATTTTAAACTTTTTTTGTCGCGCTTCTTCAATAGAAATATATTCTTTTTGCTTTGTTCTGTTTAGAAATTTTTCTCTAAACGCATCATATTCTTCTCTTATTTGCGATTTAAATACTTGGTTGTCTTTCTGTAACAAATCACCAACAACCGTTACTGCACGAGATGCGTCGTTAACATGAATAACTGTGTTACTATAATGTGGCGCAATTTTCACAGCCGAATGTGCTTTAGATGTTGTAGCTCCACCAACCATTAATGGAATCTTAAAATTTTGTTTTTCCATTTCTTTGGAAATGGTTACCATTTCATCCAATGATGGTGTGATTAATCCGCTTAATCCAATAATATCTACGTTTTCTTTTTTTGCCGTTTCTATGATTTTTTCTGGCGGAACCATAACGCCTAAATCAATAATTTCGAAATTATTACAGCCTAAAACAACGCTAACAATATTCTTCCCAATATCATGAACGTCACCTTTTACAGTTGCCATCAATATTCTTCCTGCAAACTCTTGTTTTCCATCTTTTTCAGCTTCAATAAATGGTTGAAGATAGGCTACTGCTTTTTTCATCACTCTTGCAGATTTTACCACTTGAGGCAAAAACATTTTTCCGCTTCCAAACAAGTCGCCAACTACATTCATTCCAGTCATTAGATGACCTTCAATAACTTCTATTGGTGCAGCGACAGATTTTCGTGCTTCTTCTACATCTTCAATAATAAAAGCATCAATACCTTTAACTAAAGCGTGTGTAATTCGGTTTTGTAAAGCTTCATTTCGCCATTCTTGAATCGCGTTATCGGCTTCTTTTTTATTGCCTTTTACAGTTTCGGCGTAGTCCAATAATCTTTCAGTTGCATCATCACGTCGGTCTAATAACACATCTTCAACACGTTCTAATAATTCTTTCGGAATTTCATCATAAACCTCTAACATGGTTGGGTTGACAATACCCATATTCATTCCGTTTTTAATGGCATGGTAAAGAAAAGCGGAATGCATCGCTTCTCTTACGGTATTATTTCCTCTGAAAGAAAACGACACGTTACTAACGCCACCAGACACGTTTGCGTGAGGTAAATTTTCTCGAATCCACTTGGTCGCATTGAAAAAATCAAGTGCGTTTTTTCGGTGTTCTTCCATACCTGTCGCCACAGGAAAAATGTTAGGATCAAATATGATATCTTGAGGTGGAAAGTGGACAATGTCCACTAATATTTTATAGGAACGCTCACAGATTTGGATGCGTCTATCAAAGGTATCTGCCTGACCAACCTCATCAAAAGCCATCACAATAACTGCTGCACCATAACGCTTAATACGTTTAGCTTGACGAATAAATTCAGTTTCACCTTCCTTTAAACTGATAGAATTTACAACCGATTTCCCTTGCACAACCTGCAAACCAGCTTCAATAATTTCCCATTTTGAGCTATCAATCATAATTGGAACACGTGCAATATCAGGTTCCGAAGCTATTAAATTTAAAAAGGTAGTCATAGCGTAAACGCCATCTAACATACCTTCATCCATGTTAACATCTATGATTTGCGCACCGCCTTCAACTTGTTCTCTTGCTACATCTAGCGCTTCGTCATATTTTTCTTCTTTAATTAATCGTAAAAATTTACGCGAACCTGTTACGTTTGTGCGCTCACCAACGTTTATAAAATTACTTTCTGGTGTAACAATTAATGGTTCTAAACCTGATAACTGTAAGTATTTGGTGTTTGGTGTTTGGTGTTTGGTTGAATTCATCATTACTTTTTATTTTTGAAATAATTAATGAATCCGTTTAATAATCTTTTTACAGAAGTAATCTCTTCTAAAACTTCTGAAAGCTGTTTTTCTGAAATATATTCTAAATCATGAGCTAGAAACAACTGAGTTTCGAGTTCAAAAAGAGAACCTTTTGAGATATATAAAAATTGAATAGTCTCTTTATCTGATTGCCTTCCTATACCTTCAGCAATATTTGAAGGGATTGAAATTACACTTCTATTAATTTGATTTGTAAGACTATATATTTCAGTATTTGGAAATTGAGACGTCAAGCTGTAAACAGTCTTCACCAATTTTCTTGCAATCTTCCAAACATCTAAATCTGTATAATTCTTCATAATTCTTTCTTCTTTAATACTAAATACAATAAACTAAACACCAACAACTACTTGTCTAGGTTTATATTTTTTAGCCACTTCAGCAATAGCTTTAATGTGTTCAGGACTTGTGCCGCAACAACCACCAATAATATTGATTAAGTTATCCTTTAGATAGTTTTCTATAAGTTGTTGCATCTGTTCTGGTGATTGGTCATATTCACCAAACGCGTTTGGTAATCCAGCGTTTGGATGTGCAGAAGTATGAAATTCAGTTTTGTCGGATAAGCGTTTTAAATACGATTGTAATTGTTCTGCACCTAATGCACAATTAAAACCAACACTTAACAATGGGATATGAGATACTGAAGTTAAAAAAGCTTCTACCGTTTGTCCTGACAATGTTCTTCCTGATGCATCTGTTATTGTTCCAGACACCATAATTGGGATATCAATATCTCGTTCTTCTTTTACTTCTTCTATAGCAAATAATGCTGCTTTTGCGTTAAGCGTATCAAAAATGGTTTCGACTAACAAAACATCTACGTCACCATCTATTAAAGCTTCGACTTGCTCTTTGTAAGCTACTCGCAATTCTTCGAAAGTAATAGCACGAAATTCTGGTCTGTTTACATCTGGACTTAAGCTTGCGGTACGGTTTGTTGGACCGATACTACCAGCTACAAAACGAGGTTTTTCAGGGTTTTGCTTAGTAAATTCTTCCGCAACTTGTTTGGCTATTTTAGCGGACTCAAAATTTAATTCATAAACCAAATTTTCCATTTGGTAATCTGCCATAGCGATTGATGTACCTGAAAAGGTGTTGGTTTCAACGATATCTGCACCAGCTTCAAAATACTTACGATGTACTTCTGCAATTGCTTCTGGCTGTGTTAAAGACAGCAAATCGTTATTGCCTTTTAATGGCGTTGGATAATCTTTAAATCGCTCGCCACGAAAATCTTCTTCAGTAAATTTATATTGCTGAAGCATAGTACCCATTGCTCCATCAAGTACTAAAATTCGTTTTTGTATTTCTTCTTTTATGTTTGGCATTACTTCAAAGCTTGTTTTAAATCGTTAATAATATCTTCGGCATGTTCTAAGCCAACAGAAATACGTATTAATCCACCTGAAATACCTGTTTTTAGGCGATCTTCCTCCGATAGTTTAGCATGCGTTGTTGATGCAGGATGCGTAACAATACTTCTGGTATCTCCTAAATTAGCAGATAGTGACAAGAGTTTTATGCTGTTTAAAAAGTTTCTGCCAGCATCAATGCCTCCCTTTATTTCAAAAGCGACAATACTACCACCGAATTTCATTTGTTTTTTTGCTAATTCATGTTGAGGATGAGATTTCAGAAAGGGGTATTTTACAAAGTTTACCTTGTCGTGATTCTTTAAAAACTTAGCTGTTTTCAATGCGTTATCACAATGTTTTTCTACTCTTACAGGTAAGGTTTCTAGGCTTTTTGATAAAATCCAAGCATTGAAAGGTGAAAGCGCCGGACCAGTATTTCTTGAAAACAAATAGATTTTTTGAATAAGCTCAGCATTACCAACAGTTACGCCACCAAGAACTCTACCTTGTCCATCAATAAGTTTTGTTGCTGAATGAATGACCAAATCTGCACCAAACTTAATGGGTTGTTGTAAATAGGGAGTTGCAAAGCAATTATCTACAATAAAAATGAGATTATGTTTTTTAGCAATATTACCTAAAAGTTCTAAATCTAGTATATCAACAGCTGGGTTTGTTGGGCTCTCAGCATAAAGAATTTTGGTGTTAGGCTGAATTAAATTTTCAATACGTTCAATTTCATTTATTCTAAAGTAGCTTGTTGAAATATTCCACTTAGGAAGAATGTTATTAAACAAAGTCTGGGTAGAACCAAAGATACTCTGACAAGACACAATATGATCACCTGAATCTAAAAGAGCAGCAAATGTTGAAAACACAGCAGACATACCAGTTGCAAATGCATAGCCACGTTCGGCACCTTCCATTTGGCATATTTTTTCTACAAATTCAGAGCTGTTAGGATTACTATATCGACTATAAATATTACGCTCTTTTTCGTCTGCAAAAGAGGCGCGCATATCTTCAGCATCTTCAAAAATATAACTCGATGTTAGATACAAAGGGTTAGAATGTTCTAAAAACTGTGTGCGCTCTATTTGAGTGCGAATTGCGGCAGTTTCTATATGTTTAGAATTCATTTTCTATTAAATTTTATGTATTTGGTAAAACCAAAAGCCCAAAGCGCCATGTTTAGACGTGCTTAATAGGAAATGTTATAAAGAAATAATAATGCGGAAATGCATATTTTGTTTTAGTTATCTATCTAATTTTTTGATAAATGGATCAAAAAATCAAGTAGAATTTAGCACCTTCTTAGTAAGTCTAAGGGTTGCTAAGGCTTCAAAGGGTCTAATCCCTCCACCTTTCTTGATAACATCTCAATAAGTTGTTTGAACTTTGAAAGCACAAAACTCTGAAAGAAAATAAGAATAAACAAATTTTATTCTCTTTATTTTGATTGAATAGTATTAGTTATATCTTTGGTTTTACCCAAACGAATTAATTATGTTAGATAACTTTTGGTTTAATGTTCAGTATGGCATTAATCATGTTTTAGACCTCGATGGTTATGACCACGTCCTTTTTTTAATGGTATTAGCAGTGCCTTATCTTTTTAAGGATTGGAAACGTGTACTGTTATTAGTATCAGTATTTACATTAGGACATACGCTTTCACTTGTATTAGCATCTTATGGTATTGTAAGTGTGAATGGTTCATTAGTGGAATTCTTGATTCCTGTAACGATATTGATAACCGCTATTTATAATGTGTTTACTGCTGGCAAAAAAGAAAGAAACAGTAAAATAAGCTTACTGTTTTTCTCCACATTATTTTTTGGTCTTATTCATGGACTAGGTTTTGCGAGAGAATTTAAAATGTTTGCAGGGCAATCACAGAATAGGCTAGAACTTTTAATAGAGTTTGCTTTAGGAATAGAAATCGCACAAATAATCATTGTTTTTGTCGTTTTATTCATAGGTTTTTTATGTCAAACTATTTTTAGATTTTCGCGTAGAGATTGGGTAATGGTTCTTTCTTCTATAGTTATAGGGCTTGTAATTCCCATGATAATTCATAGCGAATTGTTAAATTAAGACGAAAGTTTGATAAAACTTTAACTGGTAGCGAATTGTTTATAAAATACTATCCTTTTATATTCGTTACTTAGATGGTACGTTTGTGCCCTAATATTTATATATGTCCAAGACTAAACAATTGCGTTATGATAAGGCTTATCTTAGGATAGCTAAAGAATGGGGAAAATTATCACATTGTAAACGTAAGCAAGTAGGAGCACTCATTGTAAAAGATAGAATGATTATTTCAGATGGTTACAATGGTACACCAACAGGTTTCGAGAATTATTGTGAAGATGAAGAAGGATATACCAAATGGTATGTTTTACATGCTGAAGCCAATGCGATATTAAAAGTAGCTTCATCAACACAATCGGCTAAAGGGGCTACTTTGTACATTACTTTATCTCCATGTAAGGAATGTAGTAAGCTTATTCATCAAGCTGGCATAATTCGTGTTGTATATCAGCAAGGGTACAAAGATGACTCTGGATTACAATTTTTAGCAAAAGCAGGTATAGAACTTGTACAAATAGAAGACTTAAAAGCCTAGTGGCCACAAAAAATAAATACATACCACTAATTATTGGTGTTGCAATTGCAGCAGGTGTTGTTATTGGTGGAAAATTAAACTTTACAGATACTTCAGATAATCTTTTTACCACGAATAGTAAAAAGGATAAAATAAATCGGCTTATAGATTACATAGACTACGAGTACGTAGATGATGTAAATACAGATAGTATTGTAGATGTTACTGTTAATGGAATTTTAGATAATCTCGATCCACATTCTACTTATATTCCAAAAGAAGATTTAGAACGCATTACAGAAAACATGAAAGGTGATTTTGTAGGTGTCGGAATAAATTTTTACACCTATAGAGATACTATAACTGTAGTAAAACCTACTGAAGGTGGTCCAAGTGAGCGCGCTGGAATTATAGCTGGAGATAGAATATTGATGGCAGATGGTGACACGCTTTATGGAAAAAACATCACTAACGATCTTATTACAGAAAAGCTAAAGGGCGATAAAAACACTAAGGTAAAATTGACTGTATTCAGAAAAGGTGAAGATGATTTGCTTGAGTTCACTGTAAAGCGAAAAGACATTCCTATCAAAAGTGTTGATGCGGCTTACATGCTTACGGATAACTTAGGTTATATTAAAATCAATCGTTTTGCAGAATCTACGTTTAATGAATTTAAAGATGCCCTTGATGAGCTTCAAGAACAGGGAGCTACAAAATTAGCTTTAGACTTAAGAGATAATCCAGGTGGTTTTTTAGGTATAGCAGAGCAAATTGCTGATGAATTTTTAGAAGATGATAAACTAATTTTATTTACTAGAGATAAGAAGGGAAGAGAGGAACGAACCTATGCAACCAAGCGAGGGGATTTTGAAGATGGTGAAATTTATATTCTTATAAATGAAAATTCTGCTTCTGCAAGCGAAGTTATTGCTGGCGCTTTACAAGATAACGATAAGGGTATTATTGTCGGAAGACGGTCTTACGGTAAAGGTTTAGTGCAACGTGAAATGGCATTAGGTGACGGAAGTGCGGTTCGGCTTACAGTTTCAAGATATTATACTCCAACAGGACGTTCTATTCAAAAACCTTATACTACAGGTGATAATTATAGTTATTATAATGACTATTATAAACGTTTAAGAACAGGCGAACTTATTGATGAAAAGAATATTGAAGTAGATGATTCCTTAAAGTTTACAACTCCAAAAGGAAAAGTCGTGTATGGAGGTGGAGGCATTATACCTGATGTTTTTGTACCTGTAGATCGACTGTTTGATAACGAAACTATTAATTACCTAAGGAGAAGAGGCCATTTCGGATATTTTGTTTTTGAAGAATTAGATAAAAATAGAAGTGTTTATAAGAATGTTACTAAATACGATTTTATAAATAATTTTGAAGTCAGCGATGATATTGTAGTTCGTTTTCAGGATTTTATTAATGAAAGAGAACGTACAAATATTACTTTCGTAGCTTATAATGATGAAATAAGACGTCTTATAAAAGCTACTCTTGCGCGTCAGTTGTTTGATGACAATGCCTTTGAGGAAATTATAAACAAAGATGATATTATGGTTGAAGAAGTTATTCTTTTAAGCCAAGAATATCCAAGCCTTCAGACAATAAAAAACTAGCTGTGCTTGTCGTGAACTTTGGTGTGTTTTCCATCGTTCCAGAGTGTTAGAATATCTGTAGCCACATGAGCACCACTTCCGCTAGCAATAGAAAATTGGCTTCTCCAACCTGCCAAAGTACCAGCAACATAAAGGTTCTCTTCAACTAAATGATCAGTATTTTTTAACCAAATTCTATCTTTTTCAATGGCGGCTCTTGGGTGCGGTTCAATATAGTTTTCTAAACCTTTAATCGTTATTAAGCTTGTATAGCCAACAGCAACTACAACAATTATGGAGATGTAACTATTTTTATTGGTTTCAACTATAAATCCTTCAGTAGTTTTTATTACCGATTTTACTTTCTCTTTTTCAATTTGGTCAATATGAGGGTATAAATTTCTTAACTGATTTTTTCCACTCTCTAAGATATCCTTGCCCAAAGTTCTAGGTTCTAGACCGAGAACATTATTAAATAACGCTGTTTGTAAATGTGAAGTCTTTTGATGTGTTATAATACCTATTCTTTTATCTTTTGCATAAGCTTTGTCTTTAGCTGACCCTAAGACCAAAGCACAAGATAAACCTGCAGCTCCTCCACCGATAATTAATGTATCAAACATATTTTTTGTTTATTCTATCAATTAACAATATAAGTTATATTTAATGTTTCATATGTGATATTAAAATTTTTTTTGAAACAGATTTTATGAGGTTTTTATTCCGATTGTTTTTAATTCTTACAGTGTCAATCTTTTTGGGTTCCTGTAAAGGAAAAAATGAAACTGATAATTTAAATAACAAAAATGTTCATAATGAAACTGAAGCTACATACCAAGATAGTATACAAATAAAAAAAGCGAGATCTATACTTGCTGAAGCTATCAAGAATATTCAAAAAGAACGGCTGGATGGTAAAACCGAAAAACTCTTAGATAGTGCCAGGTTATATTATAAAAAATTAAAGCACATACCCATTGAAGATCTGAGTAACCTGTACAGTTATTATGATGTTTTCACTTACAAGACAAATCAACTTGATAAGAACATTCTATACAACAAAGAGTTTATTGATCTGTATAAGAATTATGATAATAAGAATTATCAAAAATTATTAATGGCAACTACAAATCTAGGTTACTCTCTAGGTGATATTGGTAAGCCATTAGATGCTCTGCAAGAAAGTGTTTTTCCTATCAAAAATACTATAGATTCTCTATTAAAGGAAACTATACCTGATTCGCTAAAACTTCAACTACAAGTTACAAAAATGGTTAATTACAGGCAGCTTATAATATATGCTCAGGAATTAGAAAACGGGAAGATATTAAGAGAGTCGGTAGATGATTTTGAAGCGTATTTGCTAGAAGATAACATTCCAAAGCAGGCTGAAGAATTTCTGCCTTATGCTCTTAGTAATTTAGCAGATGTCTGTATAGATTTAGGTGAGTTTGAAAAAGCTAAAAATCATATCTCACATTGGAAATCACTGATACCAGCAAACAAGTATATAGATCAACTAATGATTATAGACTTGGAATCCAAAATTCAGGAATTGAATGAAGAATACGATCAACTGACCTTTAGTTTTGAAAACGCAAATGAAGTTTATGATTTAATTGAAGAAAATAATAGGTTTAAGAATATGTTTTATTCCTCAATAATTCATAGAGAGGCTAAAATTGAACTCAAGAAAAAAAAATTGACCACGAACTTTTAGATGATAGAATTAAACGGCTCATGGAAATGAGTGTTTCGGATATAAAGAAAGACCAAATGTTTGCTTTATATGCATATGATTTAGAGGTGAAAAAAAGATTCTTATCTAATAATTTAGATTCTATACCATATTACTTGGACATTCACCTAGAACTCGCTAATAAATTCCAAAGAGGTGACTTTTTAAATAAACATACCCTAAATAGTGTAAAATATGCTCTACTAAGGAGCGATAGTAAAGATTTAGATATTACAATCAATAATTATTTGAAACGTATTAAAGTAAATAGCTTAGATGAAATAGGTGCTTCTGATATAACAAATAATCACTTGTATGGTAGTTTGCACACAGCTCAAACATTAATAGAATTAAGTAATTTGATTTTAGAGAACGCCAAACTATCCAATAATCAAAATTTGTTTCAAAAATCATTTAAGTTGGCCTTGTTATCTGGAATGTTAGTGAATGAAAATAGGAGTCAATTCAACTTTAATGTTTTTGAAAAAAATCTAATTGATAATATAAATACTAATCTATTACTATGTAGATCATTATTAGAAGTAGATCATACTGAAAATAATATGTTCAATGACAATATTGTTAATGTTGTAGAGCAAAATACTAACTCGCAACTTACTATAAAAAACACTATCAATAATATTAAGTATAGTTACAACGAGGGAGTTAAAAAAGTTTTAGATACCCTCAATTTAATAGAAGTAAGGATTGCTCAGTTAAAATCTCGACTGATAAAAAATGATGATGATAAAAATCTAATTGAAGAACTTGATAGCTTAAAATTGAATAAATCAAATCTGTTATTGAGTCTAAAAAAGCAATCTTATGATAGTAAAATTAATGATGCTTTAGATTTTAATCTTGCAGAATTAAAATCTAACCTATCTAAACAAGAGGTTATTGTGCGTTTTTATGATTACGATAACTTGTATGCCTTTTTAATTTCAAAAAATAAAATACAGTTTTTTAACCTTGGAAATAGTGAAGATTTATCTCAAAAGTTTTTCAATTTTTTAAGTGATGTTAAACAACTTAAAAATTACAAAAACAGTTATAATGATGTAAGTTCCAACTTGGAGTTCTTAAATAAGAACCTAAATTTTAAAAAAGTAACCATAGTGCCAGAAGGTAATGTTTCTCTAATACCGTTTGAACTTTTTTTGGATAAAAACTTGGAAAGTGATAGAGTTGTAAACTACAATACATCTTTAAAATTAATAGGTAATATCAATAGAGACAGTAATGAACTTTTAGCATCATATTCACCTACTTATTTGGAAAAACCAGATAATAAAAATGAATTTAGAGCATCTATAGAGCGTAGTAATAATACGTACCAGTTGCCTTTTGCTGAAGAAGAAGCAGCTTATGTAGCATCTCTATTTGATGGCGATTTGTATAACGGTACTACAGCTAATAAAGAGAATTTTATAAGTACGGTTTCTAATTATGGGGTGCTTCACTTAGCAATGCACGCTTATGTAGACGAAGACAATGAATATAACTCTAAGCTATTATTTTCTAGTAGCGGTAGTGAAGATCATTTAGATTTAAATACAATTTACAATCTTAAGTTAAATGCTGATTTAACTACACTAAGTGCTTGTAATACAGGTTTTGGGCGTGTAGATTCAGAGGAGGGTGTTTTAAGTCTTTCAAGAGCTTTTCAATATGCTGGTAGTGATGCAACATTAACAAGTTTATGGCGTGTTCCAGATAAAGAAACTTCAATTATAATGAAGCGTTTTTATGAATATTTAAAAGAAGGTTTATCGAAAGATGAAGCACTAAAAAAAGCGAAACAAGAATACTTGGAAAGTGTTGATGACGCTAATTTAAAACACCCATATTACTGGGCAGGCTTTGTGCTTACAGGAGATACATCACCAATTACTAATAGTCCTAACTATTGGATTTATATTATAGTTGGTTCCTTATTTTTTTTAGTGTTGGTAATCATTATGAAAAAACGTTCTAATTTAGGTTAGAACGTTTTTGAATTTTATTTCTTCAAGACTTTAAAATTTTGAACCGAGCTTTCAACTTTTATATTCAATAAATAAATACCCTTTGTTAAATTGAATATATCAATATGAGAATCCACATGAGTTAGTTTACCTTCGGCTATAGTTTTTCCTTGTAAGTCGAACAGTCGATAAGTACCATCATTTTCTATGCCATAGATATTGATTGTATTTTCTACTGGATTTAAAATACGGATGTTATGAAACGTAGGTGATGTTGTAGATAAGCTATTACTTAAATTATAAATATATACAGCACCAGGACTTCCCTCAGGTAATATGTTTCCATTGATGTCACCTCTATCTGCGTAGGCACCAACAGCTAGTTGATTACCATCCCAAGATGTAATATAACCAAACTCATTTGTGCTGTCTGGAAATGGTGGTGGAATGACATATCTGTTATCAATATTTCCATTACTATCTATATTTAGTTCCTCTACAAGCCCAGATGCTCTTGTAGAGCCATTGTATGGCACTCTACCTCCCTTATAGCTTATCAAAGCAGTGTTCCCTATCAAATTTATGGAAGCGCCATAACCAGCATTAAATTCTACATTTGGTGGTTCAACAATTTCAGTTTGAGACCAAGTATTATTCACCTTTTTGAATATATAAACAATACCACAGTCTGCAGTATTGCTAGTTCCTGGTTGAACTCTTGTTTCATTAGAAGCGCCAACTACTAATGTGCTATCGTTTATATCTAAACCATCACCAAAATCAGCATTTGCAAATCTTGTACTTGGTACTATTTTTTGCTGTAATAAGAATTGCCCCATGTTATTACTTTCGAAAACGTAGACCGCTCCTGCGAAATTTAGGGGATTGTTTCCATTAGCATCTTGTTGTTCTCCTCTAGTACCAACTGCAAGAGTGTTTCCAAATAGGGAAATTTCAGTGCCAAAGAAATCATTTGAGCTAGGTTCTGGATTATCAATACCTTGACTATAGGTTACATTACCACTATTGTCATAATCGTAAACGTGAATTTTACCACTTCTTAAAGCATTAACACTAGTGTATCTATGTTCTACTTCACTTATAAAAATTTGATTGTTGGTTAAATAAACTCTATATCCAAATAAGTGATTAAGCTGTCTTGTGGGAGCAAATATCTGATTGACCAATTCCCACTGGTTGGTAGCAGAATTATATTTATAGAGGAAAACAGCACCAGCGCTCTCTACAGTCGGAAAACCATTAGCACTATCGTTATATTTATATCTAGGTGCTCCCACAGCTATAAAATCACCATTAATTTCTACTTCGCTTGCATAATTATCATAAGATTCAAGGAATGGTGCTTTTAGTTTTTGTTCAAAAATGAAGTTACCGCTAGAGTTTTTTCTAAAAACATATGCAGCACCAGTATTAGGTTCGCTAACTGTACCATCAAATATATCTCCTCCCACTAAAATATCACCTTGTATATCTACAGCCCAACCAAAACGGTCATTAAATGAGCCATCAGGTGCCATAATTTTTTCATTAAAGGTTGAACTTTGTGAATAGGTAATTATTGATATGCAAATAAGGATAAGAGTAGTTATTTGTGTTTTCATAGGTTTTAATTTATTATAGTGAGATTATAGGTTGCTATATTCCCAAAAAAATTGATAGGTTGAACTAGAGTTATTGTAAGTTCTTATCATATCTGCTGCTATTGGATAATCGCTTTCTAGTAAATAATTGAATGAATATGTTAATGTCTCGCTAGAATTATTAGAATATGCAGTTATATCTATATTGGAGAGATTGTTTTCGTTAATGTAATAGAGTCTAAAATAAACATAGTTGCTAATACCAATAGTAACCCAATAACTAGGATTTAAATCCTGTAGGTCTACCCAAGTTACATTAGTATTCATTCCTATTTGGTTGTATAACTCGTATAATGGGTTTATAGAAGTATGGTATATTAGGTCTACATCTTGCCTTACGATATAAGATGAATTTGTGCCATTGGTATACGAGTTTACGACTCTAACAACTTGCCCTTCATTGTTGTATGTTAATGTGTATTTTTCAATATTAGAATTGTCACTATTCGTTTCGGTAACTTCTGTTAGCTGGTTTTCAGTGTTATAAATTAAATTTCTCTGTATGGTCAGTATTGGGTTACCTGTTAATGAGTGAAGTATTACAATATCTTGTCTAGTTAATTGATTCTGGATATTGTAAATTAAGGTACAACTTCCCTCATCGTTAGTTATTGTTTCTAACCTTCCATTGCTGTCATAAGTATAACTGTTGTTAGAGAAACTTGTGAGTTTATCCTCCGCAAAAATTATTGGTGTTATTGCGTTATTAGAGTTTATAATAGCTTGTGGCTTACCACTGTTTTCATAAGAAATTTGATAGTTTTCTGTATCATTAGAAAAACGCACCAGTTTAGGTGTGGGTGAGTTTTGGTTTCCTCCGTCATCATCTTTACTGCAGCCTAGAGTAATGAGGGCTATTAATAATAAAGCAAATCTTTTGATAAAATATGTCATAATAGAATGGTTTTCTATTAATGACAACCTTTACAAAAGGTAAACATGGTTAATTCAACTTTTTTAAAATTATTTCTGCAGTTTTATGCTTGTAAGATTTTTTATTTACAATTTCCTGTAACAGAGTTTTACCTTTTTCTACGTTATTACCTTTTAGGTAAGCTAAAGCCAAATACCAATTACGATGTTGAGATAGGTTATCCGAATATTGTTTATGGCTATTAAGTAATTCTATTGATTTATCTTCGTTGCCTAGTTGTAGTTCACATATAGCTTGGTAAAACAAATAATAAGATGTTGAGGTGGCTTTATATAAATCTGCAAATTGTTCTGAAGCTATTTTGTATTTCTGAGTATCATAATTTCTAAAAGCTATTGCTTTTGGGCTTTCTACTTCATTACTACGAGAATTAGGTACAATAATATTGTCATAAGGTTGAAAATATGCTGCAAATATAGCATCGTTACTTATGGGTTGATTTTGTTTCCATATACCTACAATACTAAGACATATAATTAGAGAAGCGGCAATAGCTATTTTATAATATTTAGATGTTTTTTTGTTAGCCTGCTGATGTTCAATTTGTTTTAGACGTTCTTTTAAGTCTTCTTTTTTTGTAGAAATAATAGCCTTTTTTACCTGCTCTTCTAGTTCAAATTGAGCTCTAAACTTCTCATCTGTATCGAGTAGGTTCTCAAAAACAGTTTTTTGCTCAGTACTGAGTTTGTCTTCAAAATAAAGTTCTATTAATTCTTTGTGTTCCATTTTACTTTTTTACGAGTTGTTTTAATTTTCTTAAACATCTCGATTTTTGACTTTTAACAACATCTGTATTGTCATAATTTTCAATAATTTTTATATCCTTGAGTGTTTTTCCTTTGAGGTAAAACAGCTCTAAAATTAGTTGACATTGTTTACCTAGCTTTTTAAAATTAGATTTTACCAATTGCTCTCGCTCAGATAAAACTTCTGTATCTAGGTTAAGATTTTCTAAGGTAATTTCAGAATTTATAGGTTCATCAATAATTTTGAGCTTAGAAGTACTTCTTAAATGTTCATATATCTTAAACTTACCAATACTAAAAATATAGGTTTTTATAGAGCTGGTGAAATGGGTTATTTTACCACTAAGCAAATTTTCATAAAAACTTAAAAATGCTTCCTGGTATATATCAATCAGATCTTCTTCTTTTAAAGAAAATGTCTTTCCAAAAGCCAAAAAATCACTTTTATAACTGGAGTAAAGCTTTTCAAAGGCTTTGTCACTATCCTGTAAAAGTGTTTGTATCGATGGCTCTTTATTCATTAATGTAAATAGGGCAAATAAGTAAACTCAAATTTAGAAAAAACATTTTTATGACGATTTTTATTACAAATGAATGTTTACTTTTTTTAAAAGTTGTCATTAATGGGAAAATGATTTTTCAATAACCAAAACACAAACAAATGAAAATGTTTAAAACAATTTTACTTTTACTATGTATTTCTATTATGCCATCTTGTAGTAGCGACGACTCGAATAATAATCAAGGTGATAATAATTCCTTTTTTACAAAAATAGATGGTGAGGATTTTGATGCTGATTTTGCTTCAGGTTTTGTTACCACTTTTAACACAACTATCACTATATCTGGAAGTGATGGAAATGGTAAAGAGGTAACTTTGATATTTCCTATAACAGCAACAGCTGGTAGCACTTATACAATACAAAGCCTAGATTTTGTAGCTTCTTACAATGCAGATGAAAATGATGTAAGTATGGCTAATTCAGAAGGCTCTATAACAATTACTTCTCACGATACCGATGATAAACGAGTAAGCGGTACGTTTAACTTTGTAACAGAACCTGTAATGGTAGGTTCAAGTAATGGGTATACCTTTACAGAAGGAAGCTTTAATGTAACCTACACAGAACTTTAATATTCAAATAAAGAATTGTAAGCCCATGTGCTATTTGATTTTGAGTTAGTCAAATAGTGTTTGGGCTTTATCTTTTTTTACTAAGTTTTTCTATTTTTTTTGAAACTCTAAGAATCTGTAGTAATAATATAGCACATAGTGCCGCTATAATGGTAAGGATAGCTGTGTAACTTTCTCCTTCAAAAAGTGCTTCGAAATTTAATTTTGTAGCATTAAATATAATTAACCCAATAGCAACAACCGATAAGATTAAAGTGAATATTTTCATAATAAGAATTTAAATTAACAGTGCCTTTATATTATGAGCAAATAACTTCACTGCTATGGCTAACAAAATTACACCAAAAACTTTTCTTATAATGTTAATACCATTAGATCCTATGAATTTTTCAATTTTTGCTGAGGTTTTCAAAACGATATAAATAACTATAACGTTGAATATTACAGCAACTATGATGTTTTCAATATCAAATTCAGCACGTAATGATAATAAGGTTGTTAAACTTCCTGGTCCTGCAATAAGAGGGAATGCTAACGGAAATACAGAAGCAGTAAGGGCATTACTTCCATCATCTTTATAAAGGGTGATACCTAAAATCATTTCTAAGGCTATAAAAAAGATGATAAATGCACCAGCAACGGCAAAAGAATTGACATCGATACCTATTAAGTTTAATAAACTTTTTCCTAAAAAAAGGAAAACAATCATAATAACTCCAGCAATAATTGAAGCTTTTTCACTTTGAATATGGCCAACTTTTTTGCGTAAATCTATAATGATAGGAATGTTGCCAATTATATCTATTACAGCGAAAAGGACCATAAAGGCTGTAAAAATCTGTTTAAAATTTAGTTGCATTTTATGCGCTTTTGAAATTCGGCGCAAAGGTGCGACTTTAATCATGAATTTCCATATTAAATAACCGTAAAGTTTAACTATTTTTGCGGCATGTTTCAACTCGGAAAAACCATTATCTCAGAAGAGATTATAGAAAAGGATTTTGTTTGCAATCTTTCGGCTTGTAAAGGAGCTTGCTGTATTGATGGAGATGCAGGTGCGCCTTTAGAAAAAGAAGAAGCTAAAATACTTGAGGATATTTATCCTAAAGTAAAACCTTTGTTACGAAAAGAAGGAATAAAAGCTATTGAAGCACAAGGAACGTCTATTGTTACAGATTTTGGGGATATTGAAACACCTCTCATTGATGGAGCTGATTGTGCGTATGTAATTTTTGATGAAAAAAATACGGCACTTTGTGCAATTGAAGAAGCTTATAACCAAGGTGAGATTGATTGGAAAAAGCCTGTATCGTGCCACTTGTATCCAATTCGTATAAAGGATTACACGGAATTTTCAGCAGTTAATTATGATAAATGGGAAATTTGTGATGATGCTTGTACTTTGGGTAAAGAACTTCAAGTACCTATTTACAAATTTGTAAAAGAAGCCTTGATTAGAAAATTTGGGGAAGACTGGTACGCTGAGTTAGAAAAAGTTGCTGAAAAGATGAATCAATAGCTTTGGTTCAGCAGATTTGCTATTTAATTTTTTTGATAGGTATTTTTAAAATCACTTTAGTTCCTGAAGGCTGATCATTTTCATACAAATCTTCAATTTCTAAGCTATAAGAATTAGCAAAAGACTCAGAAAAGTTGGCTAAGCGAGCTTTTGTAATATCAATTCCGACCGAATTTCTCTTTAGTTTTTTGCTTTCTTTGATTTCGGCAGAAGCTTTTCTACCAATACCATTATCTATGATTTCTACAGTTATATAATTAGCAGAAGTCTTAAGAATGTTAAGTTCTACTTTTTTATCATTTGGTTTAGACGATAAACCATGCCATAGTGCATTTTCTAAGAAAGGTTGTAGTACTAAGGAAGGTACTTTAATAACATCTGTATTTATAGAGTTATCTACATGTATTTTAAAATCTATTTGATTGGAAAAACGTATGTTTTCTATATTCATGTAGAGTTTCATCGTTTCTATTTCATCTTCTAATGAGCTCTCTTTTTCTTTTGAGGCCATTAATATTTTCCTAATCAGTTTAGAGAATTTGTTGAGGTAATAGACTGCATTTTCTTTCTCATTATTGATTATGTAAAGTTTAATTGAGTTTAATGAGTTAAAAATGAAATGCGGATTCATTTGATTTCTCAGCATATCTTGTTCAAGCGTTAAAATGCGTTTGTCTCGTTTTAACGCTTTATTTCTATTGATGATAATTAGAACAATACTCAGTATAGCAAGACCGAGAAGTGAAGTCCATAAAATTTTTCTGTTACGCTCTAAACGAAGTCTTACAGCTTCGTTTTCTGAAGCTAACGCTTTTATTTGGTTGTTTTTGTCTTCATTTTCATATTCAATAGCAATATCATTGACATATTGAAGGTTTTGCTCGGTAAGTATAGTGTTTTCAATTTCAACTGCTTTTTTGTAATAGTCTAATGACGACTTATAGTCATTATTTTTTTGGCTAAGTTTAGAAAGTAGCTTGCAAGATTGAGCAATGGATGATCTTAAATTATAATTGGTTGCAATGTCGTAGGCTTTCTTTAGATTTTTTTCTGCTGTTTCTAACTGATTAAGTTCTATCTCTAATTGCCCAAGATTGACATAAGATGAAGCAATATAAAATTTATCTTCCACCTTTAAAGCTCTGTCTAGTGCTTCGTTAATTATAGGTTCAGCATCTTCATAGTTTTTTTGTTTTAGATAAATACCTCCAATACTGTTGTAACAAATTACACGACCAATTTCTGAGTCTATTTCATTGTTATAGCTTAGCGATTTTTCATAGTTTGCTAATGCGGTATCTAAATCGCCTAAGGCTTCTTTAGCATATCCAATATTGTGATAGTTTATAGCTAAACCAAGTTTGTTATTAGCTTTACTTTCAATTTCTAATGACTTTTTAAACTGAATTATAGCATAATCATACTGTTTTAAAGCCAGATAAATATTACCAATACTGTTTTGTGAAACAGCGATGCTATTTTCTATAGTTTCGGAAGGATTAATAACAGAATAGGCAATTTTAAGTGCTTCGGTATGGTTATCTAATGCAGGTTTTATAAGGTCCATACGTCTATAAGCTACACCAATCATATTGATGCTTATGATTTTTAGTTCAATATTTTCAGCTTTTTCGGCATATGCTTTGGCTTCTTTATGAAGTGCGATAGACTGATCGTAATTGGAAATATTTCTATTAATTATGCCAAGAGCATTAAGTGAAAAGCAAATACCTTCATTGTAATCATCAGCTCTAAAAGTTTTTAAAGCCAGTTTCATTTTAGTGCTGTCTCTTTCAAAACTGCCAAAAATAGAATCGATTACTTCATATTTTGTAGGTTTCTCGTTTTGAATATACTTTAATGTAGTTTCAAAATTAACGTCTTGGGAAAAAGCAACTTGAGAAAATGTAAGTGCTAAAACGAAAATAAATTTATAAACCGATAGACGTTTCATTAACTATAATTTTTCAAGAAAATCAGATTTTCTTTGTCTGGCAACAGGGATTTTTTGATCACTATCCATAATCACATAACCTTCGTTTTTTATAAAAGCTTTAATCTTATTTAGGTTAATAACGTACGAATTGTGAATTCTAAAAAAATAATGTTCAGGTAAAATTTTATCTATTTCCTTAAGCTTTTTGGTAACCACAATTTTCTTCTGATCTTTTAAAAAGAGTGTACAGTAGTTGCCGTCAGATTCAACATAAATGATATCATCAACATCTAGGAATAAGAGTTTCCCATCAGTGTTTATGGTAATACGTTTTTTATCAAATTGCGAATTAAAATTAGAAAGCATTTGTTCTAATTTTGCAGAATTAATATTGCGTTCGCTATGTTTCTTAATTTTTTTTATGGAATCTTTTAAGTCGTCAGAGTCTATTGGTTTTAAAAGATAATCGATAGCTTCGTGCTTTAATGCTTTAATTGCATATTCATCATAAGCTGTGGTAATAATTACTGCAAAATCAATGTCTTTTAGCTTTTCCAAAAATTGAAAACCACCAATTGTTGGCATTTGTACATCTAAAAACAAACAATCTGGTATGTGAGATTCTAAAAACTGTAGCGCCTTATTTGGGTCAGTAAAAGAGGCAATCACTTCAATATCTTTTTTAAAGTTACCGAGCTCCCAAATTAAGCTTTGGATAGCTTTAGGTTCGTCATCAACAATTACAGCTTTTAACATAGTGAAAACTTTAAAACATAAATATATACATATAATAAATGCGATGCTTACAAATATGTGTGTGATGTTTGGTTTTATGTATAATGAGTTATTTCTGATAGTTCGGAATTTTCCGAAACCAGTTATACATTTTTTTAAACCAGTTATACAATGAGGTTTACCAGCAGAGTATATAATTAAGATATTTGTATAACAATCTATAAAGGGTAAAGTGGGGACTTACCTCTATAGTTTAAGCTATTAATCTGTAAAAGTCGAAATTTTAGGTTTAGACTTTTATGGTGTTAATTTTAAGGATAAGCAATTTCAATGTTGCTTTTCATTAATTTAGTTAGTTATTAGGGAAGAAAAAGAGCGTTTAATTCAAGCGCTCTTTTTTTATTTAACCCTTTTCCTTTTGAAAATAAACTTCATGTTTTTTTGATTAATAGTTGTCTAAAAAGCATATAAGCTAGAAGTCTAACGAATATTTATGTATTAATAACGATAATTTACTTTGGTTAAGGTTTTGATATATAGCTTTTTTCTATATTGAAAAATAAACCGTTAGTAAATTATAAAGGAATGGAAGAATTGAATATCTCTGCTGCAAGTCAATCTGGTTGCTCAATATGTAAAACACCTATGGTGTCAGAAAATATTTTTTGTCCAGAGTGTGGCTTTCCCGAAAACGGTACAGATAAAGATGTTGCTCAATTTCATGCACGAAATGCGATGAAAAATAATGAGCATATGGATGCAGATAAAAAAATTAAATCAGCAAGAAACGTACTTTACGTTTTAGCTGGGTTTACTATTGTCTTTGGTATTATATACTTTTTTATTGAGAAAGATGTTGCGATTTTAGTGACAAACGTAATATTGGGACTTATCTATTTAGTTTTGGGTTCATGGACTACTAAAAAGCCATTAGTAGCTATTTTATTGGGTTTTTTGTTATACTTAACAGTTATCATTATTTCTGCAATAGTTGAGCCTTCATCAATAGTTAGAGGTGTGATATTTAAAATTATTATTATTGGTTATTTGGCTAAAGGAGTATATTCAGCATCATCTATTAAGAAATAGATTAACTCTATGAGCCAAATTTGTAATAGCTGTAATACCATTTATCAAGATGAGGCAAAATTTTGCACGAATTGTGGTAAGTCACTTGTAAAAAGAGCTGCCGAAACACGTGCAGAATCATTGAATTCTATCATTGTTTTTTATGTGATTTTTTTGGTATATGCCGTTGTATCTTATTTTTTATACAGTGAATATCCAACAAGTTTAAGTGTAGAGATAGGTTTAGAAAGTGTTTTTGCGCTTCTTGTTATTGGTTTTTCTCTAATAGACTACAAGAATATTTTACGCTTATATAAAATTCCATATGTAAATTGGAAAATCATATTTTTCTCGTTTATTTTTCCCGTATTTTCTGCTCTAACAGTCTATTTCTTTACGGATTATACTAATTCATTCTTATTCGATTCAGAGACCGATAATTATTATTTAGGATATATTTATTTAGAGAATCCTATGTTTTGGGCTATTTTATTCATAGCTATTACACCTCCAATTTTTGAAGAATTGGCTTTTAGAGGATTTTTATTTAACCAACTGCAAAAAGTAGTTAGCGAAAGAGTAACCATCATAGCAACTGCATTTATTTTTGCTTTGGTTCACTTTTCTTTTATTTCGCTACTTTGGATATTTCCATTTGGAATTGTTTTGGGCTATTTAAGAAGTAAGTACAATACTTTGTGGTATGGTATTATAATTCATTTCATCCATAATTTTTTGGTCTTGATGATGGATTACTATTTTTATAATTCAAGTTTGTCTATATAAAAAAAGCATCCAATGCCGAGTTTTACGGGAGGATGCTTTTTATAAAATTTTACCTTTTATTTCAATGGATTAATTTGCTTCCATTAAAGCAAAGAATTTATCAATATTAGGTAAAAGTATAATACGTGTTCTTCTGTTTTTAGAACGGTTTTCTCTAGTGTCATTATCAACAAGAGGTTGGTAGCTGCTACGACCTGAAGCAATTAATTTTGCCGGATCTACGTCATAGTCATTCTGTAATTTTCTTACTACAGATGTAGCTCTTAAAACACTAAGATCCCAATTGTCTGCAATTTTCTCAGTACTTATAGTTCTAGAGTCCGTATGACCTTCAACCATTACATCAATACTTTCTTCAGAATTAATAACATCTGCTAACTTCTGAAGTATGTTGTTTGCTTTACTACTTATTCTATAACTTCCTGTATTGAATAACATTTTGTCTGAGATTGAAATCATTACTACCGTTTCATTAATGTTTACAGCAATATCTTCATCTTCATTTAAATCTGAAGTGTCCATAGATTTAGCTAAGTTATACTGAACAGCTAAATTCATAGAATCTTTTAAGGTCTTAGCTTTAGCTAATTCTTCTTGATCAACATTCTTTAAAGTCGCAAGCATTTTTCGCTTACTCTCATTAGAAAGTACAGTGCCATCCTCATTGACATCTATTTTAATGTCATTTTCTATTTTAAGACCTTCAACATCATCATTTAGTGAGTTGATTTTAGAGTTGTATTCATCTACACGTGCTTGGATTTTTGCAAACTTATTCTCTAAGTCTTCTTTTTCTACTCTAGTTTTGGTTAGCTCACTTTTAATCTGGCCATTTTCTTCTTGCAAAGCCACATATTTCTTTTTAGAAACACATGAGCTTACTAAGATTGCTGTAACTAAAAGGATTGAAATTTTCTTCATATTGTGTTTTTAGGTTAATTAAATACACTATTATATACGATGAAAGTTTATTTTTAGACGTTGAAATACGTATAATTTTAATAAAAAATGCCTAAGATGATCATCTTAGGCATTTTGCAAAATATATTTTTGAGGAATTTTATTCTTCTTCCTTGTCTTTGTCAATTGTTAAAGTAGCTGGTTTTACAGAACTATCATGTGCTCCATAATATTCATCCAAAAGATTCATGGTTGCCGTTAATAGGTCTTTAGTTTCTAAAAGTAAACTAAAGTAAAGCGTTGTGTTCTTTGGACTAGATTCTTCATTGCGTGTACGTTCTACTTGCTTTTGAATCTTTTCTTTAACAAGTTCAAATACTTCTGCTTTTTTGTCTAAAACAGCACCAATTTTTTCAAATGAACGAGATTCAAATGCGTTTTGTGTTGTAGTAAATAAAGCTTCCATACGAGCATCTAAATCCTTAAGCTCTTTAATTTGACTAAATTTTAATTTTTTGTGATTATTGTTGATATGCTTGTGGCTCACTTTAGAAATGTATTCTAGGGATTGAGTCATATCTTGTAAGTAACCTAAAATATTGATGTAAAAGTTACTTGCAGCTAAACTAGGCTCTTCTAAATTTTTAATGAAATAGAAAATGTGATCTCTTAAGTCATCTATTTCACTTGAAAGTTTATCTATTTGTTTTTTATTCTTTTTTAAGAGCTTTAAATCCTGAACAGCTAAACCATTAATAGCTGAGGTATATATTCTGTTACCGCGCTTTACAACGCTTGCAATGTTTGCGGCACTTTCGTGAATAACACCTTGGGTAGAGCTACTCTCAGCTTTCTCTAGCTGATCTTCTTCTTTCATTATTTTAGAGCTCTTACGGTGCGACAAATAACTTTTTAATAAAAGCACCAGAGCAAGAACAAGAAGTCCAACTAAAGCATATCCTTTTCCGTAGAATAAGATAACAGCCATGATTGCCGCAGCTACAAAAGCACTGAATGCAGTGAAAAACCAACCACCAATAACATTCAAAACACCTGCAACTCTATAAACAGCACTTTCACTTCCCCAAGCTTTATCTGCTAAAGAAGTACCCATAGCAACCATAAAAGTAACGTATGTGGTTGATAATGGAAGTTTCATTGAGGTCGCTATAGAAATCAATACACTGGCAACCATTAAGTTTACAGCTGCTCTTACCAAATCAAAAGCTGGTAAATCTTGAGTTTTAGCTATAACTTTAGGCTTAACAAAACGTTTTTCAGCCCAATTTTTATAGTTTTCAGGAAGTATATTGTTCACGCTTTCAGATAAGCCTATCGTTAGTCTTACAATATTTCTTGAAAGGAAGTTTGGTTCAAAACGTTCCTTGCCTTCATCTTGTCTAGATAGGTCTACAGAAGTCTTTACCACAGCCTTAGCTTTGCTAGAGAACCAAAGTGTTAATACCATTACAAGTCCAGCAATTAGGAGCAGAATAGGTTTTGTAGGTACTTTTCCAGCTAAACCTTCCATGCTATATTCAGATGGAGATATTCCTGTTGCTAAGTAAGCTTCATACCATTTTTGGTATGAGTCGTATCCAGCCATTGGCACACCAATAAAATTTACCAAGTCGTTACCAGCAAAAGCAACAGCCAAAGCAAAAGTACCGATGATAATAATTATGGTATAGATGTTAGATTTCAAGAAGTTGATAGCAACATATGATATTACAGTAAGTACAACAAAACTAATCCCTATTAAGGCCAAAGGATTTGAAGTAATGAGTTCAGTAATTTCAGGACTCATAAAAGAGGCGTTTTTAACCCCTTTAATAAGTATAAAATACAATATGGCTGTTGTTGCTAAACCACTAAAAACAGCACCATACCATGATGGTTTTTCCTGAAACTTGAAAGTCAATAATAGTCTAGATACGTATTGAATTATAGCACCAACAGTAAAAGCAACAACTACTGAGAGTAGGATACCAAGAATAATTTCAATCGCTTTAGCGTCGTTTATATAGTTGGTTAAATCTAAAATAGTTTCATTGCTATCAGCATAGATTTTTATTAATGCTACAGCTACAGAGGCACCTAATAATTCAAAAACGATAGAAACTGTAGTAGAGGTTGGTAGACCAAGTGTATTAAAAAAATCGAGGAGTAGTATGTCAGTAAGCATTACTGCCATGAAAATGACCATAATCTCATCAAACATAAATTCTCCAGGGTTGAAAATTCCCTTACGTGCTACCTCCATCATACCACTAGAGGTCATAGCTCCAACAGCAACACCTAAGCTGGCAACAATCATTATGGTTTTGAAGGAGACGGCTTTAGAACCTATAGCCGAGTTTAGGAAGTTAACAGCATCATTACTTACACCAACAACTAAATCTGCTATTGCTAAAAACGCCAAAGCAGCAAGCATATAGATATAAAGGTTTTCCATTTAATTCAAAGCTAAAATTGTACGCAAATTTCTTCTTTTAATTTGAACGTTATGTTAACTAAAGGTTATGTTCTTTGTAAGTCCTTAAAAAAAAGATTAACTGAGAACAATAGTTATCACTAGTATTTAGTGTAATATTATGAAATGTTACGAAATTTTAATTTAATAAAAACCTGAAAAACAAGTAATTAAAACTCTTATGTTAACTTAATGTTATGTAATTGTTGTTTAAATGTAAAATTAATGTTATGTTTGTAAGGTTATTATTAATTAAAGCCCAAATAGTTATGAGAAAGATAGTAATATTTTTGATGATGTTGAGTGTTGGTTATACCTACGCACAAAAAGAAAGAAGTTTAAAACTAAATAAAGAAACTAACTTAATTGAGGTGACTTATTACCACGACAATGGTAATGTAAGTCAAACAGGTTTTTATACAGCAGAGGGTAAGTTGCATGGGGATTGGTTTGCTTATGATGTTCAAGGAGAAAAAACAGTTTCTGCAAAGTATGATAATGGAAATAAAGTAGGGAAATGGTTCTACTGGAACAATGATTCTCTTAAAGAAGTAGACTACAAAAAAGGTGCTATTGCATCAGTTAGCGAATGGACAGAAAGCAAAACAATAATAGCTTCTAATTAGTCAGATTGAAATTGAAATAAGATTTTAAAAAAGAAAAACCCGCTTCATCTGAAGCGGGTTTTTTATTTATAATAAAATTTATTCTTAGTTGTTAATCCAAGAGAAATCACCTGAAGTGGTTGTAGAAGAAGCATAAGAAGCAGCTTCATCTGCATTAGCTCCATCCGCTTGAACGTTTGAAGCAGGTGCATTGTCTCTAAAATCAAATTGTGTATCAAAACCAGTTAAAGTTAAACCGTTTATAGTACAACCAGAGTTGTTTTTAATTTGAATACCTGTTCCACCAGTAGAAGAAACAGCTGTAAAGTTAACTAGAGTAGGGTTGTTGTTAGGACCATCAGCCTCAATTGCAGTAGAGAAACCAGCAATTGTTAAGTTGATATAAGCATTAGTTAAAGTACCGTTCCAACCTTCAGTCCAGTCAACAGCATCATCCTCTAAGTTTTCAGCATAGAAGTTAGTAACGCTAACCGTACCACCAAAGAACTCAACACCATCGTCAGCCCCTTCAATAACAGCAACGTTATCGATAGTTGTACCAGAACCAACAGCATAAAGAGTTAAACCATTAAACTGAGAATCAGCATTGATTTGAGCACCAGTATTTCTAAGGATTAAATAATCGATATTACCAGAAGAATCTGTATCGTTAGTACCACCGTACACTAAACCACCAACTTCAGCGATAGCGTTAACACCTTCACTAGTAGTCGCATCACCACAAAGTAATAAACCACCCCAAGCTTCACCATCGTTAGAACGCATAACAACAGGGCTAGAAGCATCACCTTGGATATCGATCATACCACCTTTTAAAACAGCGATATAGTTAGCAGTACCAGAAGCAGAAACGATTTCAGTTCCAGCAGGAATAGTTAAAGTAGCACCACTGTTTACTAATACAGGACCACTTATTGTATAAACAACTGAAGGATCTAAAGACATACTAGAAGTAATGTTTGCTGGTAAAGCACTACCCTCAACACCACTGTTGTTTGTAGCCCAAGCAAATAAACTTGCGTTAGTAGAAGAAGAAGCAAATACAGCATCATCAGCAGTATCAGCATCTGCACCATCAATTTGTAAGTTAGAAGCAGGTGCGTTATCTCTAAAATCTAAGTAAGTATCAAAACCAGTTAAAGTTAAACCATTGATTGTTGCACCAGAGTTGTTTTTGATTTGAATTGCAGTTCCTCCAGTAGAAGAAATTGCAGTAAAGTTAACTAGAGTAGGGTTGTTGTTAGGACCATCAGCTTCAATTGCAGTAGAGAAACCACCTATAGTAGCAGTAACATATGCATTAGTTAAAGTACCGTTCCAACCTTCAGTCCAGTCAACAGCATCATCCTCTAAGTTTTCAGCATAGAAGTTAGTAACGCTAACCGTACCACCAAAGAACTCAACACCATCGTCAGCCCCTTCAATAACAGCAACGTTATCGATAGTTGTACCAGAACCAACAGCATAAAGAGTTAAACCATTAAACTGAGAATCAGCATTGATTTGCGCACCAGTATTTCTAAGGATTAAATAATCGATATTACCAGAAGAATCTGTATCGTTAGTACCACCGTACACTAAACCACCAACTTCAGCGATAGCGTTAACACCTTCACTAGTAGTAGCATCACCACAAAGTAATAAACCACCCCAAGCTTCACCGTCGTTAGAACGCATAACAACAGGGCTAGAAGCATCACCTTGGATATCGATCATACCACCTTTTAAAACAGCGATATAGTTAGCAGTACCAGAAGCAGAAACGATTTCAGTTCCAGCAGGAATAGTTAAAGTAGCACCACTGTTTACTAATACAGGACCGCTAACAGAATATTGAACAGTAGGATCTAGTGTAATACTAGCAGTAATATTTGCAGGTAAAACACCATCTTCATTAATACTAGCGTTTGTTACCCAAGTAAAATTGCTAGCGTTGTTGTTTGATGAGTTGTATACAGCGTCATCTGCAGTATCAGCATCAGCACCGTCAATTTGTAAGTTAGAAACAGGAGCGTTATCTCTAAAGTCGAAAGTAGTTTCAAAACCAGTTAAAGTTAAACCATTTATTGTTGCACCTGAATCATTTTTGATTTGAATTGCAGTTCCTCCAGTAGAAGAAACAGCTGTAAAATTAACTAAAGTAGGGTTGTTGTTAGCACCATCAGCTTCAATTGCCGTTGAGAAATTCTCAAGTGTGTTAACTACATAGGCATTAGTTAAAGTACCATTCCAACCTTCAGTCCAGTCAACAGAATCATCTTGATTGTTTTCTAAGTAAAGGTTGTTTGGAGAGACAGTACCACCAAAAAACTCAACGCCATCATCAGTTCCATTGATAATAGCAACATTATCGATAGTTGTACCAGAACCAACAGCATAAAGTGTTAAACCATTAAACTGAGAATCAGCATTGATTTGAGCACCAGCATCTCTAATAATTAAATAGTCGATGTTACCAGAATCATCTGCATCATTTGTTCCACCGTAAGATAATTGACCAACTTCCGCAGTTGCATTAGTTCCTTCAGTTGTAGTTGCGTTACCACAAATTACAAGTCCACCCCAAGCACCAGCAGTACCATTAGATTTCATGATAACTGGACTATCTGCAGTACCTTGTACATCTATTTTACCTCCTTGTAATACAGCAATGTAGTTTTCTGTTCCAACGTTAGAAGTAATTTCAGTTCCAGCTGGAATAGTAAGAGTCATGTTTGTTGGTACAGTAAGAACACCATTTACAGTATAAGATACTGCTGGGTCTAAAGTTCTACTTTCAGTAAGTGCTCCAGAAAGAATAGATTCTGCTCCTGGGCCACTACCACCGCCATTATCATCATCATTGTTACATGATGTAAATAGCACACCTGTAATTGCTACAAGGCTTAATAATTTACTTAATTTTCTCATCATTGTTAATTTAAGATTTAATTGATTTTTTAAAATTTATAATTAATCGTCAGGGAAGTATTAATTCCTGTTGAGTAAGTCAGTACCGTATCCTTAGAAGGTATTCCTGTTACAGAAGATTGGTTGTTTTGGAATCTTTTAATTGTTGGATTCAATAAATTTTTTCCTGTAAAACCAATGCTCCAGTTGTCGTTGATTTCTTTATTGAAAATAAAATCTAGAACAACTACACCTTTTTCTACGATTTCCCCATTGAAAAACACATCAGGTTGACTTTGGTTTCTTGGTGCACCTAAAGCATATATTCTATCAGATGCATAGTTACCAGATAGTGTAAATTCGTAAGGGTATTTTTTTCCTGTATTAAATGTAAGAGCTACGTTTGTTATCCAGTCTGAAGCACCTTCTAAACCAACTTCTTCTTTATTTCCATATCTGAATGTACGTGTAACTTGACCATCACTGTTTCTTTCTACTTTAAGATCTTGGACATGATCTAAGTAAGAAACATTTCCTGTTAATTTTAAGTTTGGAAGAGAGTCTTGTTTTTTGATGATGTATACTCTACCTTCTAGCTCAGCACCAATTACTGTAGCTTTTTCACCTGTATTGAAATATGAGAATACGCTTCCATCAGCTCCTAGACGTAATGTTTTATTTATAGGGTCTTCAATTCGCTTATAAAAAGCAGTAAGAGAAACTAACTCATCACTAGAAGGGAATAACTCGTATTTTAAATCTACGTTTATGTTTTTAGATGCTTGTATATTAGGGTTACCTGCAGTTACTAAACCTTCTGGAGATACATATTCAAAAGGAGCGATTTCTTTAAATTCAGGTAAAGTTTGACTGAAGCTACCAGCTAATCTAACAGCTGATTTCTCACTTAATTCATACTTTAAGTTGAATGAAGGATATAGTCTTTCGTAGTTTTGAAGAGAATTACCAATTCTAGGTTGGAATGTAACTGGGTCAATGTAGTTACCTACATCAAAGTTAACATCAATCTCATCATTCTGATATCTTAAGCCTAATTGAGCAGTAAACTTATCAAATACAGCTACAAAATCTGCAAAACCAGCAAATGAAGTAAGAGTACCATCATAAAAGTCTGGTGCTACAGGGTTGAAGTTTAAAAGTCCATTGTTGAAGTTTTGCTCTGTGAAAATTTCAGATAAACCATCTACAGAAGAAGGGTTCAAAGATCCTCTGGTTTGTTCAACAATACCAAAGAACTGAGAGGTGAAATCACGTTGTTTATTTCTGATGTCACCACCAAAAGTTAATTTATAAACAGCATCACCATCTTCATTTTCCTTAAAAATGATTTCATCTTGAATACGACCACTGTATTCAATATCATTGATCTCTTGAACAGATTTACGCTGTTGAGTACCACCTATAAAAGCTAACTCTATTAAACCTGTGTCGTTAATGAAGTTAAGTTCGTTTCTTATACGGTTAGGCTCATTTGCGTCTACATAGTTAAAACCAGCAGCCCATTGTAAGGTGTTTTTTTCTGAAATATTATGAGTACCAGATAACTGAGTTACAGATAATAAAGTGTTTTTAATATTTTGGTCTCTAACAAATTGAAATCCTTCGTCAGTGTTATCTAATTCTTCAAAACGTTCAGAAGTTCCTTTTCTACCAGCTTCATAAGTTTCTTCAAAAACCTTGTTAACTGCAAAGGTGTTAAAGCTTAATCTGTTATCGCTATTAAATTTATATTGAGCGTTAAACATACCTACGGTACTAACAGTTCTCAACCATCTTACATTATCATTATCTCTAATATAGTCTCTGATGTTACCTTGGTCATATTGTCTAAAGATACCTTCGCGGTATTCGTGTTCAACAGATTGCCCACCACTAAAATACAATCCTAGTTTTTTAGACTCACCAACTTTACCTCCTGCATTAACAGAAAAAGAATGATCAATAGGTGTGCTTAAGGTTTGAGGTTCCCATGATTGTCTGGTTAGAGCATTACCAAGATTATCTGCAGAATATGCTCTAGAGTATACACCTAGAGTAATGTCTTTATTATTGGCAGTTACTTTGAAATTATCAAAAACATCTGCAGCGTTACTATTAAGACCACCGCTTAGGCTAATTCCCAATTCCTTAGATCCAGCCTCTTTAGAGACGATATCAATATTACCAGATGCTTGATCTGCTGAATTTTTTGGAGAGAATGTTTTGCTAATAGATACGTTTTGGATGAATTTTGAAGGAAATAAACCTAAGTCTATATTCTTCTTATCAATATTATCAGACGGTACAGGTAATCCATTTAAAGTTGTGGTAAGATATCTGTCACCAAGACCTCTAACATAAAGTTGTCCAGATCCATCAGATTTAGAAACGCCAGAGATTTTTGCTGTAGCAGCTGAAGCATCAGAAACACCAAGTCTGCTTAGTTGTTCCGCACCAATACTTTCTTTAATTTCAACAGCCTTTTTTTGATCTAATAATAAAGCGACTTCACTTTCTTTTCGTGTTGTAGTTGTAATAACTACTTCGTCTAAACTTGCTGCGCTTGCTCCCATAGGAACATTTACTGTTGTTACTTTTCCAGCAGTAACAGTTACAGGGATCTCTTGGGTTTCATAACCCACAAAGCTAAATACTAATGTGTAAGTACCAGCTTCTAAATCTTGAAATTGATAAAGGCCATCCATATCAGAAGTTGTTCCTTTGGTTGTGCCTTTAATTAAAATGTTTGCAAAAGGTAATGGCTCATCGTTAAAATCTTTGTCGGTTAACTTACCGGCAATTGAACCTGTTTGAGCCACCAAAACTACCGTAAACAGTAGAAAAAATACAGTTGTAAAAATATGCTTGTTCATCAATAAAAATGATATAAATTATCATTGCAAAGAAACGCTGATAATCATTTCTATAGGTTAAACCAAAATTAAACCTCTGTAATAAAAACGTTAGCTAAGTATTAGCTTAACATTAAATATTCGCTTCTAAAGGAAACATTAACTTAACATTGGAAAGCTTTGAGAGTAGTTGATTTTAATTTGAAAATTACTTCTCATTTTATCTATCTTGCACATTCTAAGAATACAGCTATGAATTGGGAACAATTACTCTCCTTAAAACGTTACGGTGATACTAATAAAAGACTAAGAAAAGAACAAGACGAAACACGTTTGGGTTTCGAAGTAGATTACGATCGTATCATATTTTCATCTGAATTTAGAGGGCTTCAAGATAAAACTCAAGTAGTTCCGCTATCTAAAACCGATTTTGTGCACACAAGATTAACGCACAGCTTAGAGGTAAGTGTTGTGGGTAGATCTTTAGGTAGAAAGGTGGGGCAACTGTTACTAAAAAAACATCCTCACTTAGAGGAAGTACATGGTTACAAAATTAATGATTTTGGAGCTATTGTGGCAGCTGCAGCTTTAGCACACGATATTGGTAATCCACCATTTGGTCATTCTGGTGAAAAGGCAATAGGATCCTATTTTAAGGATGGAAATGGTTCTGAATTCAAAATGCATTTAACAGATAAACAATACCAAGATTTATGTGATTTTGAAGGTAATGCCAACGGATTCAAAATCCTTACCGAAAGTAGAGATGGCAGAGAAGGTGGACTACGCTTAAGTTATGCCACACTTGGGGCATTTATGAAATATCCTAAAGAGTCTTTACCAAAAAAGCCAACAAAACATATCGCTGATAAAAAATATGGGTTTTTTCAAAGTGAAAAGGCAATGTTTAAAGATGTTGCCATGGAGCTTGGTTTAGCAAAACGTAGTGAAGAACATATAAGTTTTCATAGACATCCATTGACATTTCTTGTGGAAGCAGCTGATGATATTTGCTACACCATTATTGATTTTGAAGACGGCATCAACCTTGGTCTCATTGAAGAAGAATATGCATTGGAGTATTTAATTAACCTCGTAAGAGGCAAGATAAAAACCGAGAATTACAATTCTCTTAAAACAAAGGAAGACCGTGTAAGTTACTTGCGAGCATTAGCAATTGGGACTTTAATAGATGAAGCTGCCCAGCTTTTTATGAAGCATGAAGATGATATTTTAGCTGGAAATTTTGAAACCGCACTGCTAGATGTTAGTCAATACAAAGCACAGATAAAGGATATTATTGATTTAAGCATTAAAAATGTTTACCAATCTAAAGAGGTAATCAATAAAGAAATAGCTGGTTACGAGATTTTAAATCAGTTGCTAAACGTGTATGGTAAAATGGCCTTTAACTATTTTGAAAATAATTTATCCAATTACGATAAGCTGTTGTTAAATGTGCTTCCTGAGACTCTGAAGTTATCTAATGCATCATTGTACGACAACTTATTGGCTATATGCCTTTATATTTCAAAGCTGTCAGATACTAATGCAATGCTTCTTCATAAGAAAATTAGAGGTAATATCTTATAAAAAATTACACTTTATCGAAAAAATTTGTTTTTAAGCGATTTATTATTTTCATTTACCGTCTAATTAACTGTAACACCCCTACTTATGAAAAATAATATCCTTGGTGGCTTAGTTATTTTCGTCGTTGTAGTAACTTGTCTTTTGTTGATTGATGATATCTCTAGTTCTAAAGAGGTACAGACATCTTATGAAAAAATTGAAGTTGAACCAGTACAAGGTCAAACTGATTTAGCGATTGTTGAGGAGCAAGAATAGATTTTCAATTTCCTTGTTTATAGATGTTTTATCCAATTTTTGAAGTTCATTTAGTTGGTCAATAGTCCCATGTTCTACAAATTGATCTGCAATGCCAAGAATGCTAATAGGTTTCTTGTAACTGTTGCTGTTAGCAAAATTTAGTATTGAAGAACCAAACCCTCCAATTTTACTACCTTCTTCAATTGTGATAATAGCTTCATAATTTGAAAATATCGTATGAAGTAAATTTTCATCTAAAGGTTTTACAAACCTTAGGTCGTAATGTCCAATGTCTTCATTTCTATTAGAGGTAACTATTGTATCTTGAACTGTATTTGCAATTGTTCCAACAGAAAGAATAGCAATTTTTTTACCTGTTTTAAGACATTCTCCTTTACCAATTTCAATTTCTTCAAAAGGTTGTTTCCAATCTAAAATGTTTCCTCTTCCTCTTGGATATCTTATAGCTATAGGAAAATCTATTCCGAGCTGAACAGTGTACATTATATTTCTAAGTTCAATAGCATTTCTTGGAGAAAATATCACCAGATTTGGTATGCAATTAAGGTAAGAAATATCAAAGACTCCATGGTGTGTGGCACCATCCTCACCGACCAATCCAGCTCTGTCTAAACAAAAGATAACTGGTAGGTTTTGCAATGCCACATCATGAATTATTTGATCGTAAGCACGTTGTAAAAACGTTGAGTAAATATTACAAAACGGAATTAAACCTTGTGTAGCCATTCCTGCAGCCAAGGTAACGGCATGTTGTTCGGCTATACCAACATCAAAAGCACGCTTAGGAATTTTATCCATCATATATTTTAAGGAACTGCCTGTTGGCATGGCTGGTGTAATGCCGATAATCTTTTCATTTTTTAAAGCCAATTCCACTATAGTTTCACCAAATACATCTTGATATTTTGGTGGTTCACTAGTATTTGATTTAGTAATAAGTTCACCTGTTGAAGCATCAAATTTTCCTGGTGCGTGATATTTTACTTGGTCTCGTTCAGCTTGTTTTAAGCCTTTACCCTTCTTGGTTATAATGTGTAAAAACTTAGGGCCTTTTACAGTTTTCAGTCTTTGTAACTCTGAAATTAAAAGTGGTAAATCATGACCATCAATTGGTCCTGAGTAATTAAAATTTAAGGCTTCAAAAATATTATCTTGTTTTTGAGACCCTTTTTTAACATTGGTTAAATATTGTTTTAAAGCTCCAACACTAGGGTCTATACCAATGGCATTATCATTTAATATTACAAGGAGATTAGCATCTGTAACGCCAGCATGGTTAAGTCCTTCAAAAGCCATTCCGCTTGCAATAGAAGCGTCACCAATAACAGCAATATGATGTTTGTTTTCACCTTTAAGTTGCGAGGCAATCGCCATTCCTAAAGCTGCCGAAATTGAAGTAGACGAGTGGCCTACACCAAAAGTATCATAAATACTTTCGCTACGTTTTGGGAAACCACTAATGCCGTTTAGTTGTCTGTTGGTATCAAAGATTTCTTTTCTTCCGGTTAAAATCTTGTGTCCATAAGCTTGATGACCAACATCCCAAATCAATAAATCTTCTGGTGTGTTATATACGTAGTGTAAAGCTATGGTCAATTCTACAACACCAAGACTGGCACCCAAATGTCCTTCTTTGGTAGCAACAATGTTAATGATAAATTCACGCAAATCCTGAGCTAGTTGAGGTAAATCCTCAGCTTTTAATTGACGTAAGTCTTTAGGTAAGTTGATATGTTTTAAAAGTGAATTTTGCACCAAGCAAAAATACGAGTTTTTCTAGTCATCAATTATAAAAGTTATAGGTAGATAATATACCACAGATATTGCTATACCTCTTTGTTTACCAGGTATAAATTTTGGTAATAAATTTATAACACGTTTGGCTTCTACTTCAAAAACAGGATGTGGAGCTCTTACTTTTATATTTTCTACTTCTCCTGTTTCGTTAATTTTAAATTGTGTAAAAATTCTTTGTTTACCTTTTAAACCAATACTGTCTCCAATTTTTTCATTAAAATTCTCTTTTATGATTTCTTGTATGCGATCTGAAAAGTAAGTTTTCTTTTCTTCAGTCGTTAATTGTTTTGGTGTGTCCAAGAATTCTGGTGGCTGATTAACAACAATAAAACCAATAATAATTTCCTCTTCTATATTGTCTTCAAGCATAATATCTCCAATAATATTTGGTATTGTAATACTATCAGTTTTTTGATTGTTACATTGAGTAGGTTTTTTGATACTTTTTAAATCTATTGGAGTAGGTTTTTCTTCTAAAACAGCAATATCTCCAGTTGTTAGTATCATGCTTTCGACAACAACATCATCTATATCACGTTTTTTAGACTTGGTTTTTATAGGGATTGTAGAGTCAATTTTCTCACTTTTTTTCTTAATCTCACTAGTATCCGAAATTTTTTCATTCTGTTTTACTATTTCAATAGATTCAATTTTTTTAGTTTTCCCCCTTTCATCTTCACAATTAAATAATGTTAATCCCATTGATAGAAGTAAAGCCAATAAGAATACTCTATGAAAGCTCAAAGGTTGAACTAAAATAGCTTCAGGAATTTTAAGATTAATTGTGTCTAGCTGACTTTGCTTGATGTGTCCGCAGATACGTTGATTCTTGTTATTAGCAATATAATCCTGAATTTCATCGGGACTCATTTTAGTAAAATCGACAACGGTTTTGGAGCAGGAAAGACAGAATCGTCCTTTTTCATTAGGAGTCATTTTGGACCAATCTTCGTGACAAGGTTTTGGAATAGAAATTGAATAATTTGTTTTCATAATTAATAGCTTTAAAAGCTAGTATCAAATTTCTTGCCGCAATAATTATGTGTGGTTTTGAAATCGTATTTTTACAACTATGATAAATCCATTTGACGACACTTATTTTATGAAAAAAGCACTTCAAGAAGCTGAGGTTGCTTTTAAAAAAGGTGAAATTCCTGTTGGCGCAATTGTTGTAGTTGAAGATAGAATAATTGCTAGAACTCATAATCTAACAGAATTATTAAATGATGTTACAGCTCATGCCGAAATGCAAGCCATTACATCGGCAGCCAATTTTTTAGGTGGTAAGTATCTCACTAATTGTACACTTTATGTCACTTTAGAACCTTGTCAAATGTGTGCAGGAGCTTTGTATTGGAGCCAAATATCAAAAATAGTGTATGGTGCTTCAGATGAGCAACGTGGTTTTAATACTATGGGAACAAAATTACATCCTAAAACAAAGGTTGTTAGTGGTGTTTTAGCTGATGAAGCTTCGGAACTAATGAAGCGATTTTTTATTGAAAAACGAAATTTGAATTAAAACTAAAGAGTATGCATAAGTTATTAGGGATAGTGATTTTATTGTTAGTAGTAAACTGTAAATCCACAGAAAATAAAGCTAAAATGGTAAAAGAAGATGTAATCCTTATAGGAAAAGGTGATTTATATGGTTCAGGATCTGAAGGTATAGAGCAGCAAAATTTAGTGATTACCTCAGAAAGTGAATGGAAGGAATTATTGACTAAGATAGACTCGGTAAATAAAGTTTCGGATAGTTTTTCTGAAACCCAAATAGACTTTTCAAAGTACGGCATTATTGCAGTTTTTGATGCTGTAAAAAACTCTGGAGGACATAGCTTGAGCCTAGTTTTTCAAGAAACTAAGGATAAATTTTTGGTTGAGGTATTACGGAAATCACCTGACGGCATAGCAACTTCTGTTATGACACAGCCTTACTACATTGTAAAGATTCCTATACAGAATGTACCTGTAGTTTTTAAATAAAAAAACGCCCAACCATGGGTTGAGCGTTGAAACTGTAATAATAAGTATATCTTAAAGAATGCTTACGTTAGCAGCAACCATTCCTTTTCTTCCTTCTTCTTCTGTGTACTCTACATTATCGCCTTCACGAAGCTCTAAACCATTAAGGTTAGATACGTGTACGAAAATGTCTTTTCCTGTTTCTTCGTTGGTAATGAATCCAAATCCTTTTGAATCATTAAAAAATTTAACTGTTCCAGTCATTATAAAATAAATAAAAATTAAAACACAAATGTAATGTATAAACCAACGCAGTATGTTAATAAATCGTTTTATTTTAATTTATTGAAAATTAATGAGTTAAAATAAGTCTTTTTAATGTGGCTTCAGCCCTTGCTAATAAAGGTGTTACGAAGTATAATGTATTAATGAATAAAAAAAATTAATACTTCTTTTCTTTCTGATTTTCTCTCATTTTATCAAGATTTTCCTTGGTTAACATGTAATCTTGAATGTTTTTGTCCTTCCATCTGTAATAAGAAAACAACGGAAATACCACCAAAAATAAACCGACCACTCCAAGTCCGATAAGTTTCTCTGTGTATTCCACATCTAAAATTAAACCACAGATAATACTGGAAATAGAAGCTATAAATGCTATAAAAGTTATAATCTTAATGAATTTCATTTTTAAATTTTAGTAGGTAGTAAAGTTAATGAGTTCTCTTCTGTAGGCAGTTAATAGCTTAGATTTTGAAATGTAACCATAGTATTTACCATTTTTAATTACAGGTAAATTCCAAACACCACTCGCTTTGAATTTTTCCATAATAATATTCATGGAATCTTTTTCGTACGTAATAATATCAGTGTTGGTATGCATTAAGCTGGCAGCATCTACTTTATCGTATAGGTCAGCATCAAACATCATGTGTCTAATATCATCCAAACGAATCACACCCAAAAAGTGATTCTCGTCATCAACCACAGGAAAATGATTTCGAGACGATTTTGCTACGGCATTATTTAAGATATAACGTAATTTCATTTCTGGTTTTAGAATAATGAAATTGGTTTCAATCACTTTGTCAATATTCAAGACCATAAGAACGTTTTTGTCCTTATCGTGGGTCATTAACTCACCACGTTCAGCCAATTTCAAAGTGTAGATAGAATGCGAAATATAATATTTGGTTATAGTAAAAGATATGGCAGAAACAATCATCAGAGGTACAAATAATTCGTAACCACCTGTAATTTCAGCAATTAAGAATATAGCCGTAAGTGGTGCGTGTAAAACACCTGCCATTAAACCTGTCATCCCTATAAGTGTGAAGTTAGATTCAGACACATGAAAGTTCAGCCCTATATTATTAATAACTTTTGCAAAAGCATTACCCAAAGCACTTCCCATTACCAAGGTTGGGATAAAAACACCACCAACACCACCAGCTCCAAATGTTGTTGTCATCGCAATGGCTTTGAAAATAGAAATCCCTAGTAATAAAGCGATAACAATCCAGATGTTAGATAAGTCTAAATCAAAAGGAGTTTTACCTATAGCTGCTAAATGGTCTCCTTTTAGAAGGTTATTCATAATGCCGTAACCTTCACCATAAAGTGGTGGAATGAAATAAAGTATGGTTCCTATGGCTAAACCACCAATTAAGAGACGTTTTGCTCTACTTTCAAACTGTTTGAAGAAATTAGTAATGGCAAAAAATACCTTTGAAAAATATACAGATGCTAAAGCTGTAATGAGTCCCAAAATGCAGTAGAAAGCAATATCATGTATGCGAAACTTATCGATTAACTCAAATCGAAGTAGAACATCTGTTCCAAGAAAAAAGTAGGATGTTACTACGGCAGAAACCGAAGCTAGAAGTAATGGAATCAATGAAGTGAAAGCAATATCTAGACTAAAAATTTCAACTGCAAAAATTATAGCTGCGATAGGAGCTTTGAACATGGATGCCATAGCGCCTGCGGCAGCACAACCAATGAGAAGCATTCGAGTTTTCTGATTCATGTGAAATAGACGCGCCACATTAGAACCTAATGCTGAACCGACACTTACGGCAGGACCTTGTAATCCAACAGATCCACCAAAACCAGCTGTCAAAGGTGCGGTTATTAAACCTGCATAAATATTATATCTTGGAATAATACCTCCAAGTTTAGAAATAGCATAGAGCGTAGAGGATATACCATGACCAATGTGCTTTTTTAACCAAGTTTGTTTGATGATGTAAACCAAAATCAAACCGATAATTGGAAAAATAAAGTATAGCGAATTTTGATAATTTTTGAATAGTGATAATTCAAAAAGCAGTCTTATATAATGTGTAAGGTTTTTGAGAACCACAGTGCCAATTCCTGCCAAAAAACCAACAAGTATACTTAAGACAAAAATAAATTGCCTTTCGGAGATATTCTTATATCTCCAAATCAGTATACGCTTAAATAGACTATATTTTGTTGGCATACCTAAAGCTAATAAAAAATCCTGCTTTTGCAGGATTTAATAATTATGATTTTAAATTTAGTTTTAAATTTAATTCTTCAAGTTGTTCGTCATCGATAGGTGCAGGTGCATCTATCATTACATCTCTTCCCGAATTGTTTTTAGGGAAGGCGATGAAATCTCTAATGGTTTCTTGTCCACCTAAAATAGCAACCAATCTGTCTAAACCAAATGCAATACCACCATGTGGAGGTGCTCCATACTCAAAAGCATCCATTAAGAAACCAAATTGTGCTCTAGCTTCTTCTTCAGAAAAACCTAGGTGTTTTAGCATAATAGCTTGTGTGGCTTTATCGTGAATACGAATAGAACCACCACCAATTTCGTTACCATTTAATACTAAATCGTAAGCATTAGCCTTTACTTCTCCTGGTTTAGAATCTAATAATTCTAATTGACCTGGTTTTGGAGACGTGAATGGATGGTGCATTGCGTGGTAGCGCTCAGTATCTTCATCCCATTCTAAAAGTGGGAAATCCATAACCCAAAGTGGTGCGAATTCGTCTGGTTTACGTAAGCCTAAACGTTCTGCTAATTCCATACGTAAAGCACTTAATTGCGCTCTCACTTTATTAGTATTTCCTGAAAGCACACAGATTAAATCACCAGCTTTTGCTCCAGTCACTTCTGCCCATTTTGCTAAATCGTCTTGATCATAAAACTTATCTACAGAAGATTTGAAAGTACCATCTTCATTACAACGACAATACACCATTCCTAAAGCACCAACTTGTGGACGCTTTACCCAATCAATAAGTTTGTCTATTTCTTTTCTTGTGTATGCATTTCCGCCAGGTACTGCAATACCAACTACCAATTCAGCTGAATTGAATACATTGAAATCTTTATGTTTGGCAACGTCATTTAATTCGCCAAATTCCATTCCAAATCTAATGTCTGGTTTGTCATTTCCGTACAAACGCATAGCGTCATCGTATAGCATTCTTGGGAACTTATCGACTTCAACACCATTTACTTCTTTTAATAAGTGACGTGTTAAGCCTTCAAAAGTATTTAAAATATCTTCTTGCTCAACAAATGCCAATTCACAGTCTATTTGTGTGAACTCTGGCTGGCGATCGGCACGAAGATCTTCATCTCTAAAACATTTTACAATCTGAAAATATTTATCCATGCCACCAACCATAAGCAATTGCTTAAAAGTTTGAGGTGACTGTGGCAAGGCATAAAATTGACCTTCATTCATACGAGAAGGCACCACAAAATCACGAGCACCTTCAGGTGTAGACTTTATTAAGTATGGAGTTTCAACTTCAATAAAACCGTCATTAGAAAGATAATTTCTAACAGCTTGAGCGACTTTATGTCTGAAGATTAAACTATTCTTCACAGGATTACGACGAATATCTAAGTAACGATATTTCATTCGTAGGTCATCACCACCATCGGTTTTATCTTCAATAGTAAATGGAGGTACTAAAGAAGTATTAAGAACATTCAATTCAGAAACTAAAACTTCAATATCACCAGTTGGAATATTTGGGTTTTTAGAAGCACGCTCTACAACAGTTCCTTTCACTTGCACTACAAACTCTCTACCTAATTTTTGAGCTCTATCCAAGATGTCCTTTGGTGTACGCTCCTCATCAAAATAAAGTTGTGTAATACCATATCGATCTCTTAAATCAACATACACCATAAATCCTTTATCTCTAACTCCTTGAACCCATCCTGAAAGGGTAACTTTTGCATTGCTATCTGTGGCTCTTAATTCACCACAATTATGACTTCTGTACATATCTAAATTTTATAATCTTCACCGTTGCGAAATGCTAGGGTGAATGCGGATGCAAATTTAATGAAGTTAAATGATTAACAAATAAAAAAGCCCCAACAATTGTTGAGACTTTTTCTGCTATTAATCAAACCTTCTTAGTAAGATAAAGGTTGTTTTTTCTGAATAGAAAAACTTTTAATGTTGACCTTCTATTCTTTTATCCATATTGAATGGCTCTTGTAGGTCAGTTTGAGTTTCTGTATTTGCCACGCGGTCTTTGTGTATCCACATTTTTAATCTAACACTAAGATAGAATAAGATTGGTACTACAATGAGCGTTAGGAATGTAGCGATTAAGAGACCATAAATTACTGTCCAAGCCAAAGGTCCCCAGAATACTACGTTATCACCTCCCATATAAATGTTAGCATCAAAATCTGAAGCTAGCGTAAAGAAGTTAATGTTGAGTCCTATCGCCAGTGGAATTAAACCTAATATAGTTGTAATTGCTGTTAACAATACTGGTCTAAGACGTGCTTTACCAGCTTTAACTATACTTTCGTACAGGTGTTGTTTAGTTAGATATTGGTCTTCATCTAGATCGAGTTGGTTTTTCTTTCTATCGATAAGAAGTTGAGCATAATCTAATAATACCACACCATTATTTACTACAATTCCGGCAAGTGAGATAATACCAACCATCGTCATCATAATAACGAAGGCGCTTCCTGATAATACGATACCTCCAAACACTCCAATGAAACTCAAGAAAATAGCAAGCATAATAATTGCTGGTTTTGAAATGGAATTAAATTGGAAAATCAATATGAAGAATATTAATCCTAATCCAGTGAAAAAAGCACCCACTAAGAACGCCATTTGCTTGTTTTGTTCTTCAATCTGTCCCGTATAATCAATTTTGATACCTTCTGGAAGCCCTTTAAAGCTCTTCATTTCATTCTGAATTTGATTTACAATAGCTCCTGCATCTGTATAACCAGGTGCTAAAGCAGAATACACAGTAACCACACGTTTAGTGTCTTTGTGTTTTATAGCGCTAAATCCAGAATTGTTTTTCTGTTTTGCAACAGCAGATAGAGGTATTTCTTTAATCTGACCCGTATTGTCTCTAAACGTAATATTCTGATTGAAAAGTGCACTCGTATTATATCTGTTGTCTTTATTGAATCTTACGTAGATATCAAAATCATCTCCATCTTCTTTGTAAATACCAGCTTTGGCTCCAAAAATTGAATTACGTAGTTGGTCACCAATTTGCTTAGCACTAACACCAAGTTCACCAGCTTTTTCTCTATCAACTTCAACAACCATTGAAGGTTTATCTTTGTTAACGTCGATTTTAAGTTCATCAATACCAGCAATATTTTTAGAGTTGATAAACTCACGCATTCTTTCTGAAGTTACAATTAGCTCATCATAATCGCTACCTTCAATTTCAATGTTGATAGGTGAACCCGCTGGTGGTCCGTTGGCATCTTTTTCAACAGAAATAAGAACCCCAGGATAAATTCCAACTAGTGCTTCCTGAACTTTTTGACGCAATAACTCACTGTCTTCGCCACGACGGTATTTATACTCACGCATTGAGGCCGTAATCTTGGCTTTATGAGGCATTTCTGCAGCAGATCCACCATCGGTTTGTGGATTACCTGCACCTTCACCAACCTGAGATACTGCACTTTCTACAAGAAAGTTTCTGTCTCCATCCATATATTGACTGTCGTTAATAACAGCATATACACGTTTTTCAATCTGTTTAGTGATTTCATTTGTTTTCTCGATGGCTGTGCCTTCAGGATATTCAATGTAGACAATAATTTGAGTTGGTTTATTGTCTGGGAAAAATTCAACCTTAGTACGTTGTGTTGCTAAAGAGATTCCAAAAGCTATAAAAGCCGCAATAAGTAATAAGAATGTACCCAAACTTAGAATATAAGGCTTTCTCTTAGAAAGTGCCCAACGTAATTGGCCTTCGTACCAACCTTCTAATTTTACCAAGGCTTTGTTTTGGAAACTGTTTGCCCAGTTTCTAATAAATAATCGGTAAGCCCAAAGCATTATAGCTGTAAAGATCATGATGGTTCCAAGACCTCTGTAAGCACCACCAACCAAAAGAATGAGTACACCAATAACGGCTACAATAACCGTAGTTTTAATAATCTGCTTTAAAGGCATGTCCTTGTCTTCAGTAGTCATGTAGCGTGATACTAAAACAGAGTTAAAGAAAATCGCCACAAACAATGAAGAGCCTAAAACAATTGACAATGTTATAGGTAAAATTTTCATAAACTCACCCATAATTCCTGGCCATAGACCGAGCGGAACGAAAGCCGCAACTGTTGTTAAGGTTGAAATGATAATAGGAAAAGCAATCTCTCCAATCCCCATTTTAGCAGCTTCTTTACGACTCATGCCTTCTTCATCCATCAATCTATAGACGTTTTCAACAACTACAATTCCGTTATCTACCAACATCCCAAGACCCATGATAAGTCCAAAAAGTACCATAGTATTTAAACTATAGCCAATAAGGTTCAGAATCATAAGCGACATAAACATAGACATTGGTATTGCAAAACCAACGAATAGTGCATTCTTAAATCCTAAGAAGAACATCAATACCGTTACAACGAGTATAACACCAAAGATTATATTATTTACTAAATCATCAACCTGACCAATAGTTACAGAGGATTGATCATTTGTTATAGAAACTTCCAAATCTTGAGGGAACTCATTGTCAACAGCATCTTGAACTATTACTTGAATTTGCTCAGCAGCTGCGACCATGTTTTTTCCGGCACGTTTCTTTACATCGAGCATCACAACAGGTTCACCAGACATTCTGGCGAAAGTAGTTTTGTCTTCTTCCTTAAAAGCTACAGTTGCAACATCTTTAAGGTAAATAGCATTACCGTTTTCAGCTTTTACGACAAAATTTTCTAGCTCAGCAGGGTCTTCAATTTCACCAATAACTCTTATAGTACGACGCTGCCCACTTGCTTTTAAGTTGCCTGCAGATTGTGTAAGATTGCCGTTTCCGATAGCACCAATAATATCATTAAATGTCACTTTTGCAGCCATCATTTTATATATGTCTACGGCAACTTCAACCTCTTTTTCTTGAGCACCTCTGATGTCTGCTTTTTTGATTTCTTGTAAATCTTCAATTTCATCTTGAAGATATTCAGCATAATCTTTAAGTTTTTCAATTGGGTAATCACCAGAAATATTAATGTTTAGAATAGGCATTTCTTCCGAAAGGCTTAGTTCAAAAACATCTGGTTCTACTTTGGCTCCGTTAAACGTCGGCCAATCTTCACTAGCGGTTTCGGTATCAACTTCATCCTTTACCTTTTGTTTTGCCTGTTCTACGGTTAGTCCTTCATCAAACTCCACAATAACCATAGAGTAATCTTCTTGAGACGTTGAGGTAATTTCAACGACATTACTCACGGTTTTTAGTTCGTCTTCTAGTGGATCTGTGATAAGTTTTTCAATATCCTCAGCAGTATTTCCTGGGAATAATGTGCTAATATAGATTTTGGTTTCGTTAACCTCAGGAAAATTTTCTCTTGGCATACTGAAAAATGCAGTTATACCAACATAGAAGAAAACCAAAATTAAGACATTCATCGTGGTTTTGTTGTTGATTGCCCACGATGATAAGCCAAATTCCTTATCTGTATTTTTCTTCTTTTTATTTGCCATTACCTTCTTCTTTATAGTTGATTACCTCTACAGATTGTCCGTCTCTAACACTACGCGCACCTTCTTTAATAATTTCTGCTCCGGTTTCTAAGCCACTTAAAACCTCTATAACATCTCCTTGAGTTTTTCCTGTTTCAATAATGACACGTTTGGCATTGCCAATACCTTTTTCGTTTTTGTTTGTAACCACATAAACGTATTGCTCACCTTCAGCATTTTCTGAAATTACACTTTGAGGAATAAGAATGGCTTCTTCATTTGTGTAATCGTTAATCTTTAACTTAGCAGTAAGGTTTGGCTTTATAGATTTATCTTTATTAGGCACTTCAATTTCAACTTTAAAGGTTCTGTTTGCAGGATTGATAACATCACCTGCTTGACGAATTTTAGTGTCAATTTTCTTGTTTAGAACAGGAAGTTCAACAATAACATCTCTTCCTTTAGTAACATTGCTAACATAGCGCTCCGGAACTTCAGTTTCGATATACATGTTGTTAAGATTTACAATACGCATTAATGAGGACACACCAGCAGCGACAACACTTCCTTGCTCAGTGATAACATCATCAATAGTTCCAGAAAAAGGAGCTTTTACTACAGTTTTTGCAATTTGCTGTTGCATTTGATTTACCGCTTCTTGTTGAGATTCGTAAGTAGACTTAGCTTGTAAATACTGAATTTCACTACCTATATTTTGATCCCAAAGACGCTTTTGACGTTCGTAAGTGGTTTTTGCTAAATCAGCCTGGATTTTTAATTGTGCTAGCTGTTGACTTAAGCCACCATCATCAATTTTTGCTAGTGTTTGTCCTTTACTAACTTGTTGCCCTTCCTTTACATATACGTTAGTTAGAATACCATTATACTCTGGTGTAATAACCAAAAGATCTTTTGTGGTGACGTTTCCTTGAAGTTCTAAAATATGCTTAAACTCTTCGGTTTTGGCAGTGATTGTAGTAATTAAAGGAACGTGTTGTACAGTATCTAAAGTTGCAATTTTTTCATCCAATAACTTTATTTTTTCGTTAATGGCATCTTGCTCGTTAACTAACTCACCACGTTTTTTTCTTATGGTTTCTAGGTTATCGCTTTCTAGAACTTTTTCTACAGAATTCTTTTTTTGCTCTCCGCATGAGGCTAAAAGAATCGATAATAATAGTATGGAATATATTTTTTTCATAATTCGTTTCTTTTGATTGATTATTTTGGTGAAATGGTGTTTAGTGCTGTTTCTAACTCTGCTTTGGTATTAATAACGTCTAGCATGGCTTGTAATAATTCTTGCTGAGCAGTATAGAGCTGCGTTTGTGCTTGGCGTAACTCAAAACTAGAACCAATACCTTCAAAAAACTTTGTTTGATTTTTGTTTTCTATACGTTCTGCGAGTTTTAGATTTTCTTGCTTGTTTTGGTAATCTTCAATGGCAAACTGATAATCACTTTTTGCAGATGCTATTTGTAGCTTTATAGTTTGTTCGGTCTCCGTTAAATCGGTTTGAGATTTTTCCAAATTAATTTGAGCTCTTTGTGTTGAAGCACTTCGCATACCTGAACTAAAAATGGGAATACTCAGATTTAAACCAAACAATGATGATCCAAACCAATCTTGGCTACTTTTAGCAAACGTAAATTCGTCACTATATCCAGAGTAACCACCATTTAAAAAGGCGTTTAATGTTGGGAGCGCTTTACTTTTTTCAAGTTTCAATAAAAGCTCTTTAGACTTCTTGTCGTTTTCAGCTATTAGAAAATCAATATTGTTTTCTGGATTTGCATCAACCTCAAGTAAGCTAAGTGAAATATTTTCTTCTGTAAGAGATTCTAGAGAATCACTTAGAATTAATTCTGCGTTAATATCTCTTCCTAAAGTGATATTTAGCATTTGGTAAGCCAAAGTTTTTAATCTCGTAGTATTGTTTAGATTACTTTTTACGCCAGAAAGTGTAATTTTTAATTGTTCTACGCTTTCCTCTTCTTCCAATCCGTTTTCGAATATTTTATTGGTTTCATAAAGGTTTTTTTCAAGAACATCGATGTTACGTTCTAAAATTTGAACACTTTCTTCAGCCAAAAGTACATTGCCATAAGCATCAATTACAGCCTTTCTAACTTCTAAATCAGTTTTAATTTTAGCATTTTTCGAAATTTCTAAATAGACTTTTGCCGATTGTAAACCAACCAAATAAGAACCGTCAAAGACTTTTTGGTTTAACGTTGCAAAAGCGGTAACGCTTTGTTTGGTGCCAAAGGTAACTTCTGCAAATTCACCAGCTTGACCACCAAAAAATTCAGCAGGAATTAATTGCACCTGTTGTTTTAAATAATTTTGATAATCTACACTAGCGCTTAACTGAGGTAAGCCCGATGCTGTGGTTTCCCATTTTTGCTTTTCTGCAGCATCAATATCTTTGGCCGCATTAATTGCTGTTCGATTATTTTCTAAAGCATAATCAATAGCTTCTTGTAAAGAAAAACTCGTTGGTTGTTCTTGAGAAAAACTAAGTGATGTGGTGATTATACAAATAAATAATATGAGTTTGTGTCTCATTCTTTTGATTGATTTTATAGTTAATTCTGATTGATTTTTAAATAATTGTCTATTAATTCTATACCATTAGATGTACAAATACCTCGCAAATGATATTCTAAATAATTGTTCATTAATGTTTGCATTGAGAAGTTATCTAGTGGGAATAGTTCTTTATCTTTTAAGGCCATCATGCAAGTGAAATATATTTTGGAAACAAAATCTACATTGATGTCCTTTCTATATAAACCCATCTTTACTCCACGCTCTAGATTGCAGGTTACACAATCTTCCATAACACAGAATTGTCTTTCCTTTATATCCTTAAAAATTTTTGGATAATATTTTTCTAATTGGTATTGAGGTGATGATTTTTCATCTTTTAGGTTTTTCATTAAAAACCTTTTGATTTCAAAAATTTCCTCAATAGGATTTTTTTCTAAATCACGAATATCTTCAATACCACTAGAAATAGTTTGAAACAAATACATTACAGATTCTTCTACTAATACAGTTTTGTTTTCAAAATATTGGTAGATGGTTTTTTTGGACATACCAAGTGCATTGGCAATATCATCCATGGTAACACTCTTAAAACCATAGGTTAGAAAGAGTTCAACAGCCGTTTTTAAAATGTCTTTTTTCATAATTAAGGCGCAAATCTACAACAGGAAACTTTAAAAACAAAAAAAGTTTCCAACGTTTTAATAATTATTTAACATGAATAATATTGTCTTAAAATTGATGCAAAGCATTATTTTTGTGTCATGCAAAACATTGAAGCTTACCAGAAATCTTTTATTAATTATCTAGAAGATTTTGCAGTTAGTAAAGAGCCAGAGAATCTTTATGCTCCTATTAATTATATATTAAAGTTAGGTGGAAAACGACTTCGACCAGTTTTAACTCTAATGACTGCTGAAGTTTTTGGTGTACAGGCGAAAAAGGCATTAGATGCGGCACTTTCTGTTGAGGTGTTTCATAACTTCTCTTTGGTTCATGACGATATTATGGATGATGCTCCTTTAAGAAGAGGTCAACAAACTGTACATGAAAAGTGGAATATTAACACAGGTATTCTTTCAGGAGATGCCATGTTGATTTTAGCCTATCAATTGTTTGAAAATTATGAACCAAAAATATTTCAATCTTTAGCAAAGTTATTTAGCAAAACAGCGTTGGAGGTTTGTGAAGGGCAGCAATATGATATTGATTTTGAAACACGAAACGACGTTACAATACCCGAATATCTTAAAATGATAGAGTATAAAACAGCGGTTTTGGTTGGTGCAGCTATGAAAATGGGAGCCATTGTAGCCGAAGCTTCAGAACAAGATCAAGATGGTATTTATGATTTTGGACGCTATCTAGGTATTGCTTTTCAGCTTCAAGATGATTATTTAGATGCTTTTGGTAATCCAGAAACCTTTGGTAAGCAAGTAGGAGGAGATATTCTAGAAAACAAAAAAACGTATTTGTATTTAAAGACTCTAGAATTAGGAACTGAAAAGGAACAATCTAGTTTGTTGAATATTATCAATAACGATTCCATTTCTGAAAGTGAAAAAATAGCATCTGTAAAATCACTTTACAACAGTTCAGGAGCTTCTGAAGTTACTCAAAGAGCAGTTAAGGATTATACCAATAAAGCTTTTGAAGTGTTGAAAGGCTTAAATATCTCAGAAGAGAAAAAGCAACTCTTGCAATTATTTGGTGAGCAATTAATGAATAGAAAGGTTTAATGAATTTACCAGCTACTTTTGATGCTTTGATAGAAGAAGCTAATAGCTTGGATCTTTACAAGAAATTGATTTTTCAGCTTAATAAAGATTTACTGTATGCTAATGTGGATCTAGAATTTAATGAAGACACTTTACCTACAAGCCTAAAACTTGTATTACAAGAGACATTATTTCATCTCATTCAGAACAAATTTTCAGAGTATCTTAATTTACTTTATATAATAGATGTATCTGAATCTAAAATCAAAGCTTTAGATGGAAGTGATGTAGTTCAATTATCTGATGAGGTCACGTTTTTAATTCTTCAACGTGAATGGCAAAAGGTATGGTATAAAGCAAAGTACAAATAGAAGCCTACTTTGTCCTTTTCATGGGTGTAAATACTTATTCTGGTCTAAGTAAGTAATTTACTTCCTTTTTTTGTTAAAAAATAGCAAGCAATAGCGCCTAATATATTGTAAGGAAAAGATAGTAGAATTATAAGCCAACCAATTTTAAAGCCTTGTACAAAGCCATTTTTTATCATTTTAAAAATCCAGTTTGAAGGGAAATAACCTGCTTTCATATCGTAATAATGCCATAATATTCCGCCAAAAGGTGAACTTAGAAGAATTGTTAGAGATATTATCAAAAGGGTAAGTAGAATTTGCTTAGTTATTGTTTGTTTTATAAAGGTTTTAGTAAATATTGTTGCCAAGATCCCATAGAAAAAACACGGTATAGCAATAAATGAAATAGGATATTCCCAATGGTATAAAAACATTCTGAATAGTGCGCCAAACACTTTATGGCTGGGCATTATCATCCGCAAAATATTATAGAAAGTAGCTGCAATAATAAAACTTGTTGCCCAATAAAAAAGTAATCTTTTTGCTATGTTATTCAATTTATCCTTTATTGAAATTTGAGAATTTTTTCTAAAACCAAAACCTCACAAAAGGCATCCATGCTTGGTTTTGAATACTTTTATCTTCATCATACAATATGTCGTACCTAATACCAAAAGTCACGTTACCATTGCTGTAACCTAATCCTAAAAATAAAGCAGGATACCAATACTCGTCATCTTCGTTGGGTACAAAATTTTGATCAAAATCTCTATTAACATGAAGTTGTTCAAACTCAGTTGAGATTTGTAACTCTCTATAAGGATTAAATAATCCCAATACACTAGCGCCAACAACAGTAGATTTAAAAACATCTTTTTGTGAGCTATATTGAAAATTTAAACCAACTCCAGTGGCAACATATGGGCTAAATCTATAAATAGCATTAGGTGCAATGGCACCACTAAAAAAGCCATCGCCAAAATTAAGGCCAAGTCCACCTCCAAACTGTACGTTTTGCCAAAAGGTACTAGAATTTGAGTCCAGATTTTGAGAAAATGAAGAACTGATAAAAAAACAGACGAAAAGGCTGATTATAATATTTTTTCTAAGCTTATTTGAATTATTATTTGTCATATTGAAAATAGTTATTTGCTATTTGTTATAAATATAATAAAACGATATCTATGTTTAGTAAAAGTTGTATTTTTGAATAAATTTTGTTGAAACGACAACGTCTCATAAAAAATAATGGATAAATATTCCTTTCTCAACGCAGCACATACAGCATACTTTGCTGATTTATACGAACAATACCAAAAAAATCCTGATTCAATAGAACCAAGTTGGCGTGCCTTTTTTCAAGGTTACGATTTTGGTTCAGAAAATTATGGACTAGATGGAGAAATCGTTGAAGGTGTTTCTGCTCAAATACCAGAACAACTTCAAAAAGAATTTCAGGTTCTAAAACTTATAGATGGCTATAGAAATAGAGGTCACCTTTTTACAAAAACCAACCCAGTTAGAGCAAGACGAAAGTACGCTCCAACCTTAGAGATAGAAAATTTCGGATTGTCCCAAAACGATTTGAATACTAAGTTTTCTGCTGGTGAGGTTTTAGGTATTGGGTCGGCAACACTTCAGGTTATTATAGACCATTTAGAAAGTATTTATTGCGATTCTATTGGTGTAGAATATATGTATATAAGACAACCTGAAGAAATTCAGTGGATTCAAGAAAAGCTAAATATCAACGATAATCATCCGAAGTTTACAGCTGATGAGAAAAAATATATTCTCAAGAAGCTAAACCAAGCGGTATCGTTTGAATCATTTTTACATACAAAGTATGTTGGGCAAAAACGATTCTCCTTAGAAGGTAATGAATCTTTAATTCCTGCAGTTGATGCTATTATTGAAAGAGCAGCTGACCAAGGTGTTAAAGAATTTGTTATGGGAATGGCGCACAGAGGTCGTTTAAGTACATTGACAAATATTTTTGGTAAATCTGCTAAAGATATTTTTAGTGAATTTGATGGAAAAGATTATGAGGAAGAAGTTTTTGATGGTGATGTAAAATACCATTTAGGATGGACAAGTAATCGTGAAACCTATAACAATAAAAAGATAAACCTAAACATAGCACCAAACCCATCGCATTTAGAAACTGTTGGTGCCGTGGTACAAGGTATTACAAGAGCTAAACAAGACAAAGTTGAAATAGAAGATGCATCTCAAGTACTGTCTATCGTAGTGCATGGTGATGCCGCAATTGCTGGTCAAGGTTTAGTGTACGAAGTAGTACAAATGGCTAAGTTAGATGGTTATAAAACTAACGGAACCATTCATATTGTAGTGAATAACCAAATAGGTTTTACAACTAATTATTTAGACGCAAGATCTAGTACGTATTGTACAGATGTTGGAAAAGTAACATTGTCTCCTGTGCTTCATGTGAATTCAGATGATGCAGAATCAGTAGTACATGCTGCTTTATTTGCATTACAGTTTAGAATGAAATTTAAGCGTGATGTATTTATCGATTTGTTAGGTTACAGAAAATATGGTCACAACGAAGGTGATGAGCCTAAGTTTACACAACCATTATTATATAAAGCTATAGCAAAGCATAAAAATCCAAGAGATATTTATGCAGAGCGATTGTTGAAAGAAGGAGTTATTGATGAAGGTTATGTTCAACACATAGAAGCTAAGTATAAAGAACAATTAGAAGAGAAATTAGAAGATTCTCGTAAAGAAGATAAAACAGAAATTACTGCATTTATGCAGGAAGAGTGGAAAGGTTTTACTAATGTAACTGAGATAAAGATGATGGAACCTGTTGACACAACAGTTCCTAAAGAAACTTTAGAACAGATTACTAAAGTCATTTCTAACTTACCAGAAGATAAAAAGTTTATTCGTAAGATTCAAAGATTAGTGGAGTCTCGTCAAACTATGTTTGATGAAGACCGATTAGATTGGGCTATGGCTGAGCATTTAGCATACGGAACACTTTTAGAAGAAGGTTTCAATGTTAGAATTTCTGGACAAGATGTAGAGCGTGGAACCTTCTCTCATCGTCATGCTGTAGTGAAAGTAGAAGACAGTGAAGAGGAAATCATTCTTTTAAAGAATGTTTCTGAAAATCAAGGTCAATTCAATATTTTCAACTCACTACTTTCAGAATATGGTGTTGTAGGTTTTGATTATGGTTATGCTATGGCAAGTCCTAATACACTTACAATTTGGGAAGCGCAATTTGGAGACTTCAGTAATGGAGCTCAAATTATGCTAGATCAATATATTTCTGCAGCTGAAGATAAATGGAAAATCCAAAACGGATTGGTAATGTTATTGCCTCATGGCTACGAAGGTCAGGGAGCGGAACATTCATCAGCTCGTATGGAGCGTTACTTACAACTGTGTGCAAAAGATAATATGTTTGTTGCAGATTGTACTACGCCAGCTAACATGTTCCATTTGTTGAGAAGACAGATGAAAGCTAATTACAGAAAGCCGCTTATTGTATTTACACCAAAGAGTTTATTACGTCATCCTAAAGTAGTTTCTTCAGTAGATGAATTTGCAAACGGAAGTTTCCAAATGTTAATTGATGATACTTCAGCAAAAGCAGATAAAATTAAGACTTTAGTATTTGTAACGGGTAAATTCTATTATGACTTATTAGAGGAGCAAGAAAAATTAGAAAGAGATGATGTGGCTTTAGTTAGAATAGAGCAATTATTCCCACTTCCTGTTGAAAATATAAGAGAAATAATTAAAAAGTATAACAACGCTGAAGATATTGTTTGGGCTCAAGAAGAACCTAGAAACATGGGTGCTTACAGTCATCTTCTAATGCATTTGGATGAAGCTAAAGAATTCAGAGCAGCTAGCAGAAGACCTTACGGTGCACCAGCAGCAGGTAGTTCTACACGTTCAAAAATTAGACATAAAGAAGTTATAGATTACGTTTTTGATAAAACAAAAAACAACCAGAGATAAACATTAATACAACTCAAATTAGAGCATAATAAAATAAAAGTCCATGATTTTAGAAATGAAAGTGCCTTCGCCAGGCGAATCAATTACTGAAGTAGAAATAGCAGAGTGGTTAGTTCAAGATGGAGACTATGTAGAAAAAGACCAAGCTATTGCAGAAGTAGATAGTGACAAAGCAACTTTAGAATTACCTGCGGAAGCAAGTGGTACAATTACATTAAAGGCAGAAGAAGGTGATGCGGTTGCTGTTGGAGCTGTTGTTTGTTTAATAGATACTAGTGCAGAACCTAAAGCTGGAGCATCAACTACTTTTAAAGGTGGTGACGAAGGCGGAAATGATGCTAATGCAGAGGAAGATTTAAAGAAAGAACAAGAATCAGCTAAAGATACTGGTGCAAAAGCACCTAATCCTGCTGAAAAAACATATGCATCAGGTACTGCAAGTCCTGCTGCTAAAAAAGTTTTAGCTGAAAAAGGTATTGATGCCAGTGCTGTTACAGGTACAGGAAAAGACGGACGTATTACTAAGGAAGATGCAGTAAAAGCTGTACCTTCTATGGGAACTCCAACAGGAGGTAATAGAGGTCAGTCTCGTAGTAAAATGTCAATGCTACGTCGTAAAGTTGCTGAGCGTTTAGTTGAAGCAAAAAACACGACAGCAATGTTAACTACGTTCAACGAGGTTAACATGACACCTATTTTTGAGTTACGTAATCAGTATAAAGAAGAGTTCAAATCTAAGCATGGTGTTGGTCTTGGCTTTATGAGTTTCTTTACGCTTGCTGTTGTAAGAGCTTTACAAGAATATCCAGCGGTTAACTCTATGATAGATGGTAAGGAAATGATTTCTTACGATTTTGTAGATGTGAGTATAGCGGTATCTGGGCCAAAAGGTTTAATGGTTCCTGTAATAAGAAATGCTGAAAACTTAACATTTAGAGGTGTAGAAGCTGAGGTGAAGCGTTTGGCGCTTAGAGCTAGAGATGGGCAGATTACTGTTGATGAAATGACAGGTGGTACATTTACAATTTCTAATGGTGGTGTATTTGGTAGTATGTTATCTACGCCAATTATTAACCCTCCTCAAAGTGGTATCTTAGGAATGCATAATATTATAGAGCGTCCTATCGCTGTTGATGGTAAGGTTGAAATTCATCCTATGATGTACGTAGCTTTATCTTACGATCATAGAATTATTGATGGAAAAGAATCTGTAGGTTTCTTAGTAGCTGTTAAAGAAGCTTTAGAAAACCCAACAGAGTTATTGATGAACAATGATGTTAAAAAAGCTTTAGAGTTGTAAGCATAATTAACATAAGACTATAAAAACAAAAAGCGCAATTAATCAAATTGCGCTTTTTTTACTCCTAACTAACAGAGTAACTAACTAAAATTAACTAAAGAAATTTACAGCAATATTTGCTGAAATTACGATTACTGAACTTATAACTAATAATAAAATAAACAACTTGTCTCTTGTGGCATTACTTTTCATTGTTTGCATAACCTTTGATGTTTTAGAATAAAGCTCTGAATTAAAAGATCTTAATACAGAGCTTTAAAAATTCATTGAGGCTTTGATTAATAGCTGATGTAAAGTTCTGAATAATAACAACATAATACTATACGTAACTTTACGTATTTTTTGTTTTTTTTGAATTTCCTGTATAAAAAAAGCCTTGGACGGACGGTCCAAGGCCAATAATCCCCTAAGAACTAATTAATAGCTCGTTATTAACCCTTAATTAATAACAGTGTAAAATTCCGAATAATATCAATACCATACTATACGTAACTTTACGTATTTTTTAAAAATTATAGGAATTGTTCATTCTCTTTAGCCCATATAAGCAGACTATTTTGCTTACTTTCAAGCTTTAACTTTCTGATTATATTGCTTTTGTGTTTTTCTACGGTCCTGGTAGAAATAGACAAAATTTCTGCAATTTCTACACCAGTTTTGTTTTTAGAGATCAAACTAACGATGTTTTTTTCGTGTTTGGTGAGTGAATTTAGGTTTTCGGGAGCTTTACTGACCTCAATATGTTCAATAAGTTCAGGACTAAAATATGATTTATTTTTAGTGACGCTGTCTATACAGTTTTCTATTTCTTCTAAAGCAAACTCTTTAAGAACGTAACCATAAACACCAAGAGACTTTGCTTTGTTATATATAGCTTCATCTTTCTCAAAAGTAATCAGCACTATTTTTGTTGAAAGCTTTTCCTTTTTGCATTTTTCAGCAATTTCTAATCCTGTTAAAAAAGGCATACTAATATCTAAAATGGCAATATCAGGAACGTGTGCTTTAATAAGAGCAAGAGCTTCTTTTCCGTTTTTAGCACTTGCAAGCACATTATAATTGTTTTCGTTCAAAAAATCGTTCAGACCTTTAAGTACTAAGGGGTGGTCATCAGCGATGATTATAGATGGATCCATTTAGCTATTAATCTTTGTAAGAAATCAAATATAAATATAAAAAGAAACTTAGTAATAGAGAATACTTACAACTTTAAATAGAGGTATTTTTTTTGATAATCGATAACAGCTTTACCCTTTTTTAGAACATCAGCTCCAATAATACCATCAACAGGTTCTGCATTATGATTTATAAGACCATTGTTAACGTGAGCTAGATTAAATAGAATAAGAGCCACTTGCTTTTTTTTCCATTTTCCGATTTTTAAATCGTTAGACTTTGAAATCTTGGTCAACATGTCAGAGGCTCCAGCTCCTACGGCCTTTATTTCAGAATCCTTAACCTTAAGGTTAAAACGCTCAATAGCTTCAAAACCTACACAACTACTTGAAGCACCTGTGTCTAGGATAAAACGACCCTTAATGCCATTAATTGTAGCTTTAATTTCAAAGTGATTGGTTTTGGTAAATTTCAATTTTACCTTAGAGTAACCTTTATCAATTAAGAATTCTTTTAACGTATCCATTTTTAGAATTTGTGCAAATATAATATTCTAATTCGATTACTTTTGCACTATGATTATTACCGATACCCATACCCATTTATATAGTGAAGCTTTTGATGACGATAGAGCTGAAATGATCAACAGAGCCATTACCAATAATGTTGAGCGCTTTTTTATTCCTGCAATAGATTCTTCTTATACAGAATCTATGTACCAACTCGAAAAGGATTTTCCTAAGCATGTATTTTTAATGATGGGTTTGCACCCTACATATGTAAAGGAAAATTATCTTGAAGAACTAGCTCATGTTGAAGCGCAATTAGCTTCAAGAAAGTTTTTTGCTGTGGGAGAGATAGGTATTGATTTGTATTGGGATCAATCTACTTTAGATATTCAGATAAAAGCCTTTAAACATCAAATTAATCTAGCAAAGCAATATAAACTTCCAATAGTAATTCACTGTAGAGAAGCTTTTGACGAGATTTTTGAAGTTCTAGAATCTGAGAAAAGTGATGATTTATATGGCATTTTTCATTGCTTTACGGGAACTTTAGAACAGGCTCAAAAAGCTATTTCATATAACATGAAACTAGGAATTGGAGGAGTGGTTACGTTTAAGAATGGAAAGATTGATCAGTATGTCAATCAAATAGATTTAAAGCATATTGTATTAGAGACCGATTCACCTTATTTGGCACCAAAACCATTTAGAGGTAAGCGTAACGAAAGTGCATATATTAATAAGGTTGTAGAGAAATTGTCTGAACTTTATGATATCAGTGAAGAGGAAGTTGCACGTATTACTACAAAAAACTCAAAAGACGTATTTGGAATTTAATTATGGGAAAGCCTAATATCTTACTTATATATACAGGAGGAACTATAGGAATGATTAAGGATGCTGATTCAGGTGCTCTGAAAGCATTCGATTTTCATAATCTTTTAGATAGAATTCCAGAATTAAAACTTCTGGATTGTAATATAGAAACCATTTCTTTTGATGAGCCTATTGATTCATCTAATATGAGTCCAAAATATTGGATAGATATCGCTGAAATCATTGAATCAAATTATCAAAAATTTGATGGTTTTGTCGTCCTGCACGGAAGTGATACCATGAGTTATTCAGCTTCAGCTTTAAGCTTCATGTTAGAGAATTTATCTAAACCCGTAATATTTACAGGATCGCAATTACCAATAGGAGATCTGAGAACCGATGCCAAAGAGAATCTTATTACATCTATTCAAATGGCATCGTTACAAAATGATGGTGTGCCTGTAATTAGAGAAGTTGGTCTTTATTTTGAATACAAATTATACAGAGGTAACCGAACTACTAAAATAAACGCTGAACATTTTGAAGCATTCAGCTCATTTAATTATCCTTTTTTAGCAGAATCAGGAGTGCACTTAAAAGTTAATTCTGAATTTCTCAATAAACCTGAAGAGAAAAAGGGCTTAATTGTACATACGTCAATGGACTGTAATATTGGATTGTTAAAATTGTTTCCAGGAATTTCTAGACCAATATTAGAAGCGGTTTTAAAAAGCAAATTGATTAAAGGATTAATCATTGAAACTTATGGTTCGGGTAATGCAACTACAGAAAAGTGGTTTATTAACTTATTGAAGCATGCAATTTCAAATGGATTGTATATAATTAATGTAACCCAATGTGCAGGTGGAAGTGTGTCGATGGGTCAGTACGAAACAAGTTCAAAACTCAAAAAAATCGGCGTAATATCTGGAAATGATATCACTACAGAAGCAGCAATTACAAAACTGATGTATCTTCTCGGAAAAAAAATACCACCTCAAGAATTTAAAGTAGTTTTTGAAACGTCTCTAAGAGGAGAAATGTCCTAAAAATAACAGTTTAAATTTTAGTGTTTGAAGTTTTTTTCGTTATTTGCCATACTGTAATTTTCTAGTAAAATTCACAGAGAGGTGGCCGAGTGGTCGAAGGCGCACGCCTGGAAAGTGTGTATACCTCAAAAGGGTATCGAGGGTTCGAATCCCTTCCTCTCTGCTGTTAATTTAGCCTAGGATTGCATTATTTTTTTTATCTTTAACACTTTAACTAATAAAATTAAGATTAAGAACAATGAAAAGATTATTTTCTATCCTTGCCATAACATTTTTAATGGCTATCGGAACTGTTAACGCAAATGCAACAACATTAGCATCTACAACAGCCACAGTAACGAGTGTAGCTCAAGAGACGTCAGAAGAACCTGCCGAAGATTTGAGTTTTCACCAAGAATTAAAAAAGCGTTTTATTGAAGGTGGTCCAGGCTTTATGGGTATTGTACTATTATGTTTAATTCTTGGTTTAGCTATCGCTATTGAGAGAATTATCTTTTTAAACCTTTCAACTACTAATACTAAGAAATTAACGCAAAATGTAGAAGATGCATTAAATTCAGGTGGTATTGAAGCTGCTAAGGAAGTGTGTAGAAATACAAAAGGGCCTGTTGCTTCTATTTTTTACCAAGGTTTAGACAGAGCAGACGAAGATATCGATGCTGCTGAAAAAGCTGTGGTAGCTTATGGTGGTGTTCAAATGGGACAACTAGAAAAGAATGTATCTTGGATTTCATTATTTATCGCTCTTGCACCAATGCTTGGTTTCATGGGTACGGTAATTGGTATGATTCAAGCTTTCGATAAAATTGAAGCTGCTGGTGATATGCAACCATCTTTAGTTGCTGGTGGTATTAAAGTAGCACTTTTAACTACAGTATTTGGTCTTATTGTAGCTATCATACTTCAAATTTTCTACAACTATATCATTGCTAAAATCGATAGTATTGTTAATGATATGGAAGATGCATCAATCACATTGATGGACTTACTAGTAAGACACAAAAAATAAAAAAGACCAAATAAATTATGTTACATAAAATATTAAAAATAGTTGCCGCAGTTCTAAGTTTAGTGGGTATTGTATCCTTAGTTAGAATTATTGCTGCTGGTGACGAAGCAATCGAGACAGGTGAAAAAGCTGGTCTTGTCGATCCAATGGCATGGGTTGCTTATATCATCTTAGGACTAGTTTTATTATTCGTAATTGTTTTTGTTATCAAAAACCTTTTTACAAATACATCTGGTCTAAAAAACACCTTAATTGGTATTGGTGCTTTTGCTGCTGTACTAATTATAGCTTATGTTGTATCTGGAGGTGATACCATGCAATACAAATTAGAGGACGGATTTGCAACAGCAGGACAATCTACAATGGTTGGTGCTGGCTTAGTAGCTTTCTATATATTACTAGCTGTAGCTGCTGTATCAATGATATTCTCTGGAGTTAAAAAAGTAATTAGTAAATAAGAGTATATGGCAAAAAGAGCAGCACCCGAAGTAAACGCAGGATCAATGGCTGACATTGCCTTCTTACTACTTATCTTTTTCTTGGTAACAACAACAATTGAAAAAGATAAAGGTTTATTAAGAAGTTTGCCACCAATTGATGACTCACAAGTAGAACCGCCAATTATTAAGCAAAAGAACTTATTTACAGTGCTTATTAACCGAAGAAACCAATTGCTTGTAGAAGATGAGCAAATGGAATTAACGGATTTAAGACAAGCTGCAATAGATTTCTTAGATAATGGAGGTGGAACCAATGCAGCAGGAGAAAGTTGTGATTACTGTAAGGGTGAACGTTCAGAAAGTTCTTCTGATCACCCAGATAAGGCAATCATTTCCATGAAGCACGATAGAGAGACGACTTACGAAAAGTATGTTGAAGTGCAGAACGAACTTGTTGCAGCATACAACTACTTGAGAGAGCGTGAAGCAGAAAGATTATATAAGAGATATTATCCAGACGCTGACAACGTATATCAAGCAATGTTGGAAGAGAAGGAAAAGAATCAATTTAGTAAGGATGAAGTTCTTAATGAGCGTTTAGAGACTATTAAGAAATTATTCCCAATGAAATTATCTGAAGCAGAACCAGATAAAAGTTAAAAGAAATAAATATGTCAAAGTTTAAAAATAAAAAACAAGGTGACTTGCCAGCAATTTCAACGGCATCATTACCAGATATCGTATTTATGTTACTTTTCTTTTTTATGGTAGCAACGGTAATGAGAGATAGTTCCTTGATGATTGAGAATAGGTTACCAAGTGCAGACCAGGTTGAAAAGCTAAAGAAAGATAGAACAATCTTTATTTATGCAGGTAAGCCTAGTAGTCAGTATAAGCAATTTGGTGAAGAACCTAGAATACAGTTTAATGATGCATTTATAGGAGTTGAAGATGTACAGTCTTCAGTAATACAAAGTATCACTGAATTGAATGAAGATTTACAAAGTAAGGTTGTAGTAGGTCTTAAAGTTGATAAAGAAACCAATGCTGGTTTAGTATCAGATATTAAGCAAGAGCTACGTAAGGCAAATGCATTAAAAGTAATGTACATTGCTAATACCAAACTTGAAGAGTAAGAATTAATCTTAATTTTTATATAAAAAAGCGTCCTGATATTTTCAGGGCGCTTTTTTGTTCAATTGTAATTAAAGATTTTGTAGTTTTATTATATGAAATTTAAGCTTTTATTTCTTGTTACTTTTTTTACCTGTTTAGGTTTTTCTCAAGATGATATTGATAAGGAAGAACTCTATAAAAACTATAGAGAAGACCAATTTTATGCTTCTGTTACTTATAACTTATTAAATGAAAAGCCTCAAGGTATGTCACAAAAAGGATTTTCTACAGGCTTTCATTTTGGTTTTATTAGAGATATGCCTATCAATGAAAAACGAGATTTTGCAATTGGTGTAGGACTGGGTTTATCAGGTAATAATTATAATCAAGATATGCTGATTACAGAATCAGATAGAAATTATAGTTTTAATCTCATTGAAAATGACATTAGTTTTACAACTAATAAGATTGAGACGTTCTTAGTTGAAATCCCTTTAGAAATTAGATGGCGAACATCCACAGCCGTCGATTACAGCTTTTGGCGTGTTTATGCAGGAGTAAAGTTGGGTTACTTGTTGTACAATACTGCAAAGTTTAAAAGTGATGATATTGCTGATGTAAAATTGAGTAATATTGATGCTTTTGAAAAGTTACAATATGGGCTTACGCTAAGTGCTGGTTATGGCACATGGAACTTTCATGTTTATTATGGATTGAATCCAATATTTAAAAGTTCTTCCGAATTAGACGGTTCTTCTATAGACATGAAATCCTTAAAAATAGGACTCATGTTTTATATTCTATAACCAATAGTTCAATAATAGGAGTTGAGGAAAAAAGCCAACTAAAAGGCCTACAATAAGCTCATTATTACTATGTGCTTTTAGATGTAATCTTGAGGTGGCAATAGCACCCAAAACAATCATTATAAGTGCTATGGTACCATTAATATTTATTTGGTAATGAATACCTAAAGCCATAGCAAACATAGAAAATCCGGAGGCTGCTATCATATGTATACTAGCTTTAATCTTCAAAAATGCTAAGATTAAACAAGCGATGTTAGAGCAAAGAATTCCCAGAAAGAAATAATATAGCTCTATAATCTCATCAGGCTGTAAAACCCTAATCAGAATAAGGGCAATAATGATACTGTTAATCAGTAATGGGATTAAACGTTCCTTAGTAGTTTTAAGGTAAATTGAATCTACTTTATTAATGGTTTTAAGCAAAAAGAAAAGTAGAATAGGTAAGATAATTGTAAGAATAACAATTGAAAAAATCTTGGCTTTCATTACCGGTTCTGGAATGAAACGTGGTGTTTTAGAAAAGTAGAAAATAACACCCAAAAGAGGCATTATTAACGGATGAAAAACAAACGAAATACTCTTAAGAATAAAATTTTTCATCCAAAGATTATTAAATTTTCTTTCTTAAACGTGCCACAGGAATGTCTAGTTGCTCTCTATATTTAGCTACTGTTCGTCTTGCAATCGGATAGCCTTTTTCCTTTAAGATTTTAGAAAGCGCTTCATCAGTAAGAGGTTTCTTCTTGTTCTCTTCTTCGATAACGGTTTCAAGAATCTTTTTAATCTCTCTTGTAGAAACTTCTTCACCTTGATCGTTAGTCATAGATTCTGAGAAGAACTCTTTTATCAACTTTGTACCATAAGGTGTGTCTACATATTTACTATTGGCAACACGAGATACGGTAGAAACGTCCATTTCAATTTCATCTGCAATATCCTTTAGGATCATTGGGCGTAATTTGCGCTCATCACCTGTCAGGAAATATTCTTTCTGATAATTCATTATAGAGCTCATTGTGACAAATAGTGTCTGCTGACGTTGTCTAACAGCCTCTATAAACCATTTAGCCGCATCTAATTTTTGCTTTATAAACAATACGGCATCTTTCTGGGCTTTCGACTTCTCTTTTGATGCCTTATAGCCTTTAAGCATATTATTATATTCTCTAGATACATGTAGTTCAGGAGCATTTCTTCCATTTAAGGTCAGTTCTAATTCCCCATCAACAATTTTAATAGCAAAATCAGGAACGATGTGCTCTACAATTTTATTATTACCAGCGTAAGAGCCACCTGGCTTTGGGTTTAAGCGTTCTATTTCCTCAATAGCATCTTTAAGTTGCTCTTCGTTGATACTAAATTTTTGCATCAACTTTTTGTAGTGCTTTTTGGTAAATTGCTCAAAACCTTTGTCAATAATTTCGGTAGCTAGCTCAACATCTGGATGCTGCTCTTTTCTATGAAGCTGTATGCTTAAACATTCTTGTAAATTACGAGCGCCAACACCAGCAGGATCTAATTGATGGACTATAGAAAGTACTTTTTCAACTTCTTCCTCAGTAGTATATACATTTTGGGTAAAAGCCAAATCATCCGTAATATCGGCAAGCGAGCGACGTATGTAGCCACTTTCGTCTACACTACCAACTAAAAAGTAAGCAATTTCCTCCTCTTGTTCAGAAAGTCTAAAAGTGTTTAACTGATTTATTAAATGTTGTGTAAACGATGTTCCTGCTGCATAAGGCACATTTTTTTCTTCATCATCCGAACTATAATTATTGGCTTGGGTTCGATATTCAGGAATTTCATCGTCACTTAAATATTCATCAACATTAATGTCATCAGCATCTATGGTTTCATTATCGTTGTAATCTTCAGATGAGTTGTCAAAATCATCAAAGTTATCATCGTTAACATCAGTATCTTTTCCTGTGTCTAAAGCTGGATTTTCTTCTAATTCTTGCTTTAAACGTTGCTCAAAAGCTTGAGTAGGCAACTGTATCAGTTTCATTAACTGAATTTGTTGTGGTGATAGCTTTTGCGAAAGCTTAAACTGTAAATACTGCTTTAGAGCCATAGATGATAATTATCTACTAAAAGTAATAAATCTAAAATTAAAACTCAGCGTTTTGTGGTGTTCTAGGGTAAGGAATAACATCTCTAATATTACCCATACCAGTAGTAAACATAACCAAACGTTCAAAACCTAATCCAAAACCAGAATGAACCGCAGTACCATACTTACGTAAATCTAAGTACCACCATAATTCTTCTTCAGGAATATCTAAAGCTTTCATTTTTTCTTTAAGAACATCGAGGCGTTCCTCACGTTGCGAACCACCAACCATTTCGCCAATGCCTGGGAAAAGAATATCCATCGCTCTTACTGTCTTACCATCTTCATTTAAACGCATATAGAATGCTTTAATATTTGCAGGATAATCGAATAAGATTACTGGACATTTAAAATGTTTTTCAACTAAATAACGCTCGTGCTCAGATTGTAAATCTGCTCCCCATTCTTCAATAATATAGTTGAATTTCTTTTTCTTATTTGGTTTAGAATTTCTTAGAATATCAATAGCTTCGGTATAGCTTACACGTTTAAAGTTATTGTCTACAACAAACTTAATTTTTTCAATTAAGCTCATATCACTACGCTCTGCTTGAGGCTTCGTTTTTTCTTCGTCTAAAAGACGCTTTTCTAAAAACTCAAGGTCTTCTCTGTTGTGTTCTAAAACATAGCTTAAAACAGATTTCATAAAGTTTTCAGCTAAATCCATATTGCCTGCCAAATCCATAAAAGCCACTTCTGGCTCTATCATCCAGAATTCAGCTAAGTGACGCGACGTATTTGAGTTTTCAGCTCTAAAAGTCGGACCAAAAGTATATACTTTGCCAAGAGACATGGCAAAAGTTTCAGCTTCTAACTGACCAGAAACGGTTAGGTTAGTCTCTTTACCAAAGAAATCTTCTTTATAGTTAACTTCACCATCTTCAGTTAATGGAGGATTTTTAGCATCTAAACTTGATACTCTAAACATTTCACCTGCACCTTCAGCATCGCTCCCTGTGATAATTGGAGTATGCATGTAGTAAAATCCATTTTCATTGAAATATTTGTGAATGGCAAATGATAGTGACGATCTCAAACGCATTACAGCACTAAAAGTACTAGTTCTGGTACGTAGATGAGCATTCTCTCTTAAAAATTCAAACGAATGCTTTTTAGGTTGAATAGGGTAGGTTTCAGGATCGGAATCCCCTAAAACTTCAAGTTCTTTTACTTGAATTTCTACAGACTGTCCTTTGCCTTGGCTTTCTACCAATTCGCCAGTAATATTAACGGCAGCACCTGTGGTAACGCGTTTTAATAGACTTTCATCAAAATTTTCAAAATCTACAACACATTGAATATTATTTAATGTAGAACCATCGTTAAGAGCAATAAATCGGTTAGCTCTAAAAGTTCGTACCCATCCTTTTACGGTAACATCTTGTAAGGTCACATCTTGTGAAAGTAGTTGTGCTACAGTTTTTGTTGTCATTTTTAAAATATTTTGAATGCTAAGATAATTGTTATTCTTTGTTTTTTATGTTGTCCTCGGTATCATCTTCCGAAGGAATAATATTAATTGCAGGCTCTCTAAGAACTTCTTTATTGGCAATATTTCTTTCTAATGAAAGTAATAAGGATGGCAATAATAGTAAATTAGAAAGCATAGCGAAAAGTAAAGTTATAGAAACTAAAGCTCCTAGAGCTACAGTACCACCAAAACTTGATATGGTAAACACAGAAAACCCGAAAAACAGAACAATTGAAGTATAGAACATACTTACACCTGTCTCTCTAAGGGCTGCATATACTGATTTTCTAATTTTCCAATGGTTGGCTTGTAATTCTTGTCTGTATTTTGCCAAGAAGTGAATAGTATCATCCACAGAAATACCAAAGGCAATACTAAATACCAAAATAGTTGACGGTTTTATAGGAACACCCAGATAACCCATTAAACCAGCTGTGACTAAAAGTGGTAAAAGGTTTGGGATTAGTGATACAATAATCATCCTGAATGAACGGAATAAATATGCCATAAATAATGATATGAGCACAATGGCAAGCGTTAATGAAATCACTAAATTTCTCACTAAGTATTTAGTTCCTTTTTGAAAAACTAAAGCCTTACCGGTCATGGTAACTTCATAGCGTTCCTCAGGAAAAAGTTTAGTTATTTTATTTTGAATATTTTCCTCAATACGCTCCATTTTGTCCGTACCAATATCTTTCATAAAGGTTGTTATACGAGCATATTGACCAGTGCTATCTACAAAATTCTTTAGTAAATCTACATCTGAATTTGAGTTTTTAGCATAAGAAAGAATAAAGCTGTTTTCTTGGCTTGTAGGTAACTGATAATATTTTGGATTTCCGTTATAGTAGGCTTGTTTGCTATATTTTACAAGGCTCACCACAGAAATTGGGCGAGATAATTCAGGAGTTTCGTTGATGAGTTCTTCAAGTTCATTTATGCGTTTTAGGGTGGCTAATTTCATTACACCCTTTTTACGTTTGGTATCAACCATAATTTCTAAAGGCATAATACCATTAAATTCATCTTCAAAGAAACGAATATCTTTAAAAAATTGTTTGTCTTGAGGCATATCTTCAATAAGACTGCCAGAAATTCTTATTTGATTGAGACCAATCATACTTAGAATTATCAAAACGAGAGCTGTTGCATAAATAGTAATTTTTCTATGCTTTACCATGCGCTCTATCCAATCAACAAAGCCTCCGATCCAACGTTTGTTGAGATGTTCTAAATGTCTTTCTTTAGGATAAGGTAAAAACGTATAAATTATAGGAATTATAAGAAGGCACAGTATGAAAATTGCTAGTATACTTAACGATGCTACAATACCAAATTCTTTAAGAAGCTTACTTTCGGTGAGAATAAAAGTAGCAAAACCAGAAGCCGTGGTTACATTAGTCATTAATGTGGCATTACCTACTTTGGTAATAACACGTTGCAAAGATCTTACTTTGTTACCGTGAGATTTTACTTCGTGTTGGTATTTGTTTATTAAAAAAATACAGTTAGGAATACCAATAACAATAATCAATGGCGGAATTAAAGCCGTAAGTACTGTAATCTCATAACCCAACAAACCAATAATCCCAAAGGTCCACATTACACCTATACAAACAACGATCAACGAAATAAATGTGGCTCTAAATGATCTGAAGAAAAAGAAGAAAATTAAAGATGTTACAAATAATGCAGCACCAATAAAGATTGGAATTTCATCAACAATATTTTGTGAGTTAAGCGTTCTTATATAAGGCATACCAGAAACCCTAACATCAAGATTGTTTTTATCTTTAAAGTCTTTTATTTTTTCCTCTAAGACATCAATAATAAAATCTTTTCTAGCAGGAGTATTTACAATGTCTTTCTTTAAATATATAGCTGTACGAATGGTTTTTGTTTCAGCATTAAATAAAAAGTTATCGTAAAAAGGATACTGCTCAAAAAGTTCTGTTTGAAGTTTTTCAATTTGCTCAACACTTCTAATTGAGTCTTTTACAAATGGTTCTAAATCAAACTTTTGATCTTCATTATTTTTAATTAATTTTTGAAGATCCTTTATAGATAGAACTGTTTCAACTTCATCATAAGACTTAAAGGAATCTGCAAGTTTGTTCCAAGCATTAAGTTGTTTTACACTAAATAAGCTAGAATCTTTAACACCTAAAACAATAAGATTACCTTCTTCGCCAAAGATATTTAGAAAGTTATTGTACGTAATGTTAACCTCATGTTCATCAGGTAACATATTAGCTTCAGTATAGGTGAAACGCATATGTCTCCATTGCATGCTAAAGAATACCGTAGCTAAAATTATAGCTAATAAAATGAAAATTTTATTGCGAAGAATTAGCCTCGCAATTGCTTCCCAAAATCCTTTGGTTAATAGTTTAAACATACATTGAAGAAAATGAGCCGCAAAGGTAGAAAAAACCTAAGGAATAGCTAGGTAATTAACACTAATATAATATGAATTATAGTGAAATATTAAAGGTGAACTTAAAAGCGATATTATCTTCAAAATTTGGAAGATGATAACCTCCATATCTGTAGGCAAAACTAAGTCCAAACCCAAAAAGTAATCGATTGATTTCTAAGCCAGACTCTGAGTACAATTTTTCAAGTGTATTGAATTCTATACCTTCATGTCTATCAATACTTTTCATATTGCCAATAGCATATCTTGAAATTAAAACCAATTGTGGTTTAAACCACTCAGAGACTTTAAATGGACTAAAAGCATGTTTTATTTGTAGGGTTGAAAACTTATCACTAAAAAATTCATTGAAATACATAGTTTCAAAACTGTTGAGACCAGCTACTGAGAAACGTTGTAAAATGGTTTCTTTTGTTATGTTATTTGGATAAGCATGATACAAATGCGTTAAAGGCGTTTTACCACCCGCAATACCAGCAACTAAAGTAATATTAGTTTGAGCATTGTTATCATAATTGAACTGTTGAATAGTTCTGAAATCTATTTTAGAAAAATCAAAGTCACTTCCAAAAACAGACTTAAAACCTTTAGTAACTTGAAGAGTGAATTTAGGATAACCATCAATTAAAGTTTTAACCTTATCTCCTTCTAATAATTCAAACGTACTAAAAGGACTCCATTGTAAACTTAGTTTAGCCATACTTAAATCGAATGAGTTATAAGCACGGTCATCAACTAAAAAATTATAATTGTAAGTAGGGTTGATTTTGCTAAGTGACAACTCAGTTTCTGAGACCAAATGGTTGGTTATTTTATGTTCTACAGCTATAGCTTTTGTGATATGTCGGTGAAATAAATCAATGTTTAAAAGCCGAGGTTCAAAAAACGTAAAGAATCGTTTATCCGTTAAAAACTTAGAGCTTCCCGTTTCTTGCAAATCGTCAGTGTATGATAGGTTGACCCAAGTATTTGTAGATCTGCTAACCCTAAAGCCACCACCAATTCTATATTTTATACGGTCATCTTTGAATCCATAAACGACATAAGAATTCAGTCTGTATTTTTCTGAAAATCGGTCGTTGGTAACTCCGCCTAAACCTGTTCTAAATCCTTCGTATTGATTAAATTTTACTAAATAACGTAAATCCGCATTGAAGTAGTTGAAAGGAAAAAAGCCATTACCTATATTTTTAAGAAACTCTGCTTTTTTGATAGAATCACGAGCTTGTTCAATGGAATCTCTATCTTTTGTTTGTGGTTGTTGAGCAAAAATATTTGTTGCATAAAAGAATAAGAGAACAACAAATAAGCGCTGTAACATAAGAGAGGGTAAAATAGTTGTTAAATAAAACATCCCAAAAACACATTTGGGATGAATATTCTTTTTGTTGAGACTAAACAGTCATTATTTCTTTTTCCTTAACGTCTAGAATACTATCAATTTTCTTAACGTAAGAATCTGTGAGCTCTTGTACATCGATTTCAGCATTGCTTTGTAAATCTTCAGAAACATCAGCCTTTTTTAGGTCGTTCATTGCATCTTTACGTGCATTTCTTACACCAATTTTAGCATCTTCTGCTTCAGCTTTTGCTTGCTTTGCTAAATCTTTACGTCTTTCCTCAGTTAAAGGTGGAACATTGATGATAATCATTTCACCATTATTCATCGGATTAAATCCAAGATTAGCAATCATAATACCACGCTCAATTTCTTGAAGCATATTTTTTTCCCAAGGTTGAACAGAAATTGTTCTTCCGTCTGGTGTATTAACATTCGCAACTTGGTTTAAAGGAGTTTGAGATCCGTAATAATCTACCATTACACTGCCTAACATAGCAGGACTAGCTTTACCAGCTCTGATATTAACCAATTGCTTTTCAAGATGCTTTAATGCAGCATCCATGGATTCTTTTGTTGAGTCTATTATAAATTTAATTTCTTCGTCCATTGTGTTAAAATTTTAATTGAGAGTTATCAAAATTTAAGCCAAACCTATAGGTTAACTACCGTTCCAATGTTTTCACCAGTTACGACTTTACGTAGATTTCCTTTTTTGTTCATGTCAAATACTATGATAGGTAATTTGTTTTCCTGACTCAAAGTGAAAGCTGTAGTATCCATAACTTTTAAACCTTTACGTAGCACATCATCAAACGTTATATGGTCAAACTTTATTGCTGAACTATCTTTTTCTGGGTCAGCGGTGTAAATACCATCAACACGTGTACCTTTTAAAATAACATCAGCTTCAATTTCAATAGCTCTGAGTACTGCTGCTGAATCTGTAGTGAAATAAGGATTACCTGTACCACCACCAAAGATAACCACACGGCCTTTGTTTAAATGGCTCATAGCTTTCCTTCTAATAAAAGGCTCTGCAACTTCATTGATTTTTATGGCCGTTTGAAGACGTGTTTTTATACCTGTATCTTCAAGCGCATTTTGCAAGGCCAAACCATTTATTACAGTGGCTAACATTCCCATATGATCTCCTTGAACACGATCCATACCGTTCATAGCACCTGCAACACCTCTAAAAATGTTACCACCTCCAATAACTATAGCGACTTCAACACCCAAGTCCGTAATCTCTTTAATTTCTTCAGCATATTCGTTTAATCGCTCAGGATCTATACCGTATTGACGATTTCCCATTAAGGCTTCACCAGACAATTTTAGAAGTATTCTTTTGTATTTCATTTTGAATTTTAAAAGTTGAACAAAGCTACATAATTATTGGCATCTGTAAAAGAGAAAAAAATATCAAAAAAAAGCCTTTCATTTTTGAAAGGCTTTAATATTCTTTTTTTTTTAGAATAAATGAATTATCCTACAGTAGCACGTTTAAAACCAGCTACTTCTACGTCTCCGTATGTTTTAACGTATTCAGCAACAGTTTGCTTATCATCTTTGATAAACTTTTGATCTAATAAACATTGTTCTTGATCTAAAGTTGTGTTATCAGAAATGAAACGCTCCATTTTACCTGGTAAAATTCTATCCCAGATTTGCTCTGGCTTACCTTCAGCTTTTAATTCAGTTTTAGCATCTTCTTCAGCTTTAGCAATAACTTCTGGAGTTAATTGTGCCATAGAGATGTACTGAGGTACATTTTTTAAAGTTTTGCCTAAACGACCTAACTCTATATTATCTTTTTCGATAGCTGCAATACGAGCTTCAGTTTCAGAAGCTACATAAGCAGGATCAAAATCTTTGTAAGATAAAGTAGTTGCTCCCATAGAAGCTACTTGCATAGCTACATCTTTAACTAAAGTTTCAACATTATCAACTTTAGCAGAAAGACCTACTAATGCAGCAATTTTATTGATGTGAACATATTGTCCAACATATGGTGCTTCTAATTTTTCAAAAGCAGTGATGTCTAATTTTTCACCGATAACACCAGTTTGCTCAGTTAATTTATCTGCAACAGTCATTCCGTCAAAATCAGCAGCTAAGAATTCTTCCTTAGTGTTGTAGTTTAATGCTGTTTCAGCTAAATCGTTAGCAAGTTTTACGAAGTTTTCGTTTTTACCAACAAAGTCAGTTTCACAACCTAATACAATTGCAACACCAACTGTATTGTCTGCATTTATTTTAGCCACAGCAGCACCTTCAGAAGAATCTCTGTCAGCTCTCTTTTCTGCAACTTTTTGTCCTTTTTTACGTAATACTTCAATGGCTTTGTCAAAATCGCCACCAGCCTCGACTAAAGCTTTTTTACAATCCATCATACCAGCACCAGTTGCTTGTCTTAGCTTGTTTACTTCTGCTGCTGTAACTTTTACAGTGTTTTCCATAGTGTTTAAATTTAAAAAGTCGATTAATTAATTTTCAACAAAGAAAAGAATTAAACGACTTTCATATATTTTCTAAATGTTATTTATTCTTCTTCTTCGTTTGCAACAGCTTTTTTAGCCTTTTTTGCAGGTTTAGCTTTACCTTCTTTATCAGCTGCTTTTTCAGCTTTTCTTTCGTTTAAACCATCTTCGATTGCAGATGTTACGATAGATAAAACTTTGTTGATTGATTTAGAAGCATCATCATTTGCAGGGATAACGTAATCTACCTGACGTGGGTCAGAGTTAGTATCTACCATGGCAAAGATTGGAATGTTTAATTTTTGAGCTTCTTTTATCGCGATGTGCTCACGCATAATATCAACTACAAATAAAGCACCTGGTAAACGTGTCATATCAGAGATAGAACCTAAGTTCTTTTCTAACTTAGCACGTAAACGGTCTACTTGTAAACGTTCTTTTTTAGATAAAGAGTTGAATGTTCCGTCTTTCTTCATTCTATCAATAGAAGCCATTTTTTTAACAGCTTTTCTAATAGTAACAAAGTTAGTTAGCATTCCACCTGGCCAACGCTCAGTAATGTAAGGTTGGTTTACAGCTCCTGCTTTTTCAGCAACGATGTCTTTAGCTTGTTTTTTTGTAGCAACGAATAAGATTTTCTTACCTGATGCTGCAATTTTACTTAATGCTGCACAAGTTTCATCGATTTTAGCTGCTGTTTTGTAAAGGTTGATGATATGGATACCGTTACGCTCCATATAGATGTAAGGGGCCATGTTTGGATTCCACTTACGTGTTAGGTGACCAAAATGTACACCTGCGTCAAGTAATTCTTTTACTTCTACTTTTTCCATTTTTGTAATAGTTTACGTTCTGTTGAATTAGCAATGATTAAGTGGTTGCCTTGGCTTGCCTTAACCATTTAGATGCTAAACTAAATCCTGACTGTTAGGTCATGGACAACAATAACTGGTTTAAATTTTGCTGAATTTTCAGCGGTTTCAATAAATAATAAAATAATCCAGAACCTGAAAAGTTCAGATTCTGAATTAAGTGTTGTTGGATATTAACGTTTAGAGAACTGGAATTTCTTACGCGCTTTCTTCTGACCGAATTTCTTACGCTCTACCATTCTTGGATCTCTTGTTAATAGACCTTCTGGCTTTAATATTGCTCTGTTTTCAGCATCAACTTCGCACATAGCACGAGATAATGCTAAACGTATAGCTTCCGCCTGGCCGGTGATACCACCTCCATATACGTTTACAGTAATATCAAAGTTGCCATCATTGTTAGTCATGGTAATAGGTTGGTTTACTTTATACTGCAAAGTAGCAGTAGTAAAGTATTCCGCCATGTCTTTTTTGTTCACCGTGATGTTACCTTTTCCTTGAGCAACATACACACGAGCAACAGCCGTCTTTCTACGGCCAATTTTGTGAATTACTTCCATTAGTTAAATTCGTTTAAATTAATTGTTTTTGGCTTTTGAGCTTCATGAGCGTGCTCAGCACCAGCAACAACAGTTAAGTTTCTAAAAAGAGTTGCTCCTAATTTGTTTTTAGGTAGCATTCCTTTTACTGACTTTTCTACTAATCTGGTTGGGTCTTTCTCAAACATTTCAGTAGCAGTCAAGCTTCTTTGACCACCTGGATAACCTGTGTGACGGATATAACTTTTATCTGTCCATTTGTTACCAGTTAAGTTGATTTTTTCAGCGTTTACAACAATTACGTTGTCACCGCAATCAACGTGTGGCGTAAAGTTAGGCTTGTGCTTACCTCTTAAAAGTTTTGCTACTTTAGAAGCTAAGCGACCTAAGTTTTGTCCTTCAGCATCAACTAAAACCCACTCCTTATTAACGGTAGCTTTGTTAGCAGAAACTGTTTTGTAGCTTAATGTATCCACACTAATTTGATTTATTATTGCACCATAGGGTACAAAAGATTAAACATTTCTCTTCCGAAAAAGAGTTTGCAAATTTACGACAAACAATTGGATTGGCAAATGTTATTTGAAGGTTTTTTTGTGCTGGAAATCAGAGTGATTAAGAATATTATTTTTTAATCAAAATTTCGTCTAAATTTTACTGACTTTAAAAATGAAATTATGCTCGACAAAATTGGCTCTTTCTTGTTCGATTGTAAGTTGAAAATGATTTTCTAATGCAATCTTTTTTATGGTTGTGAGATCACAATCTTGGGATAATATCATCAGAATAGTTTTGTCATCACGATGAGATAATTGTTGGAATAATTGATGGAAATATTCAAAATCTTTACCACAGAACCAAGCTCTTTCTTTTGTGTTCTTTGGTGTTTTAGGATAGTATGGAGGATTAATAATGATATAGTCAAAGCTATTTTCAGAAATATTGTTGAATAGGTCTGAATTTAATATTTCTACATCTAGATTATTTTTTTTAGAAGCTTTGTTTAATGCTTCTAATGCCACTGTGTTTATGTCAGATGCAGTGACTATAGCACCTTTTGAGGTAGCGTAAAGTGATATTATTCCAGAGCCGCAACCTAATTCTAAGAAGGTTTTGTTTGTAATATCTAGTTGCTTTATACAGTCTAATAAGATTTTTGTACTTAGTGTATAGTGTGGTGGAAATACTTCTGGCATGACCATAACCTCAATACCATCATATTTATAAGATCTTGGTTTTGAGAAATAACTCTCGGTACCATATTTTAAAAATGGATGTGATATTTTTTTTAATAGCTTTCTTATCATTCTGAATAAAAACCTTCAATTTCAGGTTGTCTGTATTTCCAAATTTTGTGTAATGCTTTTATTTCATAAGGATATTTGTAAACTCCTGTTTTGTATCGAAGCTGAGAAATGGAACGTAAAATTCTCTTTTTAAATCCTTTAATTCTGAAATCTGATGCTGTAGGATAGTAACCATTAAGTACAGTTTCAAAATTCATTATTCGATCGACCATTTTTGGTGTAAGCCAAGGTGTTAAAGGATTTTTTCTTAAATCGAAATTTTCCCAAGCAGGATCTAACCAATCATCTAGTTTTTTAGGAAAGCTAAATCCAGCTTTTTGGATTTGCTCGTATAATTCAGACCCTTCTGTCGCCACTGGGCTATACAGATATATGATGATTTCAGAGTCAGGATTTATGTCTTTTATTTCTTTAATGAAGTTGATATCCCATTCTATTTGCTCCATAACCTGTTCTGGTGTGTCCGCAGGCATTCCTAATACAAAAGAGAATTCTGGGATAATACCTATAGGATATAGCCGAGCAGCAAAGTCTTTAATACCTTGACCTGTTTGCGTTCCTCCTTTATTCATTTGTTTTAAAATCTCATCATTACCCGTTTCGGCACCTAAGAATATCATTTTGCAACCTGCTTCTTTCATTAAAATTAGGTCATCGTCTGAGTACTTGTTTATGGTATCAATACGACCTTCGCCCCACCAAGTAATACCATCATCTTTTATAAGTTCTGAAAATTCTACAACACGTTTTCTAGAAGTAAAAAAGTTGTTGTCGTGAAATTCTATAGCATCAATACCATAATTGGTTTTAAAATAAGAGACATCTTTATAGACGCTTTCGGCAGATTTCGCTTTCCAGCGTCCATCATATATAGGTACAACTGCACAGAACGAACAGGTAAATGGACATCCTAAACTTGAGTGGTATGAAAATGTTTTACTTCCTAAAAAAGTTCGGCTTAAGTAATTTTCTAAATTATATAAGGAATTGAGATGCTCGTATGGTAAATCAGGTAGCGCATTTTGGTCTAGTAACTTTTCTTTTTTCGTCCTAACAATATTGCCATCTTCATCTTGATAGATAAGATTCATAATGTTAGGAAGCACTTCTAAATTGCCAGATTCTAATGTGTTTAACAGCTGAGGGAATGTGACATCTCCTGGACCATTAACGATATAATCTACATAAGGTGCTTCAATTGACACCTTATATTGATTAGAAGCAAAATAACCTCCCCAAATAGTGATGGAATCAGGAAATTCTTCTTTTATATTTTTGGTAAATGGAATGGCTTGTCGTAATTGAGGGCCAGGCATAACCGTAGAACAGAAGTATTTAAACTCGCCAGTTTTAAAATAGTCGTAAATCGTTTGCCAAGGGTCTTCTTCTAAATTTCCATCAACAAATACATAATCATATTTTCCGTGAATGGATGCACCTACCTGAAGAATAGAATTAGGAATTCTGTGCTTGCTATTGGCACTTCTTGGGTTGAATATGATGATTTTGTTTGACACTATTTTATAAGCTTTGCGAGAATATTACCGTGTAGGTTTTTAATGTTCATTTCGTTGATTTCTAACTTCAATTCTTTTGCTGACAACCAAATTTTACGAATAAAAATAGGATTTTCATTAAGGGTGTAATTGAATTTATACGTTCCTAGTTCATCTAACTTTGATAGACACAGAATGGTTTCTTCTACAAATCCACCTGTAAATTCAAATTCAATCAGAGGGATTTTATAGTTCAAGCTTTTTAAGACTTCGTATTCATAACCTTCAACATCGATTTTACAAAAATCTGGAATTCCGTAACGTTCAATCTGTGAGTTTAAAGTTACAACTTTAACAGGTTGTTTTTTGTTCCAATAAATAGAATCGGTTGTAAAATAGGATTTAAATTTATTGGATAATGTAGCAATTTCTATGTGATTGCCTAATGATAAGTCTAAGGTAGCATTTTCACTACCTATAGCCATATTAACTATTGAAAAATCAGGATATTCCTGGTTTAGTTTATTTAAAGCATTTTGGCAATTTTCTTGAGGCTCAAATGCCACAACAGTATGTTTTAGGCTTAAAAATATTGAACTCTTGTAGCCAATGTTTGCACCAATATCAAAGCAAAGACTATCTTTCTTGAGGATGGACTTGTAAAGGCGCCTAAGCTTTTTTTTATGTAAAAACTTTTTAAAAAACATTCTTTTTTGTCATTAAGCAGTTTTAATTAGTTTTTGTTTTCTAAGTCTTAGATAAAAGAACAACGCAAATATTTGGGCTATAGCGTTAGCGGCCAAGACGCCTGTAACATTATAATCGAGATATAATAAAAGTAATGATAAACCAAAATTGATTATTAGACAAATTACAGAAATAGTGATGACTTTTTTTTCTAGAAACATTTTAAAGCAGACAAGAATATCTATTGAATAAACATAGCAAGGGTAACCAATAATGAAGCCTAAAACGAGTTGGAAAAATGATAGTTGAATATCAAAAAACAAAAGTGCATAATAAATAGAGCCAACTATAAAGCTATTTGCTAAAAGGCCAAAAGTTGCTACATTTTTTTTAATCTTTCTTAGATTTTTAGACGGCATTCTATAAATGTTCTTTACGTAAGGAAAAAGTAATAGCATTACAACTGACTGAGAAAAAATGAAAAACCCTGAAATGATTTGATACTCGCCTAATAATTTACCAGAATAGAATATGCTGTAAGCATAAATATCAATCTTAGACTGCATAAATCCAGATATTGCTAATAGGAAAAAAGGTAAACTCAATTTTAGAAGACTAAAATCGAATTTAAACTCTTTAAACCTTAAAAACTTTTTATAGATAATAATAGACATCACTGCCTTAATAACAACAGAGATTGCATAACTCCTTATTAAAATTGAAATATCTAGATTTTTTCTAAAAATGAATAACATAATTATTAGTACCAAAAAGCTGATAACCTCAATGCTAATAGATATAATGTAGTCTCGATTGTAATAAATTATTGATAGAAATGAATCATACAAAAATAAACCTAATAACCATAATATTAAATACAATGACAGATGTAAAGGAAATAGAATTAAGATGCTTACAATAAATATTGTGCAAAGTACTAATCTGGCTAAAACTAGTTGTTGCCAATCTGCAACAATATTTCTTGGGTTTTGACTGAATAAGCGAAGTAAATAGTTCTTGCTTCCCCAACTTGTTACTATTGAAGCTAAAAAGAAAAAGAGCATATACTCTACAAAATTACCCCAAAGCGCTTTTGAAAAATAATTGACAATGAGATAAGAAAAAACTATAGAAATTAAGGGGTTTAAGACACTTCTAAAACCATTGATTGCTATTGGGTAAAAACGATTAGCTGTTTTCTTTAATTTTTGGTTGGTCATTTAATTTCTTCTATAGCAAAATCACAATTTAAGCTATTTAAATTTTAGAGACCTATATATCATTGATTAATATTATTTTTATCAATAGCGATGAGAAATTTTTTAAATCTAAATAGACAGACCTTAATATATTTCACACCTTTAGGGTTGGTGTTGATTTACTTTTTTTTGAAATCATTGTCTTTTCCTTTGCACGATTTTGCCAATAGTTATTTTCCTGCTGATATTACTTCGAATAGTGAAGAACCAGAACTTATTCTTTTTGATATCTATAACTACAACGAGTACATCTGGGATTTAGGTTATAAAGAAGTTTTGGGCGATTTTTATCTCAATAGCCCTTTTAATGCTGTAGCTTTTTATCCGTTAACTTATGTGCAGAACGCTTATATCGCCAAGGCGATTTTTAATTGCATAAGCATACTACTCTTTATAATATCCGTATATCTTTTGTATCAACGCTTGGGTAAAAGCAAAAGGTGGTTAATTGTTGCAGTACCTATATTGTTTTTTATTCCTTTGAGGAATCAAATTATGTTTGGTCAAACGTATTTTTTGGTGTTTTTATTGGTTGTTATTGGTTATGTGTTATTTGAAAAACAAAAGAGACTATCAGGAAGTAGTCTGTTGGTTACAGCAGCTTTGCTGAAAGTATTTCCTATAGCTTATGGTTTGCCACTGCTTTTTAAAAGGGAATGGAAAACAATTTTAACGGCGATAATTGTAGCCATAGTCTTTTTGGCATTGTCTATAGCGTTCACAGGAATTTCAATATGGGAAACCTATTTTTTTGAAGTGATTCCCAATGCCATAAAAAATAAGAGTACGGTTAATTTTCAGTACAACGCGCAATCTATGGATGTGTTTTTAAAAACACTATTTGTTAAGGATGACTACTATAATCCATCAGCCATTTTTGATAATGAACAACTGTATTATGCCTTAAAATGGATTTATAAATCAGTTGTAATTGGTATAGCCATATCTCTTAGTTTGTCTCGTAAAAATGAACTGTTTGCTTTGCTTTCAATTTGGGTAGTGACTTTATTTTTACTACAATCTAGAACTGCAACTTACGCTCAGGTTTTATGGCTGATTCCAGCGTACTATATAATGTCATTATCTATCTCAAAAACAAAAATAATAGTATTTCTTGTTGTGTTGTTTTTGGTATGTAATCTGCCGATTGCTAGTTTAGAACCTTTGCCTTTGGTGTTTAAATTTTCAAGATTATGGCTTAGTATTATCCTAGCAGGTCTATTTTTCTTTAGTTTTAATACAAAGATTAATTACAAGTATATCGCCTTAGGCTTTGTAATCTTATTGCCTTTGCATTTTGATATGTTTTCTAAACCAAAAAAAGACAATTCAACTTATGTTTTAGAAGAACAAAAGCATTTTATGATTTATGATTTTTATGAAGAAAAGGGTGTTTTAACATATGTAGCACTTGGTAAAAATGGTAATGAGATTGTGGCAACTAACATAAGCATCAAAAGTTTTGACGAAGCTTCGTACACTATCGTAAACAACCAGGTTGTAGTCAATGGAAAACAGATAACAGATACACCTGATCTTAAGAAAAAACCAGTATTAGTAAATGATTGTGAAGTGTTTTTTCTTACTGACTCAAGATCGCGGAGAGGTGCTTACACTATAAAAAAGATTGATATTTGTAATTCGTTTTGAGTCTCTTTATTTCAATGAGTTAAAGAGTTTGAAGTTGTAAAGTTTCAAACGTTGAAATAAAAAAGCACAAGACACTTTTAATACACCAATACCATAAATAAAACTACGCTTAAAATTTATAGATGATGAGTCTTTTTCATATTTAGCAGGACAGGATATTTCACCAATAATAATACCTTTATAACAACATTGAGCCAAAATCTGATTATCAAAAATAAAGTCATCTGAATTATTTTGATAAGGAATAGATTTTAAAACCTTAGTGCTAAATGTTCTATACCCAGTGTGATATTCAGATAATTTCTGATTCATTAGAACATTTTGAATAAACGTCAATATTCTATTAGAAATGTATTTATAAATAGGCATACCGCCAGAAAGTGCACTTTTTCCCAAAATACGAGACGCAAGTACAACATCATAAACTCCGTTAGCCACCATATCAGCCATTGCGGGAATTAACTTTGGGTTGTACTGATAATCTGGATGTAACATTATAACAACATCAGCACCTAATTCAATAGCCTTATCATAGCAACTTTTTTGATTAGCACCATAACCTAAGTTTTTGCTATGTTGAATAATATGCTTTATGCCAATATGCTTTGCAACTTCTAGAGTGTTATCGTTGCTGTAATCATCTGTGAGAATCACTTCGTCAACTATATCCAGAGGTATTTCTCTATAAGTTTGCTCTAAAGTTTTTGAAGCATTATATGCAGGAAGTATGACTACTATTTTTTTTTGATAGAGCATTTATTTCAAGAGATTAATAGTGTTACTTGATTTTTCTCTTATACTCTCTGGAACCTCAATAACCTTAAAAGGGGATAGACTATCAATATCTTTTCTATGATACAAATTACCTAAAAAAGGGAATTCTTCATAAATATGGGTTTCTAATCCAGAAAGTTTGTTTTCAACTTCCTTTAGAGGCATATTCCATTCTCTAGATATACGTTCGCCAGAAGGTTCCATAAAAGAGATATAAACAAGCTCTAATTCTGTGTGTAGTTTTTTATTCTTTAGGCTTTTATCTTTCCATAGAGTATTTTGATATTTTTGAAGCTTTTGGTTAAAATAGACCAAAGTATCATCTAGCTTAAAATAATCTAAGTAGTTGTTGTAGTTTTTTTGTGTTTTAAATAAAGGCTGTACAACAACCTCGTGACACCAAATACATTTTGCATGAGTTCCTGCTCGAGTAAGATTACTATTAGCAGCATATTTAATATTTCCCTTTATATCGTAAATTCCAAATTTTAATTGACCATTTGGCATTCTCTCTGTGGTTTCATATTCTAAGGTATCCTTAGTAATAGAATCAATTTCAGCAGAGATAAATGCTTGTCTGTTATTTTCAAGAATATCAGTAAAAGAAATTATACGATGTACATTCGATATGCTAGAGTTATCTATGTATCCTTTTGTTTCCAAAAATTGATAATCTTCATTAAAATCTTTTAATGTTTCCGACACATCTGTTATAGCGTAATAGTGGCTAGAAGTACCAAAGGTTAACGTTACATAACGACCTAAATCAAAAGCATTATGTTGTTTATAGTATTCGGTTTTCTTAAATAAGTATTGAAGTTTAGCTAGTTTAGAACTAGCATCTTCAGAAAACCCTAGAGTTCTAACGTCTAAAGAAACTATAGAATCTTTTGGATTAAATTTAATGAGTGTAGAATCATTGGCAATGGTAGAACCCAAATACGAAAAAGCCCATTTTAAGCCAGTAATGTTTCGCTCAAATGTATCTTCTGGATAAGCTTTATTCCATTTCAGATTGATTTCATAATCTTTCTTCGAACATGAAAAACAAAGGAATAAAACAATCAATATGGAAAGATAGGGTTTCATACTATTTGCTTAATTTCATTAGTCCTCTCGCTAAGCTGGATTTTAACTTATAGCCAATCATCTTTTTTAGATTTTTGTCATTAAGTTTTTCCTTATTGAAATTAACCTCATTAACAATTCGTCTTACCGCATAATCGTAAAATTTTCTGGGATAAGTTCTTGTGAAATCAATATCTCTATCTGTTGAGGTTTCCCAGTTTGGCTTAACGGTTATTTTATCTTCAATGTCATTATATAAAGATGTCCCCTTAATCGGATAAGCGACAGTGATTGTAAAATGTGTAGGATTTGCGGCTTTTAAATAAGTTATAGTGTCGTTAATATCCTTTTCATTTTCACCTGGATAACCAACCATAATAAACGTGCCAGATTCCATGCCTAGAGCATTGGTTTTTTGTATGGCTTCTTTAACAACATCAACATCCACACGTCTGTCCATGGCATCAATTATTTTTTGAGACCCACTTTCAGCACCAATCCAGATTCTATAGCATCCAGCTTCTTTCAATAATTTAAGGATGTCGTCATTTAGACGCTCGGCTCTAGTAATACACTCAAAGGGAATTATAGCATCTTGTTTTATAACCTCATCATGAAATGCTTCTAACCACTTATGACTGACAGTAAAAACATCATCTACAAACCAAATCGTATCTGGATTATAAGTGTCCTTCAATAGCTTTAACTCATTGGCAACTAAATCCGCAGGCCGTCTTCTATAACTTTGGCCATAGACTGCAGTACTACACCATTTGCAGGTGTAAGGACAACCACGTTGTGTACTAACTGTCATAGAACTCTTGCCATGGTGAGTTTTCCATGTGTTTAAGTATTTATCTACAGGAATAGCTTCTCTGTTGGGTAATGGCAGCTCAGTAAGGTCTTTGATTTTTGTACGTGGCGTAGTTTTTTTTACGCTACCATTTTCCAAATAAGCAATGCCACTAATTTCATTGTAAGTCTTGTTGTTAATGATGGCATTGTAAAGTTCAAAAGTCGTTTGTTCACCTTCACCAATAATTAAAAAATCAGAACCAGTATTTAAGTAATTTTCACAATTGTATGTGATATCTGGTCCGCCCAAAATAATTTTTGGGTAACCATATTTTTCATCGGTTTTTAAAAGTTTGACTAGTTTAATGACATTGATTTTTGTCATTAGATTAGTATATATGGCTACAACCTTGGGTTGTTTTTCTTCAATAAAATGAAGTTGCTCTGCTTTTGAATAAAACGTTGAATCAAACACAAAATTAGAAACGTTATTTTGGTTGAGATAAGCAGAAATATATAGAATTCCCAAAGGTGCGTAAGGCTTCATGATGGCCCTTTCTTTAGCATCTTCAAATAAATAGTAAGCATGTGTTAGTAAAATGCTCATCTCTTATTTTTTGGTTAGTTCTATTAAAAAATGATCTGAATATTTAGCCCAAACCGAAGCAGTTAATATTTGATCGATAAACTTAAGTATAGATAAAAAAGGTGCTTTAGAAAGAAACGAATCTTCTAAATATGAAGGCGGAATGGCTAGGCCAATTGGTTTTATGTTTTCTGTTTTATAATTTGATTTCGTAAATTCTATAATATCCTTAGGATTGTAGTACCAGGTTTTTACATCTACACCATCAACATTAGCTAAAACACAATCATTGGTTTGTCGTCTTTTAGCTTGTTTAAGTTTTCCTTTTAAAGAAAAATATAATTTTTCCCAAAGACATTGCTTTGTCATTATAACCAATATCATTTTTCCTTCAGGCTTAAGCAATCTAGAGGCTTTTGTAAAAAAAGATTGTAATTCAGATTTTGATAAACAGTTAAATCCGCCGAAGTTTGAGAATATTAAATCGAATGTTTTGTCAAATGAGTTCTTTTCAATTGTATTGATATCCTGTACTCTGAAATTTAAATTTTTAGATCTAGATTTTGCGCTGGCTAGTTTTATCATACTTTCAGAAATGTCCGTGGCAATTACTTCATGACTAAGTTTAGCAAAATTGATAGCATCTTCGCCAGTGCCACAATTCAATTCTAAGATGTCAAGTTTTTTATTTTGTGTAATAATAGGATTTAGATATTTAAAAACCATATGACGTTGCGCCTTTCCTATGTTAGAAAAAGTAAAGACTGTATCGTAATGGGCTGCAGCAATATCAAAATCGTTAACCATTAGAAATTTCCATATTTTTAAGTTGAAGCTTATCAACTAAAGACGAAGGTAAATAATAACCCAAAAGTACTATTGATCTTAGTTTCTGTTTTGAAAGTGCTAACGGATTTTTAAATACGGTTTTGATATTCTCAAAAGCTTGACTCTTTCGATATTCTTTGTGAACATAGCGCTGTAATTTTTTGTAAAATTTAGAACTGTATGTACCTTTAAATAGCATAGCTAAATCATCAGAATCGGTCCAGTTGGCTTTGAGTTGTAGATCGTCTTTTACCTTATCGTAAAATTTTGTTCCAGGCAAAGGATACGAAACCGAAACACCGATATTGTCAGGTAGTAGCTCTTTTATCATAGCAATGGTTTTAGCAATGTCAGCTTTTGTTTCACCCAAATAACCAAATTGTATAAAAAAGGCGACTCTAACACCTCTCTGCTTTAAAAGTTTGGTGGCTTCATAAATCTGCTCAATGGTGGTGTCTTTGTCCATAGCATCCAAAATACTTTGAGAGCCACTTTCCGCACCAACCCAAACTTCTTCCAAGCCACTTTCGGCTAAAGCATCGATGGTATCTTCTTTCAACAATAAATCAACTCGACTTTGTATATAGTAAGAAATTTTAAGTCGTTCTTTCTTTAGTTCTTCATTGAAATTTTGAACCCAATTTGGTTTCAGCCCAAAAATATCATCACACATCCAAAAACGATTCACACCATAAGTTTCAGATAGATATTTTATGTGTTTTGTAATATATTCTGGTGAATGCGAATTGTATCGATTACCGTAGATTGGTTTAGCACACCAATTGCATTTAAAAGGGCAACCTCTAGTGGTTGCAATATTTAAAGTGAATTCATTATTACCACTTTCCCAAATATCACGATAAGGCTCAATATCTATTAAATCCCAAGCAGGAAGAGGCAACTCGTCTAAATTTTTTAAAACCGGTCGCTTAGGATTCTTTATAATTTTATCATTTGTTTCATAAACAATTCCTTGAATATTTGAGGTGTCAAAGTCGTTTTCTAAAGCATTAACCAATTCTTTTAAAGTGATTTCTCCTTCTCCTTGAATTATAAAATCAGCACCAGCATTCAGGTATTTCTCATAGTGATCCGTAGAATCTGAACTGCAAACAATGATTTTACAATTAAGATTTTTGGCAATTTTTATCATTTCAAAAGCAGCCTCACGCATGGTGGTTAAGCACATTTTTGTGAGATAATTAAAACCGTCATCATAAATTACAAAATACTTTGGCTTTTCAGTTTCTAAGTAAGGTTTTATAACTTTCGGATGATCTAATAAATTAGCATCAAAAACACCAACTTTATAATTATTTTCTCTGAGATAGGATGCAGCATATAAAGTGCCTAAAGGTGGATATGGCGTTTTGTTTTTCCACTGTTTAGGATCGAATTTATAGTAGTAAGAATGTGAAAATACAATATCAAGCATTTTCCATGGTCAAATTTAGGTTGTAGGCTTTATTTTTATTTTCGTAATTTTTATTCAGTCTTACGATAACTTGAGACTGGAAATCTTGTGGATGATGTTTAGAAACATCATTGGTAGACTTCATGGCAATTTCAAAATTGTCTTTTTCTAAATGGTTAAATTTTTGTTTCCACTTTTTTAATGTAACCGCTTTAAGTCTTTTATCAATAAACCTTCCTAAACTGTTGTCAAAAATCAACTCTAGAGTTTTACTCCAAAAAGGTTTGGAATGCATCTCACGTATAAATTTTTGATTAATTGTTTTGTTGGGATAGAAACCTAAAGTCCATTTGTTGGACTCTATAAACTTATCGAAAGTAGCTTTTCCGTAAATAGGAATAAGCGTCATCAATTCCGTTGCAGTAAACTTATTCTGTTCTTTTATTTTTAGTTTATTAGAACTTATAAAATAGTTGACGCAGAAGTACTTTTTTGAATTCAATAAAAACACTTTTTTGAATAAAATTAAAAGTGTTCGTGCAAGCCATAAATGATTGGGTTTTGTAATAATAAAAAAATCAATGTCACCATCATTGTCATAATAACCTTTAGAAAGCGAACCCGAAATAGATACAGATTCTATAAAAGGGAATGAAGCAATTAGCTTGGCACGTTTTAAAGCTTTTGGCATAATATCCTTGGCCATTTTATTGCCTTTAATACGTCTTTCAACTAAACTGAAATTATTTTTATCAGTGTAATAATCCCCAAACTTATAGATGATTTTTTTATTGGTTAACTCTTCAAGTTCACGCTGAACTGCTTCCATGTTTTCTAAACAGGAATAGTTAAAAACCTCTTCTTTTTTCAAAGGATAATTAAAAACAGAGGAGTATATGATAACTTTAAGAGCGTTCATTTTTTAAGTTGGTGATTTATAAAAATAAGACTAATTATATATTAACTACGATATTAGACAAATTTTTAGATGTTTTTTGAGTTCTTTTTTATAAAACAACTCAATGCTAAAAACCACTGAAAAAAAGTGAAGATTTTTGACAAAACGCGAATTCTACTTTGTTGCTCTTGTAAGTCTATCGTTTATAGATTTACCCAAACCATAATCAGGAAGACGTTCTGCAATAATAAGATCCAAGTCTTGTTGGTCTAGTTGATGTAAGGCGTCATAGAGTTTTGAAGCGGCTTCTTCAAGATTTTTACCTTCGGATAGCACAATTTTGAAATGAATAGCATCATCGTTCAAAATATCATTGTATGTTAAAAGTCCTATGCGTAGACTTTTGTTTGCCTCAACAGCTTCTTTAAGATGATTGGTAAGAATGGTTTTGGTTTTTGGCGCATAATGGCGTTCTAACATTCCTGGTGCATCAGGTGCAACTTCTTTTTTGTTTTTAATTTCAATAGTTCCAACTACAGCTTCAATAGCTTCTATAGAAGTTGAACCGAGTCTATAAATTATAGGTTCACCATTTTCAAAACCAATAATTGTAGATTCAATGCCACTTTTACAAGCTCCGCCATCCAAAACCATTTTTATTTTATCCTTAAAATAGCTTTCTACATGCTCAGCTTTGGTTGGACTTATTCGGTTAAAAGGATTAGCACTTGGTGCAGCAAGCGGAAAATCTAATTGATTTAAAAGTTCTAAAGTAGTTGGATGATTCGGAATTCTAACAGCAACCGTATCTTTTCCGCCAGTGATTAAATCTGGAATTATAGATTTCTTTTTTAAAACCAAAGTAATTGGTCCAGGCCAAAAAGCCTCAGCTAAGAGTTTTGCCTTTTCAGGAATCGCTTCAACAATAGTTTCTAGATAATCTATATTAGGAATATGAACAATCAACGGATTAAAAAACGGACGCTCTTTAGTTTCAAAAATAGCCTTAACCGCTTTTTCTGAATAGATATTGCCAGCTAGACCATAAACTGTTTCAGTTGGTATAGCAACAAGCTCTTCATTATTAAGAAGTTCTACGGCTTTTGATAGGTCTGTTGAAATGATGCTCATAACAGGTTTAAAATGCAATATTACTTCAAAAAAATCAAAGATTTATCTTTCGGCTTTTAGTAGTTTTGCGCCTTTAAAATTAAAGCTATGATTTCTGTAGATAATTTAGTTGTAGAATTTAGTGGTCACACCTTATTCAGTGATGTGTCTTTCACTATAAATGAGAATGATAAAATTGCCCTTATGGGTAAAAATGGTGCCGGAAAATCTACAATGATGAAAATTATTGCTGGTGTTCAAAATCCTACAAAAGGTAATGTTAGAGCACCAAAAGATGCCGTAATAGCTTATTTGCCTCAGCATTTATTGACCGAAGATGATACGTCTGTTTTAGAAGAAGCCTCAAAAGCATTTAGTCACGTTTTTGAAATGCGAGATGAAATGGATGCGCTAAACAAACAGCTTGAAACGAGAACCGATTATGAATCTGAAGACTATATGAAAATTATAGAACGCGTGTCAGATTTGGGTGAAAAATACTATGCTTTAGAAGAGGTAAATTACACAGCTGAAGTAGAAAAAGCTCTAAAAGGTTTAGGTTTTAAACCAGAAGATTTTAATAAGCCAACAAGCGAGTTTTCTGGTGGATGGCGTATGCGAATAGAATTGGCAAAAATTTTACTTCAAAAACCAGATTTGATTCTGCTTGATGAGCCAACAAACCATATAGATATTGAATCGGTAATTTGGTTAGAGGATTTTTTGGTGAATAAAGCCAAGGCTGTCATGGTTATTTCTCACGATAGAGCCTTTGTTGATAATATTACAAACCGAACCATAGAAGTTATCATGGGTCGTATTTACGATTACAAAGCCAACTATTCACATTATTTACAGTTGCGTGAAGACAGAAGAGCGCATCAAATAAAAGCCTATCAAGAGCAACAAAAATTTATAGCCGATAACCAAGCATTTATTGAGCGTTTCAAAGGTACCTATTCTAAAACCAATCAAGTGGCATCTAGAGAACGTATGCTAGAAAAACTTGAAATTATTGAAATTGATGAAATTGACACATCGGCTTTAAAACTGCGTTTTCCAAAAACACAGCGTTCGGGAGATTATCCTGTAACAGTAAAGGATGTGTCTAAATCGTATGACGATCATGTGGTGTTTAAAAATGCAAACATGTCGATTGCGCGTGGCGAAAAAGTGTGTTTTGTAGGTAGAAATGGTGAAGGAAAGTCTACCATGATCAAAGCCATCATGGGACAAATTGATGTTGAAGGTACTTGTACACTAGGTCATAATGTTCAAGTGGGTTATTTTGCGCAAAACCAAGCCGCACTTTTAGATGAAGAACTTACTGTTTTTCAAACAGTTGATGAAGTCGCTAAAGGAGATATTCGTACACAAATAAAGAATATTTTGGGTCGTTTTATGTTTAAAGGCGATGATATCGACAAAAAAGTAGGTGTTCTTTCTGGTGGTGAAAAAACCAGGTTAGCTATGGTGAAGTTACTACTAGAACCAGTAAATCTTTTAATTCTGGATGAGCCAACCAACCATCTCGATTTAAAATCAAAAGATGTATTAAAAGACGCTTTAAAAGAGTTCGATGGCACCTTAATTTTAGTGTCTCATGATCGTGATTTTCTTCAAGGGCTGTCTAAAAAAGTCTTTGAATTTAAAGACAAACGTGTGATAGAACATTTTGAAACTATTGACGATTTCCTAGCAAGAAACCGAGTAGAAAACTTAAAAGCACTCGATTTGTAATCTTAAAATCGAACGTATTAAACATTTTATAGTAATTTGGATTTGTGTGGTTTAACAAATCTTCAACTGATTAAGTTGTATTTTCTAACTACCTTTATGCCGTTATGCAAGAAGAATTAAGACTTTCTAGTTGGTTGCCTACCACAAATAAAGAGGTGAAAATTCGCGGATGGGAATACTTAGATGTTATCCTGTTTAGCGGAGATGCCTATGTAGATCACCCAACGTTTGGTCCTGCAGTAATCGGACGTTTGTTAGAAAGTATGGGTTTACGTGTTGCTATCGTACCGCAACCTAATGTTAACGATAATCTTCAGGATTTTGTTAAGTTGGGTAAACCGCGTTTGTTCTTCGGTGTTACTGGTGGTTGCATGGATCCTATGATTAGCAACTACAATGCTAATAAAAAACGTCGTGATAAAGATGCTTACACACCAAATGGCGAAATTGGTTTTAGACCAGATTATGCATCAACAGTTTACAGTAAAATTTTAAAAGAAAAATGGCCAGATACACCAGTTTTAATTGGAGGTATTGAAGGCTCATTACGTCGTGTGACGCACTATGATTATTGGAGCGACCAATTAATGCCAACCATTTTAGAAACCTCTAAAGCAGACATGTTGGTATACGGAATGGGAGAGCAACCATTACGTGAAATTGTGCGTTTGTTAGAACGTGGTGTACCTTTTGAAAGTATTAATACGGTAAACCAAACCGCAATTCTTATTAATGATGAAAACGATATCCCAAAAAATAAAAATTGGGAAGATGTTGAAATCGCTTCTCACGAAACTTGTTTAAAGGATAAAAAGGCTTACGCGTCTAACTTCAAGGTTATAGAACAAGAGTCAAATAAGTTAGCTGCAAGACGAATTTTTCAAAAAGTAGGTGATAAGATGCTGATGATAAATCCGCCGTATCCTACAATGACAGAGGAAGAAATTGATGCCTCTTTCGATTTACCTTACACGCGTTTACCGCATCCTAAATACAACAAACGTGGACCAATTCCTGCGTTTGAAATGATTAAGTTTTCCATCAACATTCATCGTGGTTGTTTTGGTGGATGTAGTTTTTGCACCATTTCGGCACATCAAGGAAAATTTATTGCGTCTCGTAGTAAAGAATCCATTTTAAAGGAAGTCGATACTGTGGCGAATATGCCAGATTTCAAAGGTTATTTATCTGATATTGGCGGACCAAGTGCAAATATGTATCAAATGAAAGGTAAGGTACAAGCTATTTGTGATAAATGCGTTGCGCCAAGTTGTATTTCGCCAGTAATTTGTAGCAATTTAGATACGTCGCACAAACCATTAACCGAATTATATCAAGCGGTTGATAGTCATCCGAAAGTAAAAAAATCGTTTATCGGATCTGGAATTAGACACGATATGTTGGTGCCAGAATTCAATAAAAATGCAGATCCAAAAGAGTTAGATGATTATACCGAAGAAGTGATGACGAAGCATGTTTCTGGTCGACTTAAAGTAGCGCCAGAACATACTAGTGATCCGGTATTAAAATTAATGCGAAAACCATCGTTTAGTTACTTCCATAAGTTTAAAGAACGTTTTGATAAAATCAATATTAAGAATAAACTGAACTTACAGTTAATTCCGTATTTCATCTCAAATCATCCAGCTTGCGAAGTTGAAGATATGGCAAATTTGGCTGCCGAAACTAAAGATATGGGCTTTCAGCTAGAGCAAGTTCAAGGCTTTACGCCAACGCCAATGACGGTTGCAACGGTGATTTATTACAGTGGTTATCATCCGTACACGCTAAAAAAAGTAAATACGCCTAAAACCCGAAAGGAAAAAGACGAACAACACCGTTTTTTCTTTTGGTATAAAGATGAAAACAAAGCTTGGATTAAAAACACGCTTAATAAATTAGGAAGACAAGATTTATTAAAAGTCTTACTTCCTGAAAAGACTGAAAAATGGCGTAAAAACAAACCAGGAAAAACTAAGCATACTTTTAACGATGCTGTACCTTTTAACCAACGAAAGGACAAGGTGAAGTACAAGAAGAAAAAGCGAAAGTAATTTTTCTTCTTTTTATAAATCCCTTCTTCCATGCTTAGCAGCAATCACACTTATTGCTACAATTTGAAACGCGTGAAACATCATTATTGGCAATAAAATAATGCCTAAAAATGAAGCGTTTTGAAATAGTATTTTAGAAAATACTGTACCGTGTACTAATGACTTTTTGGTGCCGCAAAACTGTGCTGTAATTCGGTCTTCAATAGAAAAATGAAATCGTTTTGCGATGAAACCTATAAAGAAATATACTAACCAAAAGATTAAGATAGCAACAGCTAAAACGGCTAGTAATTTTAACGGACTTAAATTTTCAAAAATGCGATCTAAAAAGGATTTAGAAAAGCTTTTGTAGATAATCAACAAAATGACACCTTTATCAAATAGCGTAATTTTTTTACTGTGTTTTAAGGCAAAAGCACCTAAAAATCGTCGTAACAATAAACCTAAAATAACTGGTGCTAAAATTTCTAACAATAACTTTTGGTAGACTTCGATTAAGCTATAATCTGTTCCGGTAGAGGTCATAAAAAGACCAATCCATAATGGTGTAAGGATCACGCCAATTAATCCCGAAATACTCGCGTTAAAAATAGCTGCAGGAATATTTCCTTTGGCAATAGATACCATAACTACAGATGAAGATACTGTTGAAGGCAACGCTGCTAAAAACATAAAAGCCAGCCAAAGTGCTTTGTTATCTTCAGTAATTAAAGGATATGCAGACAATACAATTAAAGGAAAAACAATAAACGTTGTCGCTTGTATTAAGACGTGTAGTTTCCAGTTTTTTAAGCCAATTTTTATTTGTTGCGGACTTAATTTTAGTCCGTAGAAAAAGAAAATAAGCGATATACCAATACTGCTCAAAGTGTTTAAAACCTGAGCACTTTCACCTTTACCCAAATCAGGATAAATGTATGCCGCTATCACGGTAATTATAATAGCAATGACAAATCTGTCTATTTTCAAAACTCGATAGAGATTTTAAATTTAATGCGCTTCTAACCAGTTATCACCAAGACCAATTTCAACATCTAATGGTACCGATAATGTAAAGGCATTTTCCATTTCGGTTTTTATCAATTTCGAAATTTCTTCTAATTCAGGTTTGTAAACATCAAACACCAATTCATCATGAACTTGCAATAGCATTTTGGTTTTGTAATCACCAGTTTCTAATTTCTCATAAATGTTAATCATTGCTAGTTTGATGATGTCTGCAGCACTACCTTGAATTGGTGCATTAACAGCATTTCGTTCTGCTGCACCACGAACAACCGCGTTTCTAGAATTGATATCTTTTAAATATCTGCGTCTGCCTAAAACCGTTTGTACATAACCGTGATCTCGTGCAAAATCGACTTGTTTACTGATGTAGTTTTTCAGTTTTGGATAGGTTTCATAATAGGTATCGATTAGTTCTTTAGCTTCGCTACGTGATAAATCGGTTTGGTTACTTAAACCGAATGCCGACACACCATAAATAATTCCGAAATTCACCGTTTTCGCATTGCTACGTTGTTCTCTAGTCACGTCTTCAATAGCAACATTAAATACTTTTGAAGCAGTTGAGGCGTGAATATCTTCACCGTGTTTAAAGGCTTCAATCATCGTTTCTTCTTCACTTAACGCTGCGATGATACGTAATTCAATTTGAGAATAATCGGCAGCTAATAAGGTGTAGTCTTCGCTACGAGGCACAAATGCTTTTCGTACTTGTCTTCCACGTTCAGTACGAATAGGAATGTTCTGTAAATTAGGATTATTACTACTTAAACGACCAGTTGCAGCAACGGTTTGCATATAATCGGTATGTACGCGACCTGTAGCTTCTTCAACTTGAAGCGGTAAGGCATCTACATAGGTGCTTTTTAGCTTTGATAAACCTCTAAAATCAAGAATGTTTTGGATAATTTCATGGTCTTTTGCTAAGTAACTCAACACGTCTTCTGCGGTAGAATATTGACCAGTTTTGGTCTTTTTTGGCTTGTCTACCAGTTTCATTTTTTCAAATAAAATAACACCTAATTGCTTTGGTGATGCAATGTTGAATTCTTCGCCAGCAGCTTCGTAAATGCTCTTTTCTAAGTTGGCAATATCACTATTTAATTGCTCTGATAAACTGTTTAAAAAGTCTTTGTCTAGGTTAATACCTTCTAATTCCATCGCAGCTAACACGCGTAGTAACGGGATTTCTATCTCATCAAACAATTTTTGAGTGTTAGCTTCTCCCAATTCTTTTTCAAAATGTTCTTTAAGTTGAAGTGTAATGTCAGCATCTTCTACAGCATACTCGGTTTGTTTATCTAATGGCACATCGCGCATTGATAATTGGTTTTTACCTTTTTTACCAATCAATGTTTCAATGGAAATAGGCGAGTAGTTTAAATACGTTTCTGATAGTACATCCATGTTGTGACGCATGTCTGGATTAATCAAATAGTGCGCTAACATGGTATCGAATAAAGGTCCTTTAACTTCGATATTATATTTAGCTAAAACCTTGATGTCGTATTTTAAATTCTGACCAATTTTCTGAATGTTTTCGGCTTCAAAAAATGGACGTAATTCTTCAATTAATTCTTGTGCTTCATCTTTATTTTCAGGAAAAGGTAAATAGAATCCTTTACCAGTTTCCCAAGAAAACGCAATACCAACCAATTCTGCAGTTAACGGATTTAAGCCTGTAGTTTCGGTATCAAAACACACTGAAGTTTGATTAAGTAGGTTTTTTACAAACAGTTTAGTTGCCATTCCGCTTGCAATACTTTGGTAAAAGTGACTTGTGTTTTCGGCGGTATTTCTTGTGAAAGTTGTGTTTGCTTTTGTTTGCGAATCATCATCGCCGCCACCAAATAAAGAGAATTGTCCTGCACCAGCAGATGCTTTTTCTTTTGTTGTTTGAGACTTCTCGACTGCGCTCGAAGTGACATTTTGATTAGTCGTTGTAGTTGAATTATCGCTTTCTGAAGTAAACGTTTTAATAAAATTGTCTGTAAGACGTCTAAACTCTAACTCTTGGAAAATTTCTTTTACTTTTTCAATATCTGGATGATCTAACTCGAAATCTTTCGCGTTGAATTCTACTGGAACATCAAGCATAATTCGCGCTAATTCTTTTGAAAGCCTTCCTAATTCAGCATTAGCTTCAACCTTTTCTTTCATCTTACCTTTTAGCTGGTCTGTGTTGGCTAAAAGGCCTTCCATGCTACCAAATTGCTTGATGAATTTTTTAGCAGTTTTTTCACCAACGCCAGGTAAACCAGGAATGTTATCACTAGAGTCGCCCATCATTCCTAAAAAGTCAATGACTTGTTCTGGTCTTTCGACTTCAAATTTTTTCTGAACTTCTGGAATTCCCCAAGTTTCATATCCGCCACCAAACGATTTTGGGCGATACATAAAAATATTTTCGGTAACTAATTGTGCAAAATCCTTATCTGGCGTGACCATATAGGTTTTGTAACCTTCTTTTTCCGCTTGACGGGAAAGTGTCCCAATAACATCATCTGCCTCAAAACCTTCCTTTACCATAATTGGAATATGCATGGCTTCCAAAATGTTACAAATATGCGGAATAGCAGTGCGAATGCCTTCTGGTGTCTCATCACGGTTGGCTTTGTAGTCTTCATACATTTCTACACGGTCTACGCTTCCGCCTTTATCAAAACATACCGCTAAATGGTCTGGTCTTTCGCGTTTGATGACATCTAAAAGCGAGTTCATAAAGCCCATAATGGCTGAGGTATCTTCACCTTTAGAATTAATTCTTGGGTTTTTTATAAAAGCATAATACCCACGAAAAATAAGCGCGTAAGCATCGACTAAAAAGAGACGTTTTTGTTCTGACATGTTTTGAATTTTGAAGTCTATAAAACTACAAAACTTAAACTTTGAAATAAAGTAAAGACCAACTAAAAATAAAAAAGAAAGCCGAAATGGAAATCGGCTTTCTTTTAGGTTTTATAGAATAGTATAAGTGATTTATTTTACGAACGTAATACCGTGTTCACCACATATTTCAGTTACTTTTTCAAAATCTGGTTGTCCAGGAGGTAAATCTGCTAATTTTCTAAACATAATTTCAATCCCAGCAGGAAAAGCACTAGTAATCATGGTGGCTTTTTCTGTGCCTACCACTTTCCATGAATGTGGTAAATTTTTTGGAGCAAATGCAGTATCACCAGCTTTTAAAATAGACGTTTTGCCATCTACCATTATTTCAACCTGTCCTTTTATAACTCTAAAAATTTCATCTTCCTTAGTATGAATATGTGGTGGAATTCCGGTGCCAGGTTCCACATTATCCTCCCATTCTACAATTTGATTGTCGGTTTCACTACCAACTAACTTATGCGTTTGTATATCTCCAATTACATTTAAGACTTCACCTTCATCTTTTCTGATGATTTTAGACTTTAGCTTATCAAGATAAGACATTGTGCTTGCATAGCTAGGTTGAGGTAAAAAAGTTAAAATACTTAATCCACCTATGGACTTCAAGAAATTTGCTCTTTTCATAATGTTAAGATTTAGTAATGTTTTAAAAAAAGAAAGCCGATCCCTACTTCGGCTTTCTTTGGAAAAAATATAATTGAAGACAATCCAATTATGCTTTATATATTTTTATAATTGTTCTACTTCAAAAAAAGTTGCTCTTGCGTTCTGATTAATGCTTGCACCCACGGCTGGTCTTACAAAGGCGACATCGATAGTCTGACCAGCTGTTAAGTTTAAGATTGAGGTCACTTGTCTTACAAGTTCTCCATTACCATGGTGATTATATTCAGAACGTCTTTCTTGTGTACCATCTACACGAATGCGGACACCAAAAACGCCAGTTGCTGTGCTTGTGTCTAAAGTGATTTGCACGGTTACACGATAAATCCCATCTGCAGGCACAGTAAATTCATCGGTAGTTGTATTAAAGTTGCTATTGGTATCAAAATCAACAGTATCAAAATTTACTTTTGTTGTACCTCCACCTGTTTCTGTCTGAGAAAGGCTCATATACATTCTAGCTATTGACTTAGTTGGATTAAGGCTTGATAAATCCACAGTTTGTGCAGCTTGGCCGTCGTCTTCAATTTCTAAGGTTAAGATGTTTGTGGTTGAGTTAAAACTGAAATTATCTATTTGTTGATTGTCTGTGTTTATAGAAGCTAAATCAACAGTCACAGGTGCAACTCCATCGTCTTCAAGAGAAATGCCTAATACAGTCCCAACTAAGCCAAGGTTATCAATTTGTTGGTCGTCTGTATTTGTTGTTGGGTTTTGGAAGGTCACATTGCCAGCACCATCTGTGGTCATTACTTGTCCAGCTGCGCCATCAGAAAGAGGCATTGAATATCTGCCAATAGAAGGATTATTTCCAAAGGACATACTACCAATAAAATAGCCTGCGTAGCCTAAGGTACTTTGAACATCACTAAATATTCCATATTGTTCACCTAATGAGGTTGAAGGAATAGTTACTTCTAGACCAAATTTTCTTGCGCCTCCAGAACCTTCAATATGAGATTTAAAGCCATAAATATCACCTGCAGTACCTCCGTTATAGCTTACATCGTGATTAAAGCCTATGGAAGTTGTTAAATAATTAAGGGTTGTAGGGTCTGAAAATTCAAATGAGACTCCTCTTCCTGAAATAAGTCCAGAGTTATCAATTAATACACCACTATCTTGTCCAGTATTGTTACTATGCTTATTAATTTCAACATTCATAGATGTTAAGGCATTTGTAGTCTTTATAACTGATCTATCGAATAGATTATATGAAGATGTAACTTCTCCATAAATTGCAGATTCTGTTTGAGAAGAATTACTTATAAATTGGGATCCATATTGGATACTAGCATTAGTATCAACGTAAATACCATAATCTCCTAAAATTTCTACATTTCCATTATCTGCATAAATGGTGCGTCCTGCTCCTAAGCCTCCTTCATTATATGCTTGATCTAGGGTGTTTTGGGTGTTTCCATCCTGTAGCGTTGATAAATCAATTGTTGTGGTGCTACCTGCTTCGGTAATTTCCAAATCTGTACCAGATAATATGGCTGCAGTTATTGTTTCATTGGTACTATCAGCATCAGCATCTTGTATGTTTATAGTTGTGCTGGTTCCGTTGGTGATTGTAATTTCAATTTCTTCATTAGCTGTAACGATATTACTACTAAGGTCTTGTTCGTCGGTATCAGTATAAGTTGGTAAATCTTGAAAACTAATATTACCAGCGCCATCTGTGGTCATAACTTGCCCAGCTGTACCGTCTGCTGCAGGCATTAAATATCTATTAGCAGTAGTATCTCCTAAAGAGGTTCTTCCTAATAGATAAGCTGCATAGCCTGAGGTGTTTTGTACATTTGAATATAATCCATAATGTATGCCAAATAGTGATGAAGGAATATTAACATTAAATCCATACTTATTTCCTGTATTGGTAATACCTGATATGAAATTTATATTAGCTCCATATAATCTTCCACTTCCACTTGTAGAATAAAAACGGCCAGAAAATAAATTAGTATATGCATTAAAAGTTCCTGTTGCTTGTGCGAGAAAATTTGCACTTTCTGCCTGTATGGTCCCAGAAAGAAAAGAGCTAACTCCAAAATAATTATCTGAGCTGTTCGCATTTAATGTTATATATGCACCATTGAAACTTCCTGATCCAGAAGCGGCATTAAGACTTCTTGATATTGTTAATGAACTGGTATTACTAGAATTCCAATCATATATGGATAAGGGTGATGATGCAGCTGAGTTTTGACCAATTTTAATTTTACCGTAAGTATAAATATCGTCTGTGATACTATTTGGTGGATTAGAAGTTCCTATTTCAAAAAAGTCTGAGTCAGAATCAGATCCTTTTACTGAGACCCAAGATGTTGTTGCATTATCCCAATAATAAAAGCCTTTTCCAGATAATGATGTACCTGTATAAAATACCATCATACCATCTTGGTCTGCTGTTGGATCAGTAGTTGGGAAATTATCTATTCTAGGTATAAGGATACCATCTTCGTTTGTTGGCGAAGTAGTACTAGAAGCAGAAATATCTAAAGTGGATTTTGGATCTGTATTGCCAACTCCAACTTGAGAAAAGGCAAAACATGAAAAGAATAGGAATAGGGTAATTGTAATTGTCTTCATTTTGTAGGGTATTAATAATTCTTTGTCTTAGAGTTTAACTTCTACATTAAAAGTATTTTTTACATCTTTTAGAACTCTGTTGACATAGTAAAGTAGTCCAAGAAAAATTTCACTTCCTCCAAGAATAAGTGGATTTACGTTTCCAAATAATTGAATGGAAACATGACCTGCCAAAAAGCTCGAATTGATAACTAAAAGAGACACAAGAAATGTAGAGGTCTTCATCTTGCAATGAATTAATGATTAATAGCTCTCCAAAACTAGTTTCGATGTGTAAAAATGCTCTTGATTATTTTGTCAAACACAAGGAGTATTTTGTCAAAATGAAGAAAAACGACTAGTAGTATTTATTCAAAAAACAAATAAAAATATGAAAATCAGTTAATTGCGAAATTCAGAAGGGCTTTGTTCAAATTCCTCTTTAAAAGTCTTACTAAACCAATTTGGGTCGTTAAAACCTATCGCATAGGCAATTTCTGAAATGGATAAATCTGTAGTTTTTAGTAATTCTTTTGCTTTTTCGAGACGTACTTTTCTTATGAAAATGGCCGTACTAGAATTGGAAATGGCTTTTAATTTTCGGTAGAGTTGTGAGTCGCTCATCGCCATGGATTTTGCGAGTTCGGTTGGTCCAAAATTAGAATCTTCGATGTGGTTATGAATAACATCTACTACCGACTTTAGAAAAACGAGGTTTTTATCTGTAGGTTGAGATTCTTTTTTAGTGGTTGTAACAATAGTATTTACAGCATATTTTTCTTGTAACTGTTTGCGTTTGGCAATCAACATTTTCATGCGGAGTAATAATTCTTCTTTATGAAAAGGTTTGGTCAAATAGGTATCTGCACCACTCGAAATTCCATCAATCTTATCCTCTTGCATCGCTTTAGAAGTAAGCATAATTATAGGAATATGATTGGTGTTGGTGTTTTGCTGTAAATGTTGGGTAAGTTCGTAACCATCCATTTTTGGCATCATCACATCTGTAATAATAATGTCCGGAATTTGCTTTGATGCTAGTTCCAATCCTTCCTTACCATCGTTAGCAAAAGTGACCTTGTATTGCGGTTGTAAGCACGATGCTACATATCTTGCCATATCATGATTATCCTCAACAATTAGCACACTGTTAGAATCTTCATCCGAAATAATATCAGCTGTTTTTGGTACTACTGTACCAACTGACATTTCACGGTTATTGGTAGTAATAGTTGTGATTTCGGCAGTATTTGTAATTGGTAATGCAATTTTAAAGGTAGTGCCTTCACCAACTTCAGAAGAAACTTTAATAGTTCCATCTAATAATTCTACAAGCTCTTTGGTTAGCGCTAAGCCAATACCTGTACCTTGAGAAATTTTATGAGCTTTGTCTTCAACTTGATAAAAACGATCAAAAATATTAGGAAGCTCTTCTTTGGGAATACCATAACCTTGGTCTGAGACTATAATGTTCAGATTGTTATTTTGTTTTTTAAGGGTTACAGCTATTATGGAATTTTCAGGTGAAAACTTAATAGCGTTTGAAATAAGATTCGTTAAGATTTGACGCATTTTTTCAGCATCAAAATCCATTAGGATTTCATTTGGTGTCGTATCAAAATCGAGAGTTATAACTTTATCAGACGCAATACTGAGAAAGCTATCAATAACGTTTAACGTAAATTTTACGATATCGTTTTGTACAAGGTTTAATTTTAGTTGGCCTTTTTCAAGCTTTGCTAAGTCCAGCATTTGGTTTACCAAATCCAAAAGGTTATTGCTATTTTGTTCTATAGTTTCTAAAGAGGTTTCAAGCTCTTTTTTACCATTAACTTTGTCTTTTACATTACCTAAATAGCCAAGAATTATGGTGAGTGGTGTTCTAAATTCGTGAGTTATATTTGTGATGAATCTCGATTTTAGCGCATCAAGTTCTTGCAAACGTTTAGACTCTTGTCCTGCGATTTGGCGTTGTAAACTTATTTTGTAGAACGCATATACGATTCCTAAAAATATGAGTAGATAAAAGAGATAGGCAAGGTTGCTTTTGTACCAAGGAGGTATAACTTTAATCTGTAGTTCTAAGGGTGCTTTTTGCCAAAGATTGTTTCTGGATTTACCTTGAATTTTTAAAGTATGTTTTCCTTTTGGAAGGTCTAACAACGGAATTTCTCTTGAACCAGATAACTCATTCCAATCGTTGTTGTCTAAAGCATATACAAATTCATTATTTTTTGTTGGACGCAGATCTAAATCCGAGAATGAAATATAACAAGGGAAATCTGTGTAGTTAAGTGTGATTTTATCTACGGTTGTAATACTCCGATCAATGATGTCGTTATGAGTTACAGGATTAATTTCTTCGTTTTTTACCCTTAAGGACGTAAAGGTTAAATCGCCAGGTACATCAAGTTGATGAACATTTCTGGGATTAAAAATGTTAACGCCATTAATACCTCCGACGTAGACTTCATTAGTATCCTTATTGTAATAATGCGCTCCAAGATTAAACTCTGAACTTTGCAAACCATCATTTACCGTATAGTTTGTAAAAATTTCAGTTGCTTTATTAAAGCGAAATATGCCACCATTGGTAGTTAACCATAAATTATTATCTTGGTCTTCAGTGATACTATAAACAAACGTATTGGTTAAGCCTTCATCATTACCAAAGCGTTTAAAGGTGTTGTTTTCTGAATTGAACTTATTAAAGCCATCTTGTGTGGCAACCCATAAGGTTGCATCGGCATCGTGCCAAGTATGTAAGGTAGTGTTACTACTCAGGCTTGTGGAATCGTTTTCCTCACTAAAATAATTAGTGAATTTAGGATTTTGATAATTCTCATCTTCAAAATGAAGTTTGTTGAGGCCATCTTCAGAGGTTATCCAATAATTCAAATTCTTGTCTTGCGACATATTGTAAGTGAAATTGGAACTTATTGAGTTTGTGCTTTCTTTGGTTTTATAATGCTCAAAGGTTATGATGTTACTTTTTAAGTCTCCTGTAAATCGGTTGACTCCTCCACCATAAGTCATAATCCACACTGTACCATTGTTATCAATATGAATACCACGAGTAGCATCAGAACTTAAAGATTTAGGATCGTTGATGTCATTGTAAAAACTAATAATTTTTGGAGATTCAGGATCGAAATCATTCAAATCAATAATAGAAGCTCCTTTAATTGTACCAATCCACATGTAATTGTTTTGGTCTATTGCCATACTTCTAATCACGTTAAAAGCTAAGGCATCATCTGTATTTTCTTTAGTAATGTAAGTGACATTGCCTTCTGAATCTATGCAGTTAATTCCTTTTCGAGTCCCAACAAAAAAGTAATCTTTGTTTTTGGCGAATGATAAAATAAAGGCATTGTTTAATGAGATTTCTGAAGTGGTATTTACATTTTTAAAGACAGGTTCCCCTAGGATAACCACGTCTAGATTGTTGGTGCCAACCCAAAGTAAATTACCATCTGTATAAGTATCATAAACACGATTCGAAGTGATAGAATTGCTATGATTCTGTTCACCATAATATGTGGTTATGTGCTCAAAGCGTAGGTTTTGTTCATTAAAATCTTTTGCAATATAAAGACCGTCAAAAGTGCCTATATAAAAAGTATCATTATTTATATCAATAGATGAAATATGTAGCTTATTATTATTATTATTATTATTACTGTTTAAGGGTATTTTAGAAAGTTGTTTTTTGGATTTGTTGTATATAAAAAGGCCATTAGTAGTACCAAGCCAGATTTTTTTATTAGTAGCAAAAATGGTATTAATATTTGCGATTGTTTGGTTGAGTTTAATCTCGAAAAACTTTGCATCTTTAGTCTTAATATTCTCACATACAAAAAGCTTTCCATCTTGTGTGCTTACATACACTATGTCGCTATCAACAAATGTTGAATTGAATTGCTGAGTTTCTCCATCAAATTTTGAGATTTTCCGGTAATTATCCCCTCCTTTATTGAAAATAAAAATACCTTCATTTAATACCGTTGCGATTATTGTACCATCTGAAGTTTTGGATAAACTACTACAATTTCCAGTCTTAACTTTGGTACTTCTAAAACTATTGATTTTAGAATCGTATATAGAAATACCATTGTCGTTTGTGCCTATCCAAATATTACCCTCTTTATCTTCTAAAAGTGTATTAATAAAATTCCCAGAAATGCTTAGACTGTCTTTTTTCTTGTTTTTGTAAACAGTGAAAGATGTACCATCAAACCTGTTTAATCCTTCTTGCGTGCCTAACCATAAAAATCCGTTAGAATCTTTTAGAATAGTTCTTATTGTTTCTTGAGACAATCCGTCTTTTGTGCCGTAATGATAAAATGTAAGGTTTTGCGCACCACAAAAGAAGCTAACTAAACATAGAATCAAAATAAGTTTAGTTCTGAAAGAATTACTACGAAAAACAGTAACAGGATTGGTCATAGAGGGTTAAAAGGTAAGTACAAAATAGTAAATCTTTATTTTATAAGAAAATGCTTATGGCTAAAGGAAAGAAACTTTACCATAACAAAAAAGCCGAAACAAACGTTTCGGCTTTTTTATTCTTTATTATGATTGGATTAACAAAGCTTAATAGTTTTCATTTTTAGTTGAAGACTTTTTCTGTAAGCTTTAATACTTATGATCTCGTTACTTTTCTTATGATTTAGTTTTATTACAGTTGCTTTAACTTCTGCAGAAATTGAAACTTTTTTAGCTTCTACTTTTTCTACTGTAGTAGAAACAAGTTCAGTTTCGTTATTAGAAACAGTATCTTGTTGTGCGAAACTTGCTGCAGATGTTGTTAAGAATAATAAGATGAATAAAACTTTTTTCATGACTTTAAGAAGCTATTTTGTTTTAACTTCACAACAAAGAAACATCGGTTTGTAATATTAGGGTCTAACTTTTGGACGAATGACCGAGATGTGTAGATAAGTGGTAACTGAAAGTATAAAACATCGATGAAATACACAAAATGAGCTCTCAGCCCTTTAAAAGCGTTGTTTTTATGAGGTAAAAACGTTGGTTTTCAGGCTAAAAGAGATGCTTTACAGATATCATCGATGAAATGCAATGTGTTGAATAATAGATAGGTATGAGCAATAATAACTTCGATTTACGTGATAATCCATACTATAATTTGTTTTTAAAACAGCAGTCGAAACAGCTTGAAGTCGGCATTATACCTTATAAAGAGAGACTAAAGCAGTTGAATAGACTCAAAACAGCTATAGAGGTTACTTACCGAGAAAGAATAATAGAAGCGTTACAAAAGGATTTACATAAACCAAAAGTAGAGTCTGAACTAACAGAAATCTATCAAATTATAGGAGAAATAAAGCATGCAAAATCTAATTTGCGTAATTGGATGCGCAAGCAGAGTGTTACAACACCTTTATCAATGTTAGGTTCTAGTTCTTATTATATATATGAGCCCAAAGGCGTTTGTTTAATTATTTCACCATGGAACTTTCCTTTCAACTTAACTTTTGGTCCTTTAGTTTCTGCAATAGCAGCTGGTAATTCGGTTATTATAAAACCATCAGAGATGACTAAGAATTCTTCTAAACTTATGTCTGAAATTGTTGCCAATATTTTTTCGGAAGATGAGGTAGCTTTGGTAGAAGGAGAAGTTGAGACTTCAACACAATTATTACAATTGCCATTCAATCATATCTTTTTCACAGGGTCTCCAAATGTTGGAAAAATAGTGATGTCTGCAGCAGCAAAACATTTAGCTTCTGTAACGCTTGAGTTGGGAGGGAAATCACCTACATTAATTGATAGTTCTGCAAATATTGACAAAGCGGCTAAAAAAATTATATGGGGAAAATTTATTAATGCAGGTCAGGTATGTGTTTCACCAGATTATGTACTTATAGAAGAAAGTTTAAAGGCTAACTTCATAGAATCTTGTAAAAAATGGCTAAATCATTATTATGGAGAAAATCCTGAAAATTCAGATTCTTTTGCCAGAATCGTTTCCACTAAACATTTTGAGCGTTTGAAAGACCATTTAGAAAATGCTGAAAAATTAGATGCTAAAATTGAAGTAGGAGGAGCGCTAGAAGCCGAAACTAAATATGTATCACCTACTATAGTATCTAATCTAAACCAAGCATCTTCTTTGCTCCATGAAGAAATATTTGGGCCTATTTTACCAATAGTTACTTATAAGACTTTAGAAGACGCTATAAAATATATAAATTCTAAAGAAAGACCATTAGCATTATATATTTATAGTAATAACCAAGTAAAGACAAAGCAGATTATTAAAAATACCAGAGCTGGTGGTACTTGTATAAATAACAACGTTATTCATTATGCCAATCATAATTTACCTTTTGGTGGAATAAACAATAGTGGTATTGGTAAAAGTCATGGTGTTTATGGTTTTGAGGCTTTTAGTAACAGAAGAGCAATTGTTAAACAACATACCTTTGGTATTACGGAATTGTTATTTCCGCCTTATTCCAATCTTAAAGAAAAATTGGCCAAACTGACTATAAAATGGTTTTAACAAAAAAGGGAATTGCTCCCTACTGCAAATTCCCTTTTAATGATTTTTTCTATACTACGTTAATAGTGATACAAATGTCTATTAAAAAACTAATTATGGTATCACCCTTTTGGGTGATTTTGATAGAAAAATATGACTGCTCTAAACGATAATAATTAAACTTAGTAATATTAATTATCTGGACATGTAATTTCTTTACCCTTCAGTATACCATTTTCACCTGGTTGATAGCGGTAGCATTTTCCATCCTGAGCTTTCATAATAATACCTCTATATTTATTATTGATAAAGACGTCTCCTGTAGCAATTTCTAATTGGCTATGAGGTGTTGTAGTACCAATACCAACTCCACCATCACTAGAGCCTGTATCTATTGTGCCACTACTTTCGCACACATCACCAATGCCATTGTTATTTGTGTCTGCCTGATCTGAATTTGCGGTGTCTGGGCAATTATCGCAAGCATCGCCTATACCATCACCATCTGTATCTATCTGGTTAGGATTATTTACATCAGTACAATTATCTTCGGTGTTAATTATGTTGTCTTCATCATCATCAGCTTGTGAAACAGCACATCCAACAAGTATTGCAGGTATTCCTGAACAATCGGTATCATTTCCTGATATGACTAAGTTACCATCAAGGTAAGATGTTCCATCAATAAAGTTTCTTACAATACAACATTCGTTTAGAGAAGTGTTATTGGTTATTGTTAAGCTACCACCTAAGTAAATTAATTCTTCTAAAAGGCTAATGTCCGTTAAACTATTATTTTCTTCAATATTTAGACCAACGTCTAAACTTGATGTATTAGCAATACCAGATAATGACGTTAATGCGTCGTTGTCATCTATTTCTAAAGATGCTGAACTGCCACTTGTTAAATTTTGAAAATCTACACCTGTCAGGTCGTTTAAAGCGTCATTGCCGGAAATTAATATTCGTGTTGCTGAAATACCTGCCATGCCCGAAATATCAGTTAAGGCATTATTGTTGTCTAAAACAAATCCAGAATTGTTAGTTAAAGTTACATTCGGTAACCCATTTAAGTTAGTTAAACCATCATTGTTTTGAATTGAGATATCACTCATTGTACTTCCAGATTGAATTCCAGATAGAGCAGATAAATCATTCAACGAATTATTATTTGTCAATGAAAATCCATATACCATTCCTGTGATGTTGTTTAACCCATTTAAGCTAACGAGTTGAGCGTTATCACTGATGTTTACAGTGGATATTCCACCTGTAACGGAAGATAGGCCTGATAAATCTGTTAGACCAGTGTTATCAATGGTTATGGTATGAAAATACATATTAGAAGCATCAAAACTATTAAAACTAGGTAAATCTGAAATAATCAAGTTGCCACTTGAACTATATCCAAAATTTGCATCTTGAATCTTCAATCCATTTGAACCCGTAGACGTTAATAAAGGAAGTGAAGCACTTATCAGGCTTGGCCCATGTAAATATAACCCAGCACCAACTGTAGTAAGATTTGGTAAGTTGATAGAGGTTAATCCTGTATCACCAATTTCACAATTTCCACCTATCGAGGTTAAACCAGATAGAGCACTTATGTTGGAAATGGCATTATTGGTTAATTGAAAATCTCCAGTAACGTTAGATATTGAAGCTAATCCACTAACATCTGATAGATTCGTATTGTCATAAATCAGTAAGTCATTAGCAATATTAGTTACTGCCGAAACAGCAGAAAGATCAGTGAGACTGGTGTTGTATATACTTAAATTATTAGCTGAATTTATGCTGCCCAAATCTAGAGTAAGAGGATTGCTAATGTTGGCAATTGTTATATTATTTTGGGTAGCACTGGTAGTGATATTAATGTCTGAAATTCCAATAGAACCAACAATACTATTTAAACCAGAAAAATTAACATTCGTAAGATTCGGACTGGTAATATTCATATAAGAACCGATTGAAGTAAGTGTTGGTATACTAACAGAGGCCATCTCTGAATCAATTCTAACAAAACTATTAACTGTTGTTAGTGAGCTTAGGTCTAAAGTGTTTAGTGCTGTAGCGCTGTATATATTTATTGATTCAAGAGCACCCATACTTGGAAGTTCTAATGAGGAAACGGTATCTCCAGTTAGCACCAAATAAGTAGGGTTTGCAGTACTACCAGAAACATATGCATTAGATATATAAATGCCGTTTGGCGCAGATGCTAGCGTGTTTAGAGATACAGATTGTAAAGCGGCTGCAAATCTTACATAAAACATAGTCCCTACACTGGTAAGGTTGGGTAAGTTTATAGAAGTTACTGAATTGTTATTATAAAAGAAAAATTGCCCACCAATAGTTGTTAAATTGGTAAAATTTAAATTGGTTAAATTGGTGCCTCCAATAACGAAATTTCCTAGTGTTGAATTAAGATTAGGAATAGATAAGGTTGAGACAACGTCACTATCTTCTACATAAAAATCATCTACTCCAGAAGACAAACTGCTTAAGTCTATAGTGTTAATATTAGTGTTGTCTCTTATATATACATCGCCATTAACAGTATTAAGATTGGGTAAATTAATAGTGTTAATAACAGCATTATTTGATATATTAACATAACTACCAACATTAGTAATGTTCTGCAAACCTGTTAAATTTGATAAATTATTACAGTTATATACTTGTAGATAACCATTAACCTGTGTTATAAATGATAATCCTGATAAATCTGTAATGTCGGCTCCGTTATAGATACGTAAATAGCCGTCAATAGTATCACAAGTACCACTATATGTTGCTACAAAATTATCAACAGCAGCTTGAGAGTTTAGAGTTATATTAGTTATACATGTTTGTGAATAACTACTTAGCGTAGTAAGAAATATGACAAATGAGATAAAAATAGTTTTCATAATGACATGAGATTAATAGCAAGTGGTAAATTTCTGTAAAACAGATATTTGTAACCTCACCCTTTTGGGTGATTTTTTAAAATAAAAAAAGCCGCTCCCTACTGCGGCTTTTTTCTAATTTGACCTAGCCCTTTAGGACTTGGGTCTCAAAAACATAATTGAAATTTGCTACTAATTCTCAATTATCAGTTTAATCTTTTGAAAACGGTCTATTTATTTTCTAGTGCTAATATTCTTGCTTCTAGGGTTTCAAGTTTTTTTAGTTTTTCTTTTAAGATTGTGTTTTCTTGTTTAAGAGTTTCAACCTCTTCTTTAAGTTCTTGTACGGCTTTTATAGCTATAACACCTGTGGCACTATAATCCATATGGTAGATATCCTCATCTTCATGATACGTAATTAACTCAGGGTAGATTTTTTCCACATCTTGGGCAACCATTCCAATGTAGTTTTTACCTTCATCATCTGCTTTATATTTATAAGTTAATGGTTGTAAGTTCATAAAGTCATCCCATGAAAAATAGAGGTTTTTGAAGTCCTTTTTGAGTCTTCTGTCGGATGTTGCTGTATATGCACCAGATATATCATTAATATTAGATATTATCGTAGTTCCTTGATTGCTAGAAAAAAACCTTAAATCATCAGTTCCAGAAGAAACGTACATGCGGAACCAACTATTATTATTTATGTTTTCTAATTTCATACCGTCGGCATCACCATTATTACCATGATACAGATGAAGATCAATATCTGGTAAACCACCAATACCTACATTATTCTCTCCTGCATCTATTCTAAACATATTAGCTCTGCCAGAAGATTCAATCCTAAAATCTCTATCTAAACCTTGTTCATTAAATACAAATTGAGTATTCATATCTAAATCTACTGAGATATTACCGTTTTCTCTAAGAATAAATCTGGCGTCATCCCCATCATCTAGCATTTGGGCTAGGATTGTACCGCCTGTATCTTCATCTCTCCAATATAGGTCTCCACCTAAAACAGTGTCACCATTATCAAGTACAGAAAATTTACCTGTTCCAGCATCTTGAATAATAAAGTCTCCATTTCCATTTAGATTAAAGCGAGTGTCAAAATTACCGTAAGTTATATTGGTGTCTTGGGTAAGTGCCCCTCCCCATCTTATATCGTTACCTACTTCAGTTAGTCCATTACTAGCGGTACTACTTTCTGCGGCATCAGACCAAGTTAAACCTCCAGAACCATCGGTTACCATTAATTGTCCAATAGTACCATCTGCAGTAGGAAAAGCATAACCACTATCTGATGGATTATTCACTTGTAATTCTCCGTTGGCTCTTAGAATATTGTTATCAAATTCACCGTAGATTAATGGTGCGTTGGAGCTTGAGTTTTCAATGTATAATTTATTATCACCTGTTGCATTATATCCAGAATTATAACCAATAAAAACGTTGCCAGATTTGCTTTCAGCTGTACCATCTCCTCCACCAGATTCCGTACCTATATATACATTCTGAGAGGATGTAGTATCTGAGTCACCTGCTCTAAATCCGATAGCAATATTATCATTACCATTATTAGCATCGGTGAGAGAATAGGAACCAATTGCTATATTATTGTTGTTTTCTTGGGAATTATATAATGCGTTAACACCTAAACCTATATTATGTGATCCTATAGTATTATTATATAATGTTCTAAAACCGATACTTGTATTATAATTTCCACTAGTATTAAAATATAATGCTCGGTTACCAACTGCCATATTACAAGTTGCATTATTGCTATTGTACATAGCTTGATATCCTATACTCGTATTATATTGGCTACCTACAGAAGAAAACCCATTTTGGTAACCAATAAATGTATTTCTATTGTCTCCAAGGTCATCATTTTCACCAGCCTGTTCTCCAATAAATAGAGAATTACTGCCATTAATCATTTCTAATTGTCCTTTAGTAGTTAGACGCATGTGTTCATTATTATTAACTCTAAAGCTAAGCTCTTGGTTATCGGTTGTGCCAATAAAATTAGTTGATGGATTTGTACCAGAGTTACCAGAAAGAGACCAGAAATGCGAATCACCGTCAACAAAACTCACTTGCCCCAAACCATTAGTTGCCATGACTTGGTTGGCTGTACCGTCTGTTAGTGGCATATCGTAGGCATCATTAATGTTCATTAAGCCATTTTTGTAAATAGTTAATGCATTACTTTCAGCACTACTACTGGTTCCGTTACCAATTACAAAAAGTGGGTCTGCACTTTGCCATGTAGTAATGTTCCCAGAAACCAACGAATTATTATACTGGCCGATTACAGTTTCATAAGCAGAAGTAGCAATTGTAGAATGTCCTAAGGCCGTACTATTAACTCCAGCAGCATAAGTGTTTCTACCCATAGCAATACTGTAATCATTATTAGCAATAGTATTTGTTCCAAATGCTGTACTAAAATTTGCATAAGCATTAGCAGATTCACCAAAAGCAAAACTGGCATAACCTTGAGCATATGAACTATTACCAAAGACTAGACTATAATCAGCGTCAGCATGAGAACTCGAATTATTACCAAACACAAAACTGTATTCTCCGCCAGCAGTTGAGTTAGCACCAAAAGCGGCACTGTAAGCACCAGCTGCGATAGCCAGTTGACCAACTGTAAGACTATAATCACCTATTGCCTGAGATTGGTTTCCAGAGGCAATACTGTATGTGCCATATGCATATGTAAGAGCACCAAAAGCACTGCTAAGACTACCTTCTGCGTGTGTATTAGATCCAAAAGCAATACTGTGATCACCTTCTGCATGTGTGGTTTCTCCAAAGGCAAGGCTATAGTCACCTTCAGCAATTGTAGAATAGCCAAAAGCAGTACTGTGTGATGCACCTGCGGCAGTATTATCGCCAAATGCCATGCTATAGTCCCCTTCAGCCGTTGTGTCATAACCAAAAGCAGTACTATAATCACCGACACTTGTGCTTTCCCATTGCCCTCCCGACACAGTTCCAGCTCTAAAGGCTGCTTGGTTAGGATTAAAAAACATACGTGTACCAGCACCAGTAACTTCTGAGTCTATTGTGTTTCCGTTACCAAAAGATCCCGAGACCACAAAACCATCTTCACCATTTATACTTACAGCTCCATTGTCTGCAGTGATAGTTCTTCCATTACCAGCACCTCCTTCATCATAAGCTTGGTCTAAAGTATTATGGCTAATTGATAATAACGATGACGGATCAACAAAATTTACCTGACCAGAACCATCTGTAGCCATAACATAATTAGTGGTGCCATCGGTAGAAGGTAAATTATAGCCATTGCTTCCCGTTGTTCCTATATATACATCACCTAAAAAGTAACCAGAATAACTGCCTGTTTTAAGAACACTTGAATAAACACCATAATGAGTACCACCTGCAGTTGTAATTATATTGACGTCTAAACCTTTTTTAGTGCCTGTACCTGTACCACCCATATAGGCTTCAAATCCTGTTCTGTATCCAGTACCTCCGGATTCAATACTATTTCTGTATCCAACAAAATTACCATTTATAGTCCATGCTGGTGCAAGTGTATTTAAAAATCCGTAGGCAAAAGGAAATGAGCCCGAATTAAAATAGTTTTGTACACCATAAATATTTTGGCCACTTGGTAAGGAATAGTTTGAGAAACTATTAGATAATCCTGATGTAGCTCTTTGAAGGTTTGTGAAATACTGAATTATACCAGTTGTTCTACCTGGTGATGTGTTAGATGATGAATCAAAAGTTTGGTTTATTCCTGTTAGAATTGCAGCACCAGTTGCTTCATATGTTGCTTCAATACCTACTTTATTATCAGTTGTGTTTGAAGTGCCATCTATATATAAAAAATCATTTCCACTTCTTAGTTCTACTGCACCATCAGTGGTATTTATAACCCTTCCATTGCCAGCACCACCTTCGTCATAGGCTTCATCTAAAGTGTTTTTTGCTCCTGAAGCAAGAAATACCCAAGTAGAAGTGGTGCTATTCCAATAATAAAAGCCTTTACCAGAAGCTCCGCTTCCTGTGTAAAAGATTAACATACCATCTTGTGCTGCTGCAGGTGAAGCTGGAAAATTGCTCATGCGAGGAATTAAAATACCATCATTGTTTGCAGGAGTTGTAGTACTGCTTGCTGAAATGTCTAAACTAGCCTGCGGATTGGTATTGCCAACTCCGACTTGTGAAAAAAGTGAAATAGAATAAAATAGGGTTAAAGCAAAGAATAATAATTTTGTCTTCATAGCCTTATGTTTTTGAGTCTGTTGTCTGAGAAATAACATGCAAAATAAATTGCAGTAGAGAAGTTATTTTAAGACATTATAACTGATTAATAGCTATGTGAAATTAGTTTGCTAGAGGCAATCTAACGTATTGATTTTAGTGAAAACCTTATTTTTTTTAGTGAAAACAATACAACCAAATTATATGCTTTTCAACCTTTCGGTAACTAGGCTTTTTTGAGACGCACTTAAAGGGATGGAATCGTTATCTAGAAAGAGAGAATTCTTGTCTACACTATGTATATGTTTCAAATTAACCACATAAGAACGGTGTGATTTTAGAAAGAAATCACCTTTTAGTTCTTCGGAAATATGTTTTAAAGTGTGAGGTACAAGAAAAGTTTCTGTATTAGTTACTATATAGCAATAGTTGTCATAAGCTTTTAAGTACTTTATGGTTTCTTCATTTATACGATGAAATCTTCCTTCGTGTCTTATCGTTATGAAATGCTGTTGCGATTGATTATAATTATGCCAGGCAAGTTCAATATTGGTGCGTAACCCTGTTTCCGTAAAAGGCTTTACAATATAGCCAAGAGGGTTTGTTTGTTTTACAAGTTCTATAGTACTTGGATCAGTTTGCGAGGATAGAAATAGATAGGGTATTTTCTTTTGATCTAAAGCTTTAGCCAAATCTACACCATCTTTTTCGCCAGTTATTTGAATATCAATAAGTGTTAGATCGGGTTTTAATAATTCTATATCTCTAAGTGCTGTATGATAGTCTTCTGCATCACCAACAGCATAGAAGCCTTGTTTTCTTAAAGCCACCTCTATAGTAGAAACTATTATTGGCTCATCTTCTACAATGTATATATTTAAAGATTTCAAATGTTTTATTTTAAAAGGTTAAAATAGTTTGATGCTGAATTTTTCATTTTTTTTCTTTAGTGAATGCCTCATATTTTTTAGTGAAAAATCATAGTATGGTAAACTTAGATATTTCTAGTATAGCCTCAGTACCTATATTTATTTCTGACTTGTAATTTAAAGTAGCTTTAAGCTTTTTAGATAGCGCTTTCATTAGAGTAATACCAAATGAAGTGTTTTTTACATCACCTTCAAACCCTTTGCCGTTGTCTATAACCTTAAGTATTAGCTTATCATTCTCTGAATAGAATTTTATATGAATTTTGCTTTGAGCTGTTATGTCATCAAAAGCATGTTTTATTGTATTCACTATTAATTCATTCAAAATAAGACCTATTGGAGTAATGGTTTCAATGTCTAGAATTAAAGATTCAACGGTAAGGCTATATTTTATAGGTTCGGTTTTAAATTGATGGCTTTCAAAAATATCACGGACTAAATCTGTAAAATAATCCTCAGTATTGATACCGACTAATTCATCTTTGTTATACAATTTTTGGTGAATCAACACCATGGATCGTACTCTGTTTTCAGCTTCCTTTATGGCAATTTTTGCTTCTTTATCTTGAACGCTTTCAGATTGTAGGTATAATAAGCTAGACACAATTTGAAAACTGTTTTTTACACGATGATGCGTTTCTTTTAGTAATACATTTTTTTCGTCAATGGATGTTTCTAGAAGTACTTTTTGTTTAGCAAGTTGTATGTTTTTCTTTCTGTTTTTATAAAAGAAAAAACCCAGTACAGCAGCCAATAAAAGTCCTGAACTTGCTAAATATGAATAGAGTTTACTTTCATTTTCTTTCGATTCTAGGGCTAAAGCATTTAATTCTTGAGTTTTACTAAACTCATATTGCATCTCTAGTTGGGTCTGTTTTTTTATGTTCTTTTCATTGAAAATAGAATCGTTAGTTTTAGTAAGAAGCTCATAATTTTCAAAAGCTTTTTGAAAATTTCCAGTAGCTTGATAGGCTTCAGATAAGCATTTACAAGCGTCTGAAATAAGCTCAAGATTTCCTGCGTCTAAAGCCAATGTTTTGGCTTTGCTACAATCTACTATGGCGTCTTTATATCTTTCTATTTCAATAAAAAGAGTCCCTCTATAATTTTTTGCAATGGTTAGATTTTCAATAGTATTAGATTCGTTGTAATAATCATGACATTTATTGAGGTTTTCTAAAGCGTCCTCATATTGCCCTAATTTAGTCTGTGCGTTTCCAATATTAAGATAAGAACTCATGAGAAAGCTTAAAGGTGCTTTTCCTGTTTCTTTTAAAGTTTTTCCTTTTTCAAAAAGTTCAAGGGCTTCTTTGGGTTTACCCTGATTGAGCAATAATTCACCTTTGTTAGATATGATAATGCCTGCATTGATACTCGACTCTAAATTTAATGCACTTTTGTAAGCCGAATCGTAATAATCAACGGCTTTATCAAACTCTTCCATCTGATTATAATAATTAGCCAAGGTATTATTCAGAACCAAATTTGTTCCAACATATTTTTTCTTTTGCTCCTCGTCTAACTTCAAAGTGTCAATTTTATCAATTGCTTGCTTTGATTCTAGCATTGCAGCTATAGCTTGGCTAATGTTACCTCGTTTTCTGTATATGCCGCTTTTAGTCATTAGGTTTGAAGCTCTTAGGAACGGCATTGTTTTATCATTAACATAAGATAAAGACTTATTAATATATATATCTGAAGAATCTAATTCACTATTATAAAAAAAGTAATTTCCTAAAGAATAGTATGTATTGGCATATAACTTCGAGTCTTTATTGGATTTTGATAAGGAAAGCGCTTTATCGATTAAAATTCTAGAATCTTTAGAGTAACGCATTTTTCCAGCATTACTTGTGAGTATTCTTACTTTTTCAAAATTGTTATTAATAGTGTCTAAAGACGATATTATAGAATCAACTTTTTTTTGATTAGTATTAGATGTTTCCTGTGAGTAAAGGGTTAGTGAAAAAAGCAGAACAATAAATAGATAAAGGTTTTTCATGAATGTTAAGTTAGGGATTAACACTTAAATTTAAGAGTTTTCTTATTTTTTTAAGATTAATAGTAGCTGTGTAAAGTTGAAATATTGTACTCATTTGTATTTCATCCTTTTGGGTGATTTTTCGGAATTTTGGTTTTGTATTTTTGCTGTATATGTTATTTAAGTTTATGACAATACTATTTAGATATTTCTTCGTAATTGTTTTTATAAGTGGTTTTTTAAACGCTCAAGATGCTGAACCTGATGCCTATCAGGATAGCTTGCAGAAAGTTATTGATAATAGCACTTCAAAAGCTGTTAAGAAAGCAAGCCTTTTTTTATTAGGAGAACATTTAGTGCAGCGCAACCCTGAATTCGCAGAAGATATTGCTAGAGATATTGAACAGAATTTTCTCAACATTGAAGACAGCGAGGAAATAAGAAGGAACAATTACATATTTGCGGCAAGCCATCGTTGGCAAGGTGATTACAAAACCGCTTTAAATTATTACCAAAGTATTTACGAATATTCAAAAGACAATAAGGATTCTATAGATATTGCTAAAAGTGGGCATTTTATAGGAACCATTAATATGTTTTTGGGTAACAACGTGGTATCTCAAAATCACCTATTAGAAGTTGCTAATATTTATGATAAAATTGGTTCAGCTGAACAGAAAGCCAGAATAAATAATACTTTAGCAGGCTTTTATCTTAATATAGACCAGCTAGAAAAAGGAAAGGATCAATATCTTTTAGCTTTAAGTCAGTTTGAAAAGCTGAATGACAGTACAGGTATGGCAAGTGCTAATGCCAATTTAGGATTGCTTTACACTGAATTGGGTGAGTTTGATAAAGCTGAGATGCACCTAATGAAACAAAAATCATTAAACAAAGTATTTCCAACGTTAAGGGAAATGGGCTTTCATCATGATTTTTTAGGATTATTAAGACAAGAACAAGGACGTTTAGAAGAAGCTTATCAAGAACACCTTAAAGCTTTAGATATACGTGAAAATTTAAGTAGTACTTATAATCTTTGCGAATCAAAATTAAATATGGGTGAAGTACTGATAAAATTAAAAAGATATCCAGAAGCCATAGAGCAATTAAATGATATTTTTAGATACGATGAGCACCAATCTTTATACCAACAACAAACAGCCTATAATTTATTGTCTGAAGCCTATGAGAAAAGCGGTAGACATAAAGATGCTTTAGAAAATTTTAAAGCCTATAAAAAGATCAGTGATTCAATATACTCTGAAGAATCCTTAGAAGTTATAGCGGAAAAAGACGCGCAATACGAAAGACAAAAAAAAGATGCCGAAATTGAACTTTTAAATAAGGAAGGTGAGGTAACAAAAGCTAATCTTTCTCGCTCAAAAGTAATTTTGATAGGTACAATAATTTGCTTGGTTTTATTCCTAATAGTAGTTATAGCCTTGTATAAATTATATACTAAAATAAAGTCCAAAAACTATATTATAACAAAAGCCTTAAAAGATAGAGAGCTGTTGTTGCACGAAACACATCATCGTGTTAAGAATAATTTACAAATGATTTCAAGTTTGTTAAATCTTCAATCAAAATATGTTGAAGACAAAAAAGCATTTGAAGTATTGCAAAATGGAAGGAATAGGGTGGAATCTATGGCGATTTTGCATAAAAATCTATATGCAGGCGAAGATTTGAATATGGTGAATCTTCAAACGTATTTTGAAGGTTTAGCACAAAGTATTTTTAATTCGTATCATAAATCAGATAAGGAATTTAGTGTAAAAGTTAAAGCTAAAAATATTTTAATGAATGTTGAATCTGTTATTCCTGTAGGTTTAATTGTAAATGAACTTGTTACCAATTCATTAAAGCATGCATTTCCTAAAGGCCAGATTGAACAGCCTGAAATAATTATAGAAATGACTGAAAGCAACTCTGATTATTGTCTTATCGTAAAAGATAATGGTATTGGAATAAATGATGCTATTCTTCAAAAAACAGCAACAGAATCTTTTGGACAACGATTAATACAATCATTAACCAAAAAGTTAAAGGCTAAAATTGAAGTAAAAAATGATTCAGGAACTCAGGTTTTTGTAACTATTCCTAAGAAAAAAACTAGTGTAGTAATTGATTGAGAAGCGACATAGTTTCAGAACGTGTGTGGGTGTCTAACTTTTCGTAAATATTCTTAATGTGTGTTTTTACGGTATTGATACTCACAAACTGTTCGTCTGCTAACTGCTGATTGGTTTTGCCATCATATAATCCTTTTAAGATATCGAATTCTTTTTCAGTCAAAGGGTTTACAATAACATTATTGATGACGTCTCTATTAAGCTCTAAGGGTAAAATGAATTTAGAGAAATTATGTAAGGCAATTTCAATACTAGAGAATAACTCTCGTTCATTAAAAGGTTTTACAACATAACCCATAGGAAGCGTTTGCTTGGCCTTATCTAAAATTTCCTTTCCTGAATAAGACGTCAGGTATAAAAATGGGACTTTTCGATTTTTGTTAATATAATTTGCGATATCGAAACCTTCATAATTTCCTTCAAGATTAATATCTAATAAAACTAAATCGGGTTTGTTTTCGCTGATATGACTTAAAGCTTCGTCCTTATCATAAGCGATACCAACAACATGGTAGTCAATACTACTAAGCATGTCTTTGATGTCCTCTGCAATTATTGGGTCGTCTTCTACAATTAATACTCTTATTGCTGACATAGGGATTATTTCAGAATAAAGTTATGAAGTTTTACTTTATGCGAAAATTAAGTTTTTTTGTCAGTCTATTACAATTTGTTCGATAAGATGTAAGATAATTACTAATAAAAGAAGTTAAGAATTGTTTTTAAGGAAATAATCTGATTGAATTTGCTCGTTTTTGCCATCTTGAAATTTAGTCATGCTAAACCACTGATGAATAGAGTAACTCCCAGTTTCTCCTTTTTTATTTACAGCAATATAACCAACTTGAAAATCTTTATAGTTACTGTTGGGTTTACTTACAATTCTACTAATGGCTTCCTCACAAGCTTGTTGAGGTGATTTGCCTTGTCGCATCAGTTCTACAACCAAAAAACTCCCAACTGTTTTCACAACTTCTTCTCCGAGACCTGTAGCTACACAACCTCCAATTTCATTGTCTATGAATAATCCTGAACCGATAATTGGGGAATCTCCAACACGACCTTGCATTTTGTAGGCCAATCCACTTGTTGTACAAGCTCCTGAGATGTCACCATTTTTGTCAATGGCTAGCATACCAATGGTGTCATGGTTTTCAATATTGATTATAGGTTTATATTCTGATTCCACTTTCCACACTTCCCAGGCTTTTTTAGAGCTCTCGGTAAGTAAATCTTCAGCTTCAAAACCATTTGATAAAGCAAATTGCTTAGCTCCTTCACCAGCAAGCATTACATGTGGTGTATCTTCCATTACTTTTCTGGCTACGGAAACGGCATGTGTAATGTCTTTTAGGAATACAACCGACCCACAATTACCATCCTTGTCCATAATACAAGCATCCAAAGTAACGTTCCCATCTCTGTCTGGCAGACCACCTTTGCCTACTGAGCTGTTTTTTATGTCAGCTTCTTCAACCATACAACCTTGCTCAACAGCGTCTAAAGCTGTTCCTCCAGATTGCAATATTTCCATAGCTTTTGCTGTGGCATTTTCCACATACCAAGTCGCAATCACTAAAGGCAATGATGCTTTTTGAGTTGTAGAAATAGGAGTTGTATTGTTCTCTTTTTTAGAAGTGTCTTCACAACTCAATAGCGAATTTGTAACGGCTAATCCGGCACTTGTTAATGCTGCACTTTTTATGAATTTTCTACGTTGCACAATTTTAGTTTTTTAATATTCAACACCTTGTTTATCTAAAACTGTCTTAGTTCTAAAAGCGTAAAACAGAAGATAGGCAAAACAGGCTACAGCCATCCAATACGATGATTGAATTGAAAATACATCTGCTAATTTACCTTGCACAGGCGGAATAATGGCTCCACCTAAAATCATCATTATTAAGAATGAAGAACCTTGAGAGGTGTATTTTCCTAACCCAGCAATACTTAATGTAAAAATACAAGGCCACATTATAGAGCAAAATAAACCACCAGATAAGAAAGCAAATAAAGCTACATTTCCAGAAGAGAACAAACCAATTAACATTGCTATAACTCCTAAGAGACTAAAAAGTTTTAAGGTTTGAACAGGATTGTCTTTTGCTAAGAAAAAACCTCCAATTTGAACGGCTATACAAACAGCAAAAAATAAAATTTCATCAGAACTGAAGCTGTACTTTATAGAATTGACAAGTATGATGACACCAAAAGCAATGTAAGGTACAATGATAAGCAGGGCTTTTTTAAGCCCTTTACTTGGATTAAAAACCGTGATAGCACCAACCCAACGACCAATCATTAATCCACCCCAATACAATGAAATATATGAACCGAGTTGAGAATCGTTAAGAGCAGGAAGACCAAGCATATTTAAACCTGAATTTTCGATTTCTTGTTTTAAAAGTTCCCCTAAATTACTTCCTACAGTAACTTCAACACCAACGTATGTAAAGATTGCAAGCATACCTAAGACCAATTGTGGATACTTCATAGCACCCCAACCCTCTGGCTTTTTTGATGCGCTAGTATATGCGTAAAACACTGCAACAACGACAGAAATTAGGGCAATAAATAATAAAATCAACCTTAGTCGTTCTAATTCTTCGTTAGTATCATTTTTTCCAACATACGAACCAATTACATATCCTATACATCCCAGAACGACGATTGTCAATAAAATAAGTAAGTTTCTGGCTTTATTAGCGGGTTCAAAAGCGGTTTCAGATTTTAAGGCTGGTAATTTTTTAGAGAAATAGAATAATGCTGCTGCAGCTAAAAATAATCCGCCAACTCCAAGGTAGAGTTGTTGTACTGTCATTAGCGTAATTTCATTATTGGCAATCATTGAAGCCAATTCATCAGAGCTCCAACTTGCAGAACCAAAAATGACTAAACTTACCACAACAGGACCTATAGTTGTTCCAAAGGAATTAATTCCACCAGCTAAATTCAAACGATGCGAGCCAGTCTTTGGGTCACCAAGTGCGATAGCAAATGGGTTGGCAGCCGTTTGTTGCAATGAGAATCCTAAGGCAACAATAAAATAAGCAATAAGAACCAAGTAGAATACTCCAGTTTGACCTTGTTCGGCGCCAGCAGTTACAGGATACATTACAAAAGCACCGACGGCTGAAAGCAATAAACCGTAGATAATCCCATTTTTGTAGCCCCAATTATTCATAATGTCTTTTTTGATAGAACCAGACAGAATGAATAATAACAAAGCACCAATATAATATGCTCCATAAAAGGCAAAATCTACCAATTGCGATTGAAACTGGTCAATGTTAAAATACGTTTTACAAAAAGGAATAAATACACTGTTAGATGCAGCAATAAATCCCCAGAAAAAGAAAACGGTGACTAAGGTTGCTAAAGCCGATTTGTTGTTTTGATTGCTCATATAGTTTTTGTTAGTTAGATTCTAGTTCTTGACCAAATTGTAATCTGTAACCATTGTTGTCAAAAATAGCAAACTCTCGCATGCCATATTCAAAATTCTCAATAGGATAGCAGATATCAGCTCGGTCTTTAAGTATTTGCCATATTACATTAATATCATCCACATAGATGTACAATCCACCAGTAAAAACGGGTTTTGGAAATTTATCTTCGTAAAAACGTAAGATAGCATTATTTCTACATCATCCTTTTTTAAAAACGCCCAATTATTGGCATCTCTGCTAATACATTTAAAGTCTAAAAACGATTCATAAAACGCAATGGTTTTATCCATACTCTCGACTTCTAATGTTGAAACTAACGAGTTAAAGGCCATTTTTATTTTAACTTTTTAGAGTATATGCGACATTTAATAGAGTGATCTATAAAATAACTACTTTCATAATATTCGTTAGGTATATTATCATTGAAATCTTCTTCAGTTTTTTCTTGATATTTTCTCCGGCATTTCAAAAACTTTTCGAAATCTATACCCTCATCGATATAGGAATTGCGATCTTCTTCATAAACCTCATTAAATAAAGCTATTGATTCGCTATCCCATTTTTTTTGAGCAGGAACAAAAATGTCATCGAAGTAGAGTTCAATTATTTTTTGTGTCGTTTTAATCCCAAATAATCTTTCGTTATATAAATCATTATATGGCATATACTTCCATTTTTTGGATTCTTCTGTCCAATAGGTTAGAATGTATCCTCTTGATTTAGTAGTTAAAACCTCAAAATTGTCTTCAGAATATTTGGTAAGTTCACTGTCTAAAAATGCTTTGTAATCTTTTAAATAAAAATTGTTTGCATTTCCTTGTATTTTTAATGAACTGGTATATTCAACAATTTTAAAAAACACATCATTTATTTCTCTAGTAGAACTGATTTTTTCAATTAGTATGTCTTGAGAAATAATGTCCCCTTCTTTAAAAAAAGTAGAATTAATAATATTTCTTACACTATCTAAATGTTTATATAGTTTCTCCTTTGGTACCGAATCTTTAACTTTTGAAGGAATACTTTCAAAATAGTCGTTATTTGTGAAATTACCTTTTGCTAAATTGACAATTTTAGTTTTCTCACTTTGTAAATTATAGGTGGGTTTACAAGAAAAAAAACATAGGATTATAAATAAAAAGACTAAAGATTTTTTCATTATTTATCTTATCGAAATTTCATCAGCAAAAATCCAACTTCTACCATCCATTGGATAGCCTAAATGCCATTCAGGTAGCTCTCCTAATTTCTTGGCAATTATTTTTACATGTTTATATTCTGCTGTTGGAATTTTAAACTCAACAGTTTTAATTTCAATTTCATTATTTCTGTCTCGCGTGTTTATCTTTTGCGATGGTAAAGCTTTATAGTTTATACCATCTTTTGAAACGAAGCATTGCACTTCTGTTGGGTAAAAAATCCACGCACCTTGATCTTGTAAAAAGTTCACAGAAATAGTATTGATAGCTTTTTGCCTTCCTAGATCAACTGTTGCTACCAAATCTGTATTATGGTAACCTTGCCAACTGCCTGTTCTGTAGTTTTTGGTGCTACGAATACCGTCAATTAGTGCATCGTTTCCACCAGCAGAATACTGGTTGGCAAATTCACTTTCTAAAGAGATACTTAAGTTTGGATCAATCTTATAAAATGGTGTGGATAATACATTACTTGAATTTCCATAACCATCTGAAGCATACATTCTAATATTAGAAGGCTGAGATATTGTGAATGGATTTCTATAAACTTTAAAATCAGAACCATCAATACTATAAAATATCTCAGTGGCAGATGATACAATTCCTAGGGAAACTTTAGTTGAATCTCTAAAAGTGATATCGCCTTTTTCAATAAATGGTGACGGTAAAATAATATGATCTGTTATTTCGATTTTTGGTTCTTGTCCAATTTTAGTACCCCAATTCGTTGGACTATCCGTCATAAAAAACTCTAGGTTTCCACCTGAAACAACTTTATCGTGATTTAGATAAGTGATATCTAAATCTTCTCCGTTAAGTTTTGCAGATTCAATATAAATATTGGTATCACTAAGATGATGAGCGGTAATATTAAACTGCTTTCCGTTTTCTAGATTAATGGTTGCTTTGTCAAAAAGAGGTGTTCCTATGACATACTCATTACTTCCAGGAGCTACAGGGTAAAACCCTAAGGAACTCAACACATACCAAGCGCTCATTTGTCCACAATCTTCATTTCCAGAAACTCCATCAGGATCGTTTTTATAGAGTTCGGTTAAAATTTGATGAACTTTCTCTTGCGTTTTGTGTGGCTTGTTTACAAAATTGTAGAGGTAAGCCATATGATGACTTGGTTCGTTACCATGAGCATATTGGCCGATTAATCCTGTGATATCAGCTTGATGTCTTCCAGAAGTTTCAGCGTTTGCAGAGAATAACTGGTCAAGTTGTGACTCTAAAGCGTCTTTTCCGCCGAGCAAATCCATAAAGCCAGAAATATCCTGAGGAACATAAAAACTATACTGCCATGAATTAGCTTCGGTATAGTTAAAATTGACTTCATAAGGATCAAAAGGAGTGAACCAAGTATTTCTAAAACGACCACGCATAAATTTACTTTCAGGATCGTAAACATTCTTGTAATATTGCGCACGTTGAATATAGGTTTTATAATCGTCGTCCTTGTTCATCGCTTTTGCCATCTGTGCAATCGTCCAATCATCATAAGCATATTCCAAAGTTTTGGAAACCGATTCGCTTTCTTCATCAACAGGAATAAAACCATATTTTTTATAAGATTCTAACCCGAATTTATCACGAGTAGCTGAATGTTTCATAGCCTCAAAAGCTTTTTCGGTATCATAATTTCTGATGCCTTTTAAATAGGCGTCGGCAACAACAGGAACGGCATGATAACCAATCATACAGTCAGTATAATTTCCTGATAAATCCCACATTGGCATAATCCCACCTTCATCATATTTTGCTAAAAACGTATTGATGAAATCATTGGTTTTGTCCTGTTCTATAATAGTGTAAAGTGGATGAGCCGCTCTATACGTATCCCAAAGTGAAAATACTGTGTAATAATCGAAATCTTTAGTTTCGTGAATTTCTAAATCCATACCTCTATAGCGACCATCAACATCTTGATAGATATTTGGTGCAATCATAGTATGGTAAAGTGCAGAGTAGAAATTGGTTTTCTTGTCTAAGTCATCACTTTCTATGACAATTTTTTCAAGTTGAGATTCCCATTCTTGTTGTGCTTCTTGCTTTACGGTTTCAAAATCTTTGGTTAAAACTTCAACTTCCAAATTTTTATAAGCACCAGCTTCATCAACGGCAGAAATTCCTGCTTTAATGATGATTGGTTCGTTGTTTGGGTTTTCAAATTGAATGATGGCCTTTTTACTTTCAAACTTGTAATTTTTACTTACAGCCACACCTTCGCCGTCATCATAAACAATTTCTTTTATTGGATGTGAAAACTTAATATGATAGAACAAACGCTGATCTTTAGCCCAAGCTGAAGAATGTCTAAGTCCATTGATTTCAGTATCATTCAGCTTATTAATTTTATAGTCTAATAATTTGTCGCGATGATCTAGATCCAAAACCACATACTGATTTTCAGCTGAAGGAAATTGATATTTATGAATACCACTTCGTTTAGAAACTGTCAGTTCAACATCAATATTTGTTGAATCTAAGTACACTTTATAGTAGCCAGGTTTAGCACTTTCATTCTCGTGTGAAAAGTGAGCTCGGTAACCCGATTTTCCATCAGATCCATTGTTAAAATTCACTTTATCAGTAGGCATTAAAAGCACATCTCCATAGTCACTTATACCTGTACCGCTTAAGTGTGTATGTGAAAATCCGTAGATATATTCATCTGTGTAATGATAGCCAGAGCAACCGTCCCAACCTTCTAAACGTGTGTCTGGACTCAACTGCATCATCCCAAAAGGCATTGTTGCGCCAGGATAGGTGTGACCGTGGCCACCAGTACCAATAAATGTATTGACGTAATTGGTTAATGGTTGATCTTTTTGTGCAGGTTTTAGATTTGTGGTTTCGCTACACCCAAATAAAAGTAGGATAGCAGTACATGCGGAAATAAACTTAAGATGTTTCAAAAGAATACTAGTTTTTAATGCAACTAATATACTAAAATGCCAAGCAAGAATGTAGTTCTTGTTTTTAATTATGATTACTGCTTGTGCTTAAATAAGTTAACTGATTTATTATCTTGAAATAAGATGAGGTTAAGAGATTAAGTTGAGAAAACCATTTGTCTTTACTTATTGATCATTAAACGACTGAAAAATCCATCCCAGCGATTTTCACCAGTTTACGTCTTCAAAGTGACCGACATTTGAATTCAGTTAAATTTTTAGTCATGAAAAAAATACTATTCATACCATTGCTTTCCTTTTTTGTTTTGTCTTCATGTAGTAAGGACTTGGAAAGCATAGAAAACGATTCGTCTGATTCAATAGGTAATGTTATTTCAGAGCTTAACATTCCTGCAGATTTTAATTTTGTTACCACTTCGGAAATAGAAATTGAAGTTGAGGTAAAAAGTGTCACAGATCAAGCTTTATCAGGTGTTAAGGTTAGCTTTTTTACAAAACATCCAGATTCTGGTGGAACATATTTATCTTCTGGATTGACCAATTCAACAGGTGTGCTAAATACTAAAATTCAAGTGCCAACATATTTAGAAAATTTATTCGTTCAAGTTCATAGTGTAGGTTTTGCAAATCAAAAAACCGAAGTTGTATCACCAAATATGAGCCTAACTTTTGGAGGAATTCCAGAAGAAAGGTCAGATGAATATCATAACAGAAATTCAAACAACGCTATTCCGATATCTGACAATTATTACTATATGGGAAGTTATAATACAGGAGGAACAATGGGATTGCCTCATTATCTTGAATCTGAAAGTGATAATTTAAGTCAAGAGTTTTTAGACGGAGTGAATGCTTCTCTTCCAGAAAACAAACCTGTTCCAGATTTTAATCCAGAATACTTAACTTCAGGAAACGAACTTGATGTTGTAGTAACAGATCTGAGCGATGTTTGGGTCACTTTTGTGACTGAAGGTGCAGGCTATAAAAATGCTTTAGGTTATTATGTTTTTGATACCCAAAACCCACCTGCGAATCCAAGTGAAATAGATTCCATTTATGTGGTCTTACCTAATGCTTCATTGGCTTATTCAGGTGGTGAACTTTATGCTGGTGATAAAGTCAGACTAGGAACTTTTCAAGCAGGAAAAACCATTTCTTGGGTACTTTTTCAAAATGCATGGACAGGATCTGGTACAAATGTAAATACGACTAAATTTTATTCTCGATCAGATTTCAATACTGTGGAAAGCGACCCAAATATGCGGCAACATACCGTTCAGCTAGCGGATTTTGGAAACCAACGTTTATTAAATGGTTTTGAAGATCAAACACGATCTCAGGGTAGTGATAATGATTTTAACGATTTAATATTTTATGTTTCGGCCAATCCATGGGAAGCTATTGAAATAGGAAGTATTCCACAAGTAACTCCGAGTACGGATAATGATGGAGATGGGGTTTCAAATGAAAGTGATGATTTTCCAGATGATCCATTAAGAGCGATCAGAAACACATACACAGGCTCTTTAGCTTTTGAAGACCTATGGCCAGCTCAAGGCGACTACGATTTTAATGATATGGTCATTGACTATGAAATAGATCACATTCTTAACGGAAACAATCTTCTGGTCGATATAGAAGCGGATTGGAATGTTAAGGCGGTTTTTGCAAGTTTTAATAATGGTTTTGGTGTACAGTTAAAGAATCTTCCATCTAACAATGTAGCGAGTGTAAGTGGTTTACACCTAACTAATAATATTATTACTGTTAACGGAAACAATACTGAGACAAATCAAGACAAAGCAACTATGATATTCTTTGACAGTGTAGTTGATGTTATTCAAACATCTCCAGATAATGTTGTGAGCTCAATAATTAGTTTTAATAATCCAGTCTCACAAAATCTAACAGGATATCCACCTTATAACTCATTCATTTTCGTAAACGGAGATCGAAGTAAAGAAATCCATTTACCAGGACATCAGCCCACAAATCTTGCCGATGAGCAATTATTAGGTACGTCTTATGATGCTAGCAATTCGGCAAATGGTTATTATTACAAAACCTCAAATGGCTTGCCATGGGCTATCAATATATCAGAGTCGTTTGACTTTCCTGATGAAGGATATCCTATTAACGAAGCTTATCATTTCTTTTCAAATTGGGCCACGAGTGGTGGTAATATTCACAAAGATTGGTATAGAGATCTCCCTTCTAATAGGGACGCAAGTAAAATTCATTAACTGTTCATAATTTGGTTAAGTTTGGGTCTCGGATGTTGCTTTTTAACATTCGGGACTTTTTTGGTTAAAAAGATTTCATATGATGGAGTCGATTTGTGATTAGTGTAAAAAATTAAACTGAAGTTTTGATGACCTTAAAATAGATTCCTAATTTTAAGCAGTTAAAACACCAAAATGCATATCAAGAAATTAATAAGTCTTTTTATTCTGTCGTTAATATTTGTGAATTGCAATGAGAATTCAATTCAAACTATTCAACCGCAGATTATACCAATTCCAGATTCCGTAGAATTAACCGATTCTTTTTTTACTATTGACGAAAGTACAGGAATAACTTACGATGACAACTTTAAAGTTAGTGCTCAATTTTTAAAAGATTTTATTGAAAGCGGAAGTTCAATACATCTGAAAGAAGGAACCGATATTAAATTTAAGCTGGATGAAAATTTAAAGCCTGAAGCTTATCATTTAACGGTTTCAAAAGAAGGAATAACAATTAAAGCATCAACGGATCAAGGTGCGTTTTATGCTGTGCAAAGCTTAAGGCAAATAATGCCTGTTGATCTGGAAAATGATACGTTCTCAAAAAATGAAATCAATATTCAAGCTGTAACTATAAGAGATCAACCACAGTTTAAATATCGTGGTATGCATCTCGATGTGGCAAGGCATATGTTTTCTGTTGATTTTATCAAAAAGTACATTGACGCTTTAGTTTTGTTGAAGATGAATACATTTCATTGGCATCTTACAGACGACCAAGGTTGGCGAATTGAGATTAAAAAATATCCAAAATTGCAAGAGGTTTCAGCATACAGAGATGAAACTTTGGTAGGACATTACAGTGACCAACCACATCAGTTTGATGGTAAACGATATGGAGGTTACTACACGCAAGAGGAAGTTAAGGCTGTTGTTCAGTATGCTAAAGCGCGGTTTGTTACTGTAATTCCAGAAATAGAAATGCCAGGTCACGCACAAGCTGCCATTGCCGCTTATCCAGAGCTAGGTTGTACAGACGAACCCGTTGAGGTTGCCAAAAAATGGGGAGTTTTTGAAGAGATTTATTGTCCAAACCAAAAAACCTTTGCGTTTTTAGAGGATGTTTTGGATGAGGTTTTAGAACTGTTTCCGAGCAAATATATTCACATAGGAGGAGATGAAGCTCCTAAAACACGTTGGAAAAATTGTGAACATTGTCAAAAGCTGATTAAGAAAGAAGGCTTAAAAGACGAACACCATCTGCAAAGCTATTTCATTACCAAAATGGAAGCCTATCTCAACTCAAAAGGGAGACAAATCATTGGTTGGGACGAAATTTTAGAAGGTGGTTTGGCACCCAATGCAACGGTAATGTCTTGGCGAGGTACGAATGGAGCAGTTGAAGCTGCAAAATCTGGACATAATGTGGTTATGACTCCAACATCACATTGCTATTTTGATTATTACCAATCTGAAAATGAGGATGAACCTTTGGCTATTGGAGGTTTTTTACCGTTGGAAAAAGTGTATGGTTTTAATCCAATTCCAGAAGAATTAACAATAGAAGAATCAAAATATGTTTTAGGTGCTCAAGGCAATATTTGGACAGAATATATTCCAACTGAAAAACATCTTGAATATATGACATTTCCGAGAATGTTGGCGTTGAGTGAAGTGGTTTGGTCTCAACCTCAACATAAGAATTACAAGGATTTTGTTTCGAGGTTAGAAAACTTTCATCAGCGTTTAAATGCTTTAGATATTAACTATGCCAATCATCTTTATGAAATTGAAGGCGATTTAATTTCAGATGAAGGCAAGTCGTATTATGAATTAAAAACTCTCACAGAAGGCAAGAGTGTTCGTTATACTTTAGATGGAAGCGAACCTACCATAAATTCAAAAGTTTACGAATCTAAAATTCCGATTACCGAAAGTTCAACAATCAAAGCTGCTGTATATAATGATGAAAAACAATTAGGTAAAACCTTCACACAATACATTAATTACCACAAAGCAGTTGGAGCAAAAATTACGATTGATAAACAACCACACAAAGCCTACTCTGGTAGTGGAGCAGAAGGTTTAATAAATGGTATTTCAGGAAGTGATTCACGCTATGGAGATAAAGAGTGGTTAGGGTTTTGGGGAGAAGACATTGAGATTACTATTGATTTTAAAGAGCCAATAAAAATTGATTCAATAGAAACAAGATTTTATGATGGTAATGGGCAATGGATATATACACCAGAACACATAGCAATTAGAATTATTTTTGATAATGATGAAGTTATAGCAAATAAATTTTTACCAGAAAGTTCGGGGAATCCAAACTTGAAGAACGTGTTTTGGGAACAATCAATCTTATCCAATAGACCAATAAAAAGAGTAAAGTTACTTGTTCCAAACTACGGCATAATCCCAGAGGGTAAACAAGGTGCTGGCAACAAAGCTTGGACCTTTATTGATGAGATCATTGTAAATTAATATGAAACTAGAAATCTGCGCCAACTCATACCAATCAGCAAAAAATGCTTGCGACGCAGGAGCACATCGCATAGAATTGTGTCAAGAACTCTCGGTTGGTGGCATTACACCATCTTACGGTTTATTGAAAAAAGTAATTGAAGAGTTAGATATTCCGGTTTTTGTATTGATACGTCCTCGAAGTGGCAATTTTGTGTATTCTGATGATGAATTTCAAATCATGAAAAACGATATTCAAGTCTGTAAAGATTTAGGTTGCAAAGGCATCGTTTCCGGTATATTGAAACCTGATGACACTATAGATGTTGAACGAACAAAAATTTTGATAGACCTTGCCAAACCTTTGTCATTTACATTCCATCGTGCTTTTGATGAGGTTAAAAACCCAAAAGAAGCCTTATTACAACTTATAGAACTTGGTGCTAATCGTGTGCTGACTTCAGGTAAAAAAACAACCGCAGAAGAAGGCTTAGATCTTTTAAAAGAATTGAATGTTTTAGCCAAAAATAGAATCACAATTTTAGCAGGAGGAGGAATCACTTCAAAAAATGCAAACTTGTTTAAAGAAGCAGGATTAACTGAAATTCACGCTTCTGCATCTTCAACAAAGAAACAGGATGATGGTATGTTTTCTGTGCCAATAACCTTTTCAGACCCAATGAAAATAAAAGCCATTTTAGATGCGATATAGTCTACTGTTGTTAATAATTATCTGTTTTAGCTGTCAACCAAAACACGATTTACCAACTACGATAAATCTCAATGAAAATTGGCTGTTCAAAAAAGTAACAGATACTGTGTGGCATTCGGCTACGGTTCCAGGAAATGTGTTTTCAGACTTGTTGCATCATCAACTTATTGAAGATTCATTTATTGGTAATAATGAAGAAAAAGTACAATGGGTTTCAGAAACCGATTGGGAATACAAAACCACTTTTTCATTAAGTGAAGACTTGCTCGAAAAGAAACATTTTGAGCTCAATTTTGAAGGTTTAGATACGTATGCTTCGGTTTATTTGAATGATAGTCTCATTTTAAAAGCCAACAACGCATTCAGAAAATGGGAATTAGATGTAAAATCACTTTTAAAACTTGAAAATGAGTTGCGACTAGTTTTTGAAAGTACCTCTAAATATGAAGCAGAAGCACAAGAAAAATCATCTTATGAGCTACCGGAAGGCGAGCGTATTTTTACTAGAAAAGCACAATTTCAATATGGCTGGGATTGGGGACCAAAATTGAACACAAGCGGTATTTGGAGGCCGATAAAGTTAGTGGCTTGGAATGAAGTTTATCTGAAAAAAGAGAATACATATGTTGTACAAAGTCAGCTTACAGATTCTTTAGCTGATTTTAATATTTTACTTGAAGATTACCCATCAACAGAATACTCTTACGAGATTTATGTTAATGATAAACTTAATCAGTCGTATGAAAGGTTGCCTTCAGATATGACAGGCCTTGTCTCATTTCAAATTAAAAATCCAAAACTTTGGTGGCCACATAATCTAGGTGAACCATACTTATACGATATTAAGGTTGTAGTAAAAGAAGGTATAAAAATTTTAGATAGCATTTCAACAAAGTATGGCATTCGTGATATTGAGTTGGTTACAGAGAAAGATAGTATTGGAGAATCCTTCTATTTTAAAGTCAATGATGTTCCTGTTTATGCCAAAGGTGCTAATTATATTCCACAGCACAGTTTTCAAAATGAAGTAAACAATGAAGATTATGAAAGACTCTTAAGTGATGTTGTAGATGCCAATATGAATATGCTCAGAGTTTGGGGAGGCGGTATTTATGAAGACGATAAGTTTTATGACTTGTGCGATGAAAAAGGTATTTTGGTTTGGCAAGATTTTATGTTTGCCTGTGCAATGTATCCTGGCGACACGGAGTTTTTAGATAATGTTGCTAAAGAAGCTGAGCAGAATGTAAAAAGGTTACGAAATCATCCATCTATTGCACTTTGGTGCGGTAATAACGAAAGCTCTGAAGGTTGGAATCGTTGGGGCTGGCAAGCCGACAGAAGTGAAAAAGAGAAAGAAGACATATGGAACAATTATCTAAGGCTTTTTGACAGTATGCTTCCAAAAGCTGTGAATCAATATTCAAATACCAGTTACTGGCAAACGTCGCCAAAATATGGAAGAGGCAATCCGTTGTACAAGTCAGAAGGCGATGCTCACGATTGGTGGATTTGGCACGATGGTTATACTTTTGAGCATTTGGAAGAGAATGTGCCACGATTTATGAGTGAATTTGGGTTTCAGTCGTTTCCGAGTTACGAGGTCATTCAATTCATAAATCAAAAGGATAGTGTGGATATTACTTCCGAAGGGTTTAAAAATCATCAAAAACATTCCAGAGGATTTCAAATAATAGACGATTATATGCAGCGCGATTTTCCAGTGCCTGACTCAGCAGAAGATTATGTATATATAAGCCAGTTGTTGCAAGCTTATGGCATTACTAAAGGTATTGAAGCACAAAGAAGAGCAAAACCTTATAATATGGGCTCGTTGTATTGGCAACTCAATGATTGCTGGCCTGCAGTTTCTTGGAGTAGTATCGATTATTTTGGGAATTGGAAAGCTTTGCATTATAAAGCCAAAAGAAGTTTTGAGGATGTTTTAATCTCTTCAAAGGTTGAAAATGATATTTTAAAAACTTGGATTGTTAATGATAAATTAGATAAGATAACAGGTCAGTTGACTTTGAGATTAATGAAATTTTCAGGAGAAGTTATTTGGTTTAATGAAGAGCAAATATCGGTCGAGCCACTTTCAAGTGAAGTGAAGTTTCAGTTAGATTTAAAAAACTTAGACTTCAATAAAGGCGAAACTGTTTTAGTTTCAACTTTCAATGGTGAATCATCATTTTTCTACTTTGTGAAGCCTAAAGATTTGAAATTAAATCAAGCCAAAATTCAAAAAATAGTCACTAAAACTAATGATGGTTTTTCCATAGAGTTGTATTCATCAACACTTCAAAAAGATGTGTTTTTGTATACAGATGCTAAAGGTGATTTTTCTGATAATTTCTTTGATTTAATGCCTAATGAACCAAAAACTATTCAATTCCAAACGAAATCAAAAAGCCTAGACAGCCTACAAATCAAAACCTTTAACACTTTCATAAGATAACTAGAATGGCATATGCGTAAATTTGTCTTATGACAAGATGGATTATTTTTATTGTAGTTTATATACTACTTACAGCTTATGGTTTTCAAGCGATAAAGACCATAACAAAACAAGTTTGGGTTCATTATCTTTTTCTTGCGGTAGCATTAGTAGTCGTAGGAAATTTTATACTTCAATTTACAGTAGTTAGCGAAGGACGTGTTCTAAGTCCTGCAAAAAGTTATGCTTTTGGTTTTCTTTTGACGTTTATGTCATTAAATATAGTCCTAGTTCCAATTCTTTTAGGAGAAGATATTATTAGAGGGGTTTTCGGGTTGTACGATAGGTTTATAGCAAAGCGTGAAGCCTTTTATATTCCTGAGAGAAGAAAGTTTATAAGTCAGATTGGTTTAGGTTTGGCAGCTATTCCTTTCGCTTCGCTGCTTTATGGAATGTACAAAGGAAAGTACAATTTTAGAGTATTGAAGTACACACTTCATTTTGAAGATTTACCAGATGCTTTTGATGGTTATCGAATTACTCAAATTAGTGATATTCATTCAGGGAGTTTTGATAATAAAGAGAAAATAGACTATGCGGTTAACTTGATAAATAAGCAAGAGTCTGATGTGCTTCTTTTCACCGGAGATATGGTGAATAATAAGGCTACGGAAATGTTGCCTTGGAAAGAAACATTTGCCCGTATTAAAGCAGCAGATGGTAAATATTCCGTTTTAGGAAATCATGATTATGGTGATTATGTAGATTGGGATTCTGAAGAAGCAAAAGTTCAAAATCTTGAAGATTTAAAAGCAATTCAAAAAGAGATTGGTTTTGATTTATTGCTAAATGAGCATCGTTATCTCGAAAAAGATGGACAAAAAATTGCTCTTATTGGTGTAGAGAATTGGGGTAAAGGCGGTTTTAAAAAAGCAGGTGATCTAAAGAAAGCATCATCTCAAATACAACCAGACGATTTTAAGGTTTTAATGAGTCACGATCCTAGTCATTGGGATGCAGAAGTATTAGCTCATGATTATCATTATCATTTAACCTTAAGTGGTCATACACATGGTATGCAATTTGGAATTGAAATACCAGGTTGGATAAAGTGGAGTCCTGTAAAATGGCGTTACAAGCAGTGGGCAGGTATATATGAGCAATTAGGTCAATATATAAATGTAAATAGAGGTTTTGGCTATTTGGGCTATCCTGGTCGCGTGGGAATCTGGCCAGAGATTACAGTTATAGAACTTAAAAAAGGAGTAAAAGAAGCATAATTGTTGAGAAATTAGTATTTTTATATTGCTAGTATTGAACTTTCTACGATTTTTCATTGTAAAATTATAGTAGGTTTGTATAGCGCGTTTTATTAAAACAATAACGTATGTCAAAATTTGGGGAATTAATAGATGTCGATATTCCGGTGCTATTAGACTTCTATACGGAAGCAAATGACCAATCTATTGCAATGCATCCTGTTTTAAGAGATGTTGCCGCTGCTCTTGGTGATAAGGCCAAAGTCATTAAGATTGATGTTGATAAAAATAAGGAGCTTGCTGAAGCGCTTCGTGTAAAAGGTTTACCAACATTAATCATTTATAAAAATGGCGAGATGAAATGGCGCCACAGTGGAGAGTATGATCTTAATGCTCTAATTAATGTTATTCAGGAATACGTTTAAATTCAAATCCCTTTTCACTATAATATTCTAAAACTTTAGGTAAGGCATATTTTAAGTTTTTGAATGCTTTTACACTATCGTGAAATATAATTACACTACCACTTTTTGCTGCAGATGTTACATTTCTAAAGCAATTTTCTTCGGTTAGGGATTTGTCCCAATCGTAAGAAATAACTTCCCACATAATGACTTTATAACCTAACTCTAGAATCTTTTTACTCTGTTTGGTTTTGAATTTGCCATAAGGTGGCCTAAACAATTTCTGTTTATTGTTAAGCTTATAATTTTTGATTAGGCTTTCAGTCTTTAAAACATCATTGATATAGTCCTCAGTTTGGTGTTTCCAACCTTTAAGATGATTATACGTGTGGTTGCCCACAGAGTGGCCATGATCAATAACCCGTTGAAAAATTTCAGGGTGTTTTTCAATATTGTTGCCTATACAAAAAAACGTTCCTTTAGCATCATATTGCTTTAAAGTTGAAAGTACCCAATCGGTAATTTCTGGAGTGGGACCATCATCAAACGTTAGGTAGAGTTCTTTGTTTGGAGTATCAATATTCCAGACAAAATTTGGAAATAGTGTTTTTACAAATCCTGGTGTTTTGGCTGGAATAATCTGCATCGTTCTATTCTACAGGAACTAAAGTGTCAATTGTATCTTTAACAGTGTTCATTAAATCAAGCTCTTCGGGAACTTCAGGAAGCTCTTCTTCATCGCTATAGCTGTTCATTAACTCATTAAATAACTCTAAGTAGCTATTGAACTTTTGCGTTTCTTCTTTCGCAAACTCATCGTCATTATAGATTACAAGAATATCAACAAGAGCTCTATAGCGTTGAATATCTAAATAAATATCTTCTCCAACCTTACGTTCTTGGTTTTCGAGAGAAAGACTACTGTAATACACTAAGTTCTCTTGATACTTTTTAGCGACTTTTTTATAAAGATCTCTTCCTTTTTCTACATTACCAATTTCATAGTAAGCACTTATGTATGGTTCTAAGAGCGAGTAAAAACCAAAGGTGTCTACAGGCATTTTTTCCATAGCAAGATCAGCTATGTTTTCGGCTTTGTCTAACTTATCTTCATTGATTAATTGTTCTATTAATCTAGCCAAGTTACCTCTATAGGTTATTCCGTTTCTTCTAGTTTCAATATCGTGGTAAATATCTTCACCACTTCCTCCCCAATTCCAAGACATAACTTTGTCATACATTAGATCTGTATCAACACGTCCCATATCATAAGGGTTAGCTCTATCTACAGGAGTTTTTATAGGTACAAGCTTATAACACATACCATCTAACTGTAAATAGTCTTTTAGCCAAATGTAATCTTCGTCACTAAAAGCACCACCTGTAAAGTAAATAGGGCGTTCCCAATTATTATTGTTAATGATATCTAGCATTAACAAACGGTTTTTATAAATAGTGCTACCTGTAATTCTTGCATAGATGTTGTCTTCAATTTTATCTGCATCTTTAGGTTTTACTATACCATTTTTAAGTACTTCTGCTTTATCAACAGGAATACTCACGTTCTTCGTTGGGAAATAATTAGTGTTCAATAGATTGCTTGGGTAACCGCTAGGGTCTTCACCTCGTCGTTCTACAATATGTTTTAATTTAGTAGTTGGCTTATCACTGGTTATGAAATCCATAAAGTCACTAATACCAAGCGTATCTCTAGCAATTTGTTCATTAATTTCTCTATAAATAATGAAGTCACGAGTTCCATATCTGTATTGTTCGTGTTTTAAAGATGATGGAATAGGGTCACTTTCATAAGCTTTACGTTTCATTTGGTCGATGTACCAATCCGTTTGGAATAAACTAGTATTTATAACACGTACATCAGTACGAACTCCTTCAATTTCTTGTAAATACCATAACGGGAAAGAATCGTTATCGCCAATAGTAAATAGAATGGCGTTTGGCGCACAAGATTCAAGATACTTACGAGCCATAGCGTTGGCTGTATATTTACCAGACCTGTCATGGTCGTCCCAGTTATTAGCTGCTAAAATTCCAGGAACTATAAGAAGACATAATATGCTAACCGCTGGTGCTAATAGTTTAGACTTTATATTAGATCTTAATAAATCATAAATTGCATAGACACCAAAACCAATCCAAATAGCAAAAACATAAAAAGAACCTACAACAGAATAATCACGTTCACGAGGTTCAAAAGGTCTAATGTTGGTATAAAATTGAATAGCAATACCAGTTAATAGGAAAAACACTAATAATACCCAAAAGCGTTTCGCATCAGAATACATAAGGAAAAGGAAACCAACAAGTCCTAGTAATAGAGGTAAGAAATAATAGGTGTTTCTAGCCTTGTTTTCAAGAACATCGGTAGGTAAATTGTCTTGAGACATACCTAAATGTAGTTCATCTATAAATTGTATTCCAGAAATCCAGTTTCCATTAAAGTCATCATACTTTCCTTGTACATCGTTTTGTCTTCCTGTAAAATTCCACATGAAATACCTCCAGTACATATATCCAAATTGATACTGGAACATATACATGGTATTATCAAAAAATGAAGGTTTCTCAACAATAAGATATTGTTGTGCATAACGCCTTAAAAATTGATCATAACCTTCATAATCAATTTCACCATTGGCAACACGCATTCTAAAATCCATTACCATTTCATCCACTCTACGCTTTTCACCAACAGAATATTGTGTAGCTTGTTCTTCTGACAATCCAGCGTTCATAGCTTCACGGTAAGCATAATTTTGAAGATTAGGATCTACTTTAAAATCTATGAGACCTGTAAACATCATATAATTTTCTGCATGTTCGCTACTCCACATTCTTGGAAGTATAGAGGCGTGCTCGTGATTGTAATTCTGTTTACTATCTTTCCAATCGTTTATAATAACATATTCGCCTTTTTCTTCATCTTTTTCGTAGTTCTTTTTGTCGTCTACAAAAGGTTCATTTTCATCTTGACCAGAATATATTTCAGTAAACTGTGGTCCGTAGAATAAATGCGTTTCAGGATATTGCTCAAGGTTATAATATGCTAAAAGTTCTCTAGCATCAGAAGGATCATTTTCGTTGATAATAACATTGGCATTGGCACGTATAGGAAGCATCATCCAAGATGAAAAACCAACAAAAATAAACATGAGGCAGAGTATCAATGTATTGATATGTATCATGCCTTTTTTTCTTGTATAGTTAAGCCCAAAGTAAAAAAGAGCAATAACCATTAATCCTGTTATAATGGTTCCTGAATTGAAAGGCAGACCAACAGAGTTAACAAAGAAAACCTCTAAATATCCAAATAACTTTAAAGTTGATGGAAGTAATAACTTAAAGATAAAAAGTAGAATAGCAGCTGAAACTACGTTTGCTACTATAAAGTTTTTTATTGTTATGGTTTTATAATTTTTGAAATAATAGATGAGTCCAATAGCTGGAATAGTTAAAAGCCCCATGAAGTGAACACCAAAAGAAAGACCAATAACAAAAGCAATTAAAATTAACCAACGATTACCTCTAGGCTTATGCATGTCTTGCTCCCATCTTAAAGCAAGGTAAAACATCACAGACATAATAAGTGTTGCCATGGCATAAACCTCAGTTTCTACAGCATTAAACCAGAAGGAATCTGTAAAGGTAAATGACAGGCTGCCTACTAAAGCACTTCCTAAAATAGCCATAGCTTTACTAGAGCTAGAGTCTTTCTTGTATTTTACAAGTTTCACAAGCAATAGACTAATGGTCCAGAACATAAATAGAATAGTAAAAGCACTGGCTACAGCGCTCATCATATTCAATAACATACCAATCTGAGAAGGTTCTAGAGCAAACATTGAGAAAAATGCTCCAAACATTTGAAATAACGGTGCTCCTGGTGGATGACCAACCTGTAGTTTAGATGAGGTTAAAATATACTCACCAGCATCCCAAAAACTTACTGTTGGCTCAATGGTTAGTGCATATACAGTAAACGCAATAGCGAAAACAAACCATCCTAAAATATTATTCCACTTTTTAAAGTTAAAATCTGTCATGAAAACCTTACTTATTGATGCTGGCGAATTTACTAATAAATACTAAATACCCTAAGTTTTTATGTAAACGTTAAGTATTTTGAATTATTTTTTGATAATTTTTTTGTCCAAGTAAAACTTTGTATTAAATTTGCACCCTCATTTGAGAGATTGGCCTATGGTGTAACTGGCAACACGTCTGGTTTTGGTCCAGAAGAGTCTAGGTTCGAGCCCTAGTAGGCCAACAGAAAAAAATCCTAATCAAAACTGATTAGGATTTTTTGTTTTTAATACATTTTCAAATATTATATTTTAAACGTTATTACAGGTCTTTTAGCATGGTTAACAAGGTCTTCGCTAATACTGCCATTCAGAAAGTGGGCAATACCTTGTCTTCCATGAGTACTGATGCCTATTAAATCGGCATTAATGTCTTTAGAAAAATTAAGGATACCTTGCTCAACACTAACATCGTTATGAACTGTAATAGTGTAGTCACTAAAAGATTGTCCTGAAATAAAGTCGTTTATACGTGTTTTAGCTTCGTAAGTAGTTAAAAAATTATTAGCTGTATTCACCATCAGTAGGTGGATTTTAGAATCAAAAGCTTCTGCAAATTGTATAGCCTGTTTATAGGTTTCTTTGCTGTCATTTAGAAAATCAGAAGCAAACACAAAATCATTAATTTCAAAATTTTCATGTTCGTTCTTTATAACCAAAACAGGAATATCAGATGTACGTACAACTTTTTCTGCATTAGAACCTACAAACATTTCTTTTAGACCTGTTGCACCATGAGAGCCCATAATAATTAGATCTATGTCAAATTCCTTACTAGCATCTTTAATTTCATTAAATGTAATATCGGCTTTAACCGTTTCATGAATAGTAATACCTTCTAAGTAATCACTAGCCATAAGGTTTTCAAATTTTTTATGAGCTAGTTGCATAAAAAACAAGGCTTCAGGGACATCGCTCTGTACACTACCTGGATCTATATGTTGCATGGGGATTTCAAGCATATGTAATAAGTAAATTTCAGCATTATGTTTTTTAGCTAGCATAGCAGCAACCTTTAAGGCATTCTCTGCCTGCTCAGAAAAATCTGTAGGGACTAGTATTTTGTTCATTTGTTTTTATTTAGTATTAGTCTTATAAATTTAAGAAAATAATTCAATTTAGGATTGCTTTGAAAAGCAATATAATTATTGTATATTTGCAGCGAAGTTTACGGAAATGAATACTTGAGGGGACAAAAAAGTCCCCTCTTTTTATACTGAAAAATGTTTAAGAAAAAAGTAGAAGACTTATTACAAAATGCCTTAAATGAAAGAGAAGATCTTTTTCTTATAGATTTCACGGTATCAAATGATAACGCAATTAAAGTTGTTATAGATGGCGATGATGGTGTTTTGGTAGAAGATTGTATCTATGTAAGTAGAGCTATTGAGCACAATATTGATAGAGAAGAAGAGGATTTTTCTTTAGAAGTATTGTCGGCAGGAGCAGCATCCCCACTAACATTGCCTAGACAGTATAAAAAACATGTTGGGAGAGATTTGGAAGTGAAAACTTCAGAAGGCGAAAACATGGAAGGAAAACTTGACGGTGTTGATGAAGAAGGTATAGTGCTAAAGTGGAAAACTAGAGAACCAAAACCAGTAGGTAAAGGAAAAGTAACAGTAACTAAAGAAACAAAAGTTGCTTTCAATAATATTAAAGAAGCAAAAGTTAAAATAAAATTTTAATTCACATCAATTATGGAAAATGTAGCGTTAATTGAATCATTTTCAGAATTTAAGGACGATAAATTAATCGATAGAGTTACGCTGATGGCGATTCTTGAAGATGTATTGCGTAATGCATTAAAGAAAAAGTATGGTGATGATGATAATTTTGATATTATTATAAATCCAGATAAAGGTGATTTAGAAATATGGAGAAACCGTATTGTAGTTGCTGATGGTGAAGTAGAAGATGAAAATCAAGAAATAGAACTTTCTGAAGCTCAGAAAATTGAACCAGATTTTGAAGTTGGAGAAGATGTTGCTGAAGAAGTAAAGCTTATAGACTTAGGTCGTCGTTCAATTTTAGCATTAAGACAAAACTTAATTTCTAAGATTCACGAACACGATAATACTAATATTTACAAGCAGTTTAAAGAGCTTGAAGGTGAAATTTACACAGCAGAAGTACATCACATTCGTCACAGAGCAATTATACTTTTAGACGATGAGGGTAATGAAATAATCCTTCCAAAGGACAAACAAATTCCTTCAGATTTCTTTAGAAAAGGAGAAAATGTAAGAGGAATCATAGAAAGTGTAGAATTAAAAGGAAGCAAGCCGGCAATCATAATGTCGAGAACCTCTCCTATTTTCTTGGAAAAATTATTTGAACAAGAAATACCAGAAGTTTTCGATGGATTAATTACAGTTAAGAAAGTGGTTCGTATTCCAGGTGAAAAGGCCAAAGTAGCTGTAGATTCTTATGATGATAGAATCGATCCAGTTGGTGCTTGTGTTGGTATGAAAGGATCTAGAATTCACGGTATTGTACGTGAGTTAGGAAATGAAAATATTGATGTTATCAACTACACTAATAACATCCAACTTTTTGTAACCAGAGCTTTAAGTCCAGCAAGAGTTACCTCTTTAAAGTTAGACGAAGAAAATATGCGTGCTGAGGTTTTACTAAAGCCAGAAGAAGTTTCTAAAGCTATTGGTAGAGGTGGTCACAATATTCGTTTGGCTGGTCAACTTACAGGTTACGAGATAGATGTATTTAGAGAAGGAGCTGAGGAAGATGTAGAATTAAAAGAATTCTCTGATGAGATCGATGAGTGGATCATTGAAGAATTCAGTAAAGCAGGTCTAGATACGGCGAAAAGTATACTAGAGCAAGATGTAGATGATTTGGTGAAGCGTACAGATTTAGAAGAAGAAACAATTTTAGAAGTTATCAGAATTCTTAGGGAAGAATTCGAAGAATAATTACCATTTTAATTATTAAAATGTTATAATAGCATTTTGAGATTGAAGGTAAACTATATTTAAGTTATATTACAGGCAATTTATGGCTCAAACAACAAGATTAAACAAAGTACTAAGGGAATTGAACATTTCAATAGATCGTGCTGTGGATTTTTTAGAATCCAAAGGCATTGAGATTGAAAAAAGCCCTAATACTAAAATTTCGCAAGAGGTTTATAACACGCTATCTGATGAATTTCAGACGGATGCATCTAAGCGTGAAAAAGCTCAAGAGGTTAGTGAAGCAAAGCTTAAAGAAAAAGAAGAGCTTCGCGAACAGCGTGAACGCGAAATTGAAGCAAAGCAAAAACAAGAAGCTGCTAAGCAACCTGTAGTAAAAGCTAAGGCAGATTTAACTGGTCCAAAACAAGTTGGTAAAATAGACTTGGATAAACCTAAGGCTAAAGAGGAGAAAAAGGAAGAACCTAAAAAAGTTCAACCTGCTGAAGAGTCAAAAGCCAAAGAAGAGCCAAAGGTTAAAGAAGAACCTAAAGTTAAAGAAGAGCCAAAAGAAACTCCAAAGGTTACTAAGGAAGAGCCAAAACCAGAGAAACCTAAAGAAACTCCAAAGGTTACTAAAGAAGAAAAGCCAAAAGAGCAACCTAAAAAAGAAGAAGCAAAACCTTCAGAGCCTGTTGAAGAAACGCTTAAAACTCAGTATAAAAAGCTGACAGGACCTGTTACTACAGGCCAAAAAATAGATCTTTCTCAATTCAATAAGCCGAAAAAGAAGAAAGAAGATAACAAACAACAAAACACTTCTAACGATAAAAATAAACGCAAGAGACGTCGTATCAGCAAAGGCGGAAATGACAGCGGAGGTGGAAAGCCTAATTTCGATAATAGAAGAGGAAATAATAGAGGACGAGGTAATAATTCCAGACCTAAAGTGGTTAAGGAAGAGCCAAGTGAAGAAGAAGTTCAAAAGCAAATCCGTGAGACTTTAGAAAAACTTCAAGGAAAGTCTAATAAAGGTAAAGGAGCTAAGTATCGTAGAGAAAAAAGAGATCAGCATAGAGAGCAATCTGAAAAAGAACTTCAAGCTGAAGCAGCAGAAAGTAAAACACTTAAGGTTACAGAATTTGTAACAGTAAGTGAGGTTGCAACTATGATGGATGTTGGTGTAACGCAAGTAATTTCAGCATGTATGTCTTTAGGTATGATGGTTACCATGAACCAAAGATTAGATGCAGAGACCTTATCTATCGTTGCTGAGGAGTTTGGTTATGAAGTAGAATTTGTAACTGCAGATATTGAAGAATCTTTTGAAGTTAATGAAGATAGCCCTGAGGATTTAGAACCTCGTGCACCAATCGTAACAGTTATGGGTCACGTTGACCATGGTAAAACATCGTTACTAGATTACATTCGTGAAGAGAATGTAATTGCAGGTGAGTCGGGTGGAATTACACAGCATATTGGCGCTTATGGTGTAGAATTAGATAATGGACAAAAAATAGCGTTCTTAGATACACCAGGTCACGAGGCCTTTACAGCAATGCGTGCTCGTGGTGCTCAGGTTACAGATATAGCTATTATTGTTGTGGCAGCTGATGATGCCATAATGCCACAAACAAAAGAAGCCATTGCCCATGCTCAAGCAGCAGGTGTTCCAATAGTATTTGCTATCAACAAAATTGATAAGCAAGGAGCTAATCCAGATAAAGTAAAAGAAGGCTTAGCTAATATGAATTTATTGGTAGAAGATTGGGGTGGAAAAATACAGTCGCATGACATTTCTGCTAAATTCGGTACAGGAGTAAAAGAATTACTTGAAAAAGTACTTTTAGAAGCTGAATTATTAGAGTTAAAAGCTAACCCGAACAAACGTGCTAATGGAACTGTAGTAGAAGCTTTCTTAGATAAAGGACGTGGATATGTTTCAACAATCTTAGTACAAGCAGGTACGCTTAGAGTTGGAGATTATGTTTTAGCTGGTAAGAATAGTGGTAAGGTTAAAGCAATGCACGATGAACGTGGTAATGATATTGTTGAAGCAGGTCCATCAACACCTGTATCGATATTAGGTTTAGATGGTGCTCCTCAAGCAGGTGATAAGTTCAACGTATTCGAAGATGAACGTGAAGCGAAACAAATTGCAGCTAAGCGTACACAATTGCAACGTGAGCAATCTGTGAGAACACAACGTCATATTACCCTTGATGAAATCGGTAGACGTATTGCATTAGGTGACTTCCAAGAGTTAAATATTATCCTTAAAGGTGATGTGGATGGTTCTGTAGAAGCACTTACAGATTCGTTCCAAAAACTATCAACTGAAGAGATTCAAGTAAACATTATACATAAAGGAGTTGGTGCTATTACCGAAAGTGATGTGTTATTAGCTTCGGCATCAGATGCGATTATTGTTGGATTTAATGTGCGTCCTGTTGGAAATGCAAGACAAACAGCAGATCAGGAAGAAATAGATATTAGAACTTACTCGATTATCTATGATGCTATCAATGACCTGAAAGATGCAATGGAAGGTATGTTGTCACCAGAATTGAAAGAAGAGGTTACAGGTACTGCCGAAATTAGAGAAACATTCAAGATTTCTAAAATCGGAACTATTGCAGGATGTATGGTGACAAACGGTAAAATCTACAGAAATTCTGGAATTAGAATTATTAGAGATGGTGTTGTAGTTTACACTGGTGAGTTATCATCCTTAAAACGTTTCAAAGACGACGTTAAAGAAGTTTCTAAAGGATACGATTGTGGTATGCAAGTTAAAAACTATAATGATATTGCTGTAGGTGATGTCTTAGAAGCATTCCAAGAAGTAGAAGTAAAGAAGAAATTAAAGTAATTTACAACTTCAATAAAAATAAAAAAGCGACCAATTTTGGTCGCTTTTTTATTTTAGACTAATCGTTAATCACGTTTTTAGTTATCTGTTTTAGGCTTAAGAATAATAGCTTTCATATATTCTTTTTTAATTTTTGCCCAAGCTCTGTCAGCTTCTAATCTAGAGGCGAAATTACCAACCCAAATTTTGTAGTTTGGGGTATTCCATACAATTTCTACAGGCCATTCGTCAAAAGCTTCTAGAAATTCACTTTTAATACTTTCTGCTTTATCCGGATCGTTGCTCTGATCAATCTGAATTTTAAAAATTTCAGCAGAAGTCTTAACGTCTTTTTTGTATTCTAATAGCTTATCAATGTCACTATCTTGAGAAATTTTAACGGTTCCTTCTTGAGCGTTTAACGCAAAAGAGAAAATGGTCATTAAAAATATGAGGCTTAAATATTTGGCTTTAAATGTCATAATTCAGTGTTTAATGCAAAGATATAGTATTCAACGAAAATGGTTTTAAAATGTTATTTAGAATCGATATAAATTGATTATTATCGTATATCTTAGATTTCCAAAATCCACTTTAAATGTTACTTTTGCAAGAGTTTTTATAAACATGTTTTGTTCTCAAAAAGAATGAAAAAATCGTACCAAAGTTTAGAAGATAATTCAACTAACAATATGAAACAGGTGATCTACCGTAATTTAACCTCTAAGATTCTTCATCTCGGTTTTATTTTATTACTTACGTTTTCAACATCACTTTACGCTCAGGATGGTGATCCAGCAAATGGAAAATCGTTATTCAATACCAATTGTGCTGCTTGTCACAAATTAGATAAGCCAATGACTGGTCCTGCTCTACGTAATGTTGAGACAAGACTTAGTGAAGAGCAAGGTTTGGATAGAGCTTGGCTTAATGCTTGGATTCGTAACAGTGCTGCTGTTATAAAATCTGGTGATGCTTATGCAAACAAGATTTTTAACGAGTACAACCAAACAGCCATGACGGCTTTTCCAACGTTATCCGATCAAGATATTTCGGATATATTAGCTTACACAGCTCAAGAGAAGCAGGATCCAGTTGATCCTTGTGTTGCTAATCCAGGTGGTCCTGGTTGTGATCAAGTGCCTACAGGTAATGGTGGTGTTTCAAATGATTTAATTCTTGGTGCTTTAGCATTGTTGTTTGCTTTATTGGCAATGGCGTTGGTTTTAGTAAATCGTACTTTAAATCGTTTTGCTGAAGCGAAAGGAATTGATGTTGTTGCAGAAACAAAACGTAAACCGCTTTGGAAAGCATTTGTTGAAAATCAGTTCTTAATATTGGTAACAGCGATATTTTTCCTATTGGCAAGTGCGTATTTTGTATATGGATATTTTATGCAAGTTGGTGTGGATCAAGGATACGAACCTGTACAACCTATACATTACTCACATAGAATACATGCAGGTGATAATGGTATAGATTGTAAGTACTGTCACTCTTCTGCACGTGTTAGTAAGACTTCAGGTATACCATCATTAAATGTATGTATGAACTGTCATAAATCTATTTCAGAAGTTGCGCCAGAAACTTTGGCGGAAGGAAAAGATTATGGTGTAGATTACAATGCTGAAATTCAGAAATTATATGATGCAGTAGGTTGGGATGGTACTGGTTATACAGGTGATTCTAAACCAGTAAAATGGATAAGAATTCATAATCTTCCGGATTTTGCATATTTCAATCACTCTCAGCACGTTTCTGTTGCAGGTATAGAGTGTCAGACTTGTCACGGTCCAGTGGAAGAAATGGAAATTATGTCTCAACACGCTCCATTAACAATGGGTTGGTGTATTAACTGTCACAGAGAGACAAATGTAAAAGTACAGGATAACGAATACTATACTAAGATTCATGAAGAATTATCTAAAAAGTATGGTGTAGATCAGTTAACCGCGGCACAGATGGGTGGACTTGAGTGTGGTAAGTGTCATTATTAATAAAAATTAAGAAGTAATTCAGAATTATATGTCATCAAACAAGAAATACTGGAAAAGTGTTGAAGAGCTAAACGAAAATAGCTCTATTGTTGAGACGCTTAGACAAAACGAATTTGTGGAAGAAATTCCAACAGATGAATTTTTAGGAGACAAAGAATCTCTAGAGTCTTCATCTACAACGCGTCGTGATTTCTTAAAGTACGTTGGTTTTAGTACAGCTGCAGCTTCATTAGCTGCCTGTGAAGGGCCAGTTGTTAAATCTATTCCTTATGTAGTTCAGCCTACGGAAATTATTCCTGGTGTTGCTAACTACTATGCTACTACTATTGCTGATGGATATGATTTTGCTAGTGTTTTAGTAAAGACAAGAGAAGGAAGACCTATTAAAATCGAAAACAATACGGATGCTGCTACTAATGGTATGGCAAACGCTAGAGTTAATGCTTCGGTTTTAGGGTTGTATGATAATCTAAGAGTGAAAGCTCCAATGAAAGGCGGAAGCAAAATTTCTTGGGAAACTTTCATGTCTGAAACGACTTCTAAATTAAATGGATTAAGTGATGGAAAGGCAATTGTGTTTTTAACACAAACGATGCCTAGCCCATCTACAAATAAATTAATTGCTGAGTTTGCTCAAAAATTCGGCAATGTGCGTCATGTAACTTATGATGCAGTTTCAGAATCAGCAACTTTAGATGCTTATCAAGCTAAATATGGTTCTAGAGGAATGGCAAACTACGATTTCTCTAAAGCTAAAACTATTGTTTCTGTTGGTGCTGATTTTATTGGTGATTGGCAAGGTGGAGGATTTGAGTCTGCTTATGCTAAAAACCGTATTCCTGAGAATGGTAAAATGTCTAGACACATTCAGTTTGAGTCTAACATGACACTATCAGGTGCTAATGCAGATAAACGTGTGCCTTTAACACCAAGTCAACAAAAATTAGCTTTAGCTAAATTATATAGCTTAGTTGTTGGTGGTGCTGTTTCAGTAGATTTACCTGAAAACGTTGCAAAAGCAGTTCAGTCTGCTGCAAGCGAAATTTCAAAAGCTGGAAGTAACGCAGTAGTTGTTACTGGTATTCAAGATGTAAATGCTCAAACTGTGGCATTAGAAATCAATGAGTACTTAAATAGTAAGGCTTTTGATCCTAAGACTACGGTTAAAACAAGACAAGGTAGCGATAAAGCAGTAACACAACTTGTTGCTGATATGAAAGCTGGTAAAGTTGGTGCTGTTATTATGAACGGTGTTAACCCAATGTATACATTACCAAATGCTGTTGATTTTGCAGAAGGTCTTGATAAAACGGATTTATCTGTTGCATTTTCTATGAAAGAAGATGAGACATCAACAAAATGTGATTATATCGCTGCTGCTCCACACTACTTAGAGTCTTGGGGAGATTTTGAGCTGAAGTCTGGTCATTTTTCAATGATGCAACCAACAATCCGTCCTTTGTTTGATACAAAACAGTTTCAAGAAGTGTTAATGGCTTGGACAGGAAACACAGGAACTTATAGAGATTATATAAAAACATATTGGACTAGCAGTGTCCTTGGAGGAGCATCTTTCAACAAGGCAGTTCAAGATGGTATTTTTGTAGCAGGTGGTTCAGTAAATGGATCAGCTACTATAGAAAGTACAGAGACAACATTAAAAGATAAAAAGGATAGAACTTTTGTAGGTGGAATTATTCATGATGTAGCTGTAGGTGTTGGTATTAAAGAAGAAGATAAAGATGAGTACGAAACTACAACAACAACTACAACAGTAAATACTGGTGATGAGGCTTCTGCAACATTATCTGGTGGTGCTGCCGCTAGAGCATTAGCTAGCTCTACTTCATCAAATGCTATGGAATTATCACTTTATACTAAAACAGGTATGGGTGATGGTCAACAAGCAAATAACCCTTGGTTACAAGAGTTTCCAGATCCTATTACAAGAACTACTTGGGATAACTACGTTACAGTATCTAAAGCTGACGCTAAAGGATTAGGTCTAGAAAACTGGAATGTAGCTAATGGTGGATTAAACGGTAGCTATGCTGATGTAACTGTAAATGGTGTTACAGTTTCTAAAGTGCCAGTTATCATTCAACCAGGACAAGCAAAAGGTTCTGTAGGATTATCATTAGGTTACGGTAGAGATGGAAAAGGTCTTAAAGATGAAATGAAGACAGGTGTAAATGCCTACCCATTATACCAAAACTTTAATAATGTACAAGAAGTAAGCATAAGCAAGGCTGCTGGAGAGCATGAGTTTGCTTGTGTGCAATTACATAATACCTTAATGGGTCGTGGTGATATCATCAAAGAAACGACTTTAGAGGTATTCAATACAAAAGATAAACATTATTGGAATGCCGTTCCTGAAGTTTCTTTAAATCATGTTGAAACTCCAGTAACATCTCCAGATGTTGATTTATGGGATGAGTTTGATCGTTCAGTTGGTCACCATTTCAACTTATCAATAGATTTAAATGCTTGTACAGGTTGTGGTGCATGTGTTATTGCATGTCACGCAGAAAATAATGTACCAGTAGTTGGTAAGTCTGAAATGAGACGTAGTAGAGATATGCACTGGTTGCGTATCGATAGATATTATTCTTCAGAAGAGTCTTTTGAAGGTGATAACGAAAAGAAAGACAATATTTCTGGTTTAGGTAGTTCATTGAGTGAGTTTGGTGAGATGGAACATCCAGCAGATAATCCTCAAGTAGCTTTCCAACCTGTAATGTGTCAGCACTGTAACCACGCGCCTTGTGAAACAGTTTGTCCTGTAGCGGCAACGTCTCACGGTCGTCAAGGTCAAAACCATATGGCTTACAACAGATGTGTTGGTACACGTTACTGTGCTAACAACTGTCCTTACAAAGTGCGTCGTTTTAACTGGTTCTTATATGCTCAAAATGATGAGTTTGATTACTATATGAACGATGACTTAGGAAGAATGGTATTAAACCCAGACGTTACTGTACGTTCTCGTGGTGTGATGGAAAAATGTTCTTTCTGTATCCAAAAGACTCAGAAAACTATTTTAGATGCTAAGCGTGAAGGAAGACCAGTTAAAGATGGTGAATTCCAAACAGCTTGTTCTGCGGCTTGTGGTAATGGAGCTATGATTTTTGGTGATGTAAACGACAAGGAGAGCAAAATAGCAGAATTAAAAGACGATAAAAGAGCATATCACCTATTAGAGCACGTTGGTGTAAAACCAAATGTGGTTTATCAAACTAAGGTGAGAAACATAGCAAAAGAAGCATAAATAAAAATTAAAGAAACACGTATATAATTATGGCGTCTCATTACGAAGCACCTATTAGAAGACCTTTAGTTACTGGCGAGAAATCGTATCACGATGTTACTGTAGATGTAGCAAGACCAGTAGAAGGCAAAGCCAACAAAGCATGGTGGATTGTTTTCGGTATATCTTTGGTCGCATTCCTTTGGGGAATAGGTTGTATTATTTATACCGTATCAACAGGTATTGGAGTTTGGGGTCTTAACAAGACTGTAAACTGGGCTTGGGATATTACTAACTTCGTTTGGTGGGTTGGTATTGGTCACGCAGGAACGCTGATTTCGGCAGTACTTTTATTATTCCGTCAAAAATGGAGAATGGCAATTAACCGTTCTGCAGAAGCTATGACAATATTCTCTGTTGTTCAGGCAGGTTTATTCCCAATTATTCACATGGGTCGTCCATGGTTAGCTTACTGGGTATTACCAATTCCTAACCAATTTGGTTCGTTATGGGTTAACTTTAACTCACCATTACTTTGGGACGTATTCGCGATTTCAACTTATTTATCTGTATCATTAGTATTCTGGTGGACAGGTTTATTACCAGATTTTGCAATGCTTAGAGATAGAGCTATTAGACCTTTCCAAAAGAAAATTTATTCTTTAATAAGCTTTGGTTGGTCTGGTAGAGCAAAAGATTGGCAACGTTTTGAGGAGGTATCATTGGTACTTGCAGGTTTAGCAACACCACTTGTACTTTCTGTACATACTATTGTATCGTTTGACTTCGCAACATCAGTAATTCCAGGTTGGCATACTACGATTTTTCCACCTTACTTCGTTGCAGGTGCGATTTTCTCAGGATTCGCTATGGTAAATACGCTTCTTATTATTATGAGAAAAGTATGTAACCTTGAAGATTATATTACAGTACAACACATCGAGTTAATGAACATTGTAATCATGATTACAGGTTCAATCGTAGGTGTGGCTTATATCACTGAGTTATTTATTGCTTGGTACTCTGGTGTAGAGTACGAACAATATGCATTCTTAAACAGAGCAACCGGTCCTTACTGGTGGGCATATTGGGCAATGATGACTTGTAACGTGTTCTCTCCACAGTTTATGTGGTTCAAGAAACTTAGAACAAGTATTATGTTCTCGTTCTTTATATCTATTGTGGTAAACATAGGTATGTGGTTTGAGCGTTTCGTTATCATCGTTACATCATTACACAGAGATTACTTACCATCATCTTGGACAATGTTCTCTCCAACGTTTGTTGATATTGGAATTTTCATCGGAACAATAGGATTCTTCTTTGTATTATTCTTATTATATTCTAGAACATTCCCAGTAATTGCACAAGCCGAGGTAAAAACAATATTAAAGTCTTCAGGTGAGCGTTACAAGAGAATCAGAGAGAGTGGTGAGAGTTTAGTAGGTACTGGAGCAGATGAAAGAACATCAAACTTTAAATTACCAGAAGAAACTACAGCTTCTAAGCCTACTCAAGATGATGCTGAGAAACTAAGTAATTTACTAGAAGGCATAGGAAGATTCGATCCATCTGTTCAGACTGCGGATGATTTAAAAGTTATTAATGGTATAGGTCCAAAAATGGAAGAAGCACTTAATAACCTAGGAATTTATACTTATGCTCAGGTGAGCAAAATGACAAAAAGAGAATACGACTTGTTAGATGAAATCACTGGTTCTTTCCCAGGAAGAGCAGAGCGTGATGATTGGTCTGGACAAGCTAAAAATTTATTAAACAACTAATATAGTCTATGGAAGCTTCAAAAGTAATTCATGCTATTTATACTGATGATGACGTATTAATGTCAGCTGTTAAAAAGGTTAAGGCAGAAAAGCATCACATCGAAGAAATATACACACCATTTCCAGTTCACGGACTAGACAAGGCAATGGGTCTAGCGCCAACACGTTTAGCAATTACAGCATTTTTATATGGATGTGTAGGTTTATCTGTAGCTATAACAATGATGAACTTTATAATGATTAAAGATTGGCCACAAGATATAGGTGGTAAACCAAGCTTTAGTTATTTAGAAAACATGCCAGCATTTGTACCTATCATGTTTGAGTTAACGGTATTTTTCGCAGCGCATTTAATGGTAATAACGTTTTATTTAAGAAGTAGAATGTGGCCATTTAAGAAAGCTGAAAACCCAGATCCAAGAACAACTGATGACCATTTCTTAATGGAAATAGCAATTCATGATAACGAAAACGAATTGACTGATTTATTAAAAGAAACAGGTGCTGTTGAAATTAATATTATTGATAAAGACGAAGATGCACATTAATATGAAGACATCCTTAAAATATATCGTAGTACTAGTAATGTTGGTAAGTATAGTGTCTTGCCAAAAGAATTCGAGACCAAACTACCAATACATGCCAAACATGTATCAGTCTGTTGGTTATGAAACTTACCAAGAATCGGATGCATTCAATAATGGTAAAGAAGGTCAATTACCTGCTTTAGGTTCTATTCCTAGAGGTGATTTTATGCCTTACGAAATAGATAACACTAACGAAGGTTACGAATTAGCAAAAACTACACTAAAGAATCCTTTAGCACCAGCTATTCCATTAAATATGGTAGATTCTGTTGAAGTAGATCCTAATGTACCAAGAGTAGATTATACTGTTGGTGGTCCTCTTTACACTATCTATTGTGGTATTTGTCACGGTACAAAAGGTGATGGTAAAGGAAAGTTAGTACAACGTGAAAAAATATTAGGTGTACCAGCTTACAATGATGCTGGTAGAGCAATTACCGAAGGAAGTATTTACCATGTTATTTACTATGGTAAAAACACAATGGGTTCTTATGCTAACCAATTGAACGAAGAAGAACGTTGGCAAGTAGTTGCTTATGTTGAAAAACTAAAAGCAGATTTAAATAAATAAGATTTAGATAAAGATTTTATAAATGGAATATCAAATTTCAAGTCGATTAAAATTAGCTGCTATCATTATGGTAGTCTTAGGATTACTAGGTATAGCATATGGTTTTTATGATTCTAAAAGCTATACCGAAGAAAATATTGCTGAACGTCTAGCTGATGAATCTCATCATGGAGGTCATGGTGATGCTCATGCTACAGATGTACATTCAGAAGCAGAAGCAATGCATGATACTCATGCTGAAATGACTCATGGTGAAGATGTACATGGGGATGAGGCTCATGCTGAAGAAGGTCATGAAATGTCTCATGAAGAGCATGCTTTACACCAAATTCATAATAGACCTTATGCAGCACTCTATGTTGCAGCATTCTTTTTCTTTATGATTGCTTTAGGTGTGTTAGCATTTTATGGTATTCAATATGCAGCTCAGGCAGGTTGGTCTCCAGTACTGTTTAGAGTGATGGAAGGAATTACAGCTTATGTATTGCCTGGTGGTATTTTAGTGCTATTAGTAGCTTTCGTAGCAGGAGATCATATCTTTATTTGGATGGATCAAGATGTTGTTGCTCATGATGCTTTAATTCAAGGAAAAGCAGGCTGGTTAAATAAATTTGGATTCTTTATTAGAGGCATCATCTTTTTAGCTGGTTGGTCTACATACAGAATCTTCTCTCGTAAGTTTTCAGTAGCACAGGATAATGCTAACGATAACAGAAACTTTAAAAAGAACTTCAGAATATCTGCAGCATTCTTAGTATTCTATATCTATACAGAATCTATGATGTCTTGGGACTGGATTATGAGTGTAGATCCTCACTGGTTTAGTACATTATTTGGATGGTACGTTTTCGCAAGTATGTTCGTGAGTGGTATCACAGTAATTGCTTTAATCACTATCTATCTTAAATCAAAAGGTCTTTTAGAATTTGTAAATGATAGCCACATTCATGATTTAGCTAAATTCATGTTTGGTATCAGTATTTTCTGGACGTATCTATGGTTCTCTCAATTCATGTTAATATGGTACTCTAACATACCAGAAGAAGTAACTTACTTCGTAACACGTATTGAAGATTATAAATTACCATTCTTTGGTATGGTAGCTATGAATTTCATTTTCCCATTATTGTTATTAATGAATAGTGATTACAAACGTATTCCATGGTTTGTTGTTATGGCAGGTATCGTAATTCTTTGTGGACACTATTTAGATATCTTTAATATGATTATGCCAGCAACGGTTGGTGACAGATGGTTTATAGGAATTCCAGAGATAGGATCAATATTATTATTTGCAGGTATATTCTTGTTTGTTGTATTCACAGCTTTAGGCAAGTATCCACTGTTAGCAAAAGGAAACCCATTTATTAAGGAAAGTGAACACTTCCATTATTAATTTTTAAATAAGAACAGAAACGATAATGACTGCTTTATTAACAATTATAATTGTACTCTTTGTAGCTATTGCCATATGGCAAATGGTTAAGATTTTCGATTTAGCTCAAGTTGGTTCATCTAACTCACAAGTTGCAGATGATAAAGACAACAGAGTTAATGGGTATTTAATGATGGGATTCTTGGTGTTTATCTATGCCATTACTATAATCTGTTTTTGGTATATAGGTGACTTACCTTTATTATCTAATGCTGCATCAGAGCATGGATCTAATATTGATAACTTAATGATTATTTCATTAGTTATTATATTCATTGTTCAAACTATCACCCAATTCTTACTACACTATTTCGCTTTTAAATACAAAGGCGAAAAAGGAAGAAAAGCATTATTCTATGCTGATAACAATACACTAGAGTTTATCTGGACGGTTATACCAGTAATAACCTTAGCTGGTTTAATCATCTATGGATTATTCACTTGGAATGATATTATGAATATCGACGAAGATGAAGATCCTATGGTAGTTGAACTTTATGCACAACAATTTAACTGGAAAGCTAGATATAGTGGTGAAGACAACGTATTAGGTCAAGCAAATGTTAGATTAATTGACTTAGATAGAGCCAACATACTTGGTGTTGATGAAGACGACCCAAATGCACAAGATGATGTTATTGTAACTGAATTACACTTACCAGTTGGTAAGCCTGTTTTATTCAAAATGAGATCTCAAGATGTATTACACTCGGCTTACATGCCTCACTTTAGAGCTCAAATGAACTGTGTTCCTGGTATGGTAACTCAATTTGGCTTTACTCCAACGGTAACTACTGCAGAGATGCGTCAGAATCCAGATATTCAGGATAAAGTAAAAAACATTAACGAGTTAAGAATAGCAAATCAAGCAGAGATTGAAGAACGTGGTCAGGATTTAGCTTACGAGTTTGATTACCTATTATTATGTAATAAAATTTGTGGTAAATCACACTACAATATGCAGATGAAGATTATTGTAGAAACACAAGAAGAGTTTGATGCTTGGATGAAAGAGCAAAAAACATTTGCTAACTCATTAAATTAATTACAAATCATTTTAAGAAATAGATAAAGAGATTATGTCAGCAACAGTAGATACACACGGTCACGACGATCACGACGTACATCACCATAAAGAAACTTTTGTGACTAAATATATTTTTAGTCAAGATCATAAGATGATTTCTAAGCAATACCTGATTACTGGTTTAATCATGGGTATCATCGGTATTGGTATGTCACTTTTATTCAGAATGCAAATCGCATGGCCTGAAAAATCTAATGTAATTTTTGAAGCATTACTTGGAAAATGGGCACCAGATGGTGTTATGGATGCAGATATATACTTAGCATTGGTTACAATACACGGTACTTTAATGGTATTCTTTGTATTAACACAAGGTTTGAGTGGAACATTCAGTAACTTGTTAATTCCATTACAAATTGGAGCAAGAGATATGGCTTCAGGATTCTTAAACATGGTTTCCTATTGGTTATTTTTCTTATCAAGTGTAATAATGATTATCTCATTATTTGTACAAGCAGGACCAGCTGCTGCTGGATGGACAATATATCCTCCATTAAGTGCTTTACCAATGGCTCAACCAGGTTCTGGTATGGGTATGACATTATGGTTAGTGTCCATGGCAATATTTATTGCTTCATCACTTTTAGGATCACTTAACTATGTTGTTACGGTATTGAACTTAAGAACTAAAGGGATGTCAATGACAAGATTGCCATTAACTATCTGGACGTTCTTCGTGACAGCTATAATCGGTGTTATTTCATTCCCTGTTTTATTATCAGCAGCTTTATTACTGATAATGGATAGAAGTTTTGGAACATCATTTTTCTTGTCAGATATATTTTTACAAGGTGAAGTTTTACACTATCAAGGTGGTTCACCAGTATTATTTGAACATTTATTCTGGTTCTTAGGTCACCCTGAAGTATATATCGTGTTATTACCAGCATTAGGTATTACGTCTGAAGTTATAGCAACCAACTCTCGTAAACCAATTTTTGGATATAGAGCGATGATTGCTTCAATCTTAGCGATTGCGTTCTTATCAACGATTGTTTGGGGTCACCACATGTTCGTTTCAGGTATGAATCCATTCTTAGGTTCTGTATTTACCTTTACAACGTTATTGATTGCAATACCTTCTGCGGTAAAAGCCTTTAACTATATTACAACACTTTGGAAAGGTAACCTTCAAATGAATCCAGCAATGCTGTTTTCTATCGGTTTGGTTTCTACTTTCATTACTGGTGGTTTAACAGGTATTATCTTAGGTGATAGTGCTCTTGATATTAACGTACACGATACTTATTTCGTTGTAGCTCACTTCCACTTAGTAATGGGTATTTCTGCGCTATACGGAATGTTTGCAGGTATTTATCACTGGTATCCAAAAATGTTTGGTCGTATGATGAATAAGAACCTTGGATACTTACATTTTTGGGTTACTGCAATATGTGCTTATGGTGTATTCTTCCCAATGCACTTTATTGGGATGGCAGGTTTACCAAGACGTTATTATACAAATTCAAACTTCCCACTATTTGATGACTTAGCAGATACTAATGTTGTAATTACAATATTTGCTTTAGTTGGTGGTGTTTTCCAATTGGTATTCTTATATAACTTTATCAGTAGCATGTTCTACGGTAAAAAAGCTGAGCAAAACCCTTGGAAATCTAACACACTTGAATGGACTACACCAGTGGAGCATATTCACGGTAACTGGCCGGGTGAAATTCCTCACGTACACAGATGGGCTTACGATTATAGTAAACCAGGACATGATGAAGACTTCGTGCCTCAGAATGTACCTTTATATGATGGTGAAGAAGAATTACAGCACTAAAAAATAGTTATAATATTAAAGAGAGCCTTTCTAATAATTTAGAAAGGCTTTTTATTTATCTTTGTTTTAAGATGAACGAAAACCTAAACCCATATAAGGATAACTACTCTCCGGAAGAGATGGATGTAGAGAAAAAGCTCCGTCCATTATCGTTTCAAGACTTTACAGGTCAAGATCAGGTTTTAGAAAATCTTTTAGTTTTTGTTCAAGCTGCAAATCTTAGAGAAGAAGCTTTAGATCATACCTTATTTCATGGGCCTCCAGGACTTGGTAAAACAACCTTGGCGCATATTTTAGCCAATGAGCTTGATGTAGGTATTAAAGTGACTTCAGGACCAGTTTTAGATAAGCCAGGTGATCTTGCAGGATTACTTACTAATCTCGATGATAGAGACGTACTTTTTATAGATGAAATCCATCGTTTGAGTCCAATTGTAGAGGAGTATCTTTATTCAGCTATGGAGGATTATAAAATTGATATTATGATAGAGTCTGGTCCTAATGCTAGGACTGTCCAAATCAATTTAAATCCTTTTACATTAGTAGGTGCTACAACACGATCAGGATTACTTACAGCACCAATGCGTGCGCGTTTTGGAATTAGTAGTCGTCTTGAATATTATAAGACCGACTTATTAACCTCTATAGTTCAAAGAAGCGCATCAATTCTCAACGTTCCAATATCTATGGAAGCTGCTATAGAAATTGCAGGTCGTAGTCGTGGGACACCAAGAATTGCAAACGCTTTATTGAGACGTGTTAGGGATTTTGCACAAATAAAAGGTAACGGGAAAATTGATATTGCCATTGCTAAATTCGCTTTAGAAGCCTTAAATGTTGATGCACACGGACTAGACGAAATGGACAATAAAATACTTTCAACCATAATCGAAAAGTTCAAAGGTGGTCCAGTTGGTATCACAACTTTAGCTACAGCAGTTAGTGAAAGTGCAGAAACCATTGAGGAAGTTTATGAGCCGTTTCTAATTCAACAAGGCTTTATTATGAGAACACCTCGTGGTCGTGAAGTTACAGAGCAAGCCTATAAACATTTGGGTAAAATTAAAGGACCAACACAAGGAGGCTTATTTTAATGGTAGACAAAAATATGAAGCAACAAACAAGCATACCAGAAGTTTCTTTGCTTCAATTTGTCAAACATTCCTTTAAAATTCTTAAAAACCCATTACCCTTTCACCACAGGAATTTTGAAAAATACGGTGATATTTTCCGATTAAATATTGGTTTTAATAGGTACATTCATTTTTCTAGAAATGCTATTTTGGCAGAATATGTACTTCAAAAAAATCAAAGAAATTATACCAAGTCAAAGATACAGACTAAAGATTTGGCTAAATATGTTGGTCAGGGATTATTAACTTCAGAAGGAGAACATTGGAGAAAGCAACGAAAATTAATTCAACCAGCGTTTCACAAAAAACAGCTAACAAAGTTACTTGATACTATACAAAAGGCTATTGTTTCAGAATACAATAAGATTGAAACGGATAAAGTCATAGACATTTTTCCCATTTTTAATGATTTGGCGTTTCAAACCGTAGTGAAATCATTATTCAGTAGTGCAGCTAATGAAGAAGAAATTAATAGACTTCAATACATTACAGAAGCTGCCCAACGTATGTTGGTGAAAGAATTAAGACAACCGTATTTAGGTTGGTGGTTCAAAAGTAGTGGCACGCTACAAAAACATTTATATTTATCAGAGGAAGCCAGGAGTATTTTAAGAAGAATTGTCAACGAGCGTAAAGCATCAGCATCTAATTATGATGATTTGTTAGATATGCTGTTGTCTGCAAGATATGAAGATGGCTCTCCAATGGAAGAAAAACAATTGATAGATGAAATCTTAATCATGTTTACGGCAGGACATGAAACAACTTCAAATACGTTGACTTTCACCTTACAACTTTTAGCTTTGCATCCAGAATGGCAAGACAAAATCCATTCAGAAATTGTAGCAAATAGCGATAATGATGATGCCATGGCTGTAATTATGAACTCTAAAATTTGCCAGCAGGTTTTAGAGGAAAGTATGCGTTTGTATCCGCCAGTATATTTTATAGATAGAGTAAATATTGAGGAAGACCAATTTGAAGGTTACACCTTTAAACCCAATACAAATCTATTATTTTCAATTTTTGAAATACATAGACATCCAGAATTGTGGGAAAATCCAGAAGTCTTTTTACCAGAACGATTTGCTGAAGGAGGTAGAAAATATTCATCTCATTATTTTCCTTTTGGCGCAGGACCTAGAAAGTGCATAGGCAATAATTTTGCTATGTTTGAGATGATCATGGCAATTAATGAAATTGTATCCAAGTATAGAATTTCGCCAGAATTTACAACTATCGACATTACACCACTTATAACGCTTAAACCAAAAAATGCTTTTTTAAGATTCCAAAAAAGGTGATTAATTCAAAATCAAAATACACGCAACTAATAAAAGCCGAAGCTAAACGTCTCGGCTTTTTGTCTTGTGGTATAAGCAAAGCAGGATTTTTGGAAGAAGAAGCACCAAGACTAGAAGCATGGCTTAATAAGAATATGCATGGGGAAATGCGTTATATGGAAAACCATTTTGATATGCGTTTAGACCCAACAAAACTAGTTGAAGGCTCTAAAAGCGTCGTATCCTTGTTATTGAATTATTTTCCTGCTGAAGAACAAATAGATAAAAGTTATAAGTTGTCTAAGTATGCTTACGGAGCAGATTATCATTTTGTAATCAAAAACAAGCTGAAAACGCTGTTAAACTTCATGCGAGAAGAAATCGGTGATGTAGATGGACGTGCTTTTGTGGATTCTGCTCCAGTTTTAGATAAAGCTTGGGCTGCAAAATCTGGTTTGGGGTGGATTGGAAAGCATTCCAATTTATTAACCCAAAAAGTAGGTTCTTTCTATTTTATCGCAGAGCTCATTATAGATTTAGAACTAGACTACGATACACCTGTAACCGATCATTGTGGTACATGTACTGCTTGTATAGATGCGTGCCCAACAGAAGCCATTACAGAACCTTATGTTGTAGATGGTAGTAAATGCATATCTTATTTCACCATTGAATTGAAGGATAATATTCCATCAGATTTTAAAGGTAAACTAGACGATTGGATGTTTGGTTGCGATGTTTGCCAAGATGTGTGTCCTTGGAATCGGTTTTCTAAATCTCATAGCGAACCTTTATTCAACCCACATCCTGAATTATTATCAATGACCAAAAAAGATTGGGAAGAGATCACAGAAGATACGTTTAGAAAGGTGTTTAAAAAGTCCGCAGTAAAACGCACAAAGTTTTCAGGTCTAAAACGAAACATTAACTTCTTGAAAGACTAATTTTACTTAAACGTAAATCCAAATGAATACTTGAAAACAAAATTATCTTTTGAGTTTTCAAGATGATGATAACCATAGCGGTAAAAACCACCAACACCAATTCCAAAATAACCAATATCCATAAAAGGAAGTTTTAATATGTTTTGTAACTCTAAGCCAGATTCTAAAAACAATTCTTCTTTGGTTGAAAAATCAATTATTTGATGGTTGTCACTATCAGACAAACTTCCTATACCTAAGTTATTATGCAGTAAAACGTCAGGTTGAAAAAAGCCTTTATTGTTAAATAACCTTCCAAAATTATGGGTTGTAAAAAGACTAGCATATTTGTTAGATAAGAATTCGTATGGTGTAGCAGTTTGAAAATAATTTCTAACTACAAAAGGAATATCCTTATCATAGCTTCCTTCACCAGTAAACAATAATCCGTAAGGAATAGATTTATCAATGTAACCTAAATCTAATCTATACGTTGTTTTACCAAGACCTTTGGTTACGAAGCTGTGGTCTAAAGTCAGCCTAAATTTGTTATAGTTAAATTCGCCATCAAACACATCGTTCAGGCCTTTTGCATATAGGAAATTAATGATGGGTTTATCACTAATCTCTCTAATTTTAAGTCCAAACATATTCGTTATTTTTTCACTAGAGTGATAACTCAAACCAAATTGAAATTCAGAATTGGTATAATTGAAAACCGAAGCTCCATTATTATTAAATAAGTACGCATATCGAGGTGAAACTTTAGAATTATTGAAACCCAAAGACCAATCTACATTTCTAAATAGCTTCATGTTGGTAGTAATACTGTAGGATTCCACCGCATCCATTTGACTAGCAAGCCAAGTACGCTGATTGAGAATGTTATTTATACGGTTTCCTGTGAAATCTCCAGTTTCTACAACATCGTTTTTGTATTTCAAACTAATGGTAAAGTCTTTTTCTTTAGAAAAATCGAATAAAACTTCACCGCCATATTTCCAAGTATGATCTTTAAAACCATACGCTCCATAACCTCCAACAGATACCGTTTTCGAAATGTCTTCATTTGTATAAAGTCCTAATCCTAATCTGCTACCTTCATATTTGTTGTACTTATAAAGTTGATTCAAATCAATATCTACATACTTCAGAGGAATTCTACCTTCAGATAATTTTGGAATATAACTAAACACTTTATCCATTTTTATTAGCTCACCAATACTATCAATAAAAACATAAGTTCTCTTTTCTCTATAATCTAAGGTGTCTCTTCTGAACTCGTTCCAAAAACCATCATCTTTTTGAGCCAATTCTTTAGAAAAAATATTTGTTGTAAGCGAAAAATCCTTGGAAGTTAAAGGAGTAGAAAGATCAATGTCCGAAATATAACTTTTACCAACATAAGCCATACTGAAAGGACCAGTTCCAACCACCATTTCAAAATTCAATTGCTCAGGGAACCAATAGTTTTCTTTAGTTAAATTGTATTTCTGTTGAATTTTGAATGCTATTTTTCCTGAGTTTACAGTTTCTGCATCAACACTTTGTACAGCATATTTGTTAGAATTTATGGTTAGAATACCTTTTAAGGCTTCAAAGTTTCGATTAGCTTTTGGTTCAAAAGAAATAATGAAAAGTGTGTCATTATCTTTGATAATTTCTTCTTTCAAGCGGAATTTATATTTCCTAGTGCTTCCTTTAGAAATTGGATTGAGGTAATTAGTTTCAAAAAGTTCTATGTGTTCATCATAAAATGAAAAAGGTTGAAAACCGCTAGCTAATAATGCAAAATTAGGTTGTTTAAAACCCGAAGTCTTTGTAGCTATAATACTATCCTGAAATAATCTTGGCTTTAAATATTTGTGTTTAGCAATGGTTTCGGTTATGAAAAAGTAAGAGCCTTTCATTATTTTTTCGGCAGCAATCATCATAGAATCTTTTTCTTCAGTAGTACTTTTTGAAGTAAAAATGATTTTATCATAGGAATTATAAGAGTAAGATTCTAAGGTGTTTGGATTGTTGAAATCTTTGTTTTGAGCGGCAAGTTTTATAATTCTATGAGCAGGATTTTCACCATCCAAAACTACTTCATCTAAAGCGCTAACTTCTAATTTTAAAAGTATTTTTGAGCTCGTTATGTCATTCACATTCAAAATTTGAGTTTCAAACCCAACATAACTTATAGTGATATTTTGAACATTATTAGGAATATAAAATATACCATCTATATCTGAAGTTGTCCCTTTTTGATTCAAATTATTAAACAACACATTAGCAAATGCTACAGGTTTTTCGTTTTCAGCGTCTAAGAGTTGAAACCTTTTTTGGTTTTGCGAATGGGAATTCAGAAAAAAGCTAAAGACGAATAGAAAGAAAAGGTTTCTCATTGAGGAAATTAAAGTTTGATTGATTTTATAAATAAACAAAAAATAGAGGACTTTTCCACTTTAAGGCAAGTAAGCATTTACGTATATTTGTAGCTTAATCATTTTGAGATTATGAGCAAACAAAGTAAGAGAAGAGAAGCCCTTGTATATCATGCAAAACCAACACCAGGAAAGATTAAAGTGGTGCCATCAAAGAAATACGCTTCACAGCGTGATTTATCTTTGGCATATTCGCCAGGTGTTGCCGAACCATGTTTAGAGATAGATAAAGATGTAGACAATGTATACAAATACACGGCAAAAGGAAATTTAGTTGCTGTAATCTCAAACGGTACGGCAGTTTTAGGATTGGGTAATATTGGTCCTGAAGCTTCAAAACCAGTGATGGAAGGTAAGGGTTTGCTTTTCAAAATATTTGCGGATATTGATGTTTTTGATATTGAGGTGAATACAGAAAATGTTGATGAATTTATAGAAACAGTCAAAAACATTGCACCAACTTTTGGTGGTATTAATCTTGAAGATATAAAAGCTCCAGAAGCTTTTGAAATAGAACGTCGTTTAAAGGAAGAATTAGATATTCCTGTAATGCACGACGACCAGCATGGCACTGCAATCATATCTGCAGCAGCATTATTAAATGCTTTAGAACTTGCAGAAAAAAAGATTGAAGATGTGAAAATTGTAGTTAGTGGTGCTGGTGCAGCTGCAATATCTTGTACACGCCTTTATCAAGCATTTGGAGCTAAGAGTGAAAATATTGTGATGCTAGATAGCAAAGGAGTCATAAGAAAGGATAGAGATAATCTTACTTCTCAAAAGGCCGAATTTGCTACAGATCGTAAAATTGATACTCTCGAAGAAGCAATGAAAGATTCTGACGTATTTATTGGTTTGTCAATGGCAGACGTGGTATCTCCAGAAATGCTTTTGTCGATGTCTGCAAATCCTATTGTATTTGCTATGGCGAATCCAAATCCAGAGATAGATTACGATTTAGCAATTGATACTAGAGAAGATATCATTATGGCGACTGGCCGAAGTGATCATCCTAACCAAGTAAATAATGTACTTGGTTTCCCTTTTATTTTTAGAGGTGCTTTAGATGTTAGAGCAACTAAAATAAATGAAGAAATGAAGATGGCAGCGGTTGTAGCACTATCTGAATTAGCTAAAGAACCTGTACCAGAACAAGTGAATTTAGCTTATAATGAAACGCGACTTGCTTTCGGTAGAGATTACATCATTCCAAAGCCATTCGATCCACGATTAATTGCAGAGGTTCCACCAGCAGTGGCAAAAGCGGCTATGGAAAGCGGAGTAGCGAAAGAACCTATTGAGGATTGGGATCGTTATAAAAATGCTTTGTTAGAACGTTTAGGTTCGGATAATAAACTCGTTCGCCAATTGTTAGGTAGAGCAAGAACAAACCCAAAACGTGTAGTTTTTGCGGAAGCAGATCAACTTGATGTATTAAAAGCAGCTCAAATTGTATATGATGAAGGTGTTGCTCATCCCATCTTATTAGGGCGACGCGAAGTTATAGTAGACTTAATGTCCGAGATTGAATTCGATGCAGACGTTCCTATTATAGATCCAAAATCTGATGAAGAAACGGATCGAAAGAACCGATATGCTGAAGCCTATTGGAAAAAGCGTAAGCGCCAAGGAGTAACATTATATTCTGCACAAAAGAAAATGCGAGAACGTAATTACTTCGCGGCAATGATGGTGAATGTAGGTGATGCAGATGCTTTAGTAACAGGATATTCTCGTAATTATCCATCAGTAGTAACTCCGATGTTAGAATTAATTGGAAAAGATGATGGAGTCTCTAAAGTTGCGGCTACTAATGTAATGATGACAGAAAGAGGTCCTATGTTTCTTAGTGATACCTCTATAAACATAGATCCTTCAGCTAAGGATTTGGCGCGTATTGCTCGTATGACTTCAAAAATCACTAAAATGTTCGGTATAGAGCCAGTTACGGCAATGATTTCATATTCTAACTTTGGGTCATCAAAGAATCCTAGAGCTGATAAAGTTAGGGAAGCAGTAGAATATTTGCATAAAGCTTATCCAGAAATGATAGTCGATGGCGAATTGCAAACCGATTTTGCATTGAATTCAAAATTACTTCAGGATATATTTCCGTTTTCAAGATTAGCAGGTAGAAAGGTAAATACTTTAGTTTTTCCAAATCTAGATGCTGCAAACATAACTTACAAGTTGCTGAAAGAACTTAACAAAGCGGAATCTATTGGGCCAATTCTAATGGGAATGAAAAAGCCTGTACATGTCTTACAGCTAGGTGCTAGTGTAGACGAAATTGTAAACATGGCAGCTATTTCAGTTATAGATGCTCAAGAACGCGAAAAAAGACAGCTGAAGTAAAGTGTTTTTAGGTTTTGTCTAGTTTATTGTAATGTAAATAATTTTATTACATTTGGGCTTTTAACCTTAGGTAATAAATGATTACGCACTTAGAGGGAAAACTCGTTGAAAAAAATCCTACAGATATTGTTATAGATTGCAATGGTGTAGGGTATTTTGTCAATATTTCACTTCATACTTTTTCACAGATTCCAGATCAGGAAAATTTAAAAATATACACCTATTTACAAGTTAGGGAAGACTCGCATACGCTTTATGGTTTTGCATCAAAAACTGAACGAGAAATCTTTAAATTATTGATTTCCGTAAGTGGTATAGGTGCAAATACAGCGCGGACAATGTTGTCCTCATTAACACCAGAACAAGTTAAAGAAGGTATTGCAGGTGGTGATGTAGCTTTAATACAAAGTGTAAAAGGTATTGGAGCTAAAACAGCTCAACGTGTTATTATAGACCTTAAGGATAAAGTGTTAAAAGTTTATGGTATAGATGAACTTTCTTTAATACCGAACAATACTCACAAAGATGAGGCGTTATCTGCTTTAGATGTTTTAGGATTTAACAAAAAACAATCTGAAAAAGTTGTTGATAGAATTTTAAAAGCCCAACCAGACGCCCAAGTAGAGGAGATTATTAAAGAAGCTCTAAAAAACTTATAATACAATTGAACACTACTAAAGATACTAAACTGCAATCTTTCGGTTTTTCCTGCATAATGGCTATTATGCTCCTTTTTAGCTCTTTTGCTGATGCCCAAGAAACCGAACAAGAACAGGACTCTACAAAAACTACTGTAGCCTTTGGTAAAATATTAATGCCAAACCCAAATAGTATAGTATCTAAATATACTTATGACCCTATTTTAGACCGCTATATCTACACTGAGAAAATAGGTAATTTTAATGTTAATTATCCTTTAATTCTTACGCCAGATGAATTTCAAAAACTTGTTCTTCAAGAAAAAATAAAGGAATATTACAAAAGAATGGCTGATGCAGTTGCTGGCCAAAAAGAAGGTTCAGAGGAAGATCAGAAAAATTTATTACCTGAATTCTATATTAATTCCGGATTGTTTGAAACTATTTTTGGTAGCAATACCATTAGTATTGTGCCACAAGGTTCCGTAGAAGTAGATTTAGGAATATTGTATTCAAGACAAGATAATCCTGCTTTATCACCTCGAAATCGTTCAAATTTCACATTTGATTTTGACCAGAGAATCAGTTTAAGTTTACTTGGTAAAGTAGGTACAAGACTTCAGGTAACCGCTAATTATGATACCGAAGCGACTTTCGATTTTCAACAGGTCTTTAAAATGGAATATACTCCAACAGAAGACGATATTATCCGTAAGATTGAAGTGGGTAATGTTAATATGCCACTAAATAGTTCTCTGATTACTGGTGCTCAAAGTTTATTTGGTGTAAAAACCGAATTACAATTCGGGAAAACCAGAGTTACAGCAGTGTTTTCTGAGCAGCAATCCCAATCAAGATCGGTGACGGCTCAAGGAGGTGGAACTATAGAGGAATTTGAGTTTTTTGCAAGAGACTATGATGAAAACAGACACTTTTTCTTAGCACATCACTTTAGGGATACCTATAATGAGTCTTTAAGACAATACCCCTGGATTAACAACCAAGGATTACAAATCACAAGAGTTGAAGTTTGGGTGACCAATAGAAACAATCAAACCGAAAATGTTAGAAATATTGTAGCATTTCAGGATTTGGGTGAGTCAGAGTCAGAAAATATAGGGTTAGAACCATTAGGTGGTTTTGTTAATAATCCAGGTGCGCTTCCAAATAATGAGAACAATGCTTTTGATCCTACCAATATTGGTGGTGCAGGTTCCTACTTAACAAGTGCCGTTAGAGATGTTACAGTTGTTGAAAATGGAGTAACAGTATCTGTTGATGAAGGTTTTGATTATGGAAAACTAGAATCAGCAAGAAAACTTATTCAGAATCAAGACTATGTTTTAAATGAGGAATTAGGATATATTTCCTTAAACCAAAGATTGCTTAATGATGAAGTTTTAGCAGTGGCGTTTCAGTACACTGTTGGTGGTGAGGTTTATCAAGTTGGTGAATTTGCAAATGATGGTGTGGATGCTACAACTGTTGATAATACATCTGGAAATGAGGTCGTAAACAACCAGGCTTTAGTCTTAAAAATGTTGAAGAGTGCTGTAACATCAGTAGAGCAACCAATTTGGGACTTAATGATGAAAAACATCTATGATACTGGTGCTTATCAATTAAGTCAAGAAGATTTTAGATTAAATATCTTTTATAGAGAGGCTTCAGCTGTAAATTACATTAGGCCAGTCGAGGTTAATGGTGTTCCTGTGCCATTTCCTACCTATGATAATAATACACCAAATGATAATACAGACGATACAGAAATTCAAGAAACTCCTTTAATTCGACTGTTCCATTTAGATAGGTTGAATTCTAATAATGATCCACAAGAAGGAGGTGATGGATTCTTTGATTATGTTGAAGGTACGACGGTATTAACACAAAACGGCAAAATAATCTTTACCAAAGTTGAGCCTTTTGGACGCTATTTATTCGATGTATTAGATGATGATAGTAACCCGTCTGACAATGCTACAGATTACGAACAAGACACATATACCAATGCAAATCAAGAAAAGTATGTGTATGATTTGCTTTATAAATCCACAAAAACACAAGCATTAAACGAAGCTGAAAAAAACAAGTTCTTAATTAAAGGACGTTTTAAAAGTAGCGGAAGTGGAGGTGGAATACCATTAGGTGCTTTTAATGTGCCTAGAGGTTCGGTAACTGTAACTGCAGGTGGTCGTGTTTTAGTTGAGGGTATAGATTATACTGTAGACTATAATCTAGGTAGAGTTGAAATTTTAGATGAAGCCTTAAAGGCATCAAATACACCAATTAATGTTTCGGTAGAAAATAATGCCGTTTTTGGTCAGCAAACTAAACGTTTTATGGGTGTTAATGTAGAGCACCAATTTGATGAAAACTTTATTTTAGGTGGAACATTCTTAAACCTAAGTGAAAGACCAATTACCCAAAAAGCAAACTACAATGCAGAACCAATAAATAATACAATTTTTGGTCTTTATGGTAATTATTCCACAGAAGTCCCTTTCTTAACACGTTTAGCAAATAAGTTGCCAAATGTAGATACCGATGTGCCGTCTAACCTTTCTGTTAGAGGTGAATTTGCTTATTTGTTACCTGGAGCACCAAATGGAACGGACTTTAATGGTGAAGCTACATCATACATTGATGATTTTGAAGGAACCCAAGGAGCAATAGATTTGTTAAGTCCATTGTCTTGGTATTTATCTAGTAGACCTCAAGAGATGCCGTCTAATGTACCAGGAATAGATGGTCCTGGTATAGAGAATGGTTATGGTAGAGCTTTTCTGAATTGGTACACTATTGATCCAATTTTTTACAGTAACCAAAGACCTAGTGGAATTGATGATGATGATATATCTGACTTATATACAAGACGCGTTTTTATAGATGAAGTATTCCCTAATGTAGATATAGCACAAGGACAAACTTCGGTTATCAATACTTTGGATTTAGTATATTACCCTACAGAACGTGGGCCTTATAATTTTGACCCTAATGCAGCTAATGAAGCACCTCTAGATCCTAATGATTCTTGGGCAGGTATCACAAGACAGATAACATCAACAGATTTTGAACAAGCCAATGTAGAATATATTGAATTTTGGGTACAAGATCCGTTTTTAGATGACCCAACTAACCAAGGTGGTAAATTATATGTAAACCTTGGTAACATTTCTGAAGATATCCTTAAGGATGGTAAAAAACAATATGAAAATGGACTACCGCAGAATGGTGATATCTCTATACTAAATCCAACAGAATTTGGTGGTGTTGTGCCGCAAAATCAATCGTTGATTTATACATTTGATACAGAAGGAAATCAAAGAGCCAATCAAGATGTAGGTTATGACGGTTATGATGATACGGAAGAGATTAATGAATTTGGAGCCGAGTTTGGAGACGATCCTTCAAATGATAATTATGCTTATTACATCAATTCAGAAGGTAATATTTTTGAACGCTATAAAAGATATAATGGTGTAGAAGGTAATTCACCAGATACGTTTTCAGATACTAATAGAGGTTCAACAACTCAGCCAGATGTAGAGGATATCAATAGAGATAACACGATGAACACTATTGATAGTTATTTTGAATATGAGATAGAAATAACACCTTCAACACTGAACTTAAATAACCCTTATATTTATGATATTAAAGGAGATACTGATGATCCTATTGAGGTCACTTTACCAAATGGTGATGTTAGAAACGATGTTAAATGGTATCAGTTTAGAATCCCTATAAATGAAGAAACAAGAAGTATCGGCGGTATTTCAGACATAAGATCTATTCGTTTTGCGAGACTTTATTTAAGAGAGTTTAATCAAAATACAGTATTGCGTTTTGCGACCTTAGATTTAGTACGTAGTGACTGGAGACGTTATACTTTAGATTTAGATAATGACTCTACAAATGATAGTGCAGATGCAGATTTTTCAGTTGGTATTGTGGGTGTTCAAGAAAATAACGGTAGTTATGAAATTCCACCTGGTGTTGAGCGCGAAGAGCTTAATAATAATAACAATATTATAAGACAAAACGAGCAATCATTAGTGTTGCAGACTTGTAATTTAGAGCCAACAGATTCTAGAGGAGTTTTTAAGAATGTTAATGTAGACATGCGTCAGTATAAAAAACTACGTATGTTTCTTCATGCAGAGGCCCAAGAAAATCAATCTCTTGCAGAAGGAGAACTCATTGGTTTTATAAGAATGGGTAATGATTTTACAGACAACTTTTATCAAATAGAGATTCCTTTATTACCTTCAGAATATGCAGAAGGAAGCAATGCTGAGCAAATTTGGCCAGAAGTTAACGAGATTAATTTACCATTGGAAATCCTTCAGCAAATAAAGTCTTTAGGTATTTTTAACCAATCATTGAGTGATGAAAATCCAACATTTTATAATGTTAATGATGGGGCTTTAGATGAAACACCAGTAGGTCAATTTTCTAACTTGGAAATTGGACAGCAACGTGTCGGTATTAAGGGAAATCCAAATTTTGGTGACATTAGAGTTCTTATGGTTGGTGTTAAAAACTCAGGTTCAACAGGTGTGAATTCTTGTGGTGAAGTTTGGTTCAACGAACTTAGAATGTCTGATTTAGAAAATGAAGGAGGTTGGGCAGCAATATTGAGCATGGATACTAATATTGCAGACTTTGCTAATGTAAGTGCTACAGGGAGAAGAAGTACTATAGGTTTTGGGGGTATTGAAGAAGGTCCTAACGAAAGAAGCAGAGAAGACGTTAAGCAATACGATGTTGTTACTAATGTGCAGCTTGGGCAATTATTACCTAAAAAATGGGGAGTTCAAATCCCGTTTAATTATGCTCAAAGTGAAGAAACTATAACACCTCAATTTGATCAGTATTATCAAGATATAGAGTTGCAAACACAATTAGATAATACTACCAATCAAGATTCTATTCTAAAGGTCAATGAAAATTATACCAAAAGAAAGAGTATTAATTTTATTGGTGTTAAGAAACAGAAGACGGGAGATTCTAAAAAGCATTTTTATGATGTGGAAAATCTAACATTCAATTACTCATACAACAAAGTAGAGCACAGAGATTTTGAAATCGAAAGATCTTTAGATCAAACTGTAAGGGCAGGTGTAAACTACAATTACGCATTTGAGCCAGTTAAAGTAGAACCTTTCAAAAAGAATGATTCTTTATTTACCGGTAAGTATTGGAAAATCTTAAAAGACTTTAATTTTAATTTACTTCCAACTAGTTTTTCTGTAAATACTGATATTAATAGACAATTCAATAGCCAGAAATTTAGAGAAGTAGAGTTAGGAGGTGATAATATTGGGATAGAAGAACTATATAGAAGAAATTATACTTTCGATTTTCAGTATGCTATAAATTACAATTTAACTGATGCTTTAAGCTTAAATTTTACAGCTGCAAATTCTAACATCGTTAGAAATTACTTCATTGATGATCGTATTAATGGAAGGCAAGATCCTGAGCTTAATGTTTGGGATGGTTTTTTTGATTTTGGTGATCCAAACTTCCAAACACAACAGCTACAAGTTAATTATGAACTACCACTATATAAAATACCAGCGCTAAGTTTCTTAAGAACAACTTATGCTTATAACGGCACATTTCAGTGGCAAAAAGGTTCTGACTTAAATGAAAATTTAGTAACAGAGTTAGGGACATTTGATTTAGGGCATTCTATCCAAAACTCTGGCACTCATAATATCAATACCACACTTAATATGGAAACATTCTATAGAAGTATTGGATTGGTAAAAAAAGGAAATAGAAGAGGTAGAGGCAGAAATACAGCTGTAAAAAGAAGAAGTGCAACACCAAATGCATCATTAGATAAAAAAGGAGAAGCACAAGACAAAGACCCTAATAAACTTAGTACAGGTAAAAAAGCTTACAATACTTTTGTTGATATTGTAACGATGGTAAAACGTGTTCAATTTGGGTATACAGAAAATAGAGGAACATATCTCCCAGGTTACTTACCAACACCAGGTTTTGTTGGTACACTTAGACCAACTTTAGGTTATACTTTTGGTTCACAAAGAGACATTAGGGAATTAGTAGCACGTAATGGTTGGTTGACTACTTTTCCAAATTTTAGCGATCAATATTCGGAAATTGAAAACACAACTCTAGATTATTCTGCTACTGTTGAGCCAATGCAAGATTTAAAAATAGATTTGGTAGGTAATAGAACTTATGCCAACAATATATCGCAGACTTTTTACGGAGAAGATATTAACCAAGATGGTGTAAGTGACACATATAATGAGCTAATCACAAACTCTTTTGGTAATTTCAATATTTCCACAGCGATGATTAAAACGGCTTTTAGTAAAAGCGATGAAAATCAATCCGTAACATTTGATGATTTTAGAGCTAATAGACTTGTTATAGCCAACAGACTTGCATCTGCTAGGGGAATTGATGTTAATAACCCTGCTAATTTAGACGCTGAAGGGTATCCACTTGGTTTTGGAAAAAATAGTCAGAAAGTATTATTGCCAGCTTTCTTATCTGCTTATTTAGGTTCCGATCCGAATAAAATAAGTACAGGAGCTTTCAGAGATGTGCCAATTCCAAACTGGACACTGAAATATACAGGCTTAATGAAAATCGCTTGGTTTAAGAAAACCTTTAGACGTTTCTCAATACAACATGGTTATAGGTCTCGTTATACGATCAATCAGTTTAGGAACAATTTAGATTACGAATCTCCAAATTACGAACTTCCAGCTGATGACCCACAAAATGCTGATGCAGTTAATGCTGCTGGTAACTTTAAAAGTGAAACATTATTCAGCAACATAAACTTAGAAGAACAGTTTAGCCCGTTAATTCGTCTAGACTTTGAAATGAAAAACTCAATCAAAGTATTAGCAGAAATAGCAACTGATAGAACATTATCTCTAAGTTTTGATAATAACCTATTAACAGAAACTCTAGGAACAGAATATACTTTAGGATTAGGCTATAGAATTAAAGATTTAAGAATTCGCTCTCAGCTTGCAGGTCCGAAGCAGATTATTAAGAGTGATCTTAACATGCGTGCAGATGTATCTGTAAGAGACAATAAAACTATTGTAAGATATCTAGACTTAGATAATAATCAGATTACAGCAGGACAAACTATTTGGGGTTTGAAATATACAGCTGATTATGCTTTTAGTAAAAACCTTACCGGTATTTTCTATTTCGATTATACCTTCTCAGATTTTGCTATTTCAACATCATTCCCACAAACTTCAATAAGATCAGGTATTACCTTAAGATATAATTTTGGTAATTAATTTTGAATGGAAACAATTAAAAAATTACTTTTGTTTCATTAATTTTTTACACAATAGAGATGAACATACCATCAGAATTAAAGTACACCAAAGATCACGAATGGATAAAAATTGAAGGTGATATTGCTACAGTAGGTATTACTGATTTTGCCCAAAGCGAATTAGGTGATATTGTATATGTAGAAGTAGATACTCTAGATGAAACTTTAGACGCAGAAGAAGTTTTTGGTACAGTTGAAGCAGTAAAAACAGTTTCAGATTTATTCTTACCACTTTCAGGTGAAATAGTAGAGTTTAATGAAGGCTTGGAAGACGAACCAGAAAAAGTTAATTCAGATCCTTATGGTGAAGGTTGGATGATTAAACTAAAATTCTCTGAAGCTTCTCAAGTTGAGGGATTACTATCTGCAGAAGATTATAAAGCCTTAATTAGTGGTTAAAAAACTAATATTACCAGCAGCTATAATCTATACCATTTGGTTAACGATTGTCAGTCTGATTAATCTTAGTAATGTACCTAGTTTAGGATCGTCTTTTGATGATAAAATTTATCACTTTATAGCATACTTTGGATTAGGCTTTTTATGGGTTACTTATTTTAAGTATAACATAAAATCAACTAATATCCCTTTGGCCTTTGGGACAGTGTTGCTTTACGGTATAATTTTAGAGCTAGTACAACACAAAATAAATCCCAATAGAACTTTTGACTTATACGATTTATTAGCAAATTGTTTAGGTGTTATAGTTGGCACATTAATTGCAGCTAAACTCAATGTATTTAAGTTAAAATAACTCAAAGCCTTGTTTTTTTTACTATTATTTAGTTAAATTAGCGATGTTATAAAAAACAAAAATTTTTATGGAACCTAAAAAGAATCCAAAATCGGATGTAAGTCGCAATAGCTCAATATATTTTGCGGTTGGTTTAGCGTTAATGCTTGCTGTAACATACTTGTCGATTAACTATAAAACTTACGACAAAAGTGATATTGCATTAGATTCGCTTAACCTTGATGATGAACTAGAGGAAGAAATTCCAATTACAGAGCAAATCGTTACACCTCCACCGCCACCTCCACCGCCACCAGCAGCTCCTGAAGTTATTGAGGTAGTAGAAGATGAGGTTGAAGTAGAGGAAACAGTAATTGAGTCTACAGAAACTGAAATGGAAACAGAAATTGTTGAAGTAGAAGAAGTAGAGGTTGAAGAAGTAGAAGAAGATATTGAGGTTCCATTCTCAGTTATTGAAAATGTGGCTGTATTCCCTGGTTGTGAAAATGAAAAAGGAAATGCTGCTAAAAAAGCTTGTATGAACGAAAAAGTAAACAGGTTTATTAACAAGAAATTTAATGTAGATTTAGCAAGTGACTTAGGTCTTCCTCCAGGAAGAAAGAGAATCTTCGTTCAGTTTAAGGTAGATAAAACAGGAAATATTACAAGTATTGCTGCCCGTGGTCCACACCCAGGATTAGAAAAAGAAGCAAAAAGAGTAATAAGTCAGTTACCTAAAATGAAGCCAGGAAAGCAAAGAGGTAAAGCTGTGGTAATGCCGTTCTCTATTCCAATTGTATTTGCTGTGCAAGACTAGAAAAACATTTTTTTTAAATATTTAAAAATCCCGTTCAAAATTAATTGGACGGGATTTTTGTTTTGGTATGCTTATTGTGACTTTATCATAATATTAACATTTAAATAATACATATTATGAAAAACTCTAAAAGAGACTTCGGTACTGTTGGTCAGAACAGTGTTGAAGTAAAAAAATCACAAAAGCATGATGCAAATTTACAAAAAAACTCAACCCTATATTTTCAAATAGGGTTGATTCTTTGCTTGCTTGGTACTTATGCACTTTTTGAAATGAAGTTTGAGAAATCAACATTAAAATTATCTAATGATGACCAAGCAATGGTTGAAACTATTTCAATGGAGTATGTAGAGCCTTTTGAAGTAGAAGTTATGAAACCTAAAGATCCAGAGCCAATTCCAACTACTGAGCTAAACGATGTTTACAAAGAAGTTGAAGATGATACTCCAATCATAGAAACTGTGATTAAGACTCCAGAAGAGCCAGTAGTTTCGGATAAACCTGTAGCAAAAGTTGAAGATCTCAAGCCTATTGAAAAACCAATAGATGAAGATGTTTTCGTTCCTTTTGTTTTAATAGAAAAGGCTCCTGTGTATCCAGGTTGTGAAAAGTATGATACTAATGATGATCGCAAAAAGTGTATGTCAGATAAAATAAGTAAGCTTATTGGCAAAAAATTTAATGTTGATGTAGGTTCAGAATATGGAATCTACGGTAAGCAAAAGATTACAACACAATTCACCATCGATAAGAATGGAAATGTTTCTGATATTAAGGTAAGAGGTCCACATAAAGCTTTAGAAGATGAGGCAAAGCGTGTTATCAATAAAATACCAAAAATGCAACCAGGCTTGCAGCGCAATGAACCTGTTGGAGTCATTTATACGTTACCAATTACGTATCAGACAAGAAATTAATTAGAAAAGATTTTATTTTTCAAACCGTTACAATTTTGTAACGGTTTTTTTATGCTGTCGTGTTTTTACTGTTACTGAAAAATTTAAGTATCTTTCAAGCATCAAAAATTTATTGTTTTTCATGAAGCGTATTTTGCTTTTTGCCATTCTTTTACTTTCAGAGATTGGGTTTGCTCAAACACCAATAACTTACGAAAAACCACCAGTATTTCAAGATTGTGAATCAGAATCCTTAGATCAAATCAAAAGTTGTTTTAACTACACTTTGAATAACTATATCTATGAGAATTTTAAAATTCCAGAGATAGTTGTTAATGAAAATTATAAAGGGGAAGTTCAAGTATTGTTTGAAATCGATAAAGAAGGAAGTTTCAAGGTTATATATACAGATGCTATTTATGATGAACTAAAAGCGGAAAGCAAACGTGTTTTTGAATCATTACCCAAAATAAAACCGGCAACTTATAATGGTAACCCAACATTTGTGCAATACAGTATAAGTATTTCTATTCCTTTATTAGAACCTGTGAAGGAGATTTCATCTGAAGAAAAATTAACCAAAAAAGATAGTCTCAATGCAACGCTTTCGGATGAATTTGACGAAATAGAGAAATCACGCAAACCTTATGACGGTTCAGAGTATTCAAGTCAATTAAACATTCCCTTTACACATTCTTATTACGCTAGATTTGATGATGAAATGAATGCAATTGGCACTAACAGCCACACTGCTGCAAAGCCTTTTATGTATAATTATGTGGCGAAATATTACGATGTTAAAGCTGAAAAGGAAAGTTTGAAAAAAGATACAGATACTTGGTTTGGGAGAAAACTTTACAACGAGCACCTAGTACAACTACAAGGTAAAGATTATTGGTTTACGGTGGACCCAATAGTAGATTTACAGGTAGGAAAAGATACAGAAGCCGATTTTAATTCAACTTGGAATAATACAAGGGGAATTTTTATACAAGCAGGTTTAGGAAAACGATTTAATATTTCAACTTCGGTATATGAAAGTCAAGGTAGATTCGCCGATTATTTTAATAATTATGCGGAAAGTTTAAAAGCTTTTGGCCCAGATCCTGCAATTATTCCAGGTCGTGGTATTGCAAAACGTTTCAAAGAAAACTCATATGATTATCCTGTTGCAGAGGCCTATTTATCTTATACTCCTGCAGATTTTTTAAACATTCAATTTGGTCATGGTAAAAATTTTATTGGTGACGGTTACAGATCATTGTTTCAGAGTGATATTTCTAGTCCGTATCCTTACCTTAAATTGAACACTAGTTTTTGGAAGATAAAATATACTAGTACTTGGATGTGGTTAAAAGATGTTAGAGATGAGGTTGTGGTGGATGACGCTTTTTTAACCAAATACATGGCAAATCATTATTTGAGTTGGAATGTTTCTAAACGGTTGAATATAGGTTTGTTTGAATCTGTAATGTGGGCTGATACAAACGGAAGAGGTTTTGATCTTAATTATCTTAATCCTATTATATTTTTTAGAGCTATAGAGTTTCAGACTGGTCAAGGAGCTGGAAATGCTATTTTAGGATTGAGTTCAAAGTATAAACTGAATAATAAAGTGAATTTATATGGTCAATTCATTCTTGATGAATTTTCTTCAGAAGATGTTACAGCAGGTAATAAAAGCTGGAAAAACAAATTCGGCTATCAGTTAGGTGCTAAATATTTCAATGCTTTTGATGTTGAAAATCTATTACTCCAAGCAGAATACAATCAAGTAAGACCTTATACCTATTCACATAATACTCAGATATTGAATTATGGACATTTTAATCAACCAATGGCGCATCTTTGGGGAGCTAATTTTAGAGAATTGGTTTTAATAGGTAGATATAATTATAAACGATGGTTTGCTGATGCCAAGATTATTATGGGACAACGAGGATTTGACTTTAATACGGATGAAGATGACTTTTCTTATGGAGGTGATATCTATAGAGACTATAATGATCGTAATGCAGACACAGGTATAAAGATTGGGCAAGGAAATAAAACCAATAGCTTTATGACTGAAATTCAGGCTGGATATTTAATTAATCCCGTTACTAACTTAAAGCTCTTTACTAATATTATTTATCGCGATTTTAATCCTGAAACTGTAACTGCAAACACAACAGCTTCAAATACGTTTTGGTTTAGTATTGGTGTAAGAACCGATTTGTTCAATTGGTACAATGATTTCTAGCTATTAGTTAAAACTAAAGTTTTACGTTGGTCATAACTTTTTTTCAAACTATCTTTGCACTCGCTAAGAATACAACTAAATAGGACACTTTTGAGTAGCACAAAATCTTCGGTATCAACAGCTTCTGTGATCACAGATTTTAAGGAAATTACAAAAATAGGATTATCTATTAGTGTAGTTTTTTCTTCAATGGCAGGTTATTTGTTAGGTGCAGAAACTATAAGTTTCTCAACTTTAATGCTTTTGGCTCTTGGTGGTTATTTTATGGTTGGCGCTTCTAACGCTTATAATCAAATTATTGAGCGTGACTTGGATGCCTTAATGGATAGGACTAAAAACAGACCTATTCCTGCGGGACGCATGTCGGTGAATACGGCTTTTATTATTGCTACGGTGTTTACCATTTTGGGTATAATAACGCTTTATAATATCAATCAAAAAACTGCAATGTGGGGAGCAATCTCCATTTTTTTATACACAAGTGTTTATACACCTTTAAAGACTAAAACATCCTTATCCGTTTTTGTGGGAGCTTTACCAGGTGCTATTCCATTTATGTTAGGTTGGGTTGCTGCTCGAGGGGAATTCGGCATTGAACCAGGAACTTTATTTGCTATTCAATTCTTTTGGCAATTTCCGCACTTTTGGTCTATAGGTTGGTTTTTGTATGAAGATTATAAAAAAGGAGGCTTTTTTATGTTGCCAACAGGAAAACAAGACAAAGGAACAGCAGTGCAAATAATTATGTATAGTATTTGGACTATTATAGCATCCATAATTCCAGTTTTTGGATTTACAGGGGATTTAAAATTATCTATCGTAGGTGCTATTTTAGTTACGCTTTTAGGTTTGGTAATGTTGTTTTACGCTTTTAAGTTATTTAAGAAGCGTTCGGTAAAAGTTGCGAAACAATTAATGTTATCTAGCGTATTTTATATTACAATGTTGCAAATTATATATGTTGCAGATAAATTTTTGAGATAGATGGATTTAACAGAAGGAACAGCACAAGAAAAACTAGCTAGGTCAAAGAAGATGATGCTTTGGTTTGGTATTGGATCTTTAATAATGTCTTTTGCTGCTTTAATTAGTGCTTTTATAGTGAGCAGAACAAGAGAAGATTGGTTAACCGATTTTCAATTACCAAGAGCTTTCACTATAAGTGTTTTTATAATTTTAATAAGTAGTGTAAGCTTAATATTAGCAAAAACAGCCTTAAAGCAGAACAAATTAAAGCTAGTGACACTGTGGTTAGTGCTAACTTTAGTGCTAGGAATTATGTTTGTTTACAGCCAGCTAGCAGGATTTAGCGAGTTTATTCAATCTGGTCTTTACTTTACAGGACCAACAAGTAACGTTACAATATCATTTATTTATATTATTGCTATAGCTCACTTATTGCACGTCATTGCTGGGTTAATATGCTTAGTTGTTGTAATTTATAATCATTATAAACAAAAGTATAATGCCCACAATATGTTGGGTTTTGAACTAGCGGCCAATTTTTGGCATTTTGTAGATATACTTTGGCTTGCGCTCTTTTTGTTTTTATATTTTTTTAGATACATAATTTGATTATTTTTGTCAAATCTTAAAATTTAAACAATTTCTATGGATTCTACAGTAGTTAGTACTGGTACAGAAGGCAAAACTTGGGGAGGAGGTAATGAACCTCTAAAGGCAAGTTATGGAAAAATGATGATGTGGTTCTTCATTTTATCAGACGCATTAACATTTTCCGGCTTCTTAGCCGCTTATGGTTTTTCAAGATTTAAATTTATCAAAGAATGGCCAATCGCAGATGAGGTATTTACTCACGTACCTTTTCTACACGGTCAAGAGCTACCAATGATTTATGTAGCGTTCATGACCTTTATTCTTATCATGTCTTCTGTAACAATGGTCTTAGCTGTTGATGCAGGACACCATTTAAACAAAGCTAAGGTTACACTTTACATGTTTTTAACCATTATTGGTGGTTTAATATTCGTGGGATCTCAAGCTTGGGAATGGGCAACTTTCATTCAAGGTGATTATGGCGCTGTACAAACTAAAGGTGGAAACATTTTACAGTTTGGTGAATATGTTACTGTAGACGGTAAGGAAAAATTCAAAAGAATTTCAATTGATGATTTTGCAGCAGTTCAAGCTGGTGAAAGGGCACAACACGAACGCAAAAACGGACTTTGGTTTGTGGGTGAAGGATCATTACCACCTTACACTGTAGATGAAATATATAATGGTTTAGCAGCTAACGAAAATATTTTAGTTAGAACACAAATCATAAACGAAGAAGGTGAAAAGACAATACTAACTAGAGACGAGTCTTTAAAGCAAATTAAAGAAAATGGTAAGTTGGTAGTAAAAGGTGCTAACCTACAAGTTAATGAATATGGTACTTCACTATTTGCTGATTTCTTTTTCTTCATAACAGGTTTCCACGGTTTCCACGTATTTTCTGGTGTGGTTATCAATATCATAATTTTCTTCAACGTCGTATTAGGTACTTACGAGCGTAGAAAAAGTTATGAAATGGTTGAAAAAGTTGGTTTATACTGGCACTTTGTAGATTTAGTTTGGGTATTTGTATTTACATTCTTCTACTTAGTATAAAAGATTAATAAGATTTATAATTATGGCACACGAACATAAATTAGAAATATTCAGAGGACGTTGGAAGTTTAAATCTAATACTCAAAAAATTTGGGGAGTTTTAGCGTTCTTAACATTTGTTACGGCAATTGAAGTTGTTCTTGGTATTTACAAACCAGAATTCTTAATGAGTACTTGGATAGATCCTGTTGAGGGTGGCTTTTTTGCTACTCTAGCAAATATGATATTGTCACCTTTTGTATATATGAAACCTTTGAATCTCATCTTTATACTTTTAACAATAGTTAAAGCGTATTATATTACTTGGGATTTCATGCACATGAGAGATGAAACTGCAAACTTAAGACGTGCTGTAGTTTGGACAGGAGTATTTCTAATCTGTTATTTAATCTTCATCCTATTACAGGAAGGTGGTTACGTTTTTAGTGTATATAATGCTGAAGACGCGTTAATAAAAAGAGATTTTTAATCGTAATTTTTTACGTTAAATGATATTAAAAGGTGGTTTTTCTAAACCGCCTTTTTTATTTTTGCATTATGGAAGCAAGTCAAAGAAAGCGCAATATTGTATTAGGGATTTTATTCTTTTTACCAGTGGCTTTTTTGTTGATGCTTTATCCAGCAAAGCACAATTATGAACCCCTTAATATTGTGAATGAAAACGTTTCTGATATTGAAAGCTTTCAAACAATAGATTCAGAAGGGGTAATTCTAAAAGATCATATTACCATTCTAGGCTTTTTTGGTAATTCTCCATTAAAAAATAGTATAGCAGCTTCAAACCTTAAAGAATTAGTTTACGATAAATTCAAAGGTTTTAAAAAATTTCAGGTCATCATTGTGGTTCCTGAAGGAACTGAAGAGGAGGTGACTAAACTTCAAAAAGAAATAAGTTCTTATGAAGAACTAAAGTATTGGCATTATGTTTTCGGTACGGAAGGGGAAATAAAAATGTTGTACCATAGTCTAAAATTCAATAGTCAATTAGATGATGATTTGTCTACTGAAAATGTATTCATAATAGATAAAGATTTAAGTCAGCGAGGAAGGATAGATGGTAGAGAGGAAAAAGAAATAGAAGCTAATAAACCTCCATACAGTGTGTATTCTTATAACACCATAGAAGTTGCTCAAATTAAGAATATGATGAATGACGATATAAGAATCTTATTTACAGAATACCGCCAAAAGCGTAAAGGTAAATTTGAAGATTCTAGTACGAGGAGAGCTAACGATTTAAAACAAACCAATGAGTAAGAAAACAAATTATTCCTACGTAGGTATAGCCTTCATAATTCTAATTTTCGGGATTATTTTCATTCCTAAAATTATAGATAGAGTTAGTTCGGATGATGTAACAAGAGATGAAAGTCGAAGCGAGGATATTTCTAAAGATGCTAAAAAAGGTAAAAGTGATTTAGCCTATTTAGAGATTAATGGAAAGCCTAAAAAAGTACCTTCATTTAGTTTTACTAATCAAGATGGAGAAATAGTTACAAATGCCGATTATATTGGTAAAGTTTATGTGGTAGAGTTTTTCTTTACGACTTGCCCAACTATTTGTCCGATTATGAATAAAAATTTAGTTGAAGTTCAGAATCATTTTGAAGATTTTGAAAACTTCGGTGTAGCCTCATTTTCTATTACTCCAGATATTGATACTCCTGAAGTATTGAAAGCCTATGCAGACCATTATGGTATTAAAAATCCAAACTGGAACCTAATGACAGGTGATGAAGACGCTATATATAAATTAGCTAATGAAGGATTTAATCTCTACACAGCTAAAGACGAAACTGTTGAAGGTGGTTTTGAACATTCTGGTAACTTTGCATTGATTGATAAGGAAGGTTACATTCGTTCTCGTAGAGATGAGTTTGGAAACCCTTTAATCTTTTATAACGGATTAATTCCTGAAGCTATTGGTGTAGATGAAGACGGAATTCCTCAGGAAATTACAATCTTAAAAGAAGACATTGCTAAACTTTTAGAAGAATAATTATGAGTTCAGTAGATTTAGATAAAGAAAAAAAATACAACAAATGGATTGTTGCACTGTCTATTATTATTCCACTTGCTGTAGCGATATTGTTTGGAGTAAACCTTAGAAAACTAGGTTTTGATGTAGAACCATTAACTTTTTTGCCACCTATTTATGCTGCTATTAATGGATTAACAGCAGTGGTGTTAATTATTGCAGTTGTAGCTATCAAAAATAAAAAAGTACAACTTCATGAGCGGTTAATGAAGTTTGCTATTATGTTGTCCGTAGCTTTTTTAGTGATGTATGTAGCTTATCATATGACGAGCGATTCTACTAAATTTGGTGGTGAAGGTTTTGTAAAATACATTTATTACTTCATATTAATTACTCATATCTTGCTTTCTATAGTTATTATACCATTTGTACTTATCACTTATGTGAGAGCAATTACTAATAATATTGAGCGTCATAGAAAAATAGCTAAAATCACTTTTCCAATGTGGTTGTATGTGGCTATAACAGGTGTGGTTGTTTATCTCATGATTTCACCATATTATTCATAATATGAAAAAGCAGGTCCTCTTTATACTTTTTACATTCTACGTTGCTTTTCAGTCAGGTGCACAATGTGCTATGTGTAGGGCAGTTTTGGAAAGTGGAGAAAGTCAATCGCCTGCAAGAGGTATCAATGACGGTATTATGTTTTTAATGGCTGTTCCCTATATTTTAGTAGCGGTAATAGGGTATATAGTTTACAGATCTTACAACAAATCGAGAAAACCTAAAACTAACTAAATTTTAGCTGTAACAATTCTTCACTTTAAGAGTCTTATTTAGAGTTAATCAAGGAATCTATTAACACTTCCTTGGGATAAAAAAGGTTAATATTTTTTTAAAATTGTAGCCTCTAACGCTATTTTACTATGATTAAGATTAAAGATTTACACAAATCTTATCACATGGGCAGTAACTCGCTTCATGTACTTAAAGGTATTAATTTCGAAGTAGAAGAAGGTGAACTTGTGTCTATAATGGGGTCTTCAGGTTCTGGTAAATCTACATTACTTAATATTCTTGGTATGTTAGATGAGGCAGACGAAGGGCAATACATCTTAGATAATGTGCCAATCAAAAATCTTAATGAAAAAATAGCGGCAAAATACAGAAATGAATTTTTAGGCTTTATTTTTCAATCCTTCAATCTTATCAATTACAAGAGTGCGTTAGATAATGTTTCTATGCCATTATACTACAAAGGCATTAAAAGAAAAGAGCGTACAGAAAGAGCCATGCATTATCTTGAAAAAGTAGGGCTTGCAAACTGGTCACATCATTTACCGAGTGAATTATCTGGTGGTCAAAAACAGAGAGTTGCTATAGCAAGAGCTTTGGCAAGTGATCCAAAAGTATTGTTGGCAGATGAGCCAACGGGAGCTTTAGATACCAAAACATCGTATGAAGTTATGGAGCTTATTCAAGGAATTAATGACGAAGGTAAAACCATTCTGGTTGTAACTCATGAGGATGATATTGCGCATATGACTAAGCGTATTGTAAATCTAAAAGACGGTCTTATTATCGATGATAGTAAGGTGGAACAAGTAAGGGCATCAGCACATGTTTGATTTAGAGCGTTGGCAAGAAATATTCGAAACACTACGTAAAAACAAATTACGTACTTTCTTAACTGGCCTTTCAGTAGCTTCAGGGATATTTATTCTTGTAGCACTTCTTGGTATAAGTAAAGGTATAGAAAATGGTGTGAAGTCGGAATTTGAACAAGATGCTACAAATAAAATTTCAGTTTGGACAGGTGTAACCACCAAAGGTTATAAAGGCTTAAACCCAGGAAGATACATTCAGATGAAAAATTCAACATTTGAAGCTATCGAAAATCAATACGATGATTATTTTGAATACCGTTCCAAAGATTATATGATTTGGGGTGGAACTGTATCTTATAATAATGAAACTGGAGATTATCGCATTAGAGGTACCTTGCCAGATAACCAGTTTATTGAAAATGCAGATATAGGCTCTGGTCGTTTTATCAACGAATCTGATTTAGAGGAAAGCAAAAAGGTTGCTGTTATAGGTAACAAAATGAAAGTTGATCTTTTTAAAGGTGAAGATCCTATAAACAAGAACATTCAAATCTTTGGAATGAATTTCAAAGTTGTTGGTGTTTTTTATGATCCAGGTGGAGATCGCGAAGAAAGTCAGGTTTACATTCCTGTAAGTACAGCTCAAAAAATATTTAATGCGGGAGAGAATATTAGAAATATGTCTTTCACTGTGAAAATGGCTAAAAACTTTGATGAAGCTGTTGCAGTATCTAATGCTATTGCGCAAGGAATGGAGCAAAAGATTAAGGAAATTCATACTGTTTCGCCAGATGACACAAGTGCGGTCAGAGTAAATAATACTTTAGAACAGGCAGAAGAGATATATTCGTTAATCGCAATTATACAAGCGGTATTTTGGTTTATAGGAATATTTACTCTAGTTGCAGGAATTGTTGGCGTTGGTAATATTATGCTAATTATAGTTAAGGAGCGTACAAAAGAAATAGGAATAAGGAAAGCTTTAGGCGCATTACCAAGTTCTATTGTGAGTATGGTATTACAAGAAGCGGTTTTTGTGACTATGTTTGCAGGGCTCTTCGGTTTGATTTTTGGTTTGGCCACACTTGAGATTTTTGGTCCATATATAGAAGAAATGACAGACTTTATAAGATATCCTCAGGTAGATTTCAATACTGCATTGACTTCTGTTTTTTTACTTGTTTTAGCAGGAGGTATTGCAGGTTTTATTCCTGCCTACCGAGCAGCAAGAATTAAACCAATAATAGCTTTAAGGGATGAATAATATTTTTTCTAAAGACAGATGGAGCGAAATATTAGAGGCTTTAAATTCTAATAAGCTTAGAACTTTTTTAACAGCAATAGGAGTATCCTGGGGAATATTCATTTTTGTAGCATTATTAGCTCTTACCAATGGTTTAAAAAAAGGTGTGACTGCAGGTTTTGGTGATTTTGCAACTAATTCTATGTTCATGTGGACACAAGGTACTTCTAAACCCTATAAAGGGTTACCAAAAGGGCGCTATTTTAATTATAAAATAGATGATGTAGCCGCTATAAAATCCCAAATTCCAAATATTAAATATGTGTCACCTAGAAATCAATTAGGTGGATTTAGAGGTGCAAATAATGTTATCAGAGGTACAAAAACAGGTGCTTTTGAAATTTATGGTGACTATCCAGAATATATAAAACAACAACCAATGGATATTCTTCAAGGCCGTTTTATAAGTTATTCTGATATTCAAACAAAACGAAAAATTTGTGTCATAGGTACAGGTGTTGTCAAAGGGATGTATGATAAGGATGAAGATATACTAGGTACTTATATAAAAATTAATGGTGTTAACTTTATGGTAGTTGGTACTTTTAAAATGAGCAATAGTCAAGGTGATGACGAACAAGATGCTAGTACAATTTATATACCTTTTACAACTTTTGGTCAAGCATTTAATAGAGGTGATAATGTGGGTTGGATGGCTATAACTGCGGAAGATGATGTTACAATAACATCAATTAAACAACAGGTTTTTGACCTTATGAAGTTTAGACATAAAGTAGACCCAACAGATGAAAGGGCTATAGGTCATTTTGATTTGTCAGAAAGATTTGGTCGGATTAATGGATTGTTTACAATTTTATCCTTTGTGGGATATTTTGTAGGTGCCTTAGTATTATTGTCGGGTATTATAGGTATCAATAATATTATGCTCATAGTAGTAAAGGAACGAACAAAAGAAATAGGTGTACGGAGAGCATTAGGAGCGTCTCCTTGGATGATAAAAAGTCAAATTTTACAAGAGAGTTTAGTATTAACAATTTTATCAGGTATGTTAGGGGTTTCCTTTGCCTCCTTTTTTATATGGATACTGAATGTCATTTTAGACAATGCGGGTGAAGTAAAAAATTTTGCAAATCCAAGTGTAAGTATGCAAGTGGTATTTACAGCTTTAATAATATTAGTGGTCTCAGGTGTTTTAGCAGGTCTTATTCCTGCCAATAGTGCAACAAAAATGAAACCCGTAGACGCTTTACGAATCGAATAAATATTTTATATCAATCATAAATCATGAAAAGAACAACAACAATAATTATACTCATTTCCATAGTACTTGTATTTGGGGTGTCATTATTTTATCTGTGGCAAAAAAATCAGGAAGATCCTATAACTTATACTTCCGAGTCGCCAACTGAAGAAACCATTATGGTGAAAACTGTAGCAACTGGTAGTATTGTGCCAAAAGAGGAAATTTTGATCAAACCTAATATCTCAGGAGTTATTGAGGAAATCTTTATTGAAGCAGGAGAGTACGTTGAATCAGGTGATTTAATTGCACAGATTAGAGTAATACCAAATGTATCTAACCTTACTAGTGCAAAAAACAGTATTGCATCCAATCAAACTGCTTTGCAAACCGCAGAAATTAATTTCAAAACTCAAAAAGCTATTTACGATCGTCAAAAAGCATTATTTGATAAAGGTGTGATTTCAGCAAATGATTTCGATCAGGTAAGCAATACTTATTTACAAGCAAAGCAACAAGTAGAGCAATCTAGAATTAATCTTACTCAGTCGCGTCAAAATTATGATATCATAAAAACAGGAACGACTTCAGGCTTAGGTACTATAGCTCAAACACAAGTAAGAGCAACTGTATCAGGAATGGTTTTAGATGTTCCTGTAGAAGTTGGTAATCAGGTTATTGAAGCCAATAATTTTAATGAAGGAACATCAATTGCGTCACTTGCAGACGTTACTAAAATGATTTTTGAAGGTAAAGTTGATGAAAGCGAAGTAGGTAAAATTAAGGAAGGTTTACCTCTTGAAATTACTGTTGGTGCTATAGAAGACAAAAAATTTGATGCTACTTTAGATTACATCGCTCCAAAAGGTGTTGCCGAAAATGGTGCGATTCAATTTGAAATCAAAGGTTCACTTAAGAAAATGGATTCAACTTTTATTAGAGCTGGTCTAAGTGCTAATGCTTCCATTATTTTAGAAAAAGCAGAAAAGGTATTAGCTATTAAAGAGGCTTTAGTGCAATATGATGAAAAGACTAAAGAGCCTTTTGTAGAGGTTGTAGTAGGTGATCAAGAATTCAAAAGAAAAGAGGTTGAGTTAGGCATAAGCGATGGTATTTTCGTTGAAGTAAAAAATGGTATAACTAAAGACGATAAAATAAAGGTTTGGAACCAAGTTCAAGGTGTGCCAAAATATGCGCAACAGTAATTTTTTAAAATTTTGTAACACTTTGAAATTTATAAAGACATATAGTTTAGTTATGAAAAAAATAATTTGCATAGTATTAGTTTTTACAGCTATAAACCTGCACGCTCAAGATAAAAAATGGACGCTCTTAGAATGCGTTAATTATGCTCTAGAGAATAACATCTCCATAAAGCAGAGTGAGTTAGATTTACATTTGGCAGATATTGCTAAAAAAGATGCAATTGGTAACTTTTTGCCAACGCTGAATGCTAATGCCAGTTTGGGAAGTAATACAGGTGCTAACGTAAACCCAGCTACCAACCAATTTGAGAATAGTACTTTTGAATCTGCTAATGGTTCTATAAGTTCAGGTATCAATATTTTTAATGGATTGGCTAATTGGAAAACATTGCAAAGAACAAAGTTAAATCAGATAGCTTCGCAATATAGTCTGGATAAAATGAAAGATGATACCTCTCTTTTTGTAGCAAATTCATTTTTACAAATACTTGCTAATAGAGAGCAGTTAAGAGTCCTAAGAGCTCAAAATGCAGTTACCAAAGAAAACATAAAAAATACACAAGAGTTAGTTGATGCAGGCGTGTTGCCACGTGGTGACTTATTAGAAATTCAGGCAACAGATGCAACTCAGGAACAACAAATTATAAATGCTGAGAATGCATTAATAATTTCAAAAATAGGTTTGGCACAAACATTACAGCTAAAAGATTATCTCAATTTTGATATTGTTGATGAAGATTATGGTTTGATAGGTGCAGATATTTTAGATAAAACTCCATTTGAAATTGCTGAAAAAGCAAAAGAAGAAGTTAACGATGTTCGAATAGCTCAAGCAAATTTAGATATAGCACAAAAAGATTTAGAAATAAGCAGATCTAATTACTCACCTTCATTATCTGGTTTTGTTCAGTATAGCACACGTTGGGCAAGTACACAAACAAATCCTTTTACAGGTGAAGATATTGCATTTATTGATCAATTATACATATTTGACGGTACTTCTATCGGACTTCAATTAAGTGTACCTATATTTAATGGTTTTAGTGTAAGAAATAATGTTGAAAGAAGTAAAGTTGCCATAGAGCGTCAGAAATACCAATTAGAACAGACTCAGCTAGATTTAGAATCTACAGTGTATCAGGCCTATAATGATGCAAAGAATTCTAAGAAAGCTTATGAAGCTGCATTAAAAACGGAAGAAGCTAGGCGTTTAGCATTTGAATATGCTAAAGAACGTTATGATGTAGGTTTATCTAATGCATTTGACTTTAACCAATCTAGAACTGCGTACGAGAACTCTCAATCTGATGTGGTTCGTACCAAATATGATTATATTTTTAGACTGAAAATATTAGAATTCTACTTTGGGCTTCCAATTACAGATTTAAACTAATAAAAAAATGAGTAAAACAGTAAAAATTATTATCGGTGTCGTTGTTATAGTCCTTGTCCTTTTGGTGGCTGGATCTAAAATGGGATGGTTCGGCAAAAAAGGTAATTTTAAATCCGTTACTGTTAAAGAGGTAACACTTCAAGATATTGTAGAGACTGTTTCTGCTACAGGTAAAATTCAACCAGAGGTTGAGGTTAAAATATCATCAGAAGTATCTGGTGAAATTTTAGATTTACCATTCAAAGAAGGGCAAGAAGTTAAAGAAGGAGATTTGTTAGTTAGGATAAACCCAGATTTAATTCAGTCTGCTGTTAATCGTTCTCAAGCATCATATCAAAATGTTAGAGCTGGTTTAGAACAAGCCGAAGCAAATTTAAAACAAGCAAAAGCAGATTATGAAAGAAATAAATCACTTTTTGATAAGGGTGTAATCTCTAAGGCTGATTGGGACCGATCAATTGCGGCCTATGAAACTGCTGTAGCGAGTAAAAGTTCAGCGTATTACAATGTACAAAGTGCGGCAGCAACAGTTAATGAAGCAAAAGATAATTTAAGCCGAACTACAATCTATGCGCCAATGAGCGGAACCATCTCATTATTGAGTGTAGAAAAAGGTGAGCGTGTTGTTGGGACACAGCAAATGGCAGGTACGGAAATTTTACGTGTAGCTAACCTTAAAAATATGGAGGTTGAGGTAGATGTCAATGAAAATGATATTGTAAAAGTCGAAATTGGTGATTCTACAATAGTTGAAGTAGATGCTTACTTAAAGAAAGAGTTTAAAGGTGTTGTTACTGAAATTGCCAATTCTGCTGAAGGCTCTTTAACAGCAGATCAGGTAACAAACTTTAAAGTTAAAGTTAGAATTCTTGAAGAATCCTATAAAGACTTAACCGAAGGTAAACCTGAAACATATTCACCTTTTAGACCAGGTATGACTGCTACAGTAGATATTATTACAAACCAAAGAAAAAATGCTATTGCTGTGCCAATTAGTGCAATTGTTATTAAAACAGATACAAGCTCAGTTAAAAAACCTTTTGGTAAGTCTGAATTTGAAGATGATTCAATCAGTTCTGAAGAAGAAAAGTTTGAATGTGTTTTTGTAGAAGCTAATGGTAAGGCAAAATTAAAAGTGGTTAAGACAGGTATTCAGGACGATACAAATATTGAAATTACATCAGGCCTCACAGAGGATGATAAAATTATCACAGGACCTTACAATGTAGTTTCCAAAACATTAAATCCTGGTGATCTTTTGGAGGTTCAAAATAAATCATCCAGAGCATCAGAAAGTAAAGAAGAATAAATTTATAGAATGGCTATTATTCTAAATATAGAAACAGCAACCACAAATTGCTCAGTCTCTCTATCTAAAGATGGAGAGATTTTGGTTTTAAAAGAGGATAATTCTTCTGGTTATTCACATGCTGAAACGTTACACGTATTTATAGATAATGTTTTTAAAGAAGCTAAAATTGAACCTTCAGCTATAGATGCAATTGCCGTGAGTAAAGGTCCAGGCTCTTATACCGGATTACGAATTGGTGTGTCAACTGCCAAAGGGCTGTGTTTTGCTTTAAATAAACCATTAATAGCTACTGATACTTTAGAAGCTTTAGCCAATCAAATTACATCTAATGATGGCTTTATTGTGCCTATGCTAGACGCAAGAAGAATGGAGGTGTATTCGGCTATTTATAATTCGAATTTAAAATTAGCTAGAGAAATTAAAGCCGAAATTCTAAATAAAGAAAGTTTTAAGGAACTCTTAGAGAAGTCAAAAGTATATTTTATTGGTAATGGTGTAGAAAAGACAAAGACGCTTATTCAACATCCTAATGCAGTTTTTGTTGAAGGACAATTACCTTCAGCTAAAGAAATGGCAAAACTTTCTGAAATTAAATACAAAAAAAGCGACACCGAAGATGTCGCCTATTTTGAGCCTTATTATTTAAAGGATTTTGTTGCTTTAAAGAAAAAATCTTAGTCTTTTTTACCAGTTTCAAATTTCTCTAAATTGTAATGATGAACATCTCTTTGAGGGAATGGTATTGAGATTCCTGCAGCTTCTAATCTAGCTTTTCCTTCTTCAAGCGTATACCAACGTATAGCCCAAAAATCTTCATTCTTAGCCCAATATCTTAATATAATGTTTACAGAACTGTCGCCAAGTTCACCTACAGCTATCATTGGAAGTTTGTCTTCTTCTTTTATAACCGTTTCTTGTTCATTTATTAGGTTAAGTAAAATATCCTTTGCTTCTTTTATGTTGTCATCATAACCGATTCCAAAGGTCAGATTTTCACGTCTTATACCTTGAGATGTATAATTGATAATATTATCATTAGATAGTTTACCATTAGGTATTATGGCTTCTTGATTACCAAACGTAATAATCTTAGTGTTAAAAATTGAGATTTCCTTTACACTACCATCTACTCCCTGAGCAGAAATCCAGTCACCTACTTTAAATGGTTTTAGCAGTAATATTAATACACCACCTGCAAAATTAGCTAAAGAGCCTTGCAGGGCTAAGCCTATAGCTAAACCACCAGCAGCAATAACAGCAGCAAATGTGGTAGTCTCTATACCTAGAGTTCCTAACACTACAATAGTCAGCATAATTTTTAGTGACCATTTTATAAGGTTTGATAAAAACAATTTTAGGCTTATCTCATAATCAGCCTTGTTCATGGCTTTTACAATTATTTTTGAAAGAATTCCAATAAGCCAATTACCAATAATCCATATTAGTATTGCTGCAATAATCTTAGGTGTATATTCCACAACTAAATTATAGCCAGCATCAATCCATTTTTGTGTATCCATTTCTTATGTGTTTAATATAAAAATAAAACTCGGCTAAGTTTTGTTGGCCGAGTTATTAATATTTGTGATTATAAATCAATTAATTTGATATAAATCAGCTATAGTGTATTTATTTTAATGTAATTAAATACTGTGTTAATTTAACTAAATCTTCTTCATGTTTTAATTTAAGCTTATTGTCTTTGATGTAGCTTTTAAGTTTAGAAGAGTGTTCAGGAAATGTATCTAAAAAATCTTTCTTTTTCTGAGGTAATGAAACCACTTTGTTGTCATACTTTACAAAATATTGGTCATCTTCTCTTTTGAATTTAGCAGGAATTTCACTTTGATAAGAAGAGCGAGATTCTATTTTACTATAAAATTTTACGCTTTCCTTTTTTAAAATAGAGTAATTTTCAGTTTCCTCAAGTACAACTAAGAATGAACGCTTCGATATATCTTTATCATTGCTAATGTTGTATGTTTTATATGTCTTGTCATCAGAACTAAAAGTGACAACATACTCACTGTTATTGCCTAAAGAAACGATTTTGTCATCAGATAACTTTATTTCCATTTCGTCATAATAAGCATTATAACGACCTTGGAAAACAACATTGAAGCCATCGATTTTTAACATTTTAAAATCATCATTAACATATGGAGATCCTTCAGCATCAACAATTCTACTTCTAGATCTAGCTATAAGACCTTGTTCTGAAGCAAAATCCATATTCTGGCTGTAAATATTTTGAATTAATATTAGTAAAATTACACTAATCGTTGTTTTTAATTTTTGGTAAGTCATACGTTTTCAGTTTTTTATTAAAAATAATTTTATTAAGTACATCAAAAATTATGCCGAATAACACTTCCTAATGCTTAAAAGTCAAATATAAATAATTTGATTAAAAAAAAATATAACTAGCAGATAATTAAGGATTAATTAACCATTTATAGCGTCTACAGTTATAAAATTGTCATTAAGCATGTCCTTAAGCATGTTTTCTATACCATTTTTTAATGTAAAAGTAGAAGAAGGACATCCGCTACAGGCACCTTGAAGTAAAACTTCCACCTTTTTAGTGTTCTCATTATAAGATTTGAACTCTATATTTCCACCATCACTTTCAACGGCAGGTTTTACGTATTCTTCTAAAATGTTTACAATGTTTTTTGATGTGTCATCTAAAAGCTCAAATTTTTCTTCAATTGCAGCTTCTGTTTTATTGAGTTGCTTAGGTGCATCATCATTTAATATTGTTTTTCCTTCTTCAACATAAGATTTTAAAAATTCTCTGATTTGAAGTGTGACTTCTTCCCATTCAACAATATCATATTTAGTTACTGAAATAAAATTCTTTTCCATATAAACATTCTTTACAAATGGAAATTGAAATAAGGCAGTAGCTAATGGGGAAGGTTTAGCCTCTTCAATAGAAGTAAACTCGTATAGGTTAGGAACCAACACTTTATTGAAAACAAATTTTAACACACTTGGGTTAGGTGTACTTTCAGCATAGACGGTTACTGAGGCTTTTGGTTTGCTGGCTTCTTCAGTAACTACAATGCCACCTTTTGAGAGATAGTCTTCAATTTGTTTGGCGACTTCATCTTGAACATCTTTCCATTCAACTATATTATAACGTTCAATAGCAACAAAATTAGAGGCTATATAGACCTTTTTTACAAAAGGAAGATAAAATAATTGTTGTGCTAAGGGTGAATGCTTTGCTTCGTCTATATTGTTGAATTCAAAGCTGTTATGATTTGTAAGAAATTTGTCTGCTTCAAATTTTAAAATTGTGTTGTTTGAAGTAGGAACTATGGATATTTTCGTTAACATATTTTTTTATTTGCAAAAATATGAAATAAGGATTGGAAACTTTCATCCTTTTAATATGTTTTATATCAGAATTCTTAAAGCAATTCATTTTATTTCATTAAATTTCGTCCTTTGAAAAAAAAATCAATGGGGCACTGATTTGTATTCAAGGTTTCATTGGTGGTTTGATTGAAACTAACTAGCTATGAAAAAAGTCCTCTATATTTTAATTTTATTGGTGACATCTATGGGGTTTTCCCAAGATGTTTTAATGGAAAATGGAACGTTTAACCGTTGTGCTCCAGATATTTTTTATGATAGTGGAGGTGAGTTTGGCAATTATGCTAATGATGAAAACTATACAACGACCATTTGTCCTCAAAATGCAGATGAATTTATTATTCTTGATTTTTATGAGTTTAGTACACAGCTAAATCAGGATGTAATGACTATATATGATGGAGATGATACTTCAGCTCCGGTAATTGGTACATATACAGGGGCATTTGCTCCAGGTTTTATATCTTCAAGTGATAGTAATGCTTCTGGTTGTATAACAATATCGTTTACTTCAAATGACTCAGGAAATACGACAGGTTGGGCAGCAGAGATATTATGTGGATACCCATGTCAGGATATTGTAGCTTCAATAGACAGTACAACTCCAGAACCTAACGCTTCAGGGGTAGTAAGTGTTCTACCAGGAGATACCGTAGACTTCTCAGGAAGTGCAACTTTTTCTGATGATGATACAGATGCTACTTATAGCTGGAATTTTGGTGATGGAAATACAGCATCAGGAAATGATGTCTCTAATACTTTTACTGCATCTGGTACTTATTTTGTTACACTAACTGTTACGGATAACAATCCACAAGGATGTACAGCTACAGAAACTATAACAGTATTTGTTTTAGGTCCAAATATTGTTGTCGATGAAGATTCATATACAGCAGCACAATTAATTGAGGATATTCTTATTGATAGTCCATGTGCTACAGTATCTAATATAATATCGTCTACAGGTATTGATTTTGGAACACCTCATAACGGTATAGGGTATTTTATTAGTGATGGGGTTAATTTTCCTTTCGCAGAAGGTGTACTATTGGCTTCTAGCGATGCTAGTTCGGCTGAAGGGCCAAATTCAGGTGGTGTCGTAAGTGATGGTGCTTGGCCAGGTGATCCAGATTTGGATAATTTACCAGGGGTAACAAATACAAATGATGCAACATACATTCAGTTTGATTTTGTGCCATTAGCAAATAGTATAAGTTTTGATTTTTTAATGGCCTCAGAAGAATATAATGGTGGGTCTTTTGAATGTAATTATTCAGATGCTTTTGCTTTCTTCTTAACAGACTCTAATGGTGTAACTACCAATTTAGCTGTACTACCAGGAACAAATACACCAATAACAGTAACAAACATACATCAAGCGAATGGCTCTTGTGGTGCGGCAAATGCTCAATATTTCGGTGGTTATACTCCAAATAATGGACCACCTATTTCATATGATGGAAGAACTACTGTTTTTACCGCTCAATCTGCTGTAATTCCAGGAGAGCAATATACTATAAAGTTAGTTATAGCAGATGATAGAGATAGCTCTTGGGATAGTGGTGTGTTTTTAAAAGCTGGTAGTTTTGACTTAGGAGGTAACTTAGGTGATGACATAACTATAGCAAATGGAACAGCGGGATGTTTAGGAGATGATGTAATTTTAGATACAGGTTTAACTACGGCAGTTCATACTTGGTATAAAGATGATGTAGAAATTCCAGGAGAGACATCATCAATTTATACAGTAACAGAAAGCGGAATATATCGTGTTGATTTTGATTTATCGGGAGTTTGTCAAGGTTCGGCTGATCCAATAGAAATTGAATTTAGATCAAATCCAACTATAGGTACACCACAAAATTTATATTTATGCGAATTAGGAGGGAGTGATACAGCTGAATTTGATTTATCTCAAAACACTAGTCTTGTTCTTGATGGACAAAATCCAGGTGAGTTTGTAGTTAGTTACCATCCAACCCAACAAGATGCAATTGATAACTTAAATGAGTTATCAATAAATTATACAAATATATCGAACCCTCAAACTATATGGGTTCGTATAGCCGATACAACAGATTTTTGCTACGAAACCGGACAATTTGATATAGTAGTCACAGACCAACCAACGATTAATCCAGTAGCTAATTTGGAGTTATGTGATGACGATAGTAATGATGGGGTAGAGGAGTTTGATTTGAGCTTACAGGACTTGGGTATTTTGGGTGTTCAGCCATCGACTGATTTCAACGTCACCTACCACTTGAGTTTTGCCGATGCGGATGCTGGAACAGGAGTGCTTCCAGATCTCTATACCAATGTAGGTAACCCTGAGCCAATCTACGTAAGAGTAGAGAACGTCAACGACCCAGATTGTTATAATGCGACTGTAAATCCACTTTTCGAGCTTATAGTGAATCCAAGAGCGATAGCCAACGAGCCAGCAGGTATGGAGTTATGTGACGATATCAGCAACGATGGAGTTGCGGATTTTGACCTTAGCAGTCAAGAGGCAGATATATTGGGAGGTCAAGACCCAGCAATATATACTGTGAGTTTCCACGCGAGCCAGGCAGATGCAGAAGCTAACCAATCAGCATTACCGAGTAACTATACAGGATCAGACCAAGAGACTATCTATGTAAGGGTAGAAGATCCAGCTTATCCAGACTGTTACGGTACTACGAGCTTTGTGCTAACGGTAAACCCATTACCAGAGATAACTGTCGTTCCGCCATTACAAGTGTGTGACGACGACACGGATAACTATGTAAGTTTCCCATTGAGTACTAAGACTGATGAGTTATTGAACGGTCAAACAGGAGTTGAGCTATCCTACCATAGTACACCAGTAGGAGCGGATATAGACACCGACGAGATCTTCGACGGCTATATAGGAACCGACGAGACCATCTATGTGCGTTTAGTCAACACTACAACGAACTGTTACAATGTAGGGGTTTTGAATCTGGAAGTGTTAGAAAACCCGATAGCCAACCCTACGACACCATTAGAGGTCTGTGATGACGATAACGACGGCTTTGCAGAGTTCGATCTAACTTTACGTGACGCCGAAGTGATTGGTGCACAAACAGGAATGGTGGTGAGCTACCATGCCAATCCAGGTGATGCAGAGACAGGTGACGCACCATTACCAAGTAATTTCACCAATACAGATCCAGATGCTCAAGAAATATACGTACGTATAGAAAATGCGACAACAGGCTGTTACGCAACGACAACACTTCAATTGATCGTGAACCCAATACCAACAACGGTAACGGTAACACCATATGAGCTTTGTGACTATGATAATCCAGGAGACGAGATAGAGCTTTTCGACCTACCGACCAAGGACGCCGAGATTCTTAATGGACAAGTAAACGTTACGGTAGCGTACTATGAGAGCCAAGCCGATGTAGATGCGGGCAATGCCATAACAGCATTGTATCCTAATAATACAGGCAACCCACA